>NZ_JAJPWR010000020.1:0-171720 GCF_046548995.1 Amycolatopsis sp. lyj-109
AATGGAAGCACAGTAATGTGTTGTCGAGTTGACTGGTACTAATAGGCCGAGGACTTGTCTACAAAGATGTTACGCATCCACTCTACGGTTCTGAAACACCACACCAGCACATGGTGTGTGTTGTTTCGGAGTGTTTCGGTGGTTATAGCGTCAGGGAAACGCCCGGTCCCATTCCGAACCCGGAAGCTAAGCCTGACAGCGCCGATGGTACTGCAACCGAAGGGTTGTGGGAGAGTAGGACACCGCCGAACTTACCTTCCGTACGGCCCGTTAGGATAGCCAGTTGGCTGCCCTAACGGGCCGTACGCGTATGTCCAGAACAAGATTTTTTCCACGGCAGGAGGCCAGGTGTCCGAGTTCGGTCGACGAGACTCAAGCGATGATGGGTCCGGCCGGTCGGCACGCCGGGACGAAGGCTCCCGGGGCCGGTCGGACGGATCCGGGGGAGACCGGCGCGGCGCGCGGCAGGACCGCGGTGGCCGCGACAGCACCCACCAGGGCCGCCCGCGCCGCGACGACCAGGGCGTCCGCGGCGGCGGCAAGCCCTTCCGCGGCGGCGACGGTCCCCGCGACCGCGACCAGCGCGGAGGGTACGCAGGTCAGAGCCGCAGCAGCGGCGGCCGCGACGACCGCAAGGGCGGGTACGGCAGCCGCGACTCCGGCGGCCGGCCGGGCGGCAGCCGCTTCTCCGACGGCCCGAGCCGCACCGGTGGCGGCCGCTCCGACGACCGGGGCGCCGGCCGATCGGGCAGCCGGTACGAGGACCGGGGCAACAGCCGCTCCGGGACCCGCAGTGACAGCCCGGGCCGCAGCTACGAGGACCGGGGCGGCCGGCCGCAGGGCAAATCTTCGTACGGCGACCGCAAGCCCCGCTGGGACAACCGCCGCGACGACGACCGCAGCAGCCGCCCGGGTGGCTCCCGCTCGGACGACCGCGGCCGTGGCGACGATTCGCGTGGCGCCCGGACGGGTGGTTTCCGTTCGGATGACCGGGGCCGTGGCGACGATTCGCGTGGCAGCCGCCCGGGTGGTTTCCGCTCCGACGACCGGGGCCGTGGCGGCAGCGACTCGCGCGGCGGTGGCTACCAGCGCCGCGACGACGACCGTGGTCCCCGTGCCGGCGGCTTCCGCTCCGACGACCGCGGCCGTGGTGGCAGCGACCGTCGCGATGACTCGCGCGGTGGTTACCAGCGCCGTGATGACGACCGTGGTGCGCGGACCGGTGGTTTCCGGTCCGACGACCGCAGCCGCGGTGGCAGTGATCGCCGCGACGACTCGCGTGGCGGTGGCTACCAGCGCCGCGATGACGACCGGGGCGCCCGTACCGGCGGCTTCCGCTCCGACGACCGCAGCCGCAGTGGCAGCGATCGCCGCGACGACTCCCGTACCGGTGGCAGCCAGCGCCGCGATGACCGCGGTGGCCGGACCGGTGGTTTCCGTTCGGATGACCGGAGCCGTGGCGGCAGCGACTCGCGCCGCGACGATGACCGTGGTGCGCGGACCGGTGGTTTCCGGTCCGACGACCGCGGCCGCAGTGGCAGCGACCGTCGTGACGATGACCGTGGTGCCCGGACCGGCGGCTTCCGGTCCGACGACCGGGACCGTCGGGACGACTCGCGGGGCGACTCGCGGGGCGAACGCCCCAGCCACCAGCGCCGCGACGACGACCGTGGGGCCCGGACCGGGGGTTTCCGGTCCGACGACCGCGGCCGGGCCGGCGACGACCGTCGGGATGACTCGCGGGGTGACCGTGGCAGCTACCAGCGCCGCGACGACTCCCGCAGCGACAGCCGCGACTCCCGTGACTCCCGCAGCGACAGCCGTGACTCCCGTGAGAACCGCGGCGAGCGCACCGGTGGCGGCTTCCGCGACTCCGGCAAGCGCTACGACCGCGACAACACCAGCCGGCCCCAAGGCGACCGCACGGACCGTCCCCACCGGGAGACGCGGCCCAAGGTCGGCGGCCCGCTCGACGACGAGGCCCTTGCCAAGGAACTCCTCGAGGCGCCCGAACTCCCCGAGGAGATCGAGTTCTCCGACCTCGACGAGGAAGTCCGCCGCGAGCTGCGGACCCTGCCGAAGGGCCTGGCCGAGACCGTCGGGAAGCACCTCGTCGCCGCTGGTGGCCTGCTCGACAGCGATCCCGAGGCCGCCCTCGAGCACGCCAAGTACGCCAAGGCCAAGGCGTCGCGCATCCCGATCGTGCGCGAGGCGCTCGGCCTGGTCGCCTACCACGTCGGCAACTGGTCCGAAGCCCTGTCCGAGCTGCGGGCCGTCCGCCGGATGACCCGGACCGACGACCACATCGCCATCATCGCCGACGCCGAGCGCGCGCTCGGCCGTCCCGAGCGGGCCCTCGACCTCTCGAAGGAGGTCGATTCGACGAAGCTCGCGAAGGCCACCCAGGTCGAGCTCGCGATCGTCGCGGCCGGGGCGCGGCGGGACCTCGGGCAGCTCGACGCCGCCGTCGTCTCGCTGCAGGGTGACGACCTCAAGGCCGAGAAGCGCGACCCGTGGAGCGCTCGCCTCTTCTACGCCTACGCCGACAACCTCGCGGCCGCCGGGCGCAAGGACGAGGCCATCCGGTGGTTCCTCAACGCCGCCGAGGCCGACGCCGAGGACGAGACCGACGCCGCCGAGCGGGCCGCCGACCTGTCGAACGAAGACAGGGACAACGCGGACAAGAGCAGCGCCGCCGAGGACAACCCCACCAAGGAAAAGGACGCCGAAAAAACCGATGAGTGACGCTCTCCTCGCGGCCTACGACGCGGTCCTCTTCGACCTCGACGGCACCGTCTACCACGGCACCCGGGTGATCCCGGGTGCCCCGGAGACGGTGCGGGCCGCGCGGGAGCACGGCACGCCGGTCCGGTTCGTCACGAACAACGCCTCCAAGGCACCCGACGAGGTCGTGGCGCACCTCACCGGGCTCGGCATCCCCACCGAGACCGCCGAGGTGCACACCAGCGCCCAGGCCGGCGTGCAGTTGCTGAAGGAACGGCTCGAGCCCGGCGCCGAGGTCCTCGTCGTCGGTACCGAGTCGCTCGCCGCCGAGGTGACCGGGGCCGGGCTGAAGCCGGTGCGGGAGAACGGCGACGGCGTCCGGGCCGTCGTGCAGGGGCACTCGCCGGACAACACGTGGGCCGCGCTGGCCGAGGCCTGCCTGGCCATCCGCGCCGGCGCGCTGTGGGTGGCCTGCAACGTCGATGCGACGCTGCCCAGCGAGCGCGGGCTGCTGCCCGGCAACGGCTCGATGGTCGCCGCGCTGCGCACCGCCGCCGACGTCGAACCGCTCGTCGCCGGGAAGCCGCAGCCGTTGCTGTTCGACGCCGCCGCGCGGTCGGCCGGCGCGGAACGGCCGCTGGTCGTCGGCGACCGGCTCGACACCGACATCGCCGGGGCGGTCGCCGCGGGCATCGACTCGCTGGTCGTCCTGTCGGGCGTCGCGACGCCGAAGCAGCTGATCGAGGCCGGCCCGGCCGAGCGCGGGACGTACCTCGCGCACGACCTCACCGCGCTCACCGAAGCGGCCGAGGACCTCCGGATCGGGCCGAGGCCGGGCTGGACCGTCACCGTCCGGGACGGCGTCCTCGTCGCGGACGGCGACGGCGACGACCTGGACCTGCTCCGCGCGCTGTGCCACACGGCCTGGGAGACCGGCGTCACCGAACTCGGCGAGCGCGCCGAGGCCCGGCTGCCCTGACTGATACCGTTTGCACTGTGCAGGACCATCCCTACCCCGTCCCGGGCCCGCCGCCCGGTTCGTTCTCGCAGCAGACCGACCCGCGGGCCGGCGTCGACGAAGCCGTCGCCGGGCTGGACGACCTGGACGCGCTGCCGCTCGCGGAGCACGTCGAGCGCTTCGACGCCGTGCACACCGAGTTGACGGTCGCCCTGTCCAGCATCGACAAGGTCTGATCGGCGTGCCCAAGCGGGCCCGCCTCGACGCGGAACTGGTTCGGCGCGGTCTCGCCCGGTCGCGCGAGCAGGCGTCGGCCCTCATCGGCGACGGCAAGGTCACCGTGCGCGGCATGGTCGCGTCCAAGCCCGCCACCGGCGTCGAGTCCGACGCGCCGATCGTGGTCAAGGACGAGGACGACCCCGGCTGGGCCTCGCGCGGGGCGCACAAGCTCCTCGGTGCGCTGGAAGCGTTCACGGAGCTGAGCGTCGAAGGCAAGCGCTGCCTCGACGCCGGCGCGTCCACCGGCGGCTTCACCGACGTCCTGCTGCGCGGCGGCGCCGCGACCGTGATCGCCGCCGATGTCGGCCGCGGGCTGCTCGACTGGCGGATCCGCACCGACGAACGGGTAGTGGTCATGGATCGCACGAACGTCCGCAACCTCACGCCCGACGACCTCGGCGGGCAGGTCGACCTCGTCGTCGGCGACCTCTCGTTCATCTCGCTCAAGCTCGTGCTGCCCGCGCTCGCGGCCTGCGCGCGCGAGGGCGCCGATCTGGTGCCGATGGTGAAGCCGCAGTTCGAGGTGGGCAAGGACCGCCTCGGCAGCGGCGGCGTCGTCCGCGACCCGGAGCTGCGCGCCGAATCCGTGCTCACCGTCATCGGCGAGGCCGCGAAACTCGGGCTCGCCCTGCGCGGGGTGACCGCCAGCCCGCTGCCCGGGCCGTCCGGGAACGTCGAGTACTTCGTGTGGCTCACCAAAGCCGGTGTCACCGGAGAAAACGTGGCCGAGTCCACTGTGGACGCGGTAGACAGGTCTGAGGCCGAGCGGCTCGTCCGAACCGCCGTCGAGGAAGGGCCCGCATGACCACCGAACGTGAAGTGCTCCTCATGGTGCACCCCGATCGCGAAGCGACGGGCGAAGCCGCGCGCGAGGTTTCGGCACGCTTCGCCAAGGCCGGCATCCGGATCCGGGTGACCGAGCACGACGTCTGCGCGCTGATCAACCCCGAACAGCACGGTGTCGGCGCGATCTGCACCGTCGTCGACCCGGACGACAACCCCGCCGCTGGCGTCGAGCTGGTCTTCGTCCTCGGGGGCGACGGCACGCTGCTGCGCGCGGCCGAGCTGGCCCGGCCCGCCGGGGTGCCGGTGCTCGGGGTGAACCTCGGGCGCGTCGGCTTCCTCGCCGAAGCCGACTCCGACGCGCTCGCCGACACCGTCCAGCGCGTGGTCGACGGCGACTACCAGGTCGAAGAGCGGATGACCATCGACGTCACGGTCACCCACGACGGTGAAGAGCTCGCCCGCACCTGGGCACTCAACGAAGCCAGCGTCGAGAAGAGCACCCGGGAGCGGGTGCTGGACGCGCTGATCGAGGTCGACGGCCGTCCGGTGTCCGCCTTCGGCTGCGACGGTGTGCTGTGCGCCACACCCACCGGCTCGACCGCGTACGCGTTCTCGGCGGGCGGCCCGATCATCTGGCCGGACGTCCAGGCGCTGCTGGTGGTGCCGAGCAACGCGCACGCGATGTTCGCGCGGCCGCTGGTCGTCTCCCGCGATTCGGTGATCACCGTCGGGATCGACCCGGACGGCTCGTCGGCGGTGCTGACCTGCGACGGGGCCCGCCCGATCGACCTGCCGCCGGGCGCGCGGGTGCGCGTGACCTGCGGGACGACGCCGGTGCGGCTGGTCCGGCTGTGGGACGGCCCGTTCACCGACCGCCTGGTCCAGAAGTTCTCGCTGCCGGTGAAGAGCTGGCGCGAGCGCCACGCGCGTCCCTGCGAGGATGACCCGCTCGACGCTTAATTCGAACATATCGGCGACGCGCCGGGGTCCCGGGCGCGCAGAGTGTCGGTGGTGGCCGCTACCGTAGGCGGCGTGCTGGCCGAGATGCGCATCCAGGGCCTCGGAGTCATCGAGGACGCCCTGCTGGAACTGCACGCGGGTTTCACCGTGGTGACCGGTGAGACGGGTGCGGGCAAGACCATGGTCGTCACCGGGCTGCACCTGCTGTCCGGGGGCCGCGCCGAGGTGTCCAAGGTCCGGACGGGAATGCTCAAGGCATTCGTGGAAGGGCGGTTCACCTACTCCGGCGTCGAAGGCGCCGAACGGATCGTCGCCGATTCGGGTGCGGACGTGGACGAGGACGGCAGCGTGATCGCGCTGCGCGCGATCGCCGTCGACGGGCGGTCCCGCGCCCACCTCGGCGGCCGGTCCGTGCCGGTCGGCGTGCTCGCGGAGCTGTCCGAACAGCTGATCGCGGTGCACGGGCAGAACGATCAGCTGCGGCTGCTGCGGCCGGCCGAGCAGCGCGCGGTGATCGACCGGTTCGCCGGCGATGCCGTCGCGAAGCCGTTGCGGGCGTACCAGGAAATCCGGTCCGAGTGGCTGGCCGTGATCGCCGAGCTGACCGAACGGTCGACGCGGTCGCGGGAGATGGCCCAGCAGGCCGATCTGCTCAAGCACGGGCTGACCGAGATCGACGCCGTCGCGCCGGAACCGGGCGAGGACGTCGAGCTCACGGCGCAGATCAAGCGGCTCGCGGCGGCCGACGAGCTGCGCGCGGCGGCGACCGAGGCGCACGTCGCGGTATCCGGCTCCCCGGACGGCGACCCGGACGCTCCGGGAGCGGCCGGCCTGGTCTCCGAGGCGCTGCGGCGGCTTTCGACGTCCGAGGACGCCGTGCTGCGCGAGCTGGCGCCGCGGCTGGAGGAGGCGTCGGTGCTGCTCGCCGACGTCGGGTCCGAGCTGGGCAACTACGTCGAGACGCTGGACGCCGACCCGGCGCTGCTGGAGCGGGTGCTGGCGCGCCAGGCCGACCTCAAGCGGCTGACCCGCAAGTACGCGGCGGACGTCGACGGCGTGCTGGCCTGGGCCGACGACGCCCGGCGCCGGCTGGAAACCATGGACACGTCGGAAGAAGCGCTCGCCGAGCTGGCACTGCGGCGCGACCACCTCGCGATCCAGCTGGCCGCGCACGCGGCCGAGGTGTCGGGCGCGCGCGCGACGGCGGCGGCCGATCTGGCGGCGGAGATCACCCGCGAGCTGTCGGGGCTGGCGATGGGCCAGGCGGCGATCGAGGTGACGGTCGAGCAGCGCCCGGCCGAGCACGGCGACACGCACGCGCTGACGATCGACGGCCGCGCGGTGCACGCGGGCACGGACGGCGTCGACGACGTCGAGCTGCTGCTGCGCGCGCACGACGGCGCGCCGCCGCTGCCGGTCCACAAGGCCGCCTCGGGCGGTGAGCTGTCGCGGGTGATGCTGGCGATCGAGGTGGTCCTGGCCCACGCGGACACGGTCCAGACACTGGTGTTCGACGAGGTCGACGCGGGAGTGGGCGGCCGCGCGGCGATCGAGATCGGCCGGCGGCTGGCCCGGCTGGCCCGGACGCACCAGGTTCTGGTGGTGACCCACCTGCCGCAGGTGGCCGCGTTCGCGGATCAGCACCTGGTGGTGGACAAGGGGCACAGCGGCGGGGTCACCCGAAGCGGTGTGAAGAACCTGAGCCAGGCCGAGCGGGTGAGCGAGCTGGCCCGGATGCTCGCGGGCATGGACAACGAGACGGGCCGGGCGCACGCGGAGGAACTGCTGGCGACGGCGGAGAAGGACAAGGCGGAGTTCGAGCCGAAGAAGAAGCGCGCGGTGAAGAAGAAGTAGCCGGGCTGCCGGCTTGGCGGGTGGGGCTCGAGGTGCCCCACCCGACGCGGCTCAGCAGGCGTCCGGGTCCTCGACACCCGGCGGCGGGGTGAACAGCTCCTCGAAGGTCTGGTCGACGAGCTCGAGCACGTTGCCGAACGGGTCTTCGCAGAAGCAGAACCACGACTTCGGCCCCACCTGGTGGATCTTGCTGCGCTGGCGGCCGCCGAAAAGGGCGATGCGGCTGGCCGTCTCCGTCACGTCGAGGCACGTGAAGCAGATGTGGAAGATTCCGGTGCGCCAGTAGTCGAAGTTTTCGGCGCGGCGCTCGGCGACCGGGCCGGTGAATTCGAACAATTCGATTCCGGTGCCGCCCGGCATGACCATGTGCGCGATCCGGGCGCTCTGCCAGCCCTCGCCGTAGATGTCCGACGCGGGCCCGCCGCCGGGCGCGTCGCTGCTGATGGAGAACGGGCCGAGCAGGAGCTTGAGGCCGAAGACCTGCTCGTACCAGGCAACCGCGCGGTCGAGGTCGGTCACCGACAGGGCGGCGTGGTTGAAGCCGGTCCGCACGGCGGGCGGGGCGAGGCGCTCGAGCGCGGCGAGCCGCGGTGCCGGGACGGCGGGCAGGGTGGGCACGCCCGGAACCACACCGGTTCCGGGAACGCCGACATCGCTGGGCTGCGTGGGCAAACTCCTGGGTGGCATGAGAAACGCTCGGTGGCGCAATGCGATCACCCCCCATGAGGATGCATTGCACAGCCGTCGGCTGTGCGACCAAGTATCGGCGGTCCCCGCGCGCGCGTGAGCACCTCGGAGAGCCCTCGGCGGCCACGGAAGGTTCTCGCGGGCGACGGGGTTGGACGCCGTTCTCGAACCGGTCGGCACCCGACCCTGCCGGACACCCTGAACGCCACCCGGGTGCACGGGACCGTCTGCTTCACCGGCATGTTGTCCAACCAGTGGACGATCTCGAACTTCTATCCGATCGGCTACCTTCCCGCCGGGGTGCGGTTGACCGCTTATGGTGGTGAGGCGGACGACCTGCCCGCCCCCGTTCTCCAGCGCCACCTCGACCGGATCGCCGCCGGCGAAACAAGCCTCGGCCCGGTCGAGGTGTACTCGATGGCGGAGATCCGGCAGGCGCACGACGACCTGGAGCACAACCGGACGGCGGGCAAGCTCGTCGTGCTGACCGGCCGATCGGAGGGAGCCGCCCCGTGATGCTGCCGCCGCCCGCCGATGTCGAAGCCCAGCTCGCCGCCGCGCGGCGGGAGAGCGACCTCGATCGCTACCTCGGCCTGCTCGCGGGCGAGGAGCTGTTCGTGCCGATCCGGCGGGTGGACGCCCGGAACATCCTCGACGAGCGGGCGGAAACCTTCCCGAACGTCTACTTCGAGACCGGCGGCGACGAGTTCCTGCAGGTCTTCACCCGGGGCGCGCTGCCGGACTTCGGCCCGGACATCGTGGCCATGAGCGGCGCGCTCGACTGGGCGGTCGACGGCGTCGGGCGGCACGAGCGCGTCGTGTTCAACCGCGGCACCCGCGGCGAGTGGCGGCTGCCGGGGGCGACGCTGCAGCCGTGGCTCGACGCGCACACGGGCGACGTCACGCCCCTGGAGGAGCAGGTCGAGCGGCTGATCACCGCGCCGTACGGGCACCTCGAAGGGCCCATCGCGCACGCGCTGGCCTGCGGCGCGCACCTGGCCGTGCTCAACGCGGCGCCCTGGAACCTCCTCGACGGCCGGTACCACGACTACGTCGCCGAAGTGCGCACCCTGCGGGACTGGTGGGGCGTGCCCGACCCGGCCGGCTGGCGCGCGACCATGACCGGCCTGATCGGTGACGGCTATGCCCTGACACCCGGCAACCTGGTCCTGATGCTGCGCCTGCGGTTCGCCGCCGAGTACGGGCTGCCCGGCGCCGAGTTCGACCCGCTGACCTGGGCGCAGCTGGTGGACCGGTGGTGCACCGAGAACGACGCCGCGGACCAGGCCGGCGAACTGCGCGACACCGTCCGCCGGGTGTCCCGGTACGAACGACGGCTCCGCGCCGACGGCCTGGTCGACCCGGACGGCTGCGTGACGACGGCGCTGTCCTGGGACGTCGGCCGCGCGGTCACCATCGCCCGCGCCGGGCTGGCGGCCGGGTACTGCGACGCGCTGAGCGCCGAGCTGATGGTGCTCGAAGCCGGATCGCTGGCCCGTCGCTACCACCAGTCATGGGCCGACCTGTCGGCGGGGTACGTCATGGGCCGGGTGCTGGATGCCGGCGAGGACGAGTTCGGCGAGTGGTACCCGGCGGCCGTGCGCGTCCACCACCAGCTCCTTCAGGATCCGGCCAGCCCCTGGCTGAACCTCGATTTCGGCTCGCTGTCGGAGGAGTCCGAGGCCTGACCCGCGCGGGGGATGGCGACCGGGCTCACCACAACGAGTCACGGCGGCTACGGCGTGGCGTACGTCGTCCCACGAGCAAATTTGTCACCATCGGCCACATGAAGCTCACGGGTCTGCTCACGCGGAATCAGGAACCCCTGCCGGGGATCACCGGGGTCGCCCGGGTCGACCGCCGCACCCGGGAGCTCCTGCGCCGGATCAGTCCCGGCGACATCGTCGTGCTCGACCAGCTGGACCTCGACCGCGCGACGGCCGACGCCCTGGTCGAGGCCGAGGTCGCGGGCGTGGTCAACGCGTCGCCGTCGATCTCCGGCCGGTTCCCGAACATGGGCCCCGAGATCCTCGTCGCGGCCGGCGTCCCGCTCGTCGATTCGGTCGGCAGCGAGCTGCTGCGCTCGATCAAGGACGGCACGAAGCTGCGGCTGCTCGACGGCGTCGTCTACATCGGCGAGCGGCAGGTCGCCTCCGGCATCGAGCAGACCACCGAGAGCGTCGCCGACCAGATGATCGAGGCCAAGGCCGGGATGTCGACGCAGCTGGAGGCGTTCTCGGCGAACACGATCGAGTTCCTGCGCCGCGAACGCACCCTGATCCTCGACGGCGTCGGCGTCCCCGAGCTGAAGGTGCCGCTGCGGGACCGGCACGTGCTGGTCGTCGCGGGCGGCAACGGGCACGCCGAGGACCTCAAGAAGCTCAAGAAGTACATCGCCGAGCACCGCCCGGTGCTGATCGGCGTCGACGCCGGCGCCGACACCCTGCGCGTGCAGGGCTACCGGCCGGACGTCGTCGTCGGCGACCCCACCGGCATCGGCACCGCGACCCTGCGCGGCGGCGGCGAGGTTGTCGTGCCCGCCGCGCCGGACGGACACGCGCCCGGCGTCGAGCGCATCCAGGACCTCGGCATCGGCGCGGTGACGTTCCCCGCGTCCGGCAACGCCGAAGACCTGGCGCTGCTGCTGGCCGACGCGCACGGCGCCAGCCTGGTCGTGACCGTCGGGTTCCAGGCCACGCTGCGCGAGTTCCTCGACCACGGCCGGTCCGGCTCGAACCCCTCGACGTTCCTGACCCGGCTGAAGCTCGGCACGAAGCTCGTCGACGGCAAAGCGGTGGCGACGCTGCACCGCAACCGGGTGTCCATCGGCGCGGTCGTCCTGCTCGTGCTCGCCGCGGTCGTGGTGGTCGCCGCGGCGCTGCTGGTGTCCGATGTGGGCTCGGTCTACCTGGACTGGCTGAAGGACACCTGGAGTTCGTTCGTCGTCTGGGTCAAGGGATTGTTCACGTGATTTCGCTGCGGTACCACGTAGTTTCCATCGCCGCCTGCTTCCTCGCGCTGGCCGTCGGGGTCGTGCTCGGCTCGACGGCGCTCAACGGCACGCTGCTGTCCGGGCTGGCGGGGGAGAAGAAGGACCTCGGCAGCCAGGTCGCAGACCTGGAGGCGCAGCGCAACGCGCTCAACGCCCGGCTGACCGACGCCGACGCCTTCGCCGGCTCGATGGGCCCGAAGGTCGTCGCCGGCACGCTGGACAAGCGGTCGGTGGTGCTGGTGACCACCGAAGACGCGCGCCCGGCCGACCGGGACGCGCTCAAGCAGCTGATCGGCCAGGCCGGCGCCTCGGTGACCGGCGAGGTGCAGCTGACGGCGGCGTTCGCCGACCCGGACAAGGCCGACCAGCTCCGCGACGTCGTCACGCGGCTGCAGCCGGCCGGCTCGAAGTTCCCGACCGCGGGTGACTCGGGCACGCTCGCCGGCGCGCTGCTCGGTTCGGTGCTGCTGCTGGACAAGACGACGGCGAAACCGCAGTCCTCGCCCGAGGAACTGGCGGCCGCGCTGAGCGGGCTCACCGACGGCGGGTTCGTCAAGGCGGGCCAGGACGTCAAGCCCGCCCAGCTGGCCGTCGTCCTCACCGGCGCCCAGGCGACCGGCGACGGCGCGGGCGACCGGGCGGCGACGATCGCCCGGTTCACGACGCAACTCGACCGCAGCGGCGCCGGCACGGTCCTGGCGGGCGATGCCGGTTCGGCGGACGGCACCGGCGCGCTGGGCGTGGTCCGGGCGGACACCTCGGCGACGTCGATTCTGTCCACAGTGGACAACGCGGACACGTCGGCCGGCCGGGTGAGCACCATCCTGGCGTTGAAGGAACAGCTCGACGGCGGCGCGGGCCGCTACGGCGTGGCGGGCAACGCCCAGGCCCCCGCCCCGGGCGTCACCGCACCGGCCGGCAACTGACGCAGTCTGCCGCGGCTTGTCGTGAGTGGTAATTAGGGTTCTAACCCGAATTACCACTCACGAGGGCCTACCGCAGGGGCGGGTCCAGCGGGAAGCAGGACACCCGCACCGGCCAGGTGTCGCCGCCCGCGGGCAGTGGCATTTGCTTCAACGCCGCCGCCGCGTCGGTGTCGTGCGCCTCGTCGGCCGCCGCGTGGAAGATGTCCGCCGCGATCGACTGGTCGAACACGCCGATCTGCTGGTGGGGCCAGGCTTCCGCGCCGTGCAGCGCGCCCGGGATCAGCTGGTCGACGACCTTCCGCAGCGTCACGCCGTTCGCCGTCCGGTACTTCCAGACGTCGACGCCGAGGTTCTTCCCGACCTCCGCCATCCGGCCCCACGCCGTCAGGTTGAAGTTGACGTAGTGCCACGACATCGTGCGCGACAGTTCCAGGGGCTGGCTGCCGTCGGCGGCGAACTGCACCGGGAAGCGCTTCTGCTCCGCGTCGAGCACGATCTTCTTCGCTTCGGAACGCTTGCCCAGGTACGCCGAGATCGTCGCGTTCTGCATGTCGAGGAAGATGCCGTGGTTGTTGGTGGCGGCCAGTTCCAGCTTCGCCTGCGGGCTCGTCTGCATCCAGTCGAGGTACCGCGTCAGCCAGGCCTTGATCCCCGAGCGGTCCTTCCCGGTCCAGCCCGGCGCGCCGCCGTCGAGCAGGGCGAACGCGTCCATCAGCTGGCTGAACGACTGGGTCGAGTCGATGATCCCGGTGCCGCTGACGGTGTTCCGGCACGGGACGATCTGCGAGTACGTCATGTTGGGGTTCATCCGGGTGGCCGGGTCGAGGAACCACGTCCGGATGTCCAGCGCCGCCCGTTTCGCGTACTTCGCGTCGCCCGTGTAGTACCAGGCCAGCGAGAGGTAGTACATCGCGTCCCACGCCCACATCCGGTACGTGTGATCGGTGATCGCGTCGGCCTCCGGGTTGCGCTGGCCGTCCTTGCTGACGTACGGGCAGCCCTGCGGGTTCTCCGGTGTCTTCGGCTGGCTCGCCCACCAGTAGGGCGCTTGGCTCGTGTAGTCGTGCTTGTCGCCGCTCGGGGGCGCGGACGGCTTGTCCATGACCGACCACGGCCCGGCCGTGAGCGCGGTGTTCGCCTTGTCCAGCACCACTTTCAGCGCCTCGCGCTGGGCGGTGGTGGCGTGCCCGCCGCGGATCGCCTGCCGGATGCCCGCGAGCTTGGCGCCGTCGGTGACGATCGTGTGCGGTGGCGACGCGGCCACCGCCGTCCCGCTCACCGGGACCAGGACCATGCTCGCCGACAACGCCAGTGCGCCCAATGCCCTTCGCACTTCGACCGCCCTTCCGGGGACGTCAAAATCCCCACTCGTCACCGGGCGGCGGTACGGCTGCAGGGATTCTGACCGGGCGAAGCGGCGGATGTCAATCAGGCCAGGTGCGGCGCTTGTCCAACGGCCGCGCGTACGACCCCGCCCGGCTCGTCTTCAACCCCAGCGCCACCAGGGACTCGGCGAGCCGGACCGCGGCCGCGACGCCGTCGATGACGGGAATGTCCAACATCGTTGCGATCTTCCGGTCCAGGCCGGTCATCCCGGCGCAGCCGAGCACCAGCACCTCCGCCCCGGCGTCCCGCGCGCGGCGGCCGGCGGTGAGCAACGCCGACTCCGTGCGGCGGTCGTCGTTCAGCTCCAGGACCCCGAGCCCGGCGCCGGTGACCGTGACGCAGTTCTGCGCGACCCCGGCGGCGTGCAGGCTGTCCTCGATCAGGCCGCACGTCCGGTCCAAAGTGGTCACCACGCCGTAGCGGCGGCCGAGCAGGCACGCCAGGTGCGCGGCGGCCTCGGTGATGTCGACGACCGGGACGTCCAGCAGCTCGCGCGCCCCCTCGCGGCCGTGTTCGCCGAACCCGGCGAGCACGACCGCGTCGAACGGTTCGTCCAGTCCCCGCAACAGGTCCAGCACCGCCGCGGCGGACAGGAAGCTGTCCAGCCAGCCCTCGGCCGACTCCGGGCCCCAGCGCGGCGTCTTCGCGAGGATCTCGGTGCCGGGGCTCGCGGCCGCGCGGGCCCCGGCTGCGATCTCCTTCGTCATCGCCTCGGTGGTGTTGCAGTTGGTGACGACGATCCTCATCGGTGCTTCCTCGACACCACGAAGTAGAGGGCGGCGGACGACGCCGTGCCGATGAACCACGAGTACGGCGCGGCCGGCGCGAAGTACGGCACCAGCGCGATCACCGCGGCCAGCGCGGCGGTCGGGAAGAACGTCACCAGGGCACGCGGGTTCACCCGGGGGTAGATCCCGCCGTCGACGAACAGCTGGGCGACGTCGACCTTGCCGCGCCGGATCAGGTAGTAGTCGACGATCATGATGCCGAACAGCGGGCCGAGGAACGCGCCGAGCCCGCCGAGGAAGTAGTTGACCACGGCCGGCGAGGAGTACAGCTTCCACGGCAGCACGCACAGGGCCGCGACCGCGCTGATCATCCCGCCGACGGTGAAGCTGATCCGCTTCGGCCAGATGTTGGCCAGGTCGTAGGCGGGGGAGACGAAGTTTGCGACGATGTTGACGCCCATGGTGGCGATGGCGAAGGTGAGCGCACCGACGATGAGCACCGGCGTGTTGTGCACCTTGGACAGCAGCTCGGCCGGGTCGGTGATCGCCTCGCCGAACACCTGCATGCTGCCCGCGGTGACGACGACCGACAGCAGCGCGAACGCCGTCGAGTTGATCGGCAGGCCCCAGAAGTTGCCGCGCTTCACGGTCTTCTGGTCCGGGGCGAACCGCGAGAAGTCGCAGAAGTTGAGCATGAGCGTGCCGTAGGTGGCCAGGATGAGCCCGGCCGCGCCGAACCACTGCCGGATCTGCTCCCCGGTGGACAGCTGTTTCGGGCTGCTGGTGAAGGAGATGTTCCAGTTCCCCGCGGCGAGGATCCAGACGGCGAGGGCGATCATCACGACCCAGATCGCCGGGCCGCACCAGTCCTGGAACTTGCGCACCGACTCCATGCCGCGGGTCAGGATCAGCGCCTGGACCGCCCACAGCGCGACGAAGCAGATCCAGCCGAGGGCGTGCAGGCCCAGGAAACCGTGTTCGGTCAGGGGTTTCAGGCCCGGGTCGATGGCGAGCACGAGCAGCGTGATGGCCACGCTCGCGAGGTAGGTCTGGATGCCGTACCAGAAGATCGCGATGACCGCCCGGATCAGCGCGGGCAGGTTCGCGCCGAACGTGCCGAAGCTGATCCGCGCCACGACCGGGAACGGCACGCCGGTGCGCTGGCCGATCCGGCCCATCAGGTTCATGCCGGCGTAGATGATGATGAACCCGAACAGCAGCGCGGTGAACACCTGCCAGGCCGAGAGCCCGAGCACGAACAGGCCGGCCGCGAAGGTGTAGTTGCCGAGGTTGTGCACGTCGGACATCCACAGCGCGAAGATGTCGTAGACCTTCCACCGGCGTTCCTTCGCCGGCGCCAGGTCTTCGTTCCACAGCCGGGGGTCCGGCGGCGGGGTCGTCTCTTGGGACGGTTCGGTGAGCGGGGCGCCGGTCATGCGGGGCCCTCCGATCGACGTGCGGGGACGGCGATTTGGGATACCAAACTTTGGAATCCCAAATATCACCCCGGTGTCGGGCCGAGTCAACCCTCCGGCCGATAAACTCGTGTTACGGCCGGTTACGGCGGTGTTGAAGGAGAGGCGCGGTGAACGAGCGGCAACCCCTCGCGGCCACCCGGCAGCGGGTGCGCGAGGAGCTGCGCGAACGGATCCTGACCGGCCGGCTCCGCCCGGGGGACAGGCTGGTCGAGCGCGAGCTGGCCGAAGACCTCGGCGTCTCCCGGGTGCCGGTGCGCGAGGCCATCCGCAGCCTGGAGGCCGAGGGCTTCCTCGTCGTCCAGTCGCCGCGGCGGGTCGTGGTCCGGCAGCTGGCGCGGGTCGACGTCGAAGAGCTGTTCGACGTCCGCGAGGCGCTCGAAGGCCTGGCTGCGGGGCTGGCGGCCGAGCGTGCGGGCGCGGCCGGGCTCAAGGGGCTCGCCCGCGTCCTCGCCGACGCCGCGCGCGCCACGGCCCGAGGGGACGCTGCCCGGATCACCGAGCTGAACTCGCGCTTCCACGACGAGATCGTCGCCATCGCGGGCAACTCGCTGCTCTCCACCATGCTCCAGCCCCTCGAGGGCAGGCTCCGCTGGCTCACGAGCCAGAACGAGCACTGGATCGAGCTGCTCGACGAGCACCGCCGGCTCTACGAGGCGATCGCTTCGGGCGACGCGGAACGCGCGAAGGCGTCCGCGGTCGAGCACGTGCGCGTCAACCGCGAGGTGACCCTGCGGGCGTTGTTCCCCCAGATCACAGCTTGATGACGAAGGTCACGCTGCGTACCAGACAGCTCACGCGTTAACATGATCGCGGAGCCTTCGCTCTCTGAGCTGAAGTGGCATATCCAACAGCCTGCAAAGCCCCGGCCAACAGGCGCTTCCCAGGGACTTCATGGGAAATTCACAGAATGGGTGGCAAGTCTGACAACGTGAACCACGCCGACGACGGTGCCGGATCGGCGGCACGATGACCACTGCCCAGGCCACGCTCGAGGCCCCCGCCCGCGGTACGAGATCGGGCGGCAAAGCGCCCTACCTCCACCAGATCGACCTGTTCCGGTTGATCACGTTCGCCTGCGTCATCCTCATCCACGTGGTGGGCGCGACGAACTTCGCGCAGGACGTCGGCGCCAACGCCGTCGAGACGCCGCTGCACTTCACCCGTGAGGCCTTCTTCGCGCTCACCGGGTTCGTGCTGGTGTTCCAGAACCGTGGCCGCGAATTCACCGCCGGCGACTTCTGGCGACGGCGGCTCCCGCTGGTCGCGACGCCCTACCTCGCGTGGTCGATGTTCTTCTGGGCGTACGGCCTGGTGACCGGAGAGCAGCAGCCGGGCTCGCTCGAGGCGTCCATGCGCCTGCTGCTCAAGGACCTCGTCACCGGCGGGGCCTGGTACCACCTGTACTTCCTGCTGGTGACGATGCAGGTCTACCTGCTGTTCCCGGTGCTGATGAAGCTGCTGCGGGCGACCGAGGGCAAGCACAAGTGGCTGCTGCTCGGCAGCGGCCTGGTGCAGGTCGGCGTGACGCTGTTCATGACCTACCAGCCGTTCGGCGTCGGCTACGAGACGATCACCCACCTGTACGGCACGATCCTGCCGTACCAGTTCTACACGCTGTTCGGCGCCGTGGTGGCCATGCACTTCGAGACCGTGCACGCCTGGGCGGGGCGGCACCGGCTGCTGCTCGGCGGCGCGTTCGTGGCGGTGCTCGCGGGCACCGAGTGGTACTACTTCCGGACTGTCCACAGCGGAACTTTCCCTCAGGTGGCCAGCGACCCGTTCCAGCCGTACCTGATCCCGTGGTTCCTCACCGTCATCGCGGCGATCTACGCGTTCGCGACGAGGTGGGCGGCACGTCGCCGGGAAGGCAGCCGCGGGGCCCGGGTGGTCTCGTGGGCGGCGAACCGGTCGTTCAGCATCTTCCTCGTGCACCCGCTCGCGCTGGCGCTGCTCGGGCCGGCGATCCCGCACGTCGCCGAGCGGTTCGGCGCGCCGTGGCTCAGTGTGATCATCTACCTGGCGACGATCACCCTGACCATCGTGATCGTGGAGGTCCTGCGGCGGCTGCCGGGCAGCCGGGCGCTCACCGGGCGCCCGCGGCTGCGTGCGGCGAAGGTTGCGGCTTAGGTCACCCAGGTGGGTGGCCGGGGTCATATCCGGCGTCTCGGGCATGTCACAGCGCGCGGATCCGCAGCCGTGGGATATGCTGGCGGCCCGTGGGACTTCAGTCACGGGCAACCAAGTACGTTTTTGTCACCGGAGGCGTTGCCTCCTCTCTGGGTAAGGGACTCACGGCTTCCAGCCTGGGTCAGCTCCTTACCGCACGCGGGCTTCGCGTCACGATGCAGAAGCTCGACCCCTATCTCAACGTCGACCCCGGGACGATGAACCCGTTCCAGCACGGTGAGGTGTTCGTCACCGACGATGGTGCCGAGACCGATCTCGACATCGGGCACTACGAGCGGTTCCTCGACCGCGACCTCGACGGCAAGGCCAACGTCACGACCGGCCAGGTCTACTCCGAGGTGATCGCCAAGGAGCGCCGCGGCGAGTACCTCGGCGACACCGTGCAGGTCATTCCGCACATCACCGACGAGATCAAGGCCCGGATCACCGCGGCCGCCGAGCCCGACGAAACCGGCCAGTCGCCGGACGTCGTCATCACCGAGGTCGGCGGCACGGTCGGCGACATCGAGTCCCTGCCGTTCCTGGAGGCCTGCCGCCAGGTCCGCCACGACGTCGGCCGCGACCACTGCTTCTTCCTGCACGTCTCGCTGGTGCCGTACCTGGCGCCGTCGGGCGAGCTCAAGACGAAGCCGACCCAGCACTCGGTCGCCGCGCTGCGCAACATCGGTATCCAGCCCGACGCGCTGGTCTGCCGGGCCGACCGGGAGATCCCGGAGGACCTCAAGCGCAAGATCGGCCTGATGTGCGACGTCGACACCGAGGCCGTCATCGCCTGTCCGGACGCGCGGTCCATCTACGACATCCCGAAGGTGCTGCACCGTGAGGCGCTCGACGCCTACGTGGTCCGCCGCCTCGGGCTGCCGTTCCGCGATGTCGACTGGACGGTGTGGGGCGACCTGCTCGACCGCGTGCACAACCCGAGCGAGGTCGTGCGGATCGCCGTGGTCGGCAAGTACATCGACCTGCCGGACGCCTACCTCTCGGTTACCGAGGCCCTGCGTGCGGGCGGGTTCGCCCACCGCGCCAAGGTCGAGATCGTCTGGGTGGCCTCCGACGACGCGCAGACCGCGTCCGGGGCCGCGTCCGTGTTGTCCGATGTGGACGGTGTGCTGATCCCGGGCGGGTTCGGCATCCGCGGCATCGAGGGCAAGGTCGGCGCGATCGAGTACGCGCGCACCCGCGGTGTCCCGCTGCTCGGCCTGTGCCTCGGCCTGCAGTGCATGGTCATCGAGGCCGCCCGGCACCTGGCCGGGATCACGGACGCCGGGTCGTCGGAGTTCGACGAGAACACCAAGCACGCGGTGATCTCGACCATGGCCGACCAGCGCGACGTCGTCGCGGGGGAGCGGGACATGGGCGGCACCATGCGGCTCGGCGCCTACCCGGCGAAGCTCAAGGCGGGTTCGCAGGTCGCCAAGGCCTACGGCACCACCGAGGTCTCCGAGCGGCACCGGCACCGCTACGAGGTCAACAACACCTACCGCAAGCAGCTCTCGGACGCGGGCCTGGTCTTCTCCGGCACCTCGCCGGACGACCGCCTGGTCGAGTTCGTCGAACTGCCGGCCGACAAGCACCCGTTCTTCGTCGGCACCCAGGCGCACCCGGAGCTCAAGAGCCGCCCGACCCGGCCGCACCCGCTGTTCAGCGCGTTCGTCAAGGCCGTCGTCGACCGCAAGGTCGCCGAGCGGCTGCCGGTCGAGCTGCCCGAGGCCCCGGTGGCGGCCCGGTGACCGCGCCGGGCGAGCACGAGTTCAGCGTCGCGGCCAGCCGGGACGTCCACATCGGACGTGTCGTCGGCCTGCGGATCGACGACGTCGTGATGCCGGGCGGCGACACCGCGGTCCGCGAGGTGATCGAGCACCTCGGCGCGGTGGCGATCGTCGCGCTGGACGACGAGCAGCAGGTCACGCTCATCCACCAGTACCGGCACCCGATCGGGCACCGGCTGTGGGAGCTGCCCGCGGGCCTGATCGACCACCTCGGCGAGGACCCGGTCGGCACGGCCGAGCGTGAGCTGGTCGAAGAGGTCGGCCTGGCCGCCGACGACTGGGTGACCCTGGTCGACGTCGCGGCGTCGCCCGGTTTCACCGACGAGGTCGTGCGGGTCTTCCTGGCCCGCGGACTGTCCGATGTGGACCGCGAGGTGCTCGGCGAGGAGGAGGCGGACCTGGTCATCCGCAAGTTCCCGCTCACCGAGGCGGTCCGGATGGCCCTGGCGGGCGAGCTGATCAACGGCGCCACGGTGTCCGGGGTGCTGGCCGCGCACGCGGTGCTCACGGGCACGGCGTCGCCGCGGCCGGCCGACGCCCCCTGGGAGGACCGCCCGACAGCGTTCGCCAAGCGCAAGCAACCCTGACCTGCTCCGCTGCGCCCCTGACCTCGGCAAGTTCGTGAAGGCCACCTTGAGGAACTACAAGTTCCTCAAGGTGGCCTTCACGAACTTCGGCTCAGGGGCGGAGGGGGCGGCCTTCGGCGTCCGTGCCTCCGTTGGCCAGGATGACGATGCCGTCGATGATCGGCCACAGCACGCCGACCCCGGTGCAGAAGGTGGCGAAGAGCTGGAGCACCCCGAGGGTGGTCTGGCCGGTGTAGAACCGGCCGATGCCGAAGGGCAGCAGGATCTGCAATACCCCGGCCACCGTCCTCGACCGGTGCGAGTACGGCACGGGCATGGGCATCGACGGCGCGTACGGCACCGGGGCAGGTGGCGGCGCATACGGGTCCGGCCCGTACATCGGCAGCTGTGTGGTGGGTTGCGCGTACGCCGGCGGTGGCCCGAAGAAGCCCGGGTGGGGGTGCGGCAGGTCGCGGAACAGCGGCCGCAGCTCGCCCAGCGTCGCCGCCGCGTAGGCGTCGGTCACCCGCGTCTCGTACTCGTCCGGCGTGATGCGGCCCATGCCGAAGTGATCGGCGAGCAACCTCGCCGCTTCCTCCCGCTCGGCCGTGCCGATGCGGAGCGCATCCGACTCCATGAATCCACGGTAACCGCGTGGAGCCGGGAGCGGGGTTTCTCCCCGGTCACGAGTGTCCGGCGGCCTAAGGTGACGGCGTGGCCTCCAGCCCGCACAGCACCGACGGCGTGATCGCCGCGTACCTCGACCACCTGGTCGTCGAACGCGGGACCGCGCGCAACACCCTGGACAGCTACGCCCGCGACCTGCGCCGGTACGCCGCGCACCTGGACGGCCTGGGCATCGCGAAGATCGCCGACGTCACGTCCGCGCACGTCACGGCCTTCGGTGCCGCCCTGCGCGAGGGCGACGACGAGCACCGGCCCCTGGCCGCGTCGTCGGCCGCCCGGGCCCTGGTCGCCGTGCGGGGCCTGCACAAGTTCGTGCACGCAGAGGGCCTCACCGAGCACAACCCGGCCCGCGAAGTCCGGCCGCCGACGCCGGCGAAGCGGCTGCCCAAGGCGCTGCCGGTCGACGACGTGCTGCGGCTGCTCGAGACGCCGCCGCCGGACGGCGAGCGCCCGCTGCGCGACCGGGCGCTGCTGGAGCTGCTCTACTCGACCGGGGCGCGGATCTCCGAGGCGGTCGGCCTGGACGTCGACGACGTCGACGACGCCGAGCGCACGGTGCTGCTCGACGGCAAGGGCGGCAAGCAGCGGCTGGTGCCGATCGGCCGTCCCGCGCTCGCGGCGCTGCACGCCTACACCGTCCGCGCCCGCCCGGCGCTCGCCGCCCACGGCCGGGGCACCGCGGCGCTGTTCCTCAACGCCCGCGGCAGCCGGCTCTCGCGGCAGAGCGCGTGGCAGGTCCTCAAGGACACCGCCGGACGGGCGGGCATCACCGCCGTCGTGTCGCCGCACACCCTCCGCCACTCCTTCGCCACGCACCTGCTCGAAGGCGGCGCCGATGTCCGGGTCGTCCAAGAACTTCTCGGCCACGCCTCGGTGACGACGACCCAGGTGTACACGCTGGTCACGGTCAACACGCTGCGCGAGGTGTACGCCACGGCGCACCCGCGAGCGTTGGGCTAGACGGCCCTATAAACGGGCAAGGGCCTTCCCAACCTGCACCGAAGGTCGAGTGACATTGCCCCCTCGGGTCCGGCGCGTTGCTTTGCCGGGGCTCCGACTCCGGACATAGGCTGCCGGGGACTTCGCCGACTAAGGAGCCTTCTCGCCATGTCGACACCGAACCAGCCGGCCGACCCGGCCGAGTCCGCCGGGTCGGCGGCGGCGAACCTCAGCCAGGTCACCATCGCCACCCCGGCCCGCCACGAGGGCGACGATCCGAGAGAGCGCAACGGCAAGAAGGTCAAGCTCGAGGGCATCGGGCCGACCGGCCGCCCGATCCGTGAGCACCCCGATCCGGCGCCGCTGGACAAGCACGGCCCGGCCAAGATCATGGCGATGTGCAACCAGAAGGGCGGCGTCGGCAAGACGACGTCGACCATCAACCTGGGCGCCGCGCTCGCCGAGTACGGGCGCAAGGTGCTGCTCGTCGACTTCGACCCGCAGGGCGCGCTCGCCGTCGGTCTCGGCATCCAGCCGCACGAACTGGACCAGACGGTCTACAACGCGATCATGGAGCGGGCGGTCAGTGCCACCGACGTGCTGCTGAAAACCCGCGTCGACGGCGTTGACCTGCTGCCGAGCAACATCGACCTGTCCGCCGCGGAGGTCCAGCTCGTCGCCGAGGTAGGGCGCGAGCACACGTTGTTACGGGTCCTTCGTCCGGTCATGAACGACTACGACTATGTTCTTGTCGACTGCCAGCCCTCGCTCGGCTTGCTCACGGTGAACGCGCTGACTGCCGCGGACGGCGTGATCATCCCGCTGGAGTGCGAGTTCTTCAGTCTCCGAGGCGTCGCGCTCCTGATCGACACGATCGAGAAGGTGCAGGAACGCCTCAACCCCAAACTGGACATAGTCGGGATTCTCGCCACCATGTACGACCCGAGAACCCTGCACTCGAAGGAGGTCATGGCTCGCGTGGTGGAGGCATTCGGCGAGACCGTGTTCGACACGGTCATCAACCGCACGGTGCGGTTCCCCGAGACGACGGTCGTGGGTGAGCCGATCACGACCTGGGCGCCCAAGTCGGCCGGCGCGGCGGCGTACCGCCAGCTGGCCCGCGAGGTGATCGCTCGGTGAGCAGGCGCGCCTCCCTGCCCGGAGCGTCGGAACTCTTCCGCCTTACCTCCAGCCCCAAGCTCGACCTCCCGTCCCAGGCGCCGCCCGAGCCCCCCGAGCCCGTCGAAACGGCCAAGCCCTCGGGCAACGGCCGGGGCGACCAGCTCGCGCGCAGCGCGGCCCCGCACGGCTCGGGCCGGACCAAGCACGACGCGAAGATCACCGTGTACGTCTCCGGCGACGAACTCGTCGCCATGGAGCAGGCGCGGCTGACGCTGCGCGCGAAGCACGACCTGGTCGTCGACCGCGGCCGGCTGGTCCGCGAAGCCGTCGCGGTGCTGCTGGCGGACTTCGACCAGAACGGCGAGGAATCAGTGCTGGTGCAGCGGCTGCGGGTGGTCGGCTCAGACGGCGGCGAAACCGAGGGCTGATGGACGAGCCGGCACCGGCTCCGGAGGAACAGGTACCCGAAGAGCACCAGACGGTGCACGGCGGGATGATCCCCGAAGGCGTCAACACCGAAGAACTGAGCACGTCGAAGTTCAAGGTGCGGCTGGCCAACTTCGAAGGGCCGTTCGACCTGCTGCTGCAGCTGATCTCGCAGCACCAGCTCGACGTCACCGAAGTGGCGCTGCACCGGGTCACCGACGACTTCCTCGCCTACACGCGCGCGCTGGGCACCGACTGGAACCTCGACGAGACGACGGAGTTCCTGGTCATCGCGGCCACGCTCTTGGATTTGAAGGCGGCGCGGCTGCTGCCGTCGGCCGAGGTGGAGAGCGAAGACGACCTCGCGCTGCTCGAAGCCCGCGACCTGCTGTTCGCGCGGATCCTGCAGTACCGCGCGTACAAGCAGGTGGCGGCGCTGTTCGGCGAGCTGGAACAGAACGCCCTGCGGCGCTACCCGCGGTCGGTGGCCCTGGAAGAGCGGTTCATCGGGCTGCTGCCGGAGGTCATGCTGGGCGTGACGCCGCAGAAGTTCGCCGACATCGCGGTGGCGGTGTTCCGCCCGAAGCCGCCGCCGACGGTGTCGATCGCCCACATCCACATGGGCCGCATCTCGGTGCGCGAGCACGCGGCGATCCTGCGGGTGATGCTGGCCGAACGGGGCCAGGCGACGTTCGGCGAGCTGGTCGACGACTGCGAGCACACGGTGGAGATCGTGGCGCGCTTCCTGGCGCTGCTGGAGCTCTACCGCGAGGCGACGGTCCAGTTCGAGCAGAGCGAGGCACTGGCCGAGCTGCACGTCCGCTGGACGGGCGGCTCGAAGGAAGAAGCCTCCGCGGCGGCCGAGCTGGACCGCTCCGCCGGAGACGAAGAGGAGTACGGGTGAGCCCCGAAGAACACGAGCCTGCCGAGTCCGAGGTCCCGGCGGCCACGGCACCGGAGCCCGATGCGGAGCTTTCACGTGAAAGCTCCGCCCACGCGGAACCCGAGATCGAGGTCGACGCGGAGCTTTCACGTGAAAGCGGCGGGGCTGACGAACCCGAGGTCGGTGCTGAGGGGCCCGAGTCGGGCCTGGTCGCCGCCGGGGACGCCGACTCCCTGCCCGACCTCACCTCCGACGAGGCGCTCGAAGCCGCCCTCGAGGCGCTTCTGCTCATCGTCGACTCTCCGGCAGGCGAAGAACTGCTCGCCGACACCCTCGGCCAGCCCAAGGCGCGGATCATCGTCGCCCTCCGCACCATGGCGCAGAAGTTCACCGACCGGACCTCCGGGATCGACCTGCGGCGCGTCGGCGAAGGGTGGCGGTTCTACACTAGGGACGTCTACGCCCCGTTCGTGGAGAAGCTCCTGCTGGACGGCCAGCGGTCGAAGCTGACCAGGGCCGCGCTGGAGAGCCTCGCCGTGATCGCGTACCGGCAGCCGGTGACCCGGGCCAGGGTCGCCGCGGTGCGCGGCGTGAACGTGGACGGCGTGATCCGGACGCTCCTCGCGCGCGGCCTCATCGAAGAGATGGGGACCGATCCCGAGACGACCGGCACGCTGTACGTGACGACCGAGCTGTTCCTGGAGCGACTGGGGCTGTCGTCACTGAACGACTTGCCTGCCATCGCTCCGTTGCTACCCGAAGTGGACACCATCGATGACATCCAGTGAACACCCCGACGGCATCCGGCTGCAGAAGGTCCTTTCGCAGGCCGGGGTCGCCTCGCGGCGCGCGGCGGAGGACCTGATCGTCGCCGGCCGGGTCGAGGTGGACGGCCAGATCGTCACCGAGCTGGGCCGCCGCGTCAACCCCGACGAGGCGGTCATCCACGTCGACGGCACCCGCGTGAACCTGCGCGACGACCTGATCTACCTCGCCCTGAACAAGCCCAAGGGCGTGCACTCGACGATGTCGGACGACCGTGGCCGCCCGTGCGTCGGTGACTACCTGGCCGGCCGCTACGAAGAGACGCCCGGTGTCGTGCACGTCGGCCGGCTCGACGAGAACACCGAGGGCCTGCTGCTGCTGACCAACGACGGCGACCTCGGGCACCGGCTGATGCACCCGTCCTACCAGGTGCTCAAGACCTACCTCGCCGAGGTCGACGGCCTGGTGCCGCGCGGGCTCGGCAAGGAGCTGCGCAAGGGCTGGGAGCTGCCGGACGGCATCGTCAAGGTCGACCAGTTCCGCGTCAAGGACATGCACTCCGGCAAGTCGCTGGTCGAGCTGGTGATCCACGAGGGCAAGAAGCACATCGTGCGCCGCCTGCTCAAGGACACCGGCCACCCGGTGCTCAAGCTGGTCCGCACCGCGGTCGGCGACGTCCAGCTCGGCAGCCAGCGCGTCGGCTCGATCCGGCGGCTGACGAAGACCGAGGTCGGTGCGCTCTACCGCAACGTCGAGCTCTGACACCGGGCGGCGACGCCGACGGCGGTGCGCCGCACGGCCGGGAGGGACTCCGGCACGGCCGCCGAGCTACTCCGATCGAGCGGCCCGCCGGGATCCCCGACTTTCCGCGGTGGCGGGGTGGTTTCGCGCGTCCCTAGCGTGAGCGGCATGCGAACCGGTGTGGTGTGCGGGATCCTCGCGGTGTTCCTGTCCGGCACGGTGGTGGTCCCCGCCGCCGCGGCCACACCGGCGAGCGAACCGGTCTACGACTACGCGAAGGCGGTCCGCGAGACCGTCTGGGTCGACATCGGCCGCGACGGTGACGGTGACGGCCGCTCCGACCGCGTCGCCGCCGACATCGTCCGGCCGGGTGAAGCGCCGTCCCGCGTTCCGGTGATCATGGACGCCAGCCCGTATTACTCGTGCTGCGGCCGCGGCAACGAGAGCGAGCTGAAGTCCTACGACAGCGCCGGGAAGCCGGTGAAGTTCCCGCTGTTCTACGACAACTACTTCGTCCCGCGGGGCTACGCCGTGGTGCTGGTCGACCTGGCCGGGACGAACCGCTCGGCCGGCTGCGCGGACGTCGGCGGCGCCTCCGACGTCGACTCCGCCCGCAAGGTCGTCGACTGGCTGAACGGCCGCGCGACCGGCTACAGCGCGAAGACCGGCGGCAGCGCGGTGACCGCGGGCTGGAGCACCGGGAACGTCGGGATGATTGGCAAGTCCTACGACGGCACGATCGCCAACGGCGTCGCGGCGACCGGCGTCGCGGGCCTGAAGACCATCGTCCCGATCTCGGCGATCAGCTCCTGGTACGACTACTACCGCTCCGACGGCGCGACCTTCGGCTTCAACCCGGCGGGCCTGGCGCAGACGGTCGAAGCCCGCAACAGCGGGCAGAACTGCTCGGCGCAGAACCAGGTCCTGACCCAGGGCGCCACCGCGAACGGCGACTACGGGCCGCTCTGGGCGGACCGGGACTACGTCACGCGGGCGGGCACCGTGCGGGCCAGCGTGCTGCTGTCCCACGGCGTCAACGACCTCAACGTCAAGACCATCCACTTCGGACAGTGGTGGGCCGCGCTGAACGTCGAGAAGAAGATCTGGCTCGCCCAGACCGGGCACGTCGACCCGTTCGACTACCGGCGCGCGGACTGGGTCGACCTGCTGCACCGGTGGTTCGACCACTACCTGCTCGGGATCGACAACGGCGTCCAGAACGGCCCGATGGCCAGCGTCGAGCGGCAGCCGGACCAGTGGGCCGACCAGAGCGCGTACCCGGCGGCCGGTGTGGTGGCGACGACGCTGCGGCCGCACACCTCCGGCACGCTGGGCACTTCTCCGGCGTCCGGGACCGCGTCCTTCACCGACAACCCCGGCCTGGGGGAAGACACCTGGGTGACCAACCCGGGCAGTGCCGCTTTGACGTACTCGACCGGGGCCCTGGCCTCGGACCTGCAGGTCTCCGGCACGACGTCGGTGACCGTGACGGCGACGCCGAGCACGTCGTCGGCGCGGGTGTCGGCGCTGCTCGTGGACCTCGGCCCGGCGACGATCCGCAACTTCGCCGGCAGCGGCGAGGGGATCAAGACGGGGACGTCGGAGACCTGCTGGGGCTCGTCGACGTCCGGCGACGACGCTTGCTACCGGGTGGCGTCGGCGGACGTGAAGAAGGTGAGCTACACGATCCTCAGCCGCGGCTGGGCGGACCTGGCGAACTACGCGTCCCTTTCGCAGGAACGGCCGTTGACGCCGGGAACGGCGTACCCGATGACGTTCCGGCTGGCGTCCACGGACCACATCGTGCCCCGCGGCCACGCACTGGCGCTGATCATCGGCGGCACGGACGGCAGTTTCATCCGCGGACCCGCCCAGCCGGGCCGGGTGACGCTGGACCTGGCCCGGACGTCGGCGTCGGTGCCGCTCGCGGGCGTGGTGCCGGCCGCGACGACCCACCCGGCCTTCGACACAGACGCGTTCGTCGCCTCCTCGGCCCGGGCGGACCTGCGCTAGTCAGCCTCGGCCCGAGCGCCCCAAGGCGGCCTTGGTTGCGTCTGACGCACCGAAGGCCGCCTTGGGTGCGTGAGACGCACCGAAGGCCGCCTTGGGGCGCTCGAGACGGACCGGACCTGCGTCAGTTGGCTTCGGCGGGGGCCGTCCGAGTGGCCGTTTTCCGTTGCAGGGCGCGGGCGATCGGCTCGACGACGCGGGCCGCCGTCGGGCCGAGGATCGCCATCAGCAGGACGTACGCCGTGGCCAAGGCCGCCAGTTCCCCGGTGACCGCGCCCGCCGTCACCGCCAGGCCGGCGATGACGATCGAGAACTCGCCGCGCGCGACCAGCGCCGCCCCGGCCCGGGCCCGGCCCATCTTCCCGATGCCCTGGCGGCGGGCCGCCCACCAGCCGGTGGCGACCTTCGTCAGCGTCGTCACGACCGCCAGCACGATCGCCCAGCCGAGCACCGGCGGGATCGACGCCGGGTTCGTGTTGAGCCCGAAGACCACGAAGAACACCGCGGCGAACAGGTCACGCAGCGGTTCGAGCATGCGCGTCGCGTTCTCCGCCGTCGAGCCCGAGATCGCGATGCCGAGCAGGAACGCGCCGACCGCGGCCGACACCTGCATCGCCGAGGCCAGCCCGGCGACCAGCAGTGCCGCGCCGAGCACCTTGAGCAGGAACACCTCGCGGTCCGGGCTGTCGACGGCGGCCGAGACGTACCGGCCGAACTTGAGCGCGACCACCAGCACCACGGTGATCACCAGCAGCGAGATGCCGACGGCCTCCAGGCCGCCGAGCAGCGAGACACCGCCCAGCACCGCGGTGAGGATCGGCAGGTAGAGCGCCATCGCGAGGTCTTCGAACACGAGGATCGAGAGCACCACCGGCGTCTCGCGGTTGCCGAGCCGGCCGAGGTCGCCGAGGACCTTCGCGACGATCCCGGACGACGAGATGTACGTGACGCCCGCCATCACCATCGCGCCGACCGGACCCCAGCCCAGCAGCAGCGCGACGGCCGCGCCGGGCGCCGCGTTGAGGACGATGTCGAGCAGGCCCGCCGTCCAGGACCGGCGGAGCCCGGTGAACAGCTCGGCCGCGGAGTACTCGAGCCCGAGCAGGAGCAACAGCAGCACGACGCCGATTTCGCCGGCCAGGTGCGTGAAGCCGCCGATGTCGGTCAGCGGGATCAGGCCACCGGAGCCGAAGCAGAGGCCGCCGAGCAGGTAGAGCGGGATGGGGGAGAGGCCGATCTTGCCGGCCAGGCGCCCGAGCACGCCCAGCACGAAGAAGACCGCCCCCAGCTCGATCAGGGACAGCGCGGTGTGGTCCATCGGCCGCTCAGCCGTACTTGAGGATCTTGGCGGCGGCTTCGAGACCCTCGCCCGTGCCGACCGCGACCAGCAGGTCGCCCCCGGTCAACGTGAAGTCCGGCGTCGGCGACGGGTGCACCTGGCCGGCCCGCGCCACCGCGACCACCGAGACGCCGGTGCGGGTGCGCATCGCGGTGTCGCCGAGCGTCCGGCCGTCGAACGGGCCGGACGGCTTGATCGGCAGCTGCCGCGTGCTGATCCCCGGCAGGTCGCGGTGCTCCTCCGTCAGCTGCGCGACCAGCTGCGGCGCACCGAGCAGGTTGGCCAGCGCGCCGGCCTCGTCCGCGGTGAGCGGGATCGAGGCGGCGCAGGCATCGGGATCGTCCGATTTGGACACGATCAGCTCGATGTGACCGTCCCGCTGGGTGACGACGCCGATGCGGCGGCCGGTACGGGTGGCGAAGTCCTTGCGGACCCCGATGCCGGGCAGAGGAGTTACTTCGACGTTCACCCAACCACCGTAACCCAGGTGTCCGATTCGCGGGATTTCAGCCGAGCAGCAGCAGGAGGGCGGCAACGACCATCACCGCGCTCGTGAGGCCGTGGACGCCGAAGGCAATGGCCTTCTTCCCCCGGTGGCGCAGGATGATCAGCATGTCGAAGAAGGGCCAGACGGCTGCCGTGAGCATGACCCAGCCCAGCGCGTGCGGGTCGCCGTAGATCATCAGGGCCAGCGGGATCAGGCCGGCCCCGACGTCGCGGCCGCCCTTGACGTTCAGGAAGCTGGTGGCGTTCTCGGGGACGCCGTCGAAGCCGAAGCCGGCGGCGATCTTCGCCGGTGCGAAGAGGTAGCTGAGGCCGATGTAGATGATTCCGAGCGCGACGATCGCGGTGAGGACGTAGCCGGTGACGAGCATGGGGTTCCCTCCAGAGTTTCTAGCATCGCTAGGATTGCTAGCAACGCTAACTTAGCGGCGCTAGTTTGTCTAGCAGTGCTAGCCTGTGACGTATGACCCAGCGACAACGGCGTGTGCGTGACCGGACCGAGCGGGGGCGGCGGATCGTCGCGGCGGCACGTGAGCTGGCCGAGGCGGAAGGCTGGGACGCGGTCACCACCCGGCGGCTCGCGGCCCTGATCGAGTACAGCCAGCCGGTGCTCTACAGCCACTTCCCCGGCGGCAAGGACGCGATCATGGCGGCGGCCGCGCTGGAAGGCTTCGCCGAGCTGGTCGCGGTGCTGGAAACGGCCCGCCCCGGCGGCCTGGCGGGGGTGGCGGAGGCGTACGTGACGTTCGCCGAGGCGAAGCCGGCGTTGTACGACGCGATGTTCACGCTGGCTTCGGAGCTCCCGTTCGCCCGGGACGACACCCCCGAGGTGATGAAGGCGAACTTCGCCGAGCTCTTGGCGGTCATCGAGCCGGTGGCGGGGACGCAGAACGCCGGTCCGCTGACCGAGGTGTTCTGGAGCACGTTGCACGGGCTGGTGACCCTCGACCGCGGGCAGCGGCTGTCGCCGGAGCACCGTGACGAGCGCCTCGCGCTCGTGGTGGCGCGCTTCGGCACGCGGGGCGACTGATCTCCTCCGCACCGCGACCGGCAGAATGGGGGACGACGCCGAACGGGACGAGAACGCGAGGAGAATGCCGGTGACGGGAGCCCTACGTGGTGTGGTCGCGCTGGACGGCCCGTCGGGGACCGGGAAGACCACCGTCGCCCGCAAGCTCGCCCAGCGCCTCGGGGCCGGCTACCTCGACACCGGTGCCATGTACCGGATGGTCACCCTCGCCGTGCTGCGCGCCGGTGTCGACCCGGCCGACGCGAACGCCGTCGCCGCCGTTGCCGATCGCGCCGAGTTCAGCATCGGCACCAGCCCCGACCGGCCCGAGATCCGCCTGGCCGGCGCGGACGTCGCCGCCGACATCCGCGGGCCCGAGGTCACCAAGGCCGTCTCGCCGGTCTCGGCCGTGCCGCACGTGCGTGAGCTGCTGGTCGCGCGGCAGCGGCAGATCATCGAGGACGTCGTCGGGCACCGCGGCGGGATCGTCGTCGAGGGCCGGGACATCGGCACCGTCGTCACGCCCGACTCGCCGCTCAAGGTCTTCCTGACCGCGTCGGCCGACGTCCGCGCGTCCCGCCGCAGCACCCAGGACACCGCGGCCGGTCGCCGGTCGTCGGTCGCCGACGCCCTGGCCAGCGTCGAGCGCCGCGACCACCTCGACTCGACCCGCGCCGCTTCGCCGCTGCGCGCGGCCGACGACGCCGTGCACGTCGACACCTCCGAGCTGTCGATCGACCAGGTGATCGTCGCCCTCAGCGAGCTCGCCAGCCACCGCGGCCTGCTGGCGGGGTGCAACGCCGAGGTAGCGCGATGACTGATGGGTCTGGGGCCAAGTCCCAGACCCCGGCCGGGGGGCAAGCCCCCCTGGACCCCCCGAAAGCGAGGGTTGACGGACTCCCCGAGGGATCCGTCGGCGCACTCCACGACGCCGGGCGGGTCTTCGCCCGGTACCATCTGCGATCGGCCTTCCGCATCCGCGTGCACGGCCGTGAGCGCGTCCCCGCCACCGGGTCGCTGCTCGTGATCGCCAACCACAGCTCCATGATCGAACCGCAGCTGATCTTCGGAATGCTTCCGCGGCGTTCGGCGTTCCTGGTCAAAGCCGAGATGTTCGGCGGGATCGTCGGCAAGTTCATGCTGGCGATCGGGCAGATCCCGGTCAAGCGCGGCGAGATCGACCGCAAACCGCTGCTGACCGCGGTCGGCGTGCTCAAGGACGGCGGCGTCGTCGGGATCTTCCCCGAAGGCACCCGCGGTGCCGGGGACGTCGGCGCGGCCGAACGCGGCGCGGCCTGGCTGGTCCGGGCCTCCGGCGCGACCGTGCTCCCGGTCGCGACGCGGGGCACGCTCAAGCCGGCCGACGGCAAACGGCGCTGGCGCCCGCGCGTGGACATCCTCGTGGGGGAGCCGTTCACGCCGAAGGTCGGTCCCGGGAAAACCGGGCTCGACCAGGGCACCGAAGAGCTGCGCGGTGAGCTCGCGGCGCTCGTGAAGACTTTGGACGATTGGCGTTCCGAAAACGGATTCGGCTCGCCATAAGGGAAATTGGGTAGTGATGGCAGTGTATGATTCCGCCTCCGCGGGAAAGAGTGCGTCGGCGGAGCTAGACAGCGCTGGCGAAATCGACGGCACCTGGTCGGAAGAGACCGAGTTCGCCGCGCTCGACGCGCAGATCGAGGCGGCCGAGCTGGCCGAGGAGGCCGCGCTGGCGCAGCCGGTGCTCGCCGTCGTCGGCCGGCCCAACGTGGGCAAGTCGACGCTGGTCAACCGCATCCTCGGCCGCCGCGAAGCCGTGGTGCAGGACGTGCCGGGCGTGACCCGCGACCGCGTCGCCTACGACGCCTACTGGGGCGGGCGCAAGTTCACCCTGGTCGACACGGGCGGCTGGGAACCGGACGCGACCGGGCTGCAGGCCTCCGTCGCCGCGCAGGCCGAGCTGGCCATGCAGACCGCGGACGCGGTGCTGCTGGTGATCGACGCCTCGGTCGGCGCCACGGCCACCGACGAAGCCGTCTCCAGGGTGCTGCGCCGCTCGAAGAAGCCGGTCCTGCTGGCCGCGAACAAGGTCGACGACGACCGGCTGCTCGCGGACACCGCGTCGCTGTGGTCGCTCGGCCTCGGCGAGCCGCACCCGGTCAGCGCGCTGCACGGCCGCAGCTCGGGCGACCTGCTCGACGCGATCCTCAAGGCCCTGCCCGAAACGCCGCGCGAAGGCGGTGCCGCGACGTCGGGCCCGCGGCGCGTCGCGCTGGTCGGCAAGCCGAACGTCGGCAAGTCGAGCCTGCTCAACAAGCTTTCGGGCGAGGAGCGCTCGGTCGTCGACTCGGTCGCGGGCACCACTGTCGACCCGGTCGACTCGCTGGTCGAGCTGGACGGCGACACCTGGCGGTTCGTCGACACGGCGGGCCTGCGCAAGCGCGTCAACTTCGCCGCGGGCGCCGAGTATTACGCGTCGCTGCGCACCAAGACCGCGATCGACGCGGCCGAGGTCGCGATCGTGCTGCTGGACGCGGCCGAGCCGCTGTCCGAGCAGGATCTGCGGGTGCTGACCATGGTCGTCGAGGCCGGCCGCGCCTGCGTGCTGGCGTTCAACAAGTGGGACCTGGTCGACGAGGACCGCCGTCACGCGATGGTCCGCGAGCTGGACCGCGGCCTGGTCCGCGTGCCGTGGGCGGAGAAGGTCAACATCTCGGCCCTGACCGGCCGCTCGGTGCGCAAGCTCGCACCGGCCCTGCGGACCGCGCTGAAGTCGTGGGACCAGCGGGTGCCGACCGGCCAGCTCAACGCGTGGCTGTCCGACCTGATCGCGGCCACCCCGCCGCCGGTCCGCTCCGGCAAGCAGCCGAAGGTCCTGTTCGCGACGCAGGCCGGCATCCGCCCGCCGACGCTGGTGTTGTTCACCACCGGCTTCCTCGAGGCGGGCTACCGCCGGTTCATCGAGCGCAAGTTCCGCGAGCAGTTCGGCTTCACCGGCAGCCCCGTCCGGGTGAACGTCCGGGTCCGCGAAAAGAAGGCAAAGCCGAAGGTCGGCGGAAAAGCCGCCCGAACCCGGTGATTTCCCGACCCGTTTCGGACGACACGCGTGATTGAAGGGTCGACACGCGTGATCAGAGGGTCGACACGGCGAATCTACGGCCGTACGTCGTGTCGACCTTTCAATCACGCGTGTCGACCCCTCCGTCACGGTGGTTCGTCCGGCTCGGGGTGAGGTCCGACACCCTTGCGTGATCCGAGGGATATCTTTCGTTCATCTTGCGTTAGAGTGGAAGGTCGTTGCGGGCGCCTCAATCGGAGAGCAAGCCCGGTTAAGGCTCCCGAAAGGTGAGTGGTGGGCTTGCGCGCCCATGGTTTTGTCCTGTCCGGGGTGAGTGGCCGATGACCGTCACGATCGAACCTGCCGGTTCCGCCGCCGAGGTGACGGCCGAGGTGACGCTGGCCCCGGTTGCCGACCGGGCGCTGTTCTGGTCCGGTCTCGGCACCGGCGAGCGCACCCTGCTCGACGTCCTCGCCGCCACCGCCGAGCGCCACCCGAACGCGGCCGCGATCGACGACGGCACCACCACCCTGACCTACCGGCGGCTCCTCGACGAGATCGACGTCTACGGGCGCCGCCTCAAGAACTACGGCGTCGGCCTCGGCGACCGCGTCGGCATCCGGATCTCCTCCGGCACCGCCGAGCTGTACATCGCCATCCTCGCCACGCTGTCCGTCGGCGCCGCGTACGTGCCGGTCGACGCCGACGACCCGGACGAGCGCGCCGAGCTGGTCTTCGAAGAGGCGCAGGTCGCCGCGGTCGCCACCGACGGCAAGATCAACATCCACTCCACGCCCGGTGGCCGTGAGGGCCGGCCCGGCCCGGCCGACGACGCGTGGATCATCTTCACCTCCGGCTCCACCGGCAAGCCCAAGGGCGTCGCGGTCACCCACGCGAGTGCCGCCGCCTTCGTCGACGCCGAGGCCGAGCTCTTCCTCACCGACGAGCCGATCGGTCCCGGCGACCGCGTCCTGGCCGGCCTGAGCGTCGCCTTCGACGCCTCCTGCGAAGAGATGTGGCTGGCCTGGCGGCACGGCGCCTGCCTGGTCCCGGCGCCCCGCGCGCTGGTCCGCACCGGCGTCGACCTCGGCCCGTGGCTGGTCGCGCAGCGCATCACCGTCGTCTCCACCGTGCCGACGCTGGCCGCGCTGTGGCCCGCCGACGCGCTCGAAGACGTCCGCCTGCTCATCTTCGGCGGCGAGGCCTGCCCGCCGGAGCTGGCCGAGCGGGTCGCCGTCGAAGGCCGCGAAGTCTGGAACACCTACGGCCCGACCGAAGCCACCGTCGTCGCCTGCGCCGCGCAGCTGACCGGCGACGGCCCGGTCCGCATCGGCCTGCCGCTCGTCGGCTGGCAGCTCGCCGTGGTCAACGACGACGGGGAGCCGGTCGCCATAGGCGAGACCGGCGAGCTCGTCATCGGCGGCGTCGGCCTGGCCCGCTACCTCGACGCGGCCAAGGACGCCGAAAAGTTCGCGCCGCTGCCGTCGCTGGGCTGGCAGCGCGCCTACCGCTCCGGCGACATGGTCCGCGCCGAAGGGGAAGGCCTGCTGTTCCTCGGCCGCCTCGACGAGCAGGTCAAGCTCGGCGGCCGCCGCATCGAGCTGGGCGAGGTCGACGCCGCGCTGCAGGCTCTGCCGGGTGTGCAGGGCGCCGCCGCCGCGGTCCGCCGCACCAAGGCGGGCAACCAGGTCCTCGTCGGGTACGTCGTCCCGGGCAGCGAACCCTTCGACCACGAGCAGGCCGCGACGCGCCTGCGCGAGCACCTGCCCGCCGCACTGGTGCCGCTGCTGGCCGTCGTCGACGACCTGCCGACCCGCACCTCCGGCAAGGTCGACCGCAACGCCCTCCCGTGGCCACTGTCCACTGTGGAGGCTTCCGGGCTGACCCCGACCGAGACGTGGCTCGCCGAAGGCTGGGCCGAGATCATCGGTGTGTCGGTCGACAGCCCGAAGGCGGACTTCTTCACCCACGGCGGCGGCAGCCTGACCGCCGCCCAGGTGGTCGCCCGCATCCGCACCCGGCACCCGCAGGTGTCGGTCGCCGACGTCTACGCCCACCCCAGGCTGGGCGCGCTGGCCGCGATGCTCGACGCGCTGAGCGGCCAGGCCACCGAGCGCCGGGACATCGCGCCGACGAAGCGTCGCGCCGGCGTCGTCCAGACGCTGCTGATGGTCCCGCTGATGGGCCTGGTCGGGCTGCGCTGGGCGACGCTCGCCGCCGCGCTGTCGAACGTCCTGTCGCTGCTCGGGTTCGCCTGGGCGCCGACGCTGAGCTGGGCCTGGATCGGCCTGGCCTGGGTGGCGCTGTTCAGCCCGGCCGGCCGGATCGCGATCGCCGCGGGCGGCGCGCGCGTGCTGCTGTCGGGCGTGCGTCCCGGCACCTACCCGCGCGGTGGCAGTGTCCACTTGCGACTGTGGACGGCCGAGAAGCTCGCCGAGTTCAGCGGCGCGGACAGCGTCGCCGGCGCGTCCTGGATGACGACGTACGCGAAGGCGCTCGGCGCGCGGATCGGCAAGGACGTCGACCTGCACTCGCCGCCGCCGGTCACCGGCTTCCTCAAGCTGGGCCGCGGTGCCGCGATCGAGCCCGAGGTCGACCTCACCGGCCATTGGGTCGACGGCGACGTCGTGCACATCGGCAAGGTCCACGTCGGCGCGGAGGCCCGCGTCGGCGCGCGCAGCACGCTGTTCCCCGGTGTCCGCATCGGCAAGGGCGCGGAGATCGCGGCCGGGTCGACCGTCCGCGGTGTGGTCAAGGCCGGTCAGCACTTCGCCGGTTCGCCCGCCGCCCCCGTCGGCAAGGACGCGAAGGACGCGCTGAAGTGGCCGTCGAGCCGGCCGCCGCGGTCGCACTTCTGGGCCGCCGTCTTCGGCGTGACCTCCCTGGCCCTCGGCTTCGTGCCCGGCGTGGCCGCGCTGGCCGGCGTCGCCGTGCTCGGCTACGCGATCGCCGGTGCGCCGACGCTGCTCGACGCGTTCGTCCGGGCGCTGATCTTCGTCCCGGCCGCGACGGCCGCGTACTTCCTGGCCTACATGCTGCTGGTGCTGGTCGGCGTCCGGTCGCTGAGCATCGGCATGGTCGAGGGCTACCACCCGGTGCACGGCCGCGTCGCGTGGCAGGTCTGGGCCACCGAACGCCTGATGAGCATGGCCCGCGAAGGCCTGTTCCCGCTGTACGCCAGCCTGTTCACGCCGGTGTGGCTGCGGCTGCTCGGCGCGAAGGTCGGCCGCAACGTCGAGGCGTCGACCGTGCTCGCCCTGCCGAAGATGACCAAGGTCGACAGCGGCGCGTTCCTGGCCGACGACACCATGGTCGCCACCTACGAGCTCGGCCACGGCTGGCTGCACGTCGCCCCGGCCCGGATCGGCAAGCAGGCCTTCCTCGGCAACTCGGGGATGACCGCGCCCGGCCGCTCGGTGCCCAAGCGCGGCCTGGTCGGCGTCCTGTCGTCGACGCCGCTGAAGGCCAAGAAGGGCTCGTCGTACCTGGGCATGCCGCCGCTGCCGGTCCGCCGCGCGATCGGCGACGCCGACACGAGTCGCACCTACACCCCGGCGCTGCACCTCAAGGCGGCGCGGGCGCTGGTCGAGCTGTGCCGGATCGTCCCGGTCATGTGCGGCGTCGCGCTGACCGTCGTGGTCGCCTTCGGCCTGCTGTGGACGGCGACGGCGTTCGGCTTCGGCGTCGCCGCGCTGCTGGCCGGGCCCGCCCTGCTGGCCGCCGGGATCGTCGCGGCGCTGACGGCGACGGCGATGAAGTGGCTGCTGGTCGGCAAGTTCCGCGAGGTCGACCACCCGCTGTGGAGCTCCTTCGTCTGGCGCAACGAGCTGGCCGACACCTTCGTCGAAGCCCTCGCGGTGCCGTGGCTGATCGGCTCGCTCGGCGGCACGCCGCTGCTGAGCGCGTGGCTGCGCACGATGGGCGTCAAGATCGGCCGCGGGGTCTGGCTGGAGACGTACTGGCTGCCCGAGGCCGACCTCGTCGAGCTCGGCGACGGCGCGACGATCAACCGCGGCTGCGTCGTCCAGACGCACCTGTTCCACGACCGGATCATGAGCATGTCCCGGGTGACCCTCGGTGAAGGCGCGACGCTCGGCCCGCACGGCATCGTGCTGCCGGGCGCGGGCATCGGCGCCCGGACGACGGTCGGCCCGGGCTCGCTGGTGACCCGCGGCGACGAGGTGCCGGCCGACACCCGCTGGCTGGGCAACCCGATCTCCGCGTGGCCGGGTAAGTAGGCCGGTAAGTAACGAAAGCAGGGCCAGGCGCGCCGGACTCACCCGTCCGTGCGAGCCTGGTTCCAGCACGCACGACGAAAGGTTCGCCACGGGTGATTTCGAAGGCTCCCGCTCCCGGCGCGGACACCTCCGGCGACCCTTACCTGCCCGCCCACGGCAACGGCGGGTACCGGACCCGGCACTACGACCTGAGCCTCGACTACAAGGTCGCGCCGAACCGGCTCTCGGCCTCCGCGGTGATCACCGCGGAGGCGACGCAGGCGCTTTCCCGCGTCAGCCTCGACTTCGGCGAGTTCCGGATCAACCGGGTGCTCGTCGACGGCAAGCCCGCGAAGTACCTCAAGCGCGGCACCAAGCTGCACGTCAAGCCGGCGAAGTCGATCCCGGCGGGTGGGGCGTTCATCGTCGAGGTCCACTACGTCGGCAACCCGCGCCCGGTGGGGAGCCGCTGGGGTGACGTCGGCTGGGACGAGCTGACCGACGGCGCACTGGTGGCGAGCCAGCCGGTCGGGGCGCCGTCGTGGTTCCCGTGCAACGACCACCCGTCGGACAAGGCGGCGTACCGGGTGAGCGTGACGACGGCGTCGCCGTACCTGGTCGCGGTGACCGGCACCCTGGTCGAGCGCTCGACGTCGGCGAGCACGACGCGCTGGGTCTTCGAGCGGCCCGAGCCGACGGCGACCTACCTGATGAGCGTCCAGATCGGCCGCTACGACGACGTCGAACTGACCGGCCGCGGCTGGGGATCACCCGCCGGCGTGGGCGCGCGCCTGCTGACCCTCGGCTTCGGGCGTGGCGGCGTCGAGTCGGTCGCGTCGGCGGTGCCGCAGCGCGCGGCCGTGCCCCCGCGGCTGCGGCGCGCGTTCGAGCGGGACTTCGGGCGGCAGGGCCGGATGATGGAGTTCCTGCAGAGGCTGTTCGGCTCGTACCCGTTCGGCGAGTACGTCATCGTGATCACCGACGACGACCTCGACGACCCGATCGAGGCCCAGGGCATGGCGATCTTCGGCGCCAACCACGTCGACGGCCGCCGCACCCACGAGCGGCTCGTGCTGCACGAACTGGCCCACCAGTGGTTCGGCAACAGCCTGACGGTGGCGGATTGGCGCCACATCTGGCTGAACGAGGGCTTCGCGACGTACGCGGAGTGGCTGTGGTCGGAGGAGTCGGGCGGCCTGTCCGCTTCGGCGCTGGCCCGCAGCTGGCACGCGCGGATCAAGGCCAAGCCCGCGGACGTGCGGATTGCCGACCCCGGGGTGGCCCGGATGTTCGACGAGCGCGTCTACAAGCGTGGCGGGTTGACGCTGCACGCGCTGCGGGCGGAGATCGGGGACCCGGCCTTCTTCGCGTTGCTGAAGTCGTGGGCCGAGGAGCACCGGCACGGGCTGGTCACGACGGAGCAGTTCGTGGCGGCGGCGGAGGCACACGCCGGGCGCTCGCTGGGCGCGTTCTTCACCCGCTGGCTGCACACCCCGGCGCTCCCCCCGCTTCCCTGAGAGAAGCCGCGGCCCGGAGGGTCGTGAGTGGTAATGAGGGTTCTAACCCGAATTACCACTCACGAGGGCCGCGGCAGACTGGGGGCGGCAGATAGGTCGGATGTCTCTGCCGCTTTCTGAGTGAACTCCTCTGGTCTTTTGGGCATCTCTCTGCAAGTATGACCGGACGCCGCCGCGTGATCTCGCCGAAACGTCGTATGAGTTCGGAGGATGCTTCATGGACGCAGTGTCCCGGCGGACGGTGCTCCGCTCTGCCTCGGTCCTGGCCGGGGCCGCCGCCTTCGGGGGGTTGTGGGCCCGAGCGGCCCCGCCGGCGCTCGCCGGAACCAACCCCCACCGGGACGTCGCCGGAGATGCGCGGATGCGCTGGCGGCGGCTGCCGAAGAACTGGCAGGAAGGTCCCTTCCTCGCCAACGGCTACCTCGGCGCCCAGGTCTACGCCGGGAAGACGCCGAACACGCTCAAGTTCATGCTGAGCCACACCCAGGTCCAGGACCAGCGCATCCAGTGGGAAGCCGGCATCGGGCTCTCCCGCCTGCCCATCGGCTACCTCACCCTCACCCTGGCCGGCGCGATCACCGCCGTCGACTGGACGCTCGACCTCTACAACGCCGAGCTCGGCGGCACCATCACCACCACCCAGGGCTCGGTCGCCTTCTCCGCCGTCGTGCACAATGACCTCGGCGTGCTGCTCGTCTCGCTGACGCCCAGCGCCGGCGAAGCCACCACCGCCTGGGCGTTCCAGCCGTTGGAGTCGGCGACCACCCGGACCGTCCGCAAGCCGCCCGAGTACGTCGCCAACCCGGCGCCCGAAACCGGTGACGGCTACTGCGCGCAGCCCATGCTCGCCGGCGGCGGGTACACCACGGCCTGGCAGGAGCGCACGGTCGGCACGAAACGGCTGCTCGCCGCCGCCGTCGCCTACAGCTTCCCGGGCACCACGCACACCGCGGACGCGCGCAACGCCGTCCGGAAAGCGCTTGCCGCCCGCCCGGACGCGCTGCTCGCCCGGCACCGCCACTGGTGGAACGACTACCACCGGCGCAGTTTCGTTTCGGTGCCCGACAAGCAGGTGCAGCGGTTCTACTGGATCCAGCTGTACAAGATCGCTTCCGCCACCCGCGCGGACGGGCCGGTCGTGTCCGAATGGGGCCCGTGGTTCCCCGAGGTCGGCAACAGCTGGACCGCGGTCTGGTGGAACCTCAACGTCCAGGTCACCTACCCGATCGTCAACAGCACCAACCACCCCGAACTCGACGCCGTCACCGAGACCTTCCGGCGCGACCACGCGAACCTCGAGGTGTCCGTCCCGCCCGCGTACCGCGACGGTGACACGTTCGCCCTCTCGCACCCGGGTGACTGGCGGCTGCGCCCCGGCGGCACGCGCTCGGTGGGCGTCCCCGGGACGACGTCCAAGACCGACCAGACCGGGAACCTGTTGTGGGGCCTGCACAACGTCTGGCTGGCCTACCGGCACCACATGGACAAACGCGTGCTCCGCGATGTCCTGTACCCGACGCTGGCGAAGGCGCTGAACTTCTACCGCCACTTCCTGGTCACCGGCCCGGACGGCTCGCTGCACCTGCCGCTGACCCGGTCGCCGGAGTACGCCGACGCGCCTGACTGTACCTACGACCTGTCGCTGATCCGGTGGGCGGCCCGCACGCTCGTCGACACCGCCCGGATCCTCTGCCTCGACGAACCGCGCGTGCCGACCTGGCGGGAGATCGGCGCGAAACTCGTGCCGTACCACGAAGACCCGGCGAACGGCGTGCTGATCGGCGACGGCGTCCCGCTGGCCGCCTCGCACCGGCACTTCTCGCACCTGCTGTGGCTGTATCCGTTGCGGGAGAAGGTCTGGGACGTCCCGGGCGACCGCGACCTCATGACGCGCACCTTCACGCACTGGGCCGCCGACCAGACGGCCTGGCACGGCTACAGCTACGCGGCCGCGTCGTCGATGAACTCGGTGATGGACGCGCCCGAAGAAGCGTTGCGGTACCTGAAGTTCTTCCTCGACCGGAACGTCGTGGCCGACACCGAGCTGACCGCGAACACGATGTACCGCGAGGGCTCCAACTTCGCGATCGAGAGCCCGATCACCGCCGCGCAGTCCGTGGTGGACATGCTGATGCAGGGCTCCGGCGGCGTGCTCAAGGTCTTCCCGTCGGTGTCGGCGACCTGGCGCGACGCCTCGATCGCCGGGCTGCGCGCGGAAGGCGCGTTCCTCGTGGACGCCTCCCGCCGCGGCGGCCGGACCGAGTTCGTCCGCGTGCACAGCGAAGCCGGCGAGCCCCTGGTCCTGCAGCACGGCGTCGCCGGGGACGTCGACGTCCGCGACGAGCACGGCCGCCGGCTGCCGTGGCGGGCGGCCGGGCCCGGCCGGGTCGCGATCGGGCTGCGCCGCGGCGGCACCGCCGTCGTCACCCCGCGGGGCGGGCGGCCGGACTTCGGGCCGCGGGACGTCCCCGCGCTCGGCCCCGCACCGGCGTGGGGCCTGCCGAGCTGAAATCCGCTTTCGACAAGGAGGTCGAATGGACATCACCCGCAGAACCGTGCTCGGTGGCGCGCTCGCCGGGATCGCCGCCGGTGCGGCGGGCATCACGCCCGCCTTCGCCGACGAGCCCGGCAGTGACGACTTCGGCTGGGCCGGCTTTCTGGCCACCGCGGACCTGTACTGGCGGCGGTTGCCGAAGACCTGGTACGAGGGCCCGTTCCTGGGCAACGGGTTCCTCGGCTCCGGCATCTACGCCGAGCCGGGGCGGAACGCGATCCGGTTCAACGTCCAGCACAGCCAGGTCCAGGACCACCGCCCGGAGTTCGGCTCGCTGTTCGGCCTCGCGAGGCTGCCGATCGGGTACTTCACGCTCGAACCGGTCGGCGCGATCACCGCGATCGACTGGCGGATGGACCTGTGGAACGCCGAGCTGACCGGCACGATCACGACCGCGGCGGGGAGCCTGAGCCTGCGCGCGATCGTCCACACGGGACAGCCGCTGCTCGCCGTGGAAATCCGCGCTTCCGAAGGGGAGCGGGCGTTCAAGTGGGTGTTCCACCCGGCAGCGGCGGTCAGCCCGCGCGCCGACCCGGTGTGGAACAAGCCGCCGCCGGCGGGGTACACGGCGAACCCGCCGGTGCAGCTGTCGGCGAGCGGTGACACGCACCTGGCCGTCCAGCCGCTGCTGGCCGGTGGCGAGCACGTGACGGCCTGGCGTGAGGTCACCCGCGGCGGCGCACGCACGCTGTACACGTCGGTGGCCTGGTCGCACCCGGAGAAGACGTCGGTGGCGCGGGCGCTGGGCACGGTCCGCCGGGTACGGGAGTTCGCCGCGCTCACCCAGGACCACCGGCGCTGGTGGCACGACTACTACCGAGCGAGCTTCCTGTCCATTCCGGACACCCGGCTGCAGAGCTTCTACTGGATCCAGCTGTACAAGGTCGCCTCGGCGGCGCGGCGCGAGGCGCCGGTGATGGCGACGTCCGGGCCGTGGCTGGAGAACACGCCGTGGCCGGCGACCTGGTGGAACCTCAACGTCCAGCTCGAATACTGGCTGATCCAGGGCTCGAACCACCTGGAGCTGGATGCGGTCAGCTTCGCGCTGGACAAGTACCGGGCCAACCTGACGAGCCAGGTCGCGCAGCCGTACCAGGCCGATTCGGCGGGCATCCCGCGAACGACGGACATGACGCTGCTCAACGGCGTCTCGAACGCCACCAGCGGGTTCCCGGTCGGGATCCCGGGGCGGGACACGCCGACGCCGGAGGTCGGCAACCTGACCTGGGCGCTGCACAACGTCTGGCTGTCCTACCGGCACACGATGGACCGATCCCTCCTCCGGAGCACGCTGGTCCCGTTGCTGCGCAAGGCGATCAACTACTACCTGCACTTCCTCGCGCCGGGGCCGGACGGGAAGCTGCACCTCCCGCCGACGTTCTCCCCCGAGTACGGCGTCAACGCCCCGGACTGCAACTACGACCTCTCGCTGATCCGCTGGGGCTGCAAGACGCTGCTGCAGACGGCGCCGTCCGATCCGCTGGCGCCGCGGTGGCGGACCGTCCTGGCGACGCTGGTGGACTACCCGGCCGACGGCAACGGCTACATGATCGGCGCCGGGGTGCCGTTCGCGAAGTCGCACCGGCACTACTCGCACCTGCTGCAGGTCTACCCGCTCTACGACGTCACCTGGGAGCAGCCGGAGCACCGGGCGATCATCGAGACGTCGCTGAACCACTGGGTCGGCTTCGAAGGCGCGCTGCAGGGCTACACGTTCACCGGGGCGGCGTCGATCTCGGCGCAGATGCTGCGCGGCGAGCAGGCCGCGTTCTACCTCGGCGAACTGCAGCGGCGGTACATCCAGCCGAACACGATGTACAAGGAATCCGGGCCGGTCATCGAGACACCGCTGTCGGCGGCGAAGTCCCTGCAGGACATGCTGGTGCAGAGCTGGGGCGGCGTGCTGCGGCTGTTCCCGGCGGTGCCCGCGGCCTGGGGCGACGTCGCGCTGCGGGACTTCCGCACCGAAGGCGCGTTCCTGCTCAGCGCGTCCCGCACCGGTGGGAAGACGCGCTGGCTGAAGGTGCACAGTGAGGCCGGGGCGCCGTGCGTGCTGCGGCCGGGCATCGACGGCGAGCTCGCGGTGACGGACGCGCGGGGCCGGGCGCGGCGCTGGCGGCGGCTGGCCGGCGGGGACGTCCAGGTCGAACTGGGGTGCGGCGAGGACGCGTTCGTCTACCGGAAGGGCGACCGGCCCGACTTCGGCGTCCGGCCGGTCGCGCCGGGCGGGGCGAGCGTGCCGTGGGGGCTGCCGTGATCCGCGTTTTCGCCACGGAGAGGCGGCCCTGACGGCACTATGGTGCTCTCCGACGAAGGGGAGCGTGGATGAGCGAGCCGGACGGCAGACCGGGGCCCGGCCAACCGCCGTACCAGTACCCGCGGTGGCAGCCGCCGGCGCCGCCGAAGCAGACGTCCCCGGCCGCCATGGTGCTGATCACCGGGTCGGCCGGGGTCGTCATCCTGATGGTGCTGGCGTTCCTGGCCTGGGGGTATCCCGGGTTCCTGCGCGAGCCGGACGGCAAGGGGGACGTCGCGCCGGGGCACTGGCCCGCCGCGTCGATGACGGTCGTGCCCTCGACGTCCGCGGCGCCGAGCACCCTGGTGACGCTGCCGGGCGGCCGGGCCCCGATGCCGAAGCGGGCGAAGCCGCTGGCCGACCCGGTGACGTGCGCGTTCACCCCCGACCCGGGCTCACCGGCGCCGAAGAAGGTCGCGCTGCCGCCCGACGGCCCGGCGTCGTCGACCGGGACCGTCGACGTCCGGCTCGCGACGACCGCCGGCGCCATCGGGCTGACCCTGGACCGCGCGCTGGCGCCGTGCACCGTGGTGAACTTCCTGAGCCTGGCTCGGCAAGGCTTCTACGACGGCACGTCGTGCCACCGGCTGTCGGTGACCACCGGGCTGCAGATGCTCCAGTGCGGCGACCCGGTCGGCGACGGCACCGGCGGCCCGGGCTACACGATCCGCGACGAGCTGTTCCCCGGGCTGACGTACGGCCGCGGCGTCCTCGCGATGGCGAAGACGACCGCACCGGACTCCGGCGGCTCCCAGTTCTTCCTGGTCTACGGCGAGAACAACATCCCGCCCGAGTACACGGTCTTCGGCAGCATCGACGACCCGGGCCTGCAAACCCTCGACACGATCGCCCGCCGCGGAATCGACCCGGCAAAACCGGGAATCGGCGACGGCAGCGGCCCCCCGAAGGTCCCCGTCACCCTCACCGGGGTCGACACCCCGTGACGGAACCGCCGACACGCGTGATTGGAGGGTCGACACGCGTGATGGAGAGGTCGACACGAGCTGCCGCGGCCGGTTCGCCGTGTCGTCGCTTCAATCACGCGAGTTGACCCTCTGATCACGCGAGTTGACCCTTCACTCACGGTCGAGGAGGTGGCGGAGGGCGGTGAGGAGGGTTGCCGCGGGGGTGGGGGACGGGGTGGGGTGGCGGAACGCGATGTAGGCGTCGGGGCGGATCAGGAGGCAGCCGTCCTCGGCGATGCCGCTGAGGCGGGACCAGTCGCCGTAGGCGTCGCGGACGCCCGGGTCGCCGATGCGGACCGTCCGCAGGTCGAGGCCCAGCTCGGCGCCGACCTTGGCCGCCGCGTCGCGCCAGGGCGTGCCGGACAGGCCGGTCAGGACCGTCCAGCGGCCGCCGCCCACGAGGTCCAAAGTGGACACGCGACGGCCGTGCGGCCCGACCAGCCACGCGTGCGGCAGCTTCGCCCCCGGTTCGGTGCTCGGCCGGTGGAACAGCTCGGGATCGCGGTCGGGAGCCGATGGGACGCCGTCGGGCAGCACCGCGCCGGAGGAGTACCGCTGGTCCAGCTCGACGCCGTGCGCGTTGAACTCGTAGTGCTTGAGCTCGATCGCTTCCTCCAGTTCACGCCGTTTCCGCGCGCCCTCGGCCGTGGGCGCGAGGCAGGTCTCGAGCCCAGCCGTGATGCCGTCGGCGTCGGTGTCGCCGGAGATGCCGAGCGCGGCGAAGATCGGCCCGAACTGGTCGCGGCTGAGGTTCGCCCGGTCGACGATCTGCTTGCCGACCGGCGCGCGTTCGGCGGTGTAGCTGTCCAGCAGCGCCTCGCCCGCCTCGCCGCGCAGTACCATCGCGAGCTTCCACGCCAGGTTGTAGGAGTCCTGGACGGACGTGTTCGACCCCAGCCCGTTCGACGGCGGGTGCCGGTGCACGGCGTCCCCGGCGCAGAACACCCGGCCGCTGCGGTACTCGGTCGCGTAGTTGTGGTTGACCGTCCACAGTGACGTCGAGGTGATCTCGACGTCCAGCGAAGGGTCGCCGACCAGGTCCCGCACCAGCCGCGTCGCTTCCTCGGCGTCGACCTCCGGAGGCGGCTGGGCGATGTCGTAACCCCAGGTCAGCAGCCACTCGTTCCACGGCCGCACCATCCGCACCAGGCCCATCCCGATCCCGCCGAGGTGCGCGCCCGGCCGCATCACCCAGTACAGCACGCTCGGCCGGTGGGCCACGTACCGCGCGAGGTCGGCGGTGAACGTGATGTTCATGCTGCCCGCCTTGCCGGTCTGCCCGGCGATCGGCAGCCCGGCCTGCTCGGCGACGCGGCTGCGGGCGCCGTCCGCGCCGATGAGGTACCTGGCGCGCAGGGTGAACTCGTCGCCGCGCACCCGGTCGCGGAACCGCACGTCGACCCCGGAATCGTCCTGGGTGAAGGAAAGAAACTCCGTGTCCAGCCGCAGTTTCGCGCCGCGCGCGGCGGCTTCGCTCGCCAGGATCGGCTCCAGGTAGGTCTGCGGCAGGTCGATCATGTGACACGGGCTCGCGGCGGTGTACTCGGACGCCGAGCGGTCGCCGGTGCCCCAGCTGGCGATCCGGCCGATCTCCGGCCCGGTCAGCGACGTGCAGAGCACGGTGTCGCCCATCAGCTCCGGTGGCGTCCCCACGGCGAGGGCCTTGTCCTCGACGCCGAGATCGCGCAGCACCTCCATGGTCCGCTGGTTGGTGATGTGGGCGCGGGGCGTGTTGGCCGTCCAGCCGTACTTGGTGGCCAGCACGGTCGGCACGCCGTAGGTGGCGAGCAGCAGCGCCGCGGAACCACCGGCCGGGCCGCTGCCGACCACGATGACGTCGGTGTCGTAACTCATGCGTCGCTCCCTGAGATGCGGAAGGTGAAGTCGAGTCCTTCGGTGAAGTCGACGATCAGGCCGTCCTTGACGCCGAACACGGTGTCCGAGTCGAGGTACTCCCCGCCGGCGACGAACAGCTGCGTGATCAGCGTGCGGTAGCCGGGTTTGGCGATCATGAAGTGCACGTGCGGCGCCCGGTAGGGATGCCGCCCGACGGCGTCGAGCATCAGCCCGACCGGCCCGTCGGCCGGGATCGGGTACGCGCTCGGCACGATCGTCCGGAAGCGCAGCCGGCCATCGGCGTCGGTGCGGAAGCGGGCCCGCAGCACCGGCCCGTCGACGTCGGGCAGCTGGACGTCGTAGAAACCGTCCTCATTGGACTGCCAGACGTCGACGATCGCGTCCGCGACCGGCACGTCCGAGGTGTCGACCACGCGGATGTCCGCCGACAGCGGAGTCCCGGGCAGGCCGTCCGCGAGGTCGGCGCCCTGCGGCGTCTCCGGCGGGCCGTCGACGTAGAACGGGCCGAGGACGGCCGACGGCGTCGTGTCCGGCGTCCGCGAGTTGGTCAGGACGTCGACGACGCTCGACACGCCGAGGGTGTCCGACAGCAGGATGAACTCCTGGCGCGTGTCGGTGGTGAGGTGCCCGGCGCGGGTCAGGAAGCCGATCGCGTACTCCCACTCGTCCTGGGTGAGGTCGGTGCGGATCGCGTAGCCGTGCAGCGTCTCGACGAGGTCGGTCAGCAGCAGCCGGACCCGGTCCGGCGCCCCGGCGAAGCTGTCGACGACCTGCCGCGTGAGCGCCTTGAGGCTCGGCGGCAAGGCGGGGCGGGTGCCGTGCAAGGCAGTGCGCAACAAGTCGGCTTCCGGCTCGCCCTCGACATCGGCTTCGGTGAGGCCCAGCTCGGCCAGCGAATGCGGGATCGGCAGGGACGCGGCCAGCTCGAACACCGCACCAGCGTCGTCGAGGCCCTGGCGCGCCATGACGTACGGGAGGAGGACGGCGTGGGTTTCGGCGTGCGGCAGCCCGAACTTGCCGCCGAGGTGGTGGCACAGCCGGTGGTGCAGGCCCATCTTCACCGCGTCGAGACACGTCCCCGCGAGCCAGGCGCCGCGCAGCGCGTCGGTGCGGGCGTCCACATCGGACGGATCGGCCGCGATCCGCGGCAGGGCACCGGTGAGCAGCCTGGTCGCCTCCGCGGCGAGCAGGTCGGTCATCGGGTTGGCGTCCGGGGCGTAGCGCGCCTCGACGGCGTGGGCGAGCGCGTTGAGCCCGCTGGCCGCCGAAACGGGCACCGGCAGCTCGAGGGTGAGCCCGACGTCGTAGAGGACGGTTTCCGGCCGGACCTGCGGAGTTCTCTGCGTGGTCTTGCGGCCGTCGGCCGTCTCGCCGAGGACGGACGTCAGCTCGGACCCCGCGTAGGTCGTCGGGACGATCAGCTGCGGCAGGCCGGTCCGCAGCGCGATCGCCTTGGCCAGCCCGGTCGACGAGCCGCCACCGATCGCGACGACACCGTCGACGTCGTTGTCCGCGACGACCTTGAGCGCGCGTTCGGTGACGTCGACCGGCGTGTGCATGGTGGCGTCTTCGAACCGCGCGGCCAGCCGGGGGCCGAGCGCCGCCGCGGCCCGGTCGCCGTGGCGCGGGCGGCCGATCAGCAGGACGCGGCCGAGCCCCAGCCGGTCGGCCTCCGCACCCAGGGTGTCGAGCGAGCCGAAGACCACCCGGACGGGGTTCGCGGCGTAGCTGAACGAGGTCATGCGAGGCAGTATCCGGTCGCCGTGTGGCCCGGTCCTGCACGTTCGTGCTGCACAACGGCACGAAACGCGCGTGTGACATTCGGGGCTTCGCCCCGGCCGGGGGCTCCGCCACCCGGACCCCCGCAAGACAGTGTGTGTCAGCCCGAGCGGCGCAGCGCGGCCGGCGTGGTACCTAGCTGGGCGCGCAGCACCCGCGTCAGGTGCTCCTGGTGGGAGAACCCGCACCGGACGGCGATCTCGGCGATCGGGTCGTCGCCCGTACGCAGCAGCAGCCCGGCCTGTTCGACGCGCAGCCGCAGCAGGTAGCGGTGTGGCGGCAGGCCGGTGCGGGCCTTGAACCGGCGGGAGAACTGGCTGACGCTCAGCCGGGCGAGCGCGGCCAGGTCGGCCAGCGGCACCGGCTCGGCCAGCCGTTCGGCCATCAGGTCGCGGACCCGCGCGAACTGGCGGTCGGACAGGCCGCGGGCCGGCTCGGGCCCGGGAACCCGGCCGGCGCGGTGGTGGCGCACGAGCTGGGCGGCGACGAGCGCGCCGAGCTGGTCGGCGTAGGTGCGGGCGCCCGGCTCCCAGGTGCGGACGACGCCGTCGAGGCCGAGCACGAGCTGTTCGAGCAGGGGATCGCGGCTGCCGAGCTCCTCGGCGAGCCGCACGGGCGCGTGCTCCCCGGCGGCATCCTGCACGGCGTCGTCGGAGAGGTAGACGTGCACGGTGTCGAGCGGGCCGCCGAGCTCGACGGACAGCTCGGCGTGCGACGGCTGCAGGAAGAGCCCGCCGGCGGGCATCCGCCGACTCTGTTCGCGCGCGGTCCCGACCCCGCGCCGGACGGTGACGGGGCCGTCGAGGTGCAGGATCAGCTGGTGGCTGTGGGCGGGCCCGAACTCGGCGCGGTAGGGGCGTTCCCGTTGCCGGGAGACGTAGACGCGGTCCCAGCCGAGGCCGGCGCTGGTCCGGTCGGGACGGACCCAGGGCAGCGCGAGGATGCCGTTGGTGTCGGCCAGTCCGAGTTCGCCCACGCTGCCTCCTCGACGTCGAGGCTGATCGCGATGGTACCCGCCCTACGCTGTTCGGCCGGCCGCCGTCGTGCCGCCGCTGCGATGGCCCGAGCGCAGTGAATGACTCATTCCTGGCGTCGGATGCCAGGAATGAGTCATTCACTGCATCCGGACAGCCGCTGCCGCTGATCAGCCGGCGAATCCGGTCAGAGGTCCAGTACGAGCCGCGCTGACCGCGCGCGTGACACGCACGGGTACATCCGGCCCGGAGCGGCGCCGATGTCGTCGCGGTGCTCGGGTTCGCCCTCGACGACCAGGACCTCGCAGCTGCCGCACACGCCTTCCCGGCACGCGGACGGCACCGGACGCCCGGCGTGGTTCAGCGCGTCCAGCAGGGACTCGTCCGCCGGGACCTGGATCGTGCCCCCGGAGCGGGCGCACACCACCTCGAACGGGGTGTCCGGCCCGAACGTCCGCCGGGTGGGCTCGAAACGCTCGGTGTGCACCCGCGGGAACACCGCCTCGGCCGCGTCCACCATCGACGCCGGGCCGCAGCAGTACACCTCCGCGGCCGGGAACTCCGCCGCCAGGGCCGCGAGATCCGGGCGCCCGAGCCGCACGCGTTCGCCGTACTCCGAAGCGAGTTCCGCGGCGAACGCCCGGCCCGCGTACGCCAGCGTCACCGCCGCGCCGGAAGCGACCGCGGCACGCAGCATCGGCACGATGGGCGTGATCCCGATCCCGCCCGCCACGAACAGGTACTCCGGCGCCGGAAGCAGGGGAAAGTGGTTGCGGGGCAGCGAAACCGTCAGCGTCCGGCCCGGCTGCAGGAACAGGTGGACGTACTCCGAGCCGCCGCGGCTCAGCGGGTCGTGGCGGACCGCGATGCGGTAGGCCGACAGGTCAGCGGGGTCGCCGCACAGCGAGTACTGCCGCGTCAGCCAGTTCGGCAGCTCCAGGTCGATGTGCGCGCCCGGCTCCCACGGGGCCAGCGGACCTTCGTCGCCGCGCAGGACCAGCGAGACGACGTCGTCGGTGACGTGGTCGACGCGCTCCAGGATGGTCTTCTGCATCTCAGTACAGCCTCCGGTAGCCGTCTTCGAGGAGCTGGTCGAGCAGGCCTGGGTCGATGTTCATCTTCTCGGCGGCGATCTCGCCGGCCGACGGCAGTTCGGCGGCCAGCGCCTGGCTCGCCGGGTCCCACAGGCGCGAGCGGATCAGCGCGCGGCCGCAGTGGAAGTACACCTCGGCGACGTCGACGACGATCGCCAGCATCGGGGCCTTCGCCTCGGTGCGCATCCGGGCCAGCACGTCCGGGTCGTCGGTGACGTACGCGCTTCCGTTGACCCGCAACGTCTCCCGCATGCCGGGGACGAAGAACAACAGGCCGACACCGTCGTTCTCGCCGATGTTGCGGAAGGAGTCGGCGATCTTGTTGCCGGGCCGGTCGGGCAGCGCGAGCGTGCGCTCGTCGAGGACCTTGACGAAGCCGGGGTAGTCGCCGCGGGGTGAGCAGTCGGCGCGGCCCGCGGCGTCCGCGGTGGCCAGCGTCAGGAACGGCGAGTGCGCGATGAAGCGGCGGGCGGGCCCGTCGATGCGGTCGCCGATCTTGGCCTTGATCATCTCTTCCGGCTCGCCCAGCCGGGCCCGCACCTCGGCCACGGAGACGTGGCGCAGCGTGTTTGTGCTGGTCATGACACAATTATGAGCAAATATTCAGATCTTGACTACTCGCTTTCCCGGAGGGATCCGTGCCGTCGGACCAGCGCCGCATCCAGCCACGTAAACAGCCGCGTCAGGTACGCGCCGAGCTGACCCGGCAGCGGATCCTGACCGCGGCTGCTCACGTTTTCGCCGACCACGGTTACGCCGCCGGCACCACCAACCGCATCGCCGAGCGCGCCGGCATCTCGATCGGCTCGCTGTACCAGTACTTCCCGAACAAGGACGCGATCCTCGCCGAGCTGCTGACCCGGCACCTCGACGACGGCGTGGCGGCCGCGGCGAAGGTCCTGACCGGCCCGCTGCCCGGTCCGATCGAGGACATCTTCCGCGTCTTCGTCCGGCTCACGGTGGAATCCCACCGCGACGACCCCCACCTGCTGCGCATGCTGCTCGAGCAGGCCCCGCGGTCGGACGAGCTGCTCGAGCGGGTCGGCCGGATGAAGCGGACCATGGTCGGCTACACCCGCGACCTCCTGGCGGGCCACCCCGAAGTCCACGTCGCCGACCTCGGCACGGCGGCCCGCCTGGTCATCGCCACGGTTGAGCTGGTCGTCCACGACCTGCTGGCCGAGCCCGACCCGATCGACGCCCGGCGGCTCGAGGACGAGCTGGTCGCGATGCTGACCCGGTACGTCAGGGGGTGAACTGGTAGGCGCCGGCGTCGATCCGGGTGCCGACCGGGTTGCCGTCGACGTCGACGCTCGCGTACTTCGTGACGCCGAGTCCGATCGCGGGGCTGCCGGTCTTGAGGATCAGGTTCGTCGCGGAGGTGAACTTCGGGTCCGCGACCTTGTCCGTCGCGCCCGGGGTGAACTGCCGCTGGCCGCCGAAGAAGACGTTGTGGTCGGTCGCGGTCCAGCCGGTGTCGGCGTACCCGATCTTCATGGCGGCCTGGATGACGTTCTGGGTCAGCTTCAGCGTCTGGTTGGTGCAGCCGCCGTAGCAGACGAACCCTTCGGATTCCGCGTTGCTCAACCGGACGGAGTTGTTGCGGAAGACCGTGCCGGTCACCGGGCCGTTGCCGTCCTGGGCACCGCGCGTCACGATGCCGCCGCGCGTCTTGGCGCCGAAGACCGCGTTGTACTCGTAGACGTTGTTGCGGGACACGCCGTCCGGGTCCTTCGCGTCGGTGCCGAGCTCGGTGAAGGACTCGTTGTCCTCGGAAATGTTGTGGTGGATGATGTTGTCCGAGCCCCAGAAGACCTCGACCGCGGCGCCGTCGAGGCCGCCGAAGTCGTCGCTCACCGCGATGGACCCGCTGATCCGGTTCCAGCCGATGTCGGAGCCGTTGCCCTGCACCAGGATGGCGAACGCGCCGGAGTCGTCGTTGCCACCCGGCGTCACGACGGTCATGTGGTTGTTGTCGACGAGGTCGTTCTGGGTGACCTCGGTGCCGTCGGCGCTCGGCGCGATGTAGACGCCCGCGCCGGCGCCGGTGATGTAGTTCGAGAGGACTTTGTCGTGGTCGCCGCCGACCTCGACGCCGGCCCACGAGCAGCGCCCGGCATCGGCCGCGACGCCGACCTGCAGGTCCTGCACGGTGATGTAGTCGCCGGGCAGGTTGACGCACGCTTCGCCGTTGCCCTGGACGATCGGGCGCGCGCCGTCACCGTAGGCGCCGATCGTGACGGGCGCGCCGTCCGACCCCTTGCCGAAGACGCTGAGCCCGCCGGACCAGGTCCGGCCGCGGCGCAGCAGCACGGTTTCGCCGGGTTTCAGTTCGGTGGCGGCGACTTTGGCGAGTGACTTCCAGGGCGCGGCCTGGGTTCCGGCGGCGTTGTCGTTGCCGAGGGCCTGGTCGACGTAGTAGGTGTTCGGCACGGCGGCGGCCGCGTCGGTGGCGGTGACCGTGGTGGCGGTGGCGGCCGTGAGGGCGGCGAACACGCCGAGCGAGAGCAGTTTCCACTGGTTCGACATGGCCCGCGACGCTAACCCGGGGACGTACACGGGCCGTACAAGTCAGCCGAGCCGTTTCATGATCGCTTCCGCTTCGGCCGGGCTGAGGGCGAGCACGTCCTCGTGGCGGAGGCCGCGCCAGATGTCGTCCAGCCTGCGGGTCGGCTCCCACCGGCCGTGCCCGGCGTACCGTTTTCCGAACCACTTGTCGCCCGCGTCGGTCGCGACGAGGAGGCGTGTGCCGGCTATGTCGAAGGTCTCCTCGCACGTGTCGTAGATTCCGAAGTACCAGACGTCGCCGCCCCATTCGTGAAGCTGCTTCGATTGACGAACTCGCCGGGCCAGGTGGTAGGCGAGGACGAGTCCCGCGCCCGGGGAGACGTCCCTGACCGTCCGGTGCTCCCTGCCGACCGCTTCGAGCTCACGCCCCAGGGGAACGGGTTCCCACCGGAGGTTCGGCGTGAAGGCCTCGGCGACGCCCGGCATGCGCCGCACCACGGCGACAGGGTGGGACTGTCCGTCCTCGGCCACGAACCAGTGCGACTCCCCTTCGGCTTGGGCCGGGAGGTCGTCGCGGATGACGGTGAACCTCATGACTGCTCCCCCTTCACCAAGTTGGCCGATCATGCGCCCGCCCGGCGGAGACGTCCGGCGGCCTGGCTGCGGACCGCGTCACCGCAGACCGGGCGGTCGCCGTGCAACGCTTCCCAGCGAGCGTTGTGCAGGGCGGGCCACAGGCCGGCCGCCCACGCGATCTCCTGCTCTTCGGGGGAGAACCGGCGCTTCCGGAACTCCTGGTAGGCGGCCAGGAACGCCGCCGAGCTCTCGATCGGCGCCAACGTCGGCGGCGTCGCGTTGGCGAACGCCCCGGATGCCGCGCCCGCCAACGCGGCTTCCGGTTGCCACGCCAGGCTGTCCCAGTCGTCCACCGCCCAGATCTCCCCGTCGCGCCAGCGGAGGTTCTGGGCTTCGAAGTCGGCGTGGCCCAGCACGCACGGCAGGTCCGCGGCCAGCAAACGTTTGCGCGCCCGGACGGCCGTCTCGGTCACCACCGCGGGCACCACGCTCTGGTCGCGCGAGTCCAGGAAACCGAGCGACGGCCACAGTCCCGGGTCCGCGTGGTCCCACCGCGCCCACCGCGGGTTCGGCAGCGGCGGCGGGACCGCCACGCTCGTCAGCTCGGCCATCACCTGGGCGAACACCGCCGCATAGCGCACGGCGACGTCCGGAGTGTCGCCCGGAAACAGGACGCCGCCGGGCCGGAACTCCTCGGCGTGCACCGCCAGCTTGCCGACGGTGGTCGCCGGCGTCAGCGGCCGGGGGCACGGGAACCCGCGCTCCGCCAATGCGGTCTGCGCCGCGACGCACGCCGCGGCCCGGCCGTCGTCCTCGCGGGCCTTGACCACGACCTCCCGCCCGTCGGCCAGCCGCAGCCCGGCGACCTCCGACAGGGACCGCCGCTCGAACAGCACCGCGGCCGGCGCGGCACCCAGGTGGGCCGTGCACCAGGACGGCAGCCAGTCCACTCAGCGGTCCCTGGTCAGCAGCGCCGCCTGGGTGCGGCTCGTCACGCCCAGCTTGGCCAGCACGTTGCCGACGTGCACCTTCACCGTCCGCTCCGCCAGCCGCAGCCGGGTCGCTATGTCGCGATTGGACAGTCCCTCGCCGAGCAGCTCCAGGACGTCCCGCTCCCGCGGCGTCAGCGCACCGCCGCCGCTCAGGGCCGCGGCCGCCGCCGGGCTCAGGGCCGTCACGCCCTGGTGGGCCGCCCTGATGGCCGCCGCGAGTTCGTCGCCCGAAGCGTCCTTGAGCACGAACCCCGCCGCGCCCGCGCCGAGCGCTTCGCGGATCTCCCGGGGCCGGCCGACCGTCGTCAGCATCAGCACCCGTGGCCCCGACGGCCCGAGCCGGCGCAGGACTGCGAGGCCGTCCATCCCGGGCAGGTACAGGTCGAGCAGCACGACATCGGCTTCGACGGACGACTCGAGCAACTCCCGTCCGCTCGCGTACTGCGCCACCACCGCGAGGTCCGGCTGCGCGCCCAGGATCAGCGCGAGGCCCTCGCGCACCAGCGCGTGGTCGTCGACGACCTGAACCCGGATCACGCTCGCACTCTAGTGTCCCGACAGTAGAGTCCCGACAGTACTGTCGGCGCATGCGCCAGTCTCTCGGCACGACGGCGGCGGTGGCCGCGGTGTTCTTCGCCAGCGGCGCGTGGACGCCGCAGCAGGGGTGGCTCGCGGCCGGGCTCAGCGCGGCCCAGCTGATCCCGCTGCTGTGGGCCCGCCGCGCCCCGGCCCTCGTGCTCGCCGTGGTGACCCTTGCGACCGCCGGGCACCTGCTGCTCGACCAGCCGCGCAACACGATGTACGTGCCGGTGCTGCTCGCCCTCTACAGCACGCCCCAGCGGTGGCTCGCGGCCGCCGCGGCGCTGGTGGTCGGGGCCGCCGTCTTCCCGGCGAAGGGTCCGCTCGACGGCACGGTCCTCGCCGTGACGATCGCCGCGGTCGCCTGGCTGCTGGGTGCCGAACGCCGTCGCGCGCTCGCCGAGCGGGCCGAGCGCGCGGCCCGGCGGCTGCACGACACGCTCGCCCAGACCACGGCCGTGATGCTCGTGCAGGCCGAGACGCTGCGCGCGGTCGGCGACCTGACCGACGCCGACCGCGCACGCCTCGACACCCTGCTGGCCGCCGGCCGGGGCGCGCTCACGCTCGTCCGTCGCACGCTGGACGATCTGCGCGACGACGCCGAACGCGCCCCCGACCTCGCCGAGGTGCTGGCCCGGCTCCGCACCGCGGGGCTGGTGCTCGACCGCGACCCGGTGCTGCCCGCGCTGCCGCGGCCGGTGCGGGACCTGGCCGAGCGGTTCATCGCCGAGACGGCGGTGAACGCCTTGCGCCACAACGGTCCCGGCGTCCGGCTCCGGCTCGGCGTCGAAAGCGGGGAGCGGGTGACGATCACCGCGCGGAACACGCTGAAGGGAACGCCGGACACCGGCGGCGGCTACGGGCTGGCCGGGCTCGCGGAACAGGCCGCGGCGGCCGGGGGAGCGCTGACCCACGGCCCGCGCGACGGCGAATGGGTGGTCAGTGTCGTGCTGCCAGCAGCTGCGACACGGTCACGAACCGATAGCCGCGCTGCTTGAGCCCGTCGAGGATCGGCCCGAGCGCGCCGCGGGTCTGCTCGCGCGCCGGGTACATCGCGTGCAGCAGCACGATCGAGCCCGGCCGGACCTGGTCGACGGTCGTCTTCTCGATGGTGGCGGCGTCGGGGGTGCCGGCGGAGTCCGGTTCGACGTCCCAGGTGACCGTCGTGCGGTTGTGCGACGCGAGGTAGCGGGGCAGGGCGAAGAGCTTCTTGCCGTTCGGCGGCCGGAAGAGGATGTCGCCGGTGTAGCCGGTGGTGCGGATGAGGGCGTCGGTGGCTTCGACCTCGTCGGCGACCCACGACGGCGTCACGCCGATCATCCGGTCGTGGCTGAAGCTGTGGTTGCCGATCTCGTGCCCGGCGGCGGCGATGTCGCGGGCGAGGTCCGGGTGCGCGGCGATGTCCCGGCCGATGAGGAAGAAGGTCGCCGGCACCTGACGGCTCTTCAGTGCGTCGAGGATCGGTTTCGTGCCCGCGGGATCGGGTCCGTCGTCGAAGGTGAGGGCGACGAGCTTTTCGCCGGTGTCGACCCGGTTCACGAGGGTGCCGAAGAACTGGAACGTCCGGGAGCCGGCGACCTGCAGCAGTGCGTAGGCGCCGCCGATGACGACGACCAGCGCGCTCGCCACGACGATCGACCACTTCCGGGCGCGGCGGGATTTCAAGATCATGACCGCCACCCTGGCGGGGGTGCCGGGGCCGGGGAAGCCGCAAAGGTACTAGTACCCGTCAGCATATGTTGACGCCCTCCCTTGTGTCAGCATATGCTGACACGGTGAGTTTGACGACCGATCTCGACCACGCCGTGCGCAGTACCGACCCGGACGTCGCGCTGCGGGCCGTCGCGCGGCTGCGGCGGCTGACCGAGCAGCTCGAGGCCGACCAGGTGGCCGCCGCGCGGCGGGCCGGCTGGTCGTGGCAGGACATCGCCGGGCGGCTCGGCGTCACCAAGCAGACCGTGCACCGCAAGCACCGCGGCCGGGAGGGCTGATGTTCCAGGGCGACCATCCCGCGGTGGGGCGGGTGATGCGGCGGGCGTCCGGCCTGGCGCGGGAACTCGGGCACCCCCGGGTCGGGAGCGAACACCTGCTGCTCGCGCTCACCGAAGGGCCGCTGTCCGGCCTCGGCGGCGTCGAGCAGGTCGTGCGCCGGGCCGCCCCGGACGGCGCGGGCGCGGCTGCCGACCGGGAGGCGCTGGCCGCACTCGGCGTCGACCTCGGGCCGCTACCGGGTGTCCTCGCGGACCGGCCGCCGGCCACGGAGCAGCTGTTCCCGCTGGGAGCGGGGAAGACCCGGCGGCGGTGCGCCCGGGCAGTCCCACCGATCGGCCTGGACCTCCAAGCCGCCTACGGCGCGTCCCTGCGGCTGGCGCTCGCCCGCCGGGAACGCGAGCACCGCGTCGAACACCTCGCCTTGGCGCTCGTCGCGCTCGATCCCGGCGCCGAGTGGGTGATGCGCGCCGCCGGGGCCGACCGCCGGGACCTGCTCGCGCGTCTCGCTTCGGCCTTTCCGCCGCCTCGGCGCAACCGGCTGCTGCGGGCCGAACGCCGGGTGGGGTGCCGGTCGAGGTGCCGGGACATCGTGCGCCGCTACCAGCACACGACGGGCCGGACGGTGGTTGCGCCGGCAGCGTTGACAGCCCTGGTGCGCTGACCTCGGCCCCGCTTGTTGTCCGGTCGCCAGCGCCACATTGGGTGCATCTGACGGTGCTGTTGGCGAAGTCGTCGGATGCGGTAGTCGGGTGGTCTGCCGCGGCTGTCGTGAGTGGTATTTAGGGTTCTAACCCGAAATACCACTCACGACAAGCCGCGGCAGGACGGTAAGCCGGACCCTGGCCCGACTTCGCCAACAACTGGCCCGACTTCGCCAACAGCATGGGCCCCCCAAAAAAACGCCACTGGGGCGTTTGGGGTGGGCGTCAGAGCGGGTTGAAGACGCCCAGGGGCGCGGTGCAGAAGGGGCCGCCGAGGTACTCGGCCGCCGGTCCCGTCGGGGCCGGCTTGGACGCCAGCTGGTCCGCGTACACCTCGGCGTCGTCCAGCGACTTGTAGCCCAGCGCCTCGGCCTCCGCCAGCGAGTAGATCCGGCGCGTGTTGTCCGAGACGCCCCAGATCAGCCGGTACCCCGGCGAAGGCGCCGAAAGGCACGCCTCGAACAGTCGCGCGCCGTCGTCCGGCGACAGCCAGGTCGTCAGCCCGCGCGGGCCCAGCGGCAGCGGCGTCTCGAAGCACGAGCCGATCCGGATCACGATCACGTCCATGCCGAACCGGGAGTGGTACAGGCTCCCGAGTGCCTCGATCGCCGCCTTCGAGACGCCGTAGTACGTGTCCGGCCGCGGGGACGAGTCGGCAGGCAGGTCCGAATCCACCCGGCGGAAGCCCACCGCGTGGTTGCTCGACGCCAGGATCACCCGCTGGATCCCCGCGGCCCGCGCCGCCTCCAGAACCTTCTGCGTCCCGTTGATGTTGACGTCGAGCGTCGCCTCCCACGAGTTCTCGCGGCTGTGCCCGCCCAGGTGGATCAGCGCGTCGACGCCTTCGCACGCCGCCGCCATCGCCGACGCGTCGGTGACCGAAGCGGTCACGATCTCCTCGCTGTCGGAAGAAGCCGTCTGCGGGGCCAGGTCGAGCAGGCGCAGCACCCGGCCCGGGCGCCGCAGGCGGGGGCGCATCAGGGTGCCGACGACGCCCGCCGACCCGGTGATGAGCACGCGCTGGTCCGTCATGGGATTCCTTTCAACCAGAAGAGTCAACGGATGCCGGCCCGGCGCAGCTGCTGCCCGAGCTCGGCGGTGGTCTCGGCGAGCAGCTCGCCGACGCGGCGGGCGTCGTCGTCGGTCACCTGGGCGATGGGCATCGAGCAGCTGATCGCGTCGGTGCCCGGGATGCGGTAGGGGATCACCGCGGCGACGCACCGGACGCCCAGCGTGCCTTCCTCGACCTCGGCGGCGTACCCGCGTTCGCGGATCGCGGCGAACTCGGCGTGCAGGCCTTCGAGCGTGATGATGGTGTTCGGCGTCAGCGCGGGCAGCGTCGCCGGCATCAGCGCCTCGATCTCGTCGTGGGTCAGCTCGGCCAGCAGCGCCTTGCCCAGCGCGGTCGCGTGCGCGGGCAGCGTGCGCCCGACGCGGGAGACCAGGTGCGTCGAGCGCTGCGACTCGCGCGTCTCCAGGTAGACGACCTCGGTGCCGTTGCGGCGCGCGAAGTGCGCGGTGAAGCCGGTCTTCTCGCGGATGCGCTCCAGCGCTTCGGTGGCGAACGGGACGACGGCGTCGCGGTCCAGGTACGCCGTGCCGCAGATCAACGCGCGGACGCCGAGGCGGTAGCGGGCCGTGTTCGTGTCCGCCTCCAGCCAGCCGGCTTCCAGCAACGTCCGCAGCAGGCCGTGCAGCGACGAACGCGGGAAGCCGGTGCGCGCGTGCAGGTCCGACAGCGACAGCCAGACGTCGTTCGCCGCGAAGGTCTCGATGAGGTCGACGGCCCGGCGCGCGGACTTGACGCCCGAGGTCTCGGCGGGCGCGCCGTCGGCCGCCGCCGAGTTGTCCACCTTCTGCGGCATTTGTGCGCCTCCGTCCGGCCGTTGACTTGTGACCCCGGCCATATTAGCGTCCCGAACAACGTTCTTATGGATGAACATAATCACTATAACAGACTCCGTTCATAGATGTGAACAGCGACACCACATCGACGTGGACGCGGAAAGGGGCCTGCGGTGCACGCACTCGACTGGGCGATGGTCTGCGCGTATTTCGCGCTGATGATCGTGATCGGCTGGTGGTCACACAAGAGAGTCAGTGACGTCAAGGACTTCTTCACGGCCGGCGGCAAGATGCCGTGGTGGCTGGCGGGCATCTCGCACCACATGTCCGGCTACAGCGCCGTGCTCTTCGTCGCGTACGCGGGCGTGGCGTACACCACCGGCGTCACCGTGTACTTCTGGGGCTTCGCCAGCATCGGCATCGGCGTGGGCATCGGCAGCTGGCTGTTCGCCGCCCGCTGGAACCGGTTGCGCTCGAAGCTCGGCGTCGCCTCGCCGCTGGAGTACCTGGCCAAGCGGTACAACGTGCCGACGCAGCAGGCGCTGGCCTGGAGCGGCAGCCTGCTGAAGATCTTCGACATCGCGGCCAAGTGGTTCGCCGTCGCGACACTGCTGCACGTCTTCGCCGGCCTGGACTACAACCTCGGCATCCTCATCACCGGCGCGGTCACCCTGGTCTACTGCACCATCGGCGGCCTGTGGGCCGACGCGCTCACCGACTTCGGCCAGTTCGTCATCCAGGCCATCGCCGCGATCGTGATGATCGTCGTGGTGCTCGGCAAGCTGGGCGGGATCTCGGCGCTCTGGACGATGTGGGACAAGCTGCCCGAAAGCCACATCGACCCGGTGACGTCCAAGTACACCACCATCTTCCTGCTCGTCTACGTGCTGGTGAAGACGCTGGAGTACAACGGAGGCATGTGGAACCTGGCGCAGCGGTACATGGCCGCGCCGACCACCCAGGAAGCCAAGCGCGGCGCGCGGCTGTCGTCGGCGCTGTACCTGCTGTGGCCGCTGGTGCTGATGTTCCCGATGTTCGCGGCCCCGCTGCTCATCCCGGGCGTCAAGGACCCGACGCAGTCGTACGCGATCATGACCACGACGTTCCTGCCGCCGGGCCTGGTCGGCCTGGTGCTGGCCGGGATCTTCTCGCACACCATGGCGATGGTCTCCTCCGACGCCAACGCGATCTCCGCGGTGATCACCCGCGACATGATCCCGGCGATGTTCCGCCGCACCCGGCAGTGGACCGACGTCCAGGGCCTGAAGGCGGCCCGGATCACCACGGTCGTGTTCGTCGCGCTGACCATGCTCGTGGCCACCCAGGCGCAGAACCTCGGCGGCGTGCTGCAGATCGTCGTCAACTGGGTCGCCGCGCTGATGGGCCCGATCTCCATCCCGCTGCTGCTGGGCATGCTGCCGTGGTTCCGCAAGTGCGGCCCGCGCGCCGCGCTGATCTCCTGGGCGGGCGGCCTGATCGACTACGCGCTGGTGTACTACGTCTTCAAGGCGAACCAGACCGTGCTCGTCGCGACGCCGATCCTGGTTTCGCTCGTGCTCTACATCGGCCTCGGGCGGCTCGCCCCCGAGCACAGCGCTGACGCAGACGAGATCATCGACACCGTGAACGCCGCCGACGACGACGTCGACCGGAAGAAGGAAGGCACGACCGTGCCCGCCTGACGAAGGCCACACCCGGCCGCACCCGAAAAAGGACGAGAGAGCAGAAAACTGATGGCACAGAACGAGATCGAGCTGGACGGCCTGCTGGCGTTCCCCCTCACCCCGTTCACCGAGGACCTCGAGGTCAACCTCGACGCGCTCGCGGAGAACGTGGAGAGCCACATCGCGGCGGGCGCCGGTGCGCTGTTCGTCGCGTGCGGCACCGGCGAGTTCAGCTCGCTCTCGCCTGCCGAGCACGCCTCGGTGCTCGCCCGGACCCGGGAGGTGGCCGACGGCCGCGTCCCGGTCTGGGTGGGTGCCGGTGGCGGCGCGGCGTCGGCGCGGGCCGGCATCGCGGCGGCCCAGGCGGGCGGTGCGGACGGCGTCCTGCTGCTGCCGCCGTACCTGGTCACCGGACCGTCGGCGGGGCTGGTCGACTTCGTCTCCTACGCCGTCGGGGACTCGTCCGTGCCGGTCATCGTCTACCACCGCGGCACCGGCGTGTTCACCGCGCCCGCGGCGGCTTCGCTGCTGGACATCCCGTCGGTCGTGGGCTTGAAGGACGGCTACGGCGACGTCGAGGTGATGACCCGGATCATCACGACGATCCGGTCGCTGGACACCGAGCGGTCGCGGAACTTCCTGTTCTTCAACGGGTTGCCCACCGCGGAGGTCTCGGCCAAGGCCTACGCCGCGATCGGCGTCGCCCGGTACTCCTCGGCGGTGCACTGCTTCGCCCCGGAGATCGCGCACCGCTTCCACCGCGCCCTCGCCGAAGGCGACACGCGGGTGATGGACGCCCTGCTCGCCGGGTTCTACCTGCCGCTGGTGACGCTGCGGGACGAGACGCCCGGCTTCGCCGTCTCGCTGGTGAAGGCCGCCGCCCGGCTGCGCGGCGACAAGGTCGGCCCGGTCCGGCCGCCGCTCGTCGAGCCGACGCCGGAACAGATCCGCCGGCTCGAGAAGGTCGTGGAGGACGGCTTCGTGACGCTGAAGGGGCTCGGCTGATGCAGATCCTCGACGTGGTGCTGACCCCGGTCGCCTTCGCGGACCCGCCGCTGCTCAACGTCATGGGCGTGCACGAGCCGTTCGCACTGCGCAGCGTCGTCCAGGTCAAGTGCGAGGACGGGATCGTCGGGCTCGGCGAGTCCTACGGCGACGACGCCTTCCTCGGCGAGGTGCGCAAGGTGCTGCCGCGGCTGCGCGGCCACGACGTGTTCGACCTGCCCGGCCTGCAGCGGCTGGTCGCGGAGGCGCTGTCGGAGACGGTGCTGACCGACGCGCACGGCCTGATCGGCGGCTTCTCGATCCGCAAGACGATCGCGAGCGTGTACTCGCTGTTCGAGGTCGCCTGCCTGGACGCGCAGGGCCACTTCCTCGGCCGTCCGGTGACCGACCTGCTCGGCGGCAAGGCCCGCGACGCCGTCGAGTTCTCCGCCTACCTGTTCTACAAGTACGGCAAGCACATCGACGGCCGCGAGGACTCCTGGGGCGAGATCACCACGCCCGAGGCGCTGGTCGGGTCGGCGAAGCGGATGTTCGACGAGTACGGCTTCCGCTCGATCAAGCTCAAGGGCGGGGTCTACGAGCCGGCCCAGGAGGTCGACGGCGTCCGTGCGCTGGCCGAGGCCTTCCCCGGGCACCCGCTGCGGATCGACCCGAACGGCGCCTGGACGGTCGAGACGAGCATCCGGGTGGCGTCCGAACTGGACGGTGTGCTCGAGTACCTGGAAGACCCGACGCCCGGCATCGAAGGCATGGCTCGAGTCGCCGCCGAAGCGTCGATGCCGCTGGCCACCAACATGTGCGTGGTCAACTACGGCGACGTCGAGCCGGGCTTCCGGGCGCGCGCGATCGGCGTGCTGCTGTCGGACCACCACTTCTGGGGCGGGCTGCGGGCCACGCAGTCGCTGTCGGTGACGTGCGAGAGCTTCGGCGTCGGCCTGTCGATGCACTCCAACAGCCACCTCGGGATCAGCCTGGCCGCGATGGTGCAGGTCGCCGCGGCGACGCCGCACCTGACCTACGCCTGCGACACGCACTGGCCGTGGAAGGTCGAGGACGTCATCGAACCGGGCGTGCTGGCGTTCACCGACGGCGCCGTCGCGGTGCCCGCCACCCCGGGGCTCGGGATCACGCTCGACGAGGACGCGCTGGCTCGCCTGCACGAAAACTACGTCCGATGTGGACTGACCAAGCGGGACGACGGGACTTACATGCGGAAGTACGTGCCCGGGTTCGAAGCGAACACGGCGAGGTGGTGAGCCGGTGAAGGTGACGGGATACGCCTACCCCTGGGACGTCCTGGAATCCGGGTTCGTTTCGCGGGTGCAGAATCTCGGCGTCGACGAGGTGGCCGTGGCGCTGTCGTACCACAGCGCCCGCGCGGCGACGCCGTGGTCGCCGTCCCGGACGGCCGTCGTGGCGCGCCACGCGGCGTTCTACCGGCCGGTGCCCGAGAGCTGGGGCGGGCTTCAACCGTCCACTCCGGACTGGGTCTCGTCCGGGGATTCCGGGGGTGACGCCGTCCGGCTGCTCAACGAGGCCGGTGTCCCGGCCGCCGGCTGGATCGTGCTGACCCACAACTCCCAGCTCGGCTACGCGCACCCGGACGTCGTGGTCCGCAACTGCTTCGGCGAGGCTTACCCGTGGGCGCTGTGCCCGTCGCAGCCCGCGGTGCGCGAGTACGCGGCGAAGGTGACCGCGGAGGCCGTCGCGGGGCTGGAGCTGGCGACGGTGATCCTCGAGGCGTGCGGCCCGCTCGGTGCGGTGCACCAGCACCAGCACGAGAAGACCGACGGCGTGTGGGCGCCCGCGGTGGCCCGGCTGCTGTCGATCTGCTGCTGCGACGCCTGCGCTTCTTCGTGGGACGTCGATGCGGACACCGTCCGGGCCCAACTTGTCGAGGAGGTCCGGCGGCTGATCGCGACCGGCGACCTCGGCGTTTCCGGTGACCGGTTGCCGCCGGAACTCACCCAGCTGCTGCTGCGGGTCCGGCAGCAGGCGACCGACGAGCTGCGGGCCGCGGTTTTGGCGACGCTGCCTGCGGGCATCCGGATCGTGCTGCACGGCGCGCTCGACCCGTGGGTCACCGGCGCGCTGCCCGGGCTGACGCCGTCGGCGCCCGACGACGTCGACGCGGTCGTAGTGTTCGGGTGGGCCCCCGCCACGGGTGCCGAGGCCGTCGCGGCGGCCCGGGAAGCCCTGCCCGAACGCGTGGCGATCGCGAGTTACATCACGGCGGTCGCCGTCGCGCCGGTGCCGGACATCGCCGCGTACGTCGGCGAGCTGGCCAAGGCCGGTGCCGCCGAGCTGCACCTGTACCACCTCGGCCTGGCCGGTCCGGGTCGCTGGGGCGACCTGGAAACGGCCACCGCCGCCGCCCATGAGAACTGAGACATCCGGGGTCGAACCCCGGACCCCGCCGGGGGCCCGCCCCCGGACCGGAAATGTGATCGAGGAGCTGTTCCACCGATGAGCCAGGCCACCGACGCCGCCACGCTCGAGAAGATCCTGGCGGGAGCCGCCGACGCCGCCCGTCCCGCCGCCGAGGCGACCCCGGCCGAACGCGCCGGCTGGCTGACCGCCGTCGCCGACGCCCTCGACGCCGCCGCGGGCGAACTGGTCCCGCTGGCGCACGCCGAGACGCACCTGCCGGAGACGCCGCGGCTGGCGGGAGAGCTGAAGCGCACGACGTTCCAGCTGCGCCTGTTCGCCGAGGTCCTGTCCGACGGCGAGTACCTCGGCGCCACCGTCGACCACGCCGACCCGGACTGGCCGATGGGCCCGCGCCCGGACATCCGCCGCGTCAAGACCGCGATCGGGCCGGTGCTGGTCTTCGCGGCCAGCAACTTCCCGTTCGCGTTCAGCGTCGCCGGTGGGGACACCGCCTCCGCGCTGGCCGCGGGCTGCCCGGTGGTCCTCAAGGCCCACCCCGGGCACCCGGAGCTGTCCGCGCAGAGCGGCTCGGTCGTGCGGGAGGCGCTGATCAAGGCGGGCGCCCCGGCCGCTCTGTTCAACGTGATCTTCGGCCAGGAGGAAGGCGTCACGGCGCTGAAGGACCCGCGGATCGCGGCGGCGTCCTTCACCGGCTCGATCCCCGGCGGGCGGGCGCTGTTCGACATCGCGAACGCGCGGCCGCGGCCGATCCCGTTCTACGGCGAGCTGGGCAGCGTCAACCCGGTCGTGGTCACCGAGGCCGCGATCGCCGCGCGCGGGGAAGCGGTGGCCAAGGGCTACGCCGGGTCGTTCACCCTCGGCGCCGGCCAGTTCTGCACCAAGCCGGGCCTGCTGTTCCTGCCGGAGGACCACGGCCTGACCGACACGCTGCGCGCGGCGCTTTCCGGGGCGGCCGCCCAGCCGATGCTCAACGACCGGATCGCTTCGGGATACGCGTCGAAGCTTTCGGCGCTGCGGGAGGTGCCGGGCGTGGAGGTCGTGTCTTCGTCGGCATCTTCCTCGCCCGCGTTCACCCCGACCCTGCTGGCGACCACCGGCAAGCAGTTCCTCGAGGGCGGCGCCACGGTGCACGAGGAGTGTTTCGGGCCGGCGTCGCTGATCGTCACCTACGCCGACCAGGCCGAGCTGCTGCGCCTGCTGGAGGTGATCGAACCGGGGCTCACCGCCACGATCCACGGCGAGGAGTCCGATGCGGACTGGCTCCGGCCGGTACTGCCGTCACTGGCCCGCATCGCCGGCCGGCTGCTGTGGAACGACTGGCCCACCGGGGTGACGGTGAGCTGGGCCCAGCAGCACGGCGGCCCGTACCCGGCCACGACGGCCCCGACGACGACGTCCGTCGGCACCGCGGCGATCGAGCGGTTCCTGCGCCCGATCGCCTGGCAGGGCTTCCCGGACGCCCTGCTGCCCGAGCCCCTGCAGGAGGCCAACCCCTGGCAGCTGCCCCGCCGCACCGACGGCTCCCGCCCCTGACCGACCCCGGGCACTTTCACGTGAAAGTGCCCGGGGTGTCCGCCGCCGCACAACTGAATCCCTGTCCCCGCAAGCCAAGGATGTCTTGATCCTGGGAGGCATTGTCATGCCCGTGAACCGGAGAAATGCCCTGCGCGGTGGTGCCCTGGCGGCCGCTTCCACCGTGCTCCTGACCCGCCCGGCCTTCGCCGCGGCCGCGGCGAATCCCGCGGCGATTCCGGTGAAAGCGGCCGGCCCGGTGCCCGCCGCGACCGCGTCGATCGTCGCCGCGTACCGGCAGCTGCAGACCGGTATCAACCGGCCGTCGCCGGAACGCACCGAGGCGCTGGCCAACCTCGGCCGCGTCGCCAAAGCCTACAACGCGAGCCTGTCCGTCGCCGGCGGCGGTGCTCCACTGTGGACGGACCTGCCGCTCGGACCGGGCAGCGACTACACGACGTCGATGTACGCGCGGCTGCGCGCGATCGCCGTCGACTGGGGCACCCCGGGCGGTGCGCTGTCCGGTGACCCGGTGGTGCTCGACCGCATCAAAACCGCACTGGGCCTCATCAACGCCAGCCAGTACCACGAAAACGTCGGCGAAATCGGCAACTGGTACACCTACGAAATCGGCATCCCGTACTACCTGCTGCACACGCTGTCGGTGGTCGCCGACCAGCTCACCGCGGAACAGCTGGCTCGCTACCTCGCGCCGGTCAAGCGGTTCGTCGGCAACCCGAACCTGCGCGCGAACAACCCGTCGGTGGTCGAAACCGGCGCCAACCGTGCGGACAAAGCGCTCATCTCGATCGTCTCGGGTGCGATGCTCGGCGACACGGCGTGGATCAAGACCGGCATCGACGCGCTCACCGACGTCGCGGGCGGGGGCGCTGCGAGCGTCGTCGCAAAACTGGACCGCGCGGCGGGCGACGGCTTTCACGTCGACGGCTCGTTCATCCAGCACGACACCATCCCGTACCCCGGGCACTACGGCATCGTGCTGCTGACCGCGCTCGCCGGGGCCATCCACGTCACGCAGGGCACCGGATACGCGCTCCCGCAGCCGCTGAAGGACAAGATCTACGCGCTCGTCGCGGACAGCTTCGCGCCCTTCGTCTACGCGGGCGCGCTGATGGAGCCGGTGCGCGGGCGGATGCTGTCGCGGCAGGGGGAGACCGGTCACGACATCGGCCACCAGCTCACGGTCGCGACGCTGGTGCTGGCCCGGACGGCGCCGGGCAAGACGAAGACCGACCTCAACGCGCTCGCCGCGAAGTGGATCAAGGAAGGCACGTTCGCGCCGTTCCTGAAGATCCCGGACCCGGAGCGGTTCGCGCCCGGCCCGGACCTGGTGGCGACGCCGGGTATCGAGTTCGCGCAGGACATGCTGGCGTCGGGCGCGCGTCCGACGCGGGTCGAGGCGACGCACCGGATCTTCGGCCAGCAGGACCGGCTGGTCCACGTCACCGAGGGGTGGTCGGCCTCGCTGGGCGTCAGCTCGACGCGGATTTCGCGCTACGAGGCCATCAACGGCCAGAACCTCAAGGGCTACCACGTCGGCGACGGCGTGCTCTACATGTTTCTGCCGAACGCCAAGGGCCACTACACCGACGCCTACTGGCCGACGGTCGACCCGCTGCTGCTGCCGGGCACGACCGAGCACGACGGTCCGGTCGATCCCAAGTTCGGCGGCGTGCCGGTGGGCCCGAACGCCCACACCGGCGGCGTCCGCTGGGACGCGCGGCACGGCGCCCACGCGATCGACTTCAAGAACTGGGACGGCTCGCTGGTCGCGAAGAAGTCGTGGTTCTTCACCCCGGACGGGATCGTCTGCCTCGGCGCCGGGATCACCGGCACGTCCGCCGCCGCGGTCCGCACGACGATCGAGAACCGCAACCTCGGCGAGGGCGGCCGTGGGACGCTGCTGGCCGACGGCCGGCGCGTCGCCACCGACCTCGGGAAAGCTTCCGCGTTGCGGCGGCCGCGCTGGGTGCACCTGGAGAACGTCGGCGGGTACGTGGTCCTCGACGACGCTTCGGTGACGGCGGTGCGCGAGGATCGGACGGGCGCGTGGCGCGACATCGACACGGGCGCCAACACCAAGGGCACCACGACGCCGAACACCCGCCGGTACCAGAAGCTGGTGCTCGAACACGGCGTCAAGCCGACGGACGCGAAGTACGCGTACGCGGTGCTGCCGGGCGCTTCGGTGATCGACACGCTGACGGCGTCCTGGGCATGGCGCGTGCTGGCGAACACCCCGGTGGTGCAGGCGATCCGGCTGGCCGGCGGCACGGTGCTGGCGAACTTCTTCGCGGCGGGCTCGGTCGGCGACCTCACCGTGTCGGGCCCGGCGTCGGTCGCGATCGGGCGGTGCGGGGCCCGGACCCAGCTGGCGGTGTCGGATCCGACGCAGCTTCAGGACAGCGTGACGGTGACGGTGCGCGGCCGGGCCGTTGTGGTGCCGGTGAAGGGCGCATTCGGTGCCACCAAGGTGGTCCTGGCGTAAGACCTCCCCGCCGGGCCGGTGCCCCGACCCGGTCCGGCGGGGTCCCCACCTCGGTTGGGCTGCCGTCAGTGACCGAGCACGTGGACGTCCTGATCGTGGGCGCCGGCCTGTCCGGCATCGGCGCGGCCTGCCGGCTGCAGGAACGGTTGCCGGGCAAGACGTACGCGGTGCTGGAAGCGCGTGACACGATCGGCGGCACCTGGGACCTGTTCCTGTACCTGTGCAGCGGTTACTACTCGTACGAGTCCGGGCCGTCGTCGACTTCCCGGGCCGCGAGGAGTTCGCCGGGGAGATCGTGCACCCACAGCACTGGCCGGATTCGCCGGACTACACGGGCAAGCGGATCGTGGTGATCGGCAGCGGCGCGACGGCGGTGACGCTGGTCCCGGCGCTCGCGCTGCAGCGCTCGCCGTCGTCCGCGGCCGATCGTGGACCTGCAGTCGGGGTACATCAAGAGGGCCGCCTCCGGCCTGCCGAAGCAGGGCGGGCGACGGCCCTGGATGATGCGCCAGAACTTTCTGCTGGACCTGGCCGACATGCGGTTCGGTCGCGTGGACGACGGGGTGCTGCGCTTCGGCCGCGCCGCCGCGATGCGCTGAGGTCCTTCATTTTCGGGCAGCGGAAGGACCGCCTCTGCGGGTGGTGTTCCGTGTCCGCCGGCTCCTGGTGATCGATTTTCCGCCGTGTCACGGTGGTGAACACACGCCATCACGTGATCAGGGAGGAAACACTGATGCGACTTGTTCTCCTGGCGAAATCGGCGGCCGTCGCGCTCGCCGTGCTGAGCGGCGGCCTCGCCGTCACCGCGCCGGCTTCGGCCGCGACCGCGGGGGTGGTCGGCCCGGCGTCGACGCAAGCCGGCCTCGCCTTCACCGCGCCCAACGACCTGCATTCGGGCGACTGCACGCTGTTCCACGGGGCGACCTGGGTCCTGAACCCGGACGGCACGGCCTCGTTCGACGGCACGGTCACCAGCAGCGACGACCACGACGCCTGGCTGATGTGGGTCCACGTGCTGGACCGCAACGGCGCCGAGCTCGGCCTGGTGGGCAACAGCTTCCCGAACACGCCGGACCCGAACGAGTTCGCCCGGAACCTGCCGGACAGCAGCCTCCAGTACCGGTTCCTGGCAACGGGCCACTTCCCGTCGTCCTGGTACGGCCTGATCGGCTACCTGCGGCTCGAGTACCGCTGCTGACGGTGTGCGCCGAGGGGCATCTCGCGTGATTGGGGAGTCATCTCGCGTGATTGGGGAGTCATCTCGCGTGATTGGAGGGGCATCACGGGTGATGCCCGGCCAGTCACGCGTGATGCCCCTTGGCACATGGCCGGGCCCCGGCGGTGTTGTGTTCCGGCGTCAGCCTTGGCGGGCCTTCGAGCGGGGGTTGTCCTTGTTGATCACCAGCACCTTTGTCCCCCGGCGGATGACCTGGGCGCCCGGCTGGCGGGCGAGCGAGCGGAGCGAGCTGCGGACCTTCATGGCGAGCCGTCCTTCCTGCGGGAGTTGTCGTCCCGCACTCCGGTCAACCGCCTGGTCGTCAGTTTCATTCCGCAACTCAGCTGGTCTCCCGGGCGACCCACCCTTGCAGGTCGTCGCCGCGGATGGCCGCGGCCATCAGCTCCGGGAACTGGTCCGGGGTGCACGCGAAGGCCGGAATGCCCAGCTCGGCCAGGGCCGCCGCGTTCTCGTGGTCGTACGACGGTGCGCCCGAGTCCGACAGCGCCAGCAGCGTCACCACCTGGACGCCCGCGCCGGCCAGTTCGGTGATGCGGTGCAGCAGCTCGTCGGAGTCGCCGCCCTCGTAGAGGTCGCTGATCAGCACCAGCAACGTCCGCTCCGGGCGCTCGACCAGGCCCTGGCAGTACGCGATCGCCCGGTTGATGTCCGTGCCGCCGCCCAGCTGGGTGCCGAACAGGACGTCGACCGGGTCGGCGAGGTGCTCGGTCAGGTCCGCGACCTCCGTGTCGAACGCGACGAACGACGTCTTCAACGCCCGCATCGACGCCAGCACCGCGCCGAACAGCCCCGAATACACGACTGACTCCGCCATCGACCCCGACTGGTCGACGGCCAGGATCACGTCCCGCTGCACCGCCTGCTGCCGCCGGCCGAAGCCGATCAGCTTCTCCGGGACGATCGTGCGCAGGTCGGGGGAGTAGTGCTTGAGGTTCGCGTGGATCGTGCGCGCCCAGTCGACGTCGCCGGGACGCGGCCGGTGCGTCTGCGACGCCTTGTCCAGCGCGCCCCGGATCGCCGCGCGGGTGCGTTCGGCGAGCCGCTCCTCGAGCTCGGTGACGACCTTGCGGACCACCTCCCGCGCGGTTTCCTTGGTCTCCTCAGGCAGCACGCCGTTCAGCGACAGCAGGGTGCCGACCAGGTGCACGTCCGGCTCGACCGCCGCCAGCAGCTCCTTCTCCAGCAGCATCCGGGTGAGCCCGAGCCGGTCGACCGCGTCGCGCTGCATGACCTGCACGACGGTGCTCGGGAAGTAGCGCCGGATGTCGCCCAGCCAGCGCGCGACCCGCGGCGCCGACGCGCCCAGGTTCGCGCTGCGCGGCCCGCCCGTGGCCTCTTCGTCGGGCTTGTCGTAGAGGGCGGCCAGCACCGCGTCCACCCCACTGTCCTCATCGGACAGTTGAGCGTCCTCCAGCCCGGACCCCGGCCCGGCGCCGTCCCCGCCCAGCACCAGCCGCCAGCGCCGCACCCGGTCCGTGTCCGCGGTACTCATGCCCCCACCCCCAAGAGCGTCGCCAGGACCGGCAGCACGCGCTCGGCCCGGCCCTCGTCCAGTTCGCCGGCCACGGCCACCGTGCGCCCGGAGCCGGTGAGCCCGGCCGCGCGCTGCCCGATCGCCCGCTTTTCGGGCCCGCTGAACGCGCCGAAAGTGCGACGCAACAACGGAAGCACCTCGGTGAAGACGTCGGCGTGGATGCCGGCCAGCCACGCGTCGATCACCCGCAGCAGGCCTTCGTCGTGCACCAGCAGCAGCGCGCCGCCGTCGAAGAACCCTTCGACGTACGCCGCGCCCGCCGACGGTGTGACGCCCGGCGTGAGGGCCCGGCCCAGCCGCAGTTCGATGTCGAGCGCGTCGAACAGCCCGGCGTCGTGCAGGATCCGGCTGAGCCGTCCGGCCAGCAGCGGCGGCAGCGACGGCCGCTCCGCCAGCCGGGCCAGCGCCGCCAGCCAGCGCTCCTTCGCCTCGTCACCCAGCAGGGAGGTCGCGTCGTGCACCCCGTCGACCAGCTGGGCCAGCCGGGCCGCGGCGTCGTCGTCGATGCCGTGGGCCGCCGGCGGCAGGCCGGCGCAGATCCGGTCCAGCATCCGGTCGGCGACCGTCCGCAGCGCGCCGGTGTCGGTGCCGCGGACGTTGCCGTACCGGGTCGCCCTGGCCAGCGCGGGCAGGGCCGACATCAGCCGGGCGACGTCCGCGTCCGCCGCCGCCCGGGCGTCGAGCGCCGCGAGGGCTTCGGGCAGTGCCTCCGGCAGGTCGGCGAGCAGGCAGTTCTCGACGGCCGTGGTGACCTCGTCCAGCGGCGGCGTGCCTTCGACGGTGCCGCGGACCACGGCGGTGGCCGCCGACGGCACGGTGGTGCCGTACACCGCGGCCGCGACCAGGTCGACCTCGAACGACGGCTCCCAGCACAGCACCCACGTCTCACGGAAGGTGCCTCGGTTCCGCCGCGCCGACGCCTCCCGGCTGCCCCACTCGATGCCGAGGATCCGCAGCCGGTGCAGCAGCTTCGAGCGGTCGAGCCCGCCCGGCGTCCGCAGGTCGAGGTCGAGCTCCTTGACCTCCGGGTCCTTCTTGAGCCGCAGGCGTTTCGCGGTCGCGGTCAGGTCCGCGGCCAGCGGCGGCTGCGGGACGCGGTCGGGCACTTCGCCGAGCCGCTCGCCGACCACCAGCCGCCGGGTGACCAGCTCGACCTGCACCTCGTCCCCGCCGCACAGCACGGACCGGGTGGCTTCGGTGACCTCGGCGAGCCCGGCCGACGACCGGCCCCGCAGCGTGGCCAGCGTCTCGGCGAGCCGGACCGCCTCGATGACGTGCGCGGTCGAGACGGGCAGGTCCTCCTCCCGCAGCACCGCGGCCACCCCGGCCAGCCAGCGCGCGGTGACGTCGCCGGCCGTGGTGAAGAGGTGGTGGTACCAGCCCGGCGACCGCACGCCCGCGCCGTAACCGCTGGCCGTGGCGAGGCGCCCGTGCGTCCACGGCACCCAGGTGCAGGCGACCTTCCGCTTCGGGAGTCCTTTGAGGACGGCCTGGTCGTGGGACGCCGGCGGCAGCGGGTCGGCCAGCGCGGGCACGTGCCAGGCGCCGCAGACGACGGCGATGTTCTCGAAGCCGTCCTTGCGGGTGCGGCGCAGCACCGAGCGCATGTAGGCCTCGCGGCGGGCTTCGTTGCCCTGCGGGGGTTCTTCGTCCTCCCGCACGGCGCTCATCGCCTCGGCGATCACCTCGAACGGGCTTTCGGTGTCCCGCCGTGACTCGACGACGTCGTCCCACCAGCGTTCCGGGTCGTCGTAACCGCCGGCCGAGGCCAGCAGGGCGAGGGGATCGACCGGCGGGCCGGTGTGCTCGTCCGGCGCCGCGGCGAAGGTGTGCGCGGCCGGGAGGTCGCAGAACCGCACCGGGATCCCGGCCTCGCGGGCGTAGGCGAGCGCCTGCCACTCGGGGCTGAAGACGGCGAACGGCCAGAACGCGGCGCGCGAGACGTCGTCGGCGGCGTAGGCGAGCAGCGCCACCGGCGGCTGCATGGCCGGGTCTTCGGTGAGCTCGACCAGCGCGTCGGCTTCTGGTGGGCCCTCGATGAGGACGACGTCGGGTTCGAGTTCGGCGAGCCGGGTCGCCACGGCCCGGGCGGATCCCGGGCCGTGGTGGCGGATGCCGAGCAGGTGGGTGGCCGTCACGAAAGCTCCTGGCCGGCCCGGTAGAAGTCGGCCCAGCCGTCGCGCTCGCGGACCACGGTCTCCAGGTATTCGATCCAGATCGCGCGGTCGGCCACCGGGTCCTTGACGACGGCGCCGTGGATGCCCGCCGCGACGTCGTGCGGGCGCAGGACTCCGTCGCCGAAGTGGGTGGCCAGGGCGAGCCCGCCGGTGAGCACGCTGATCGCCTCCGCGGTCGACAGCGTGCCGGACGGCGACTTCACCGCGGTGCGGCCGTCTTCGGTGCGGCCCGAGCGCAGCTCGCGGAAGATCGTGACGACCCGGCGGATCTCGGAGAGCTCGGCGGCTTCGGCGGGCAGCTGCAGCGAGGTGCCCAGCTCGGCGACCCGCCTACTGACGATCTCCACTTCGGCCTCGGCGCTGTCCGGCAGCGGCAGGACGACCGTGTTGAACCGCCGCCGCAACGCGCTGGAGAGCTCGTTGACGCCCTTGTCGCGGTTGTTCGCCGTCGCGATCAGGTTGAAGCCCGGCCGCGCCTGCACCTCGGTGGCCAGCTCCGGGACCGGCAGCGTCTTCTCGGACAGGATGGTGATCAGCGAGTCCTGGACGTCCGCGGGGAGGCGCGTCAGCTCTTCGAGCCGGGCCAGTTTGCCGTCCCGCATCGCGCGCAGCACCGGGCTTTCGACCAGCGCGGCCGCGCTCGGGCCCTCGGCGATCAGCCGGGCGTAGTTCCAGCCGTAGCGGATCGACTCCTCGGACGTGCCCGCGGTGCCCTGGACCAGCAGCGTCGAGTCGCCGCTGATGGCGGCGGAGAGGTGTTCGGACACCCACGTCTTCGCCGTGCCGGGGACGCCGAGCAGCAGCAGCGCGCGATCGGTGGCGAGGGTGGCGACGGCGACCTCGATCAGCCGCCGCGGGCCGACGTACTTCGGGGTGATCACGGTGCCGTCCGGCAGGGTGCCGCCGAGCAGGTACTCGACGACGGCCCACGGTGAGAGGTTCCAATTGGGCGGCTTGGCCCGGTCGTCGGCGGCGGCCAGCGCGGCCAGCTCGGCGGCGTGGTCCTGTTCGGCGTGCGGCCGGAGGACGGTGGGGGCGGTCATGCGAGCTCCTCGTACATTTCGCGGCGGAAGTTCAGCGTTTCGGTGAGCGCCCGGCGCCAGGGCCCGGCGTCCATGGTCAGGCGGGTGGTGGCCAGCGGGTGGCGCAGGCACGGCGGCGGGACGGCGCGCGCGATCACGACGGCGGCGTGCGAGACCAGGCGGTGGTCGTCCTGGCGGGCGATCCAGTCGAGCAGCGCGGTGCCGAGTTCCTTCGTCCACGGCCGGGGCAGTTCGTGCACCAGCCGCGCGAACGATTCGACGGGCAGCCGGCTCACCAGGTGCCCGATGGTGGCGGCCTGGCCGACCGGGCTCAGCACGCCGAGAAGCGGCGGCGTGGTGCGCCCGCCGGGGTCGGCGCCGATGAGCGCCTGTGCCCAGGTTTCGTCACGCTGGCGCAGGGCGGCGGTGGCCCAGGAGTCCCGCAGCACGGCGGCCGGGCAGCCCTCGACGGTCATCCGCACGACCTCCGCGGGCGGGCCGAATTCGGTCCAGAAGGCGAGGGGCGCGGCCGCGACGAGGGTGCGCAGCCGGACGGTGCCGTCGCCGCGTTCGCCGTGGGGGAGGGCGACGGTGAGCACCCGGTTCCGGCGGTGGACCAGGGGGCGCAGCCGTTCGGCCATGCTTTCGCCGTAGCGGGTGCCGGGCAGCCGCCCGAGCAGATCGGCGGCCTGTTCCCGGACGGCGGCGGCCCGATCGGTGAGGGCAGCTTCGAGGAAGGCTTCGTCGCCGGCTCGGACGTGCCCGGCGAGGACGCCGAGGAAGTCGGCCCGGACGTCGGCAGGTTCGGTTTTCCAGGAGGTGGTGAGGGCTTCGCGCGCGGCGTCCGGGTCTTGGGCGAGGTGCGTGGCGAGCCACCGGCGGCGCTGGGCCAGGCTGCCGTACTGCCAGACGTCGGCTTGGGCTTCCGCGGGCGCGGAAAGGAAAGCCCAGTCGGGGTTCCGCTGCCCGAGCCAGGCGCCGGTCGGCCCGGCGACCGCGACCAGGGGGCCCCGGAGGGCGGCTTTGGTGCGGGCGGCCTCAGCCAGCAGCGGCAGGATTTCGGGTGGGACGCGGTGGCCGGTGCCGGCGACGATGCCGAGCCACTCGAGCAGGAGGTCGGGGTGACTGGCGGCGAGGAGGCGGCCGAGCCGTTCCCGGGCGAGCGGCGGAACGAAGGGGCGCTCGTCTTCGAGGGCGACGGGGAGCGGCCGGACGTCGCGCAGCGGCTGCCGCCCGGCCCGCCGGTAGACGGTGAGCACGGCCGCGGCGGCGAGCAGCTGCTCGGCGGGGTCGCCGCGGTCGGCGACGAGGTCCTGGACGGCCGCCGGCTGGGCGGAGGCGTCCAGGGTGCGCCGCCGGGTGCCGAGGAGGGCGGTGCCGACGAGATCTTCCCAGGCTTTCACGGGCGGACCTCCGATTTTCCGACGCGGTGCGGGAAATGGACGTTCACAGCCGCACCGCCCGGCCGTCGTGCCAGCACGTCAGCGGCCTCAACCCCGACTGACTCCACTCGCCCGCCACCGTCAGCGGGCGGCCCGCCGACAAGGCCAGCAATGACCACGGGAACGCGTACGGCACCAGCGGCATCGCCGTTCCGTCCTTTTCGGACAGACACCAGCCGCCGGCGTGCTCGGCCGGGGTGACGCCCGACAGCAGCACCGGCCAGCGTTCCAGCCACGGGTCCGCCGCCATCGCCTGTGCGTGCGCCGCCAGGGCGTCCGGGATCGAACCGCCGTCGGCCGTGGGGGCCGCGAGGGGGATTCCGCGCTCCGCCACCAACGCCCGCAGCGGCGCCGCGCCCGGGTGGAACGCCAGCTCCGCCGTCAGGTGGTGGCCCGGTGGCAGCGATGCGTCGAGGGGACGGCCCGGTGGCGCGAACGACAACACCAGCGCGTCCCGGCCGGTGCCGAGACCGCGCAACCACGTCCGGCGGGTGAGCAGCCGGTCGTTCTCCTCGTCCGCCGCGCCGGTGATCAGCCATTCGTCCGCGACGCGCTCGCCGCTTTCCAGGACCCGGGCCGTCTCCACCGAAAAGCCGAGCCGCGTGCGGACCGTTTCCGCCAACGCGGGTGGCAGCGACTCAAGGCGCGTGGCCGCGTCGGCGAGCAGGTACAGCTGGGACAGCTCGGCCAGCAGCGCCTCCGGCCAGTCCCGGCGGCCGACGATCCCCGCCGCCCGGCGCAGGCCGCCCGCGAGGCCCGAAGCCTGGGCGTCGACCATGCGGGCCGCGACCGTGCGCAGCTCTTCGCCCCCGCTGCGCTCGAAGCCCGCGAAACCGGCTCCGATCCGGTCGGTGAGCCAGACCTTCAGCTCCGCGACGCCGCCTTCGACGCGTGCCGCCCGGTCGGCAGCACGGCGGGCGGCAGCCTCTTCGTCCTTCGGGCCCGCCGTCTCCGCGCGTTTCTCCGCCCGGCGGGCCCGGTCGGCGCGTTCGGCCAGCCACGTGTGCACCCACTCCGGCGGCTCCGCGGCGTCGACGCGCCCGGCGGCCCAGAGCAGCAGCAGCCCCAGCGTGTGCTTGCACGGGAACTTCCGGCTGGGACAGGAACACCGGAACGCGGGCTCGGCCAGCTCGACGCACGTCTGGTACGGCTTCTTGCCACTGCCTTGGCAGAAGCCCCACACGGCGTCTTCGGACGCGCCCGCGCCCGACCACCGCGCCGGCGTGGCGAGCACCCGGCCCGCCTTCTCCGACGCGGGATCCGGTGCCAGCCCGGCCACGTGTTCCGCGGTCCACGGCACTGCCGTCACCACCTGTCCCCCCACTGTTCGCCCCTCGCTTTCCGGTCCTTGCTGAAGCATGCCAGCAGCCACCGACATTTTTCGGGGGCTCGGGTGGCGGAGCCCCCGACCTGGGGCGGAGCCCCAGATGTCACCGACAATTTCCGGAAGTCGAGTATTCTAGTGCTAGAGTATGGCCGTGCTGACCGACGCGGAACTCACGGTGCTCGGCCTGGTGGCCGAGCGGCCGAGACACGGCTACGAGCTGGACGAGGTCGTCTCCGAACGCGGCATGCGCGACTGGACGGCGCTCGGCTTCAGCTCGATCTACTACGTCCTGGGCAAACTCCGCGACCGCGGCCTGGTCACCGAGGTCGAAGGGGAACGCGCACACGCCAAGGCCAAGAAGACGTTCACGGTCACCGAAGCGGGCCGGACGGCGTGCGCGTCGGCCGCCGAAGCCGCCATCGCGGAGCTGCGACCGGTGCACCCGCCGGTGCTCGTCGGCCTGGCGAACAGCCCGGCCGTCCCGCCCGAACGGCTCGCGGCGGCGCTGGTCCGGCGCGCGGAGGCGATCGGGGAGCGGCTGGCCGAGGTGCGGCGCGCGGCCGCGGCCCAGGACCACGCTCCGCCGTTCGTCCGGGCGATCTTCGACTACTCCGTTGCGCAACTCGAGGCGGAAGCCCGGTGGCTGGAAGGAATGATCTGATGCCGTACGACCTCAAGAAGGACCTCAAGCAGCTCTACGCGCCCAAGAACACCGACTGGGCCCTGGTGGACGTGCCCGAGCAGCAGTTCCTCGCGATCGACGGCCGCGGCAACCCGAACACGGCGGAGAGCTACCGGAAGGCCGTCGAGGCGCTCTACACCTTCGCGTACACGATCAAGATGGCGGCGAAGCAGCGTGGTGAGGACTTCGTCGTGGGGCCGTTGGAAGGCCTGTGGTGGGCTGCCGACTATGCGGCGTTCACCGTGCGCGCCAAGGACTCCTGGCAGTGGACGATGCTCATCGCGCAGCCTTCGCGGATCGGGGAGGACGCCGTCGAGGACGCCCGGGAAACGGTGCGGCGCAAGAAGAAGCTGGACGCGCCGGTCCGGCTGGAGAAGCTGCACGAAGGCCGGTGCGCGCAGGTGCTCCACGTCGGGGCGTACGACGACGAAGGCCCGTTGCTGGCCCGCCTGCACGACGAATACCTGGCGGAGCAAGGGCTGAAGCCGACCGGGTTGCACCACGAGGTGTACCTCAGCGACCCGCGGCGCGTCGAACCCGCGAAGCTGAGAACGGTCCTGCGTCAGCCGGTCGGCTGACCTCAGTACTCGCTGGTCGCCGGCCAGGTGTCGTCGTGGAGGAGGCGCTTGAGGATCTTGCCCGTCGCGTTGCGCGGCAGGTCCGCCACGAAATACACGTCCCGCGGCACCGCGAACCGGGCCAGGCGGTGGTGGATGTACTGCCGGATGTCCTCCGCGTGCAGCGACGCGCCCCGCCGCGGGACGACGTACGCCGCCAGGCGCTGGCCCCACTCGGCGTCGGCCACGCCGACCACCGCCGCGTCGTGGACGCCCGGGAGCGCCACCAAAGCCTCTTCCACCGGACGCGGGAACACGTTCTCGCCGCCCGAGACGATCATCTCGTCGGCGCGGCCGGTGACGAACAGGCGGCCCGCCGCGTCCAGGTAGCCGACGTCGCCGCTGGCCATCATGTCCGCCGCGCGGGCCGGGTCGGTTCCGCTCGTGTAGCCCTCGAACAGCATGTCGTTGCCGACGAAGATCTGGCCCTCGCCGCCCGGGGGCACCGGCTTGCGCTCCTCGTCCAGGATCGCCAGCCGCGTGCCGAGCGGGCAGCGGCCGGCCGTCGTCGGGGCCGCGCGCAGGTCGGCCGGGTCGGCGATGCTGGCCCAGGACACTTCGGTGGAGCCGTAGAAGTTGTAGAGGACTTCGCCGAAGGTGTCCATGAACGACGTCACGAAGGCGCCGGACATCGCCGAGCCGCTGCTGGCCACGATCCGCAGCGACGACAGGTCGTAGCGCGCGCGGACCCGCTCGGGCAGGTCCATGATCCGCTGCAGCATGATCGGCACGGCGAACAGCGCGTCGCACTTCTGCTCGGCGATCGTCCGCAACGTCTCTTCGGCGTCGAACTTGCGGGTCAGCGCGAGCGACGCCCGCAGCGCCATGCCGATCTGCATCGCCGCGAGGCCCCACGTGTGGAACAGCGGCGCCGCCACGAGCAGCCGGTCGCCGGCGCGCAGCGGAATCCGGTCGAGGATCGCCGCGGCGGTGCCCAGCCCCTTCGGGGTGGGACGCCGCGCGCCCTTCGGCGTCCCGGTGGTGCCGGAGGTGAGCACGATCAGCCGGCCCGGTCGTTCGACCGGCTTCGGGCGGTCGGCGGGCGCGGCCTGGATCAGCTCGTCGACGGTGGGGTAGCCGGCGTCGGCGTCCGGCCAGGTGCTGATCCGGGCGAAGTCGCCGGGCACGTTCGCGATGGTCTGCGCGAACTCGTCGTCGGCCAGCACGGCGGACGGCTGGTGCTCGGCGAGGACGTCCTTCACCGAGGCGGCGGACAGTCCGGTGTTCAGCAGGATGACGTCGGCGCCGAGCTTGCTGGCGGCGACGAACGACTCGATCATCGCGGCGTGGTTGCGGCACATCAGCGCGATCCGGTCGCGCTCGACGACGCCGAGTTCGCTCAGCGCGTTGGCGAGCCGGTCGCTGCGCTCCTGGACCTGGCGGAAGGTGCGGAAGCTGCGCTCGTCGTGCAGGGCGGGCTCGTCGGGGACGCGGGCCGCCGCGGCCTGGTAGCCGCCCGCGACCGTGGCGCCCCACTGCGCGAGGGAGTTCAGCTGGCGCGCCAGCTTGTCCGGCCGCCCGGCGCTGAGCACGCCGGCCCGCAGCAGGATGCTCGTCGTGCGCAGCTTGGTGGCCTTGTTGGTCTCGCCGTCGGTCTCGGGGTCGGCTTCCCCGGCCAGGTGCAGGTCGAGGCGACGGCCGAGGGCGCGGACGTCCTTCTTGATCGAGGAGACCAGCTCCAGGTGCGACGGCGGCAGCATCATCCGCACGAACAGCTCGGTCTTGCCGCCGGCCAGTGGTCTCAGCTCCAGCGACACCCAGGTGCCCTCGTCGGGGACCCCGCACCACACGACGTGCTCGCCCGGCCGGTAGACGACCGCCTGCATCTGCGTCTCGAGCATCGGTCCCCGCGTGGGGACGATCCGGATCGCGCCCTTCGGGCCGCGCCCGCGCCCGGCCGGCTCCTGGATCTCGCACCAGCTGATCTCCGGCACGAACCGCGAGTACCACTCCGGCGATCCGACGATCTGCCACACCACATCGGGGGAGTGCCCCACAACCGCACTCGCCTCGACCACATCGTCACGCATTGTCTGCCCTCACCGAAGTGTCACCGAACGCACGTTCAGGTCACGGAGGCGTCACAGTAGCAGCAAACGGGTGATCAGGGATACTCCGAACGGCCAGATACCGGCGGGTAACGGACACTCGGAGTATGTCCTCCGGGTGTCCATTGTAGATCGATTAACGGCGTTTACCAAGCATGGTCGCGAATGGACCGTTCGACGTGATCGACGGGGAAGGTGCGGAGATCGCGCATGCTTTTCCGGGAGGCGCGGACGCCGGAGGGGGTATTTGCGACATCGAGGCACATAGCGGGCAGCAGGCTTGCCGTCACGTTCCGTAGCGGGCGACCAACTCCGCGCCGAGCCGGGCCAGTTCGGCCTTCACCGACTCCGGGCTCTCCACCTCGACCAGCGCACCCCACCCGGCCAGCTCCTGCGCGATCATCACCGGCGCCGGCGCGGCGACCCGGGCGCGAACCCGCTCCCCGGGCAACTCCGCGACCAGCTCGCAGTGCCGTCCGAACCGGTCCCGCAGTACCCGGAAGTGCCGCCGGTCGAGCACCACGTCCGCGCTGAGCAGGGAACGGCGCTTCTCCACCTCCTCGACGACCTCCTGCCACACCGTTGTCAGCTCCAGGTCCGACGGACGGTCCGCGGGCTCGCCGGTCGAAACGGCCGAGACGATCCGGTCGACGCGGAACGTGCGGCGGCCCTTCGCCGTCCCCGCGACCAGGTACCAGACGTCGTCCTTGTCGACCAGGCCCCACGGGTCCACGAGCCGCTCCGGCTTCTCGCGGCCGCCGTAGGTGAGAAGGACCCGGCGGCGGGCGATGACGGCGTCGCGCAGCAGCGAGACCATCGGCGGCCGCTCCTTCGGGTGCTCGCCCCAGCCCGCCTGGTCGACGACGATCGCGTCCGCCGCCGCCTCGGCGTCCGCCCGGAACGTGCCCGGCAGCGCGCCCATCAGCTTCCGCAGCGCCGACTTGACCTCGGGGGCTCCCGCCGCGGCCGGTCCGGCCAGCAGGAACAGCGCCTGCGCCTCGCCGGCGCTCAGGCCCGAGAGATCGGTGCGCGCGCCGCCGACGAGCTGCCAACCGCCGCCGCGGCCGGGCTGCGGGTAGACCGGTACGCCGGCCGCCGAAAGGGCTTCGAGGTCGCGGCGGGCGGTGGCGACGGAGATCTCCAGCTCCGTCGCCAGCTCGGCGGCCGTGACGCGGCCGCGTGTCTGCATCAGCAGCAAGGTGGCCACGAGGCGGTCGGCGCGCATGGACGCAGTGTCGCATCCGGCCGGGGCCCCGCTCCTTTCCGGCGGACCTGACAATTAGTTGTCAGTACTGGGTCAATAGCGGAAACCGGGGCTCCGTCGGCCTAGGCTTGGCCGCCCGCGTGATCGCCAGGCGCGGGGTATTCGCGCGAACCAAAGGAAACTCGGTGACGAACGACCCCCATTCCCGGCAACACGTTCACAACAGCGACGGTGGGACGGTGTTCGCCAATCAAGGCGGCGACCAGACCATATACACGGAGTCCGTCAAGGACCACCTCCAGAACGGTCTGATGGCCCTCAAAGGCCGCATGTACGCCAAGGCGGTCAGCGAGTTCGAGGAATTCCTCAGCGACGCGCGGAAAGCCGGTGCGCAGAAGCTGCCCGAGGCCCAGCGGGACCTCGCCACCGGGCACTTCTGCGCGGCGCTGGCCATGTTGGACGGCCGCCCGCCCAACGACCGCTCACCCGAACAGATCGACCGCGTCGAAGCCCACATCGAGCAGGCCGCCGGCTACGGCGACGTCGTGGTGACCCACCAGGCCAACGTGTTGTGGGCCCTGGTGAAGGACGACTACTACACGGCGATCGGCATGCAGCCCAAGCCGCCGGCTGCGGCCGACCTGGCCGCCAGTATCGGGCAGCTGCAGCCCGCGCAGCTCGAACCGCTGGTCACGCACGTGAAGCGGGCGCAGGGCCGGACCTTCAAGCTGCTGCAGGAGCGAGCGGGCGAGTTCGGCATGGTCGCGGCGGCGGAACCCGAGCAGGCGCCCGTGGTCCGCGACTTCGACCCGGCCCGCGGGGAAGCGGTCCGGCGCTACTTCGTGCGCACGCCGCGCCACCGCAGCGCGGCACCCGGCGCCATCGCGCTCACGGTCGCGGGGCTCAGCGTGATCCTGGCCGCGGCGGCGCACAACGCCGGCAGTCTCCTGCTGCTCGCCATCACCTACTTCGCCGGGAAGTGGGGCTGGCAGAAGGTACAGCAGTACCGCACCTACCTGAAGCGGTACGCGGCCGCGGAACCCAAGCCGAGCGACGCGCAGATGGACGCTTGGCTGTCGGGGGACATCGCTGCGCTGCAGGCCAAGGCGAGCCGGCAGGTCCGGCTGGTGGCGACGACCAAGCACGAAGGCGGCGACCTCGTCTACCCGATCCAGGCCGTGGTCGGCGTGGCGTCGCCGTCGGGGCCCATCGCGGACTCGTTGCGCGTCCGGCGCGGCGACGACCACCGGTGGCGCGCCAACCACTACGACATCCTGATCCTGTTCCTGACCAACGACCTGATCAGCCTCTACCGGTGCGCCCTCGACTTCCACACCGGTGAGCCCGTCTACGAGCAGATCACCGAATGGCACTACCGCGACATCGTGGGCGTCTCCACCGACCGGATCGCCATGCCCGCGTCGATCACCGCGCTGTTCCGCAAGGTCGACGAGCTGTTCGAGCACGACGTCGACGGCGAGTACGAGAAGTACGCCGACATCCCCTACGCCCAGGAGTTCACGATCTCGATCGTCAACGGCCAGCGGGTCAACCTGAACACCGGCTTCGGTGAAACGCTCGGTTCCGACAACGAAATCGCCTGGCGGAACAACGAACGCGCGCTCACCATCATCAAGAAGATGGTCCGGGCGCGGCACACCTCCGCCTAGCGGGGGCCGGCCTGCCGGTGGCGCGGGGCCACCGGCAGGCCGTCACATCGAGATGTTCTGGTCGCCGCCCTGGTTGACGATCGTGAGGCCCCCGTGGGAAACGACGTTCTGGTCGAGGCCGCGCGCGGGCCGGGACGCGGAACGCGGGGGCAGTTCGGGCGTCCGGCCCCGGACGGGCTTGACGTACGGCGCCTGGCCGGTCAGCACCCGGATCAGGGACTCGCCGCCGGCGACGGTGAAATCGGTGACGTCGTAGTGGTCGGCCGTCTGCGGCTGCAGGAATGCCGGGATCTCGGCCGGGGTGTGGCCCGGCAGCACCACCGGAAGGATCTTGCGCGTCCACGTCGGCCGGTCGCTGTGCAGTTTTTCGCGCAGCAATGCCGCTTCCGACTGCAGGCCGCGGTTGTCTCCGGCCGAAGCGTAACCGTCCGCGACTTCGCGGTACCGTTCCGAGGCGACGACAATGACGTAATCGGCGTTTTCGATGCTGCCGATGGCCCACGTGTACCAGTCCCGGCGATGGGCCAGTTTCCACTGGTCCAGGGTCACGTCGACACCGTTTCGCTCAAGGAACTCGCTGAAGGCGAGCACGTGATCTTTGTGCTCGGGTGAATCGTGGGTGTACGACACGAAGACCCGCGCCGGGTCGCTTCTCGGCATGCCTCGAACAATAGCATTTCCGGCCGGAAAGAATGGGGAAGAAGACGGTCGCGCAAAGTGCTCACTTGGTGAGCACTTTGCTCCTGCATGATGGCACCACACCGCTTGAGAGGAGCAGGACATGCTGCGAGGGATGGCCACCGTCACCTACTACGCCGAAGACCACGAGGCCGCGAAGGCCTGGTACGCGGAGTTCCTGGGGATCGAGCCGTACTTCAACGTCCCGGGGTACTCGGAGTTCCGGATCGGCGACTACCAGCACGAACTCGGCATCATCGACCGCAAGTACGCCCCCTTCACGCACACCGAGCCGGGCGGCGAGATCGTCCGCTGGCACGTCGACAACCTCGAAGCGACGTTCGCGCGCCTGCTGGAGCTGGGCGCGAAGGAGTACGAGCCGATCATCGAACGCGGGCCCGGCTTCGTGACGGCGTCCGTCGTCGACCCGTTCGGCAACATCCTGGGGATCATGACGAACGTGCACTACCTCGCGGTGCTGGCGGAACGGTCATGAGCCCATGTGGGCCCGCACCACTGGATCTTGCCGAGGTGTAGCTCCCGCGCACATGGCTGGCGACCGGCGTCACGCTTACCGTTCCGGTCCATGACCAGCGATCTGGACGGGCGCACCGCCCTCGTCACCGGCGGTGCCGGCGGTATCGGCCTCGCCTGCGTCCGCGCCCTCGCCGCGGCCGGGGCCAAGGTGCACGTCGTCGACTTGGACCTCGGCCGGGCCGAGGCCGCCGCCGGCGAGGTCGGGGGGTGGGCGCACGCCGCCGACCTCACCGACCCCGCCGCGATCGGCGGCCTGCCCGCCGAGGTCGACGTGCTGGTCAACAACGCCGGCGTCCAGCACGTCGCGCCGATCCAGGACTTCCCGCCCGAGGCGTTCACCCACATCCAGAGCCTGATGGTGACCGCTCCCTTCCTGCTGATCCGCCGGACGCTGCCGTCGATGTACGCCCGCGGCTGGGGCCGGATCGTCAACATGTCGAGCGTCCACGGCCTGCGCGCCTCCGCGTACAAGTCCGCCTACGTCGCCGCCAAGCACGGGCTCGAAGGACTCTCGAAGGTCGCCGCGCTCGAAGGTGCCGAACACGGCGTCACCAGCAACTGCGTGAACCCCGGGTACGTCCGCACGCCGCTCGTCGACGGCCAGATCGACGCCCAGGCCGCCGAGCACGACATCCCGCGCGCGGACGTCGTCGCCGAGGTCCTCCTCAAGCGGGCCGCGATCAAGAAGCTCATCGAGCCCGAGGACGTCGCTTCCCTGGTGGTGTGGCTGTGCTCGCCGCACGCCGGTCACCTCACCGGGGCGTCCATCCCCCTCGACGGCGGCTGGACCGCCGCTTGACCACCAGACCGCCGCTCAACCACAAGGAAGTGGAGCCCGCAGTGAGCCAACCCCACCGGTCGGCGATCGCCAAGATCGTCGGCGCGAGCCTGATCGGCACCACCATCGAGTGGTACGACTTCTTCCTCTACACCTCGGCCGCCGCCCTCGTCTTCAACAAGCTGTTCTTCCCGACGGCGAGCCCGCTCACCGGCACGCTGCTGGCGTTCCTGACCTACGCCGTCGGATTCCTCGCCCGCCCGATCGGCGGCCTGGTCTTCGGCCACTTCGGCGACCGCCTCGGCCGGAAGAAACTGCTGATCCTCAGCCTCGTCCTGATGGGCGGCTCGACCTGCCTGATGGGTGTCCTGCCGACGTACGCGACCGCGGGCGTCGCGGCTCCGCTGCTGCTCACGCTGCTTCGGCTCGTCCAGGGCTTCGCGCTCGGCGGCGAGTGGGGCGGTGCCGTCCTGATCGTCTCCGAACACGGTGACGACCGCCGCCGCGGGTTCTGGGCGAGCTGGCCGCAGTGCGGTGCGCCCGGCGGAAACCTGCTGGCCACCGCCGTCCTGGCGATCCTGTCCGCGACGCAGTCCGACGCGACGTTCATGTCCTGGGGCTGGCGCGTCCCGTTCCTGCTCTCGGGCGTGCTGCTGCTGATCGGCCTGTGGATCCGGCTGGCCGTCTCCGAGTCCCCGGTGTTCCTCGCCGCCCAGCGGCAGGCCGAAGCGCGCGCCGACAAGCACGTGCCGGTCGTCGACGTCTTCCGCAACAACCGGCGGCAGGTGCTGATCACCATCGGCGCCCGGATGGCGGAGAACGTCTCGTACTACGTGATCACCGCGTTCATCCTGGTGTACGTCACGACCGGGCTGCACCTGCCGAAGGGCGTCGGCCTGACCGCGGTGCTCATCGGCTCGGCCGTGCACTTCGTGACGATCCCGCTGTGGGGTGCGCTGTCGGACCGCGTCGGACGCCGTCCGGTCTACCTGTTCGGCGCGATCGGGATGGCGTTGTGGGGCTTCGCGTTCTTCGCGCTGCTCGACACGAAGTCGACGGCGATGATCGTGCTGGCCACGACGATCGGGCTGGTGCTGCACGGCGCGATGTACGGCCCGCAGGCCGCGTTCTTCGCCGAGCAGTTCCCGACCCGGGTGCGCTACACCGGCCTTTCGGTCGGCGGGCAGCTGTCGTCGATCGCCGCCGGGGCCGTCGCCCCGCTGATCGCCGTCGCGCTGTTCTCCAGCTGGGGCAGCACCGTGCCGGTGTCGCTGTACGTCGCGGCGATGTGCGTGATCACGGTGATCGCGCTGCTCGCGGCCCGCGAAACCCGCGGCGAATCGCTGCACGACGATGTCGAAGCGGAGAAGGCGGCCGTTTCGCCCTAGCATGACGGCCGTGACCGCACCCTCGGACGCGCTGCGCCGGCTGCTCGACCTGCTCGCCTCCGGGGCGAGCACCGAGCAGCTGGCGCACGTCGTCGTGGCCGCCCGCGCCGGGGGCGCCCTCGACGCGGCCGACCTGGCCGCGCTGGCCAGCGCGGGCGAGCTGGCCCTGCGGATCCGCGAGACCCTGGCCGAGCACCGGCGGCGCGAAGCCCAGCTCACCGCGCTGTTCGAGACCGCGAGCGAGCTCGCCGCACTGTCCGATCCGGACACCGTGCTGCGCTCGATCGTCCGGCGGGCGCGGGCACTGCTCGGCGTCGACGTCTCCTACCTGAGCCTCAACAACGAAGCCGAGGGCAAGACCTACATCCGGGTCAGCGACGGCTCGGTGTCGGCCGAATTCCAGCAGATCGTGCTGGGCTTGGGGGAGGGGCTCGGCGGGCTGGTCGCGCAGACCGCGCGGCCGTATGCGACGTCGGACTACTTCACCGACGACCGGTTCAAGCACACGCGCCACATCGACTCCGGCGTCGAAGACGAGGGCCTGACCGCCATCCTCGGCGTCCCGCTCGCCATCGGCCCGAAGGTGCTGGGCGTGCTCTTCGCGTCCGACCGCGCCGTTCGCGAGTTCTCCGCCGACGAGGTGGCGCTGCTGTCGTCGCTCGCCGACCACGCGGCGATCGCCCTGGACAGCGCGAACCTCCTGGACCAGACCCGCCGCGCGGTCGCCGAGCTCAACGAGGCCAACGCGACGATGGAACGCGCCGAGGACGCGCACGACCGGCTGACCGACCTCGTCCTGCGTGGCGGCGACCTGCCGGACGTCGCCGACGCCGTCGCGGCCGTGCTGCACGGAGACCTCACGGTCTACGACGCCGACGGCACGCTCCTGGCCAGTTCGGCGGCTGCGGTGGCGCTCGACCCGGCTCCGTTCGACCAAGACGTGCTGGCCGTGGCCCGCACCACCGGGCGGGCGGTGTCCACAAAAGACAGTTGGGTGTGCGCGGTGCAGGCTGGCCCCGAACTGCTCGGCAGCCTGGTGCTGGCCGGCCGGGCCGGGCTGAGCGACCCCGACCGGCGGCTGTTCGAACGCGCCGGCGTCGTGACGGCGTTGCTGCTGATGCTGCGGCGGTCGGTGGTGCGCGCCGAAGACGAGGTCCGCGGCGAACTGCTGACCGACCTGCTCACCGCGCCCGGCCGCAATCCCCGGGCGTTGCTGGCCCGCGGCCGCCGCCTGGGCATCGACCTGTCGGCCCCGCACGCGGTGCTGGTCGCGCACGCGGACGGCGGCTCGCGGCGGCGCGTGGCGAGCGCGGCCGCCCGGCACGCGACGCTGGTCGGGGTGCACGCCGAAGAGGTCGTCCTGCTCGCGACCGGCGACCCGGACGAGTTGGCCCGCCGCGTCGCGGCCGACCTCGGCTCGGCCACCGGCCGTCCGGTCACGGTGGGCGCGGCGGGGCCGGCGAGCGGCCTGTCGGCGATCGCGGACGCGCACGCGGAGGCGGCCCGCTGTGTCCGGGCACTGCTGGCACTGGGCCGGACGGGCGAGGGCGCGGCGATGGCCGGACTGGGGTTCCTCGGCCAGCTCCTCGGCGACCGCGCGGACCTGGACGCGTTCGTCCGCCAGACACTGGGCCCGGTCCTGGACTACGACGAGCGTCGCGGCACCGAGCTGGTCGCGACGCTGCGGGCGTACTTCGCGAACGGCTCGCAGCTGGCGCGGACGAAGGATGTGCTGCACGTCCACGTGAACACGGTGGTGCAGCGGCTGGAGCGGGTGGCGTCGCTGCTGGGCGAGGATTGGCAGGCGCCGGACCGGGCGCTGGAGATCCAGCTGGCGTTGCGGCTGCACCGGCTGCAGAATTGACCGTCCGTGTGCGGCCTACCTGGGCAGCAGCTCCGGGAATGTCCCCGGAAGCTGAGCCAGTCTGTCGGCCGCGCAGGTGATCCGGTAGTGATCGGTGGTCCGCAAGGCCGTGCGGACTCGCTCGGGTTGCTGCTCCGCGGACTGTGTCCCCAGCGCCGTCATCGCCAATCGGACGAGATCGGGACCGTACGCCGCGGACAAACCGAGATCGGCGGCGGTGAACCACTCCGCGGTCGAGCTGCGGGCCACCGCGAGCACTCCGGGCTCGGCGGTCTTTTCGTAGCTCACCAGCAGTTTCGCGGCTGTGTGGCCCGAACACCGCGTTCCGCTCGCCTCGGCCACGGACTGGACCGTGTACTGAGCTCGTGGTTGGCCGTCCTGACGGTCGGTGGTTTCGGACAACGGCCGGTCCGGCAACGGGCAGCCGGCCGGCGACCATCCGGCACGCACCGCCACGAGTGCCGGAAAGCCGATGGCGCGGAGCGACTCACCCGGCAGAAGCATGCACTGGTCGTTCGCCACGACCGTCAAGCCGGACGCGGCGCAGACCCGGACGACCGTCGTCTTTCCCGCTCCCCTTGCGCCGGTGACGAGAATGCCATGTCCGTCGCTGTCCACTACGCCCGCGTGGCAGTTGACGCCGCCCAAACCCACCAAGGCGACCTTGAAAACGGCCCGGACCACGTTGATCACGCGTAGTACGGTCGTCGTCGCGGTATCGCCGCGGCGGATGAGCACCCGCCGTCCGTCGAGGCGCCGATATCCCGCTTCGGTGTCATCTGTGGCGGCTTCTCGGCGTCCCACGACTTCGAGGCGAGGGAACCGGTCCGGGACGGTGTCCGCTTCCACTGCCCAATACGGCTCGACGAAGGCAGACAGCAGCGGCTGCTCCTCCGCCTGCAACCCGTGGACCTCGACGGTCGGGGAGCCCGATTCCGCCAAGGCGCGGATGCGCAGGCAACTGCCCATGGCTACAGTGAAACGCAGTCACCGTCCGCGGGCAACCGGACACCCGGCCACTCGCGTTCGCGGACCTCATCGCTCAGGTGGGTCGCAATGATCCGGGTGGCCGGGTATTGTCCGGCGAGCTCCACCAGATCCGACATTCCCATGTGACCACCGCGAGGCCCGGCGAACGAGCCGTCGAGTACGGCGGTAGCCGCCTTGGAGACAATGTGGTGGACGCCTTCACACAATTCCGAGTCGCCGGAGAAGCCGGCCGCGACAACGCCGTCGTGGACGAGGTAGCCGAAGGCCGGCGCGATGGAATGGGTGACGGGCACGGCTTGGACGGTGTACCTGTCCACCTTCAGCTCGCCGCCATCATTCGGCCACTCGTGGAAGGCGACCCGCGAATTTTCCCGTACTTTGGCCCATGATTCCGGATAAGCCAGTTTGAAGAGGGTTTCGACGCGCTCTTCGAGGCCGTTCGGGCCCGCCAGGTGGAAGTCCTGCTCCTGCACCTGCCGCAAGCCCAGTTCGAGGAGGAGGAAGACGACATCGAAGTAGTGGTCCGCGTGGAAGTGACTGATCAGGCACCCGCGGAGTGATCCAGGGCTCACCGAGCATCGGCGAATGGCTTTCACGGATCCGTTCGGGACGTCGACGAGGAGCCGATCGTCGATCAACGTGCACGCGCTGAGGTGCGGCGTGAGGATCGAACCGGTTCCGACCAGGCGCAACTTCATTCGTGGGGCAGCCTTCCGATAGCGATCACGGGAAGAAGATGAAGAACACTTGCTGAACCGCCAGCGTGGCGACGAACATCATGATCGCCGCTGTGAGCCACCGGTGGGCCTTCCCCAGGGCGTCGTACCTGGAGCGAAGGTTGCGGGAGAGTTCGACGGCCTGCACGGCGAGTTCGTGGATGTATTGCTCTTCGGTGATTTCAACGAACTTGCTGTGCGCCTCGTCGGGCTGCAGGTTCACGAAAGTCCCGAAGAACAGGATGTGCTTTCGGCTGCGCTTCGACCTTGTGCGCTTCGACAATTTCTTGATCACGTTGAGGTCTTCGATCAGGGCCAGCGCGGCACAGATCAGCGCGGCAAGACCGAGCAGGCGCACCGGAACGCGAGTGGACGGGCTGACCAGGAAGATCTGGATCACCAGAACGATGACGCCGGACGCGGCCGTGGCGCAGATCGTCGACTTGGTCGTCAGCTGGTTTCGTCGGTGCTCGAAGGTCTGGAGTACCAGCTGCCCCACTTGCACCGGCAGCGTTTCCGGAGCCGCCGGCTGTTCGGCCGGAAGCTCCGGCTGACGCCGCTTGAACAACACCACGTCACCCACTCGTTCGATCACCGCCGCGGCCCGCCGGCGACCACGAGCTCCGCCAGCAGGACCTCCACCAGGTCCGCCACCCTTCGTGCACTTGAGCACCACTCGTCATCCGCCTGGTCGGCGAGTGCTGCTCGTGTGTCCGGTGAGCTCTTGGCGACGCGGTAGCGTACCAAGGCCTTCAAACAGACACTCAACAGGAACACGGGCCAGGATGCCACCCCGCCCCGACTTGCGAAATCTCGTTCGATTCGCTCGGCCACGTCGGCCAGCCCGAGCCCCAGCGCGTCCGCGTAGAGGGACGCGAGCTCGGTGAAGCCGGGTGCACTGCGCGCTCTCCGCTCCGAGAAAACCGGGTCGATCAGGACCACCCGTTCGGGCAGCACGAAGATATTCGCGGCATGCAAATCGCCGTGAATGACCGGCCGCCAGCCGGCGCCGGACGGTTTCGACAGCAGCCGGCGACCGACAGCGAGGAGCCGTTCGGCAAGCGCGGCAAGCGTGTCCCCGCGAAGAAGTGCTGCCTGCTTGCCGACGTTCTCGATCAATTCCACGCCGGAAAGCGCGGCCGGGAGCGGTGCTGCGTTCGAAACCGACTGCAGATACGTGACACGGGCGATGACGCGATCGAGCTGGGCGAGGTCGAACGGGTTGGCGTCGAACAGGTCCAATAACCGCTTCTCGCCGGGGAGCCGCTCCATGGCCAAGATCCCCCGGTCCGCCGAAGCCAGTTCGGCTGCGTGGTACCGGCATTCGAGGTTACCGCATCGAGCGAGCCAATCGTGGCGGCGCCGGGTTCGTTCCAGCGGTTCGCGGGTGAACATCTTGAAGACGCGGGTTCTGGTGAACGCGAGGACGCTCGCAGACCGGTCGACGAGTTCCTCGACGTGCTCGCCCGACAGCGTGGCCACGTGTTTCTCGAAGGCGGCCCGCAGTTCCTCAGACATGGAGGTACGCCCTGGACTGGGCTTCGAACAAGCGTGAAGCGATGCCGATCAAGTCGGGTGGGTGGAAGACGCTGCCGCGCCGGACGATCCCCGTCGGCTCGCCGCTGAAGAACTCGCCATTGCCCTTGACGATGCACAGCGTGGTGTCGGATACGGTCTTCAGCTCGCGGACGTCGATGCCGAGCTCTTCGCCCACGGCCACCTCCTCCGCCAGTACGGCTTCGACGGTGTCGGCTGGCACGCTCAGCTTCTCCCAGGTGACCTTGGCCTGGCCGCGCCGGACGAGCCGCTGCAACCGCACGTGGTGCACACCCATTGCGGCGAGCCGGCGCACGGTGCGGTCGACCGAATCGAGGTTGCGTGCCGTGATGAGCACGCTCACCCGCACCCGGGCGCCTGTTTCGACCAGACCGAGCAGGTTGTCGACCAGCACGTCATGCGGGACACCCGGTCGGCACCGCCGGAAGACGTCCGCGTCGACGGAGTCGAAAGACAGGTCGAACCAGTCGAAGGCCGCGGACAGGGCGGGGATGTCCATGGGGAACATGCCACTGGTCCGGAGCAGTGCGCCCGCGCCTCGTTCCCTGACGAGCAGGCCGAGTTCACGCAGGTCCTCGCGCAGCAAGGGCTCGCCGCCGCCGAATCCGAATCGCGCGGTGCCGTGATCGAGTAGCGCTTCGATGACGGCCTTGAGCGAATTCGTCGGCCAGTCCCGGTCATGCTCTTCGATGAGGCAGTACGGGCACTTGCCCGGGCACCGGTTCGTGGGCTCGAAGCACACACTGAGCAGACGTGGTCGGACATCGCCGCCGAGAACCACCCGGTCGAGGTCCGGGAGGTACTGCAGCCTAAGCCGTTCGGTCTCGCCGGCACACGCTTTGCCCCCCATGCGCTTCTCCGTCCCGGGTGAGCTCACAAAGCGTTCGATCCTATCCGGGGGGAGAGCGGTGACGCCAGGACTGACGGGCGAAGTCCGGGATATGTCAGGAAATTGGCCAGAAACCGACCGCAGGCGACCGAGCATTCCGGTCCGAATCCTCTAGCACTGCCCGTCGGCGAGGACCCAGTAACCCGGGGACGTCTCCCGCAGCGCGTGGACGGTGAAGGTGTTCCACAGCCCCATCGCCTGGTTCGAGCCGTTCGCGTACGTCTGCCCGGCGCTCTGGTGCGCGCGGCCCGCCTGCGTGTGGGCGTAGTTGCTGGCGCTCACGCAGGTACCCGCCGGAGCGGTCGTGGAGGTCGACGGCGGCGTCGTCGGGGTGTCCGATCCGCCGTCCAGCCCGAAGAAGACGCCTGTGTAGTAGCTGGAACAGATGCCGGCGAGGAAGTACGCGCCGGTGCTGCCGCACTGCGTGGTGCCGGTGCCGGGGTCGACCGCGGTGCCGTGCCCCATCCCGGCGATCGAGTACAGCTGCACCTTGCCGCCGTAGTTCGTCAGGGTCGTGCCGCCGGGCAGGGACTGCGTGCTCGTCGGGGTCTGGGAGACGCCGTGCACCGCGGTCCACTGGTCGCGCAGTTCGGTGCCGTTGACCGGGTAGACGGTGTAGTCGCCGGTGCCCTGCCAGATCGCCACGCGCGGCCACGGCCCGCGGTAGCCGGGGTTCTGCGCCGTGACCTTCGCCGCCCACTGCGCCGGCGTCAGGTGCTGGTCGTTCTGCTGGCAGCTCGACGTCTGCGCGATGCCGGTGGCGCACTGCGCGGGCAGGCCGGCGTTGATGCCGCCGCCGGCGAAGACGTCCGGGTAGGCGGCGAGCAGGTCGGCCGCCATCCCGCCGCCGGCCGACAAGCCGGTCACGAACACGCGCGAGGCGTCCGAGCCGTGGTCGGAGACCGCCTTGTCCACCATGGACCTGATCGACGCCGCTTCGCCCTTACCGCGCGTGTCGTCGGCGGGATCGAACCAGGTGAAGCACTTCAGCGAGTTGTTCGCCGTCGACGTCTGCGGGAACACCACCTCGAACCGCCACCGGTCGGCCAGCTCGGGCCAGCCGGAGTGGGCGTAGTAGTCCGTGGCGCTCTGCGTGCAGCCGTGCAGCGCGACGACCACCGGACGGCCGGCCTCGAGCCCGGTGGGGGTGAAGGTGTACATCGCCAGTGCGCCGGGATTGGCGCCGAAGGACGGGATCTGGACGAGGGACGACGGCGGCGGATCGGCGGCGGCCACCCCGACGGTGGTGAGGACGGCGGCGGTGATCGCGGCGAGTCCGGCGAAGGCGAGCTTGCGCATGGTGGGTTCCTTCTCGTCGTTGAGAGGGGCTCCAGCGACGCTAAGGCGGCCGTGCGGTGGGAGACCATGTGGCCGTCCACCACATCGGCTCGCCCGTTCATGGTGGCCGGCGGGATGGCTCTCGCGTGCCGCACGCGGTTGGGTTCCGGGTATCGCTACGAGGCGGAGGTGGACCGTGCGGGGTTGGCTGGTTGGGGTTCTGGCGGGTGCGCTCGCGGTGGCGCTGCCCGCGCCGGCGTCGGCTTCGGCCGGGCGCGGTTGCCCGGTGGACGTGCCGGGCGCTGAAGTGGCCGTGTCCGGATGCCTGGACGACCTGACGACGACCGGCACGCTCGCGTCCGGCCACACCGTCGAGGCGGACTGGGCCGGGCTGACTTCGGCGGGACTGCCCACCTTCGGCGCGGTGCCCGGCGTGCAGGTCGACGGCTACTTCCCGGACACGTCCACGGCGAACACCAACCACGGCTGGAACCACGACGCGCAGTTCGTGCTGCGCCTGCCGGACCGGTGGAACGGCGGCCTGGTGGTCTCCGGCTCGCCCGGCGTCCGGCGGCAGTACGCGAACGACCGCGCGCTCGGCGACCAGGCGCTCGCGGAAGGCTACGCGTTCGCCGCGACCGACAAGGGCAACACCGGCGCGGCGTTCTTCACCGACGGCGTCCGCCCCGGAGACGCCCTGGCGGAGTGGAACGCGCGCGTCACGCAGTTGACGCTCGCCGCCCGGTCCGCCGCGGCCCGGCACTACGGCCGTCCGGTCTCGAAGACCCTCGCCGCCGGGCTCTCCAACGGCGGGTACCTCGTGCGGTGGCAGCTGGAGAACCGGCCGTGGCTCTACGACGGCGGTGTCGACTGGGAGGGGACGCTGTGGCGTGCCGATGGGCCGAACCTGCTCACGTTCCTGCCGCCGGCGCTGCGGGCGTACCCGGCGTACGCGGCGGGGTCGGCGGCGGCGCACCAGTCCATTGTGGACGCCGGGTTCGCGCCGGGGTCGGAGTTCCTGTGGGACTACCACTACCGCGTCTACTGGGACCTGACCCAGCGGATCTACCGCGAAGAGGTCGACCCGTCGTTCGACGGCTCGCTTCAGGCCGGTACCCCGTTCTGCGCATCGGGAACGCCGGCCTGTGACGCCGACTACGCGTATGCGTCCCGGCCGCCTTCCGTGGCGCGGGCGGTCGAGCGGATCTCGCTGACCGGGCGGATCGGCAAGCCGCTGCTGACGCTGCACGGCACGCTCGACACGCTGCTGCCGATCACCCGCGACTCCGACGTGTACGACCGGATGATCACCGCGGCCGGGCGCGGGGCGCTGCACCGGTACTACCGGATCGAGGGCGGCAACCACGTCGACGGGCTCGTCGACGCCTTCCCGGACCGGCTGCGCCCGCTGGGCCCGTGCTTCCGGACGGCGTTCGACGCGCTCGGCGGGTGGCTGCGCGGCGTGCGTCCGCCGGTGTCGGCGACGATCGCCCGCCCCGCCGGGGCGACCCCGGCGGAGCTGGCCCGCACCTGCTCCCTGGGCTGACCAAGCGCCCCAATGTGGCCTTGGTTGCGTCAGACGCACCCAAGGCGGCCTTCGGTGCGTCTGACGCACCGAAGGCCGCCTTGGGGCGCTTGGTCAGTCGCCCTTGATGAGGTGGTTGGCCAGTGCTGGGCTGAACGTGCCCGCCGGGATGCCCGCGCCGTGGCCGCAGCTGCCGTCGGAGTCGCCGGGGACCTTGATCCACAGCTGCATCTCCGGGCCGCCGCCGAGCTGGGACGTCGCGCCGAGCTTGCGCTTCGGCGGGTTGCACCACAGCTTGTCGTCGGGGTTGCCGTGGCCGGCGCCGTTGCGGCTGCTGTCCACCACGAACGGGGCCGCATAGCCCAGCGCCGAGCCGACGGCCTTGCCGTAGGTCGTCGACTCGGCCGTGGTGTAGAAGTTGGACACGTTCAGCACGAACCCGTGGATGGACTGCACGCCCACCGACTTCAGCCGCGAGGCCATCGTCGCGGCCGGGATCCAGGTCGCGTTGCCGCCGTCCAGGTACGCCCACGTGTTCGGCGCCTTCTGCGCGAACTGCGTCGCGGCGAACTTCAGCAGGTCGAGGCGGGTTTGGCGGGCGTCGCCGGGCAGGCAGTCGAGCTGGGCGAGCGCGTCCGGCTCGATGATCACGATCGCCGGCTTGCCGCCGATTCCGTCGGCGAACGCGGAGATCCAGTCGCGGTAGGCCTGCGGGCTGCCGGCGCCGCCGGTCGACTCGCCGCCGCAGTCGCGGCCGGGGATGTTGTAGGCGACCAGGACGGGCAGCTTGTCGGCGACGTCGGCGGCGTAGGTGTAGGAGTCGACAGTGGCGCGGATGTCGCCGCTCCAGTTGCCGAACCAGCGGGCGCCGGGCTTGGTCGCGACGGAGGACTTGATCGGCCCGGCGAGGCTGTCGTCCGGGTGGTCGCGGACCCATACCGCCGGGTTGGAGTCCGGGTCGACGTAGAAGCCGTTCGTCTTCTCGAGTGGATTGCCGTCCGCGGCGAAGGCGGGGGACGTGGGGGCGAGCCCGGTGAGCGCCAGCGTGGCGGCCACGAGCCAGGTCTGGATGCGCATTTCCGCAGTTTGCCGCCGGGGTGTACACGAATCGTACAAAGAAGCGGTGAACCGGATCGAACCAGCGTCCGTACTACTGAGTGAGAGGCGCGGTCTACCCGCCGCGAAACCCGTGCTGAGCTGCAGTTTTACCGTCCGGACGGTCGACCCCGTTCGGCCGCTTGCGGGAACGTCGACCGTCATTCATGATGTCTCCGGGGTCCGCGAAAATTCGTTAATGTCGAATATCCAGGTGTCGGCCATGCTGCGGAAGAACCGTCCGTCCGGAAGTGAACGTCATGCTCCTACCTGTGCCCGGGGCCGCCTGATGGCCGTCGACCTGCCGGGTCTCGCGATCGTCGCCGGGCTGCTGTTGCCGGCCTTCGCCGCGGCGGCCTGGGCGCTCACCCTGGAACGGCGGCGGCCGCGCCGTCAGCCTGCCGCCGCGGAGCCGGAGCCGGAACCGGACTTCACCGTGGCCGGGATCCGGTCGCGCCTCCTCCGCGAGGTGGCCGCGCGGAAGCTGGCCGACGCGGGCACGGTCGCCCTGCCGACGCTGCCGATCCCGGCCCAGACCCGCCGTGAACCGGCACAGACACAGACTCGCCGTGAACCGGCACAGGCACAGACCCGCCGTGAACCGCTCTCGCCCCGGCTGCCGTTGCGTGTGGTGGGGGTCCTCCCCCCACCGGCCCCGGCGACGGCCGGGTTCGCGGCGCCGAGGTTCGCATTCGCACCTCCGGACACGGACCTGCTGCGCCGCATCCTCGACGGGCTGCGCAGACTGGACTAGCCGCGGCCGCAGGCGATCACGAACCGAGCGCCGCCGGTGACTCGGCGTCCGGGATCAGCAGCCGGGGCGCGCCCGAGCCGCCGGCCGGGACCGACCAGACGTCCGCGTGGCCCGGGCCGCGGGGCAGGCCGTAGCCGATCGTGTGGTCGTCGAGCCAGGCGGGCTGGTCGTCGACGCTGCGGGTTTCCGCCAGCGGCGTCACCTTCGAGGCCGCCAGATCCAGCACCGACAGTCGCCAGCCCTTGGCCGGGTCGCCGTCCACGGCGGACTTGAACGCCACCCGCGTCCCGTCCGGGGACAGCGAGGGGCACTCGACGTTCTCGTGCAGCGTGCGGATCGTGTGCGCGGCGAAGTCGCCGGCGACCAGGTAGCGGTGACCGGCCGTCGACATCGTCGCGTAGAAGTGGCGGTCGTCGCGGGTGAACGTCACGCCCCAGAAGTTGAGGTCGGCGGCCTGGTACGGCTTGCCGTCGAGCGTCACCGCGTAGTCCTCGAGGGTCCCGGCCAGGTCGCCGGTCGCCGTGTCGAGGATGCCGGCGCGGGTGGAGAACAGGCCGCCGTTGTACGAATCGCCGGTGACGAACACGGTCCACGCGAGCATCCGGCCGCTCGCCGACACCCGTGCCCGGTTCGGCAGCCCGACCAGCGGGATCTCCCGCCGCACCGCCAGCCCCCGGTCGAGCACCGCCAGCTGGTAGGTGGTCAGGTCGCCGTCCTGGCGCAGGCAGAGCCCGGTGCCGCCGGCGGCGTACACCCGCGCGCACGACAGCGGTGACACCGTCCGCGGGCCGCCGGGGTCGCCCGCGGCCACCGTGGCGACGTGCCCGCGGTCGGCGTCGGCGGTGCTGCGGAACAGCAGCCGCGGGCCGGGGTCGAGGCTGACCGCGCCGGTCGGGGTGACGTCGTGGCTGCGCGCGCTCGCGAACCCGACGTAGGCGACCGCGGCCCCGGCGAGCACGAGCACGCCGATGACCGCGATGAGGATCCGGGTCTTCACGCCGGCACCTTCCGTGGGCCGAGGACCGCGAATGTCACGGCGATCGCGACCACGGCACCGCCCGCCGCGACGGCGATGGCGAGGTCCGCGCCCCAGAACTGCCAGGCGAGTCCGAACAGGACGGACGAGGCGAAGTAGGCAAGCGCTTGCGCGGTCTGGATGAGCGAAATCCCCGTGGTGCGCAGCGACTCCGGCAGCAGGGGGCCGGCCAGCGCCATGAGGACGCCGTCGGTCGCCGCGTAGAACGCGCCGTACAACGCGAGCGACGCCGCGAACAGCGGCCAGCCGGACACCGGCCCGGCCAGCAGCAGGTAGACCAGCGCCAGCGCGCCGTACCCGCCGAGTACCACCGGCAGCCGCCCGACCCGGTCGGCGAGCGCACCCAGGGGCGCGGCGAGCAGCAGGTAGCTGAGGTTCGTGCCGACGGCGAGCAGCGGGAACCAGCCGGTGGCGATGTCCTCCTTGTGCTGCAGCAGCAGGTAGACGAAGCCGTCGCCGACCGTGGCCAGCCCGAGCACGCACGCGGCCACGAGTAGCCGCCGCACCCCGCTGCCGCGCAGCAACGCGGCCGCCGCCCGCGGCGAGACCGGGGTCGCGGCCTCTTTCGGCGTCCGGCGGTCGCGGACGAACAGCACCAGCAGCAGCACACCGATCGCGGCGATGCAGAAGCTGACGACGAACACCGCGTCGAAGGCCTCGGGGTCGGTGGCGCCGACGGCGGCCAGCACGGCGAGCGCGACCAGTGGCCCGGCGAACGCGCCCACGCTGTCCATCGCGCGGTGCACGCCGAAGGCCCGCCCGAGCAGCGGTTCGGGGGCCGACAGCGTGATCAGCGCATCCCGCGGCGCCGTCCGCAGGCCCTTGCCGGCGCGGTCGAGCGTGATCACCGCGCCGATCGCGGTCGCCGACGCCCCGGCCGCGAGCAGGCCGAGCTTCGCCACGGCGGACAGTGCGTAGCCGGCACCGGCCACGACCTTGCGCCGCCGGACCCGGTCGGCGACGTACCCGCCGGCGACCCGCAGCAACGCCGTCGCGCCGGTGTAGAGGCCGTCGAACAGCCCGTACGCGGCGGGACTCAGGTGCAGGCCGAGGACCAGGTACACCGGCAGGACCGCGGTCACCATCTCCGAGGAGACGTCGGTGACCAGGCTGACGGCACCCAGCGCGAAGACGTTCGCGCCGACCGCCGAGAGCTTGCCCTTCGCGGCGTGCTTCGGAGCGACCCTGCTGGTGGCGAGGTACACGCGGTTACTGCCAGACGTCGAGGATCGGCGACTTGCTCGCGGCGTTGCCGATGCCGGGCAGGCCGTAGGCCGCCTCGATGGTGCGCAGCACGGTGTAGTGGTTGATCGATTCGCTGTAGCTGCCGACCTTGACGCCGGCGCCGGTGAAGCTCGTGAAGATCTGGTTGACCGACGTGCCGCTGTCCTCGTCGAAGGTGGTGATCAGCAGGCTGTTGTGCGTCTTGGCCCACTGGGCGTAGGTGTCGAGGTTCTTCTTCAGCCAGGTGTCGCCGGTGCCGATGCCGCAGTCGTGCATGTCGTTGCACATATCGGGCGTAACGAACGAAACGGTCGGCAGCTGGGTGAAGTCGGACGGGAAGCTCGAGAACCGGACGTTGCTCGCGGCGGGGACGTTCGAGAAGTCGACCCAGCTGTTGTGCTTGCGGCGGTAGGTGCCGCTGGAGCAGCCGGTGTAGCCGTCCGAGGGCATGGCTTCGGAGTAGCCCTTGAAGGTCTTGCCCGCGTCGAGCACCTGGCGGCCGAGGTTGGCCTTCGCGCCGAGGTTGGCGGGGCAGCTGTCGTCGGTGACGCCCTGCGTCGCGCCGGAGAAGAGGGCGACGTAGTTGGGCTGGCTCGGGTGGGTGATCGCGAAGGAGTTCGTGAACTTCGCGCTCTGCGAGGCGAGGGTGGTGAAGTAGGGCGCGCTGGAACTGCCGTTGATCGAGGAGTACTTCTTGTTCTCGAACATGACGAGGACGATGTGGTCGAACGCCGGAACCGCCGCGGCGGTCGGCCGGATGGCGGTGGGCTCGTCCGTTCCGGTGACGGCGGCCGCGGTGACCGCACCGGCGGTGACCAGGGTGGCCGCGGCGAACGCGGCGAAGATCCGCTTGCGGATCATGGGTCCTCCAGCACTGAGGGGGTGGGCGCCTCATGGTGCCCACGGCAGGGGGCCGGTTCGTGAGGTGCTGTGGTCCGGCTCGTGAACACCAGGAAACCTCCGGCGGACAACGGAAAGAGTGAGTGAATGGCTGTCCGGTGTCAACCTCCTTTGGTTGGAGCGTCAGGGCTTTGACAGGTCGTTCCCAGCTCGTTCAAAGGATCGGCGCCGACACTCGGTGCCATGGAACCCACCACCCCGGCCGGACCCGCCCGCCGCGAGCAGGGACGCCGCAAGGCCGCGCTGGCCACGGCGGCCGCCGCGGTACTGGGCGCGGCAGCAGTCGGCGCCATCGGCTTCGGCCTCTCGACGGCGTCGGCCTCGACTGACACGACGCAGAACTCCACGACTTCGACGGACACCCAGGATCAGCTCCAAGCGCCGGACAGCGGCTTGAGCAGCGGATCCGGCCAGGCACACACCGGTTCGGGTGCGTCGTGACCACGGCTTTCCCGGCACTGGGCACGACGGCTGAGCTCGTGGTGACGGACCCGGCCCGTCTGGAGGCGGCGGTCGCGGTGCTGCGGGAGGAACTGGCGGCCATCGACATGGCGTGCAGCCGGTTCCGGACGGACTCGGAGATCTCGCTGCTGCACGAGGCGGCCGGGCGGCAGGTCCGGGTCGGGCCGTTGCTGGCGGAAGCGCTGGGGGTGGCGTTGCGAGCGGCTCGGCTGACCGAGGGGCTGGTCGACCCCACGGTGGGGGCGGCGGTGCGGGCGCTGGGCTACGACCGTGACTTCGCTTCGGTTGCCGCTGACCGGAACACCGCGGTTTCGCAGCTCGTCGTGAGTGAGAAACAGTGTTCTAACGCTGTTTCTCACTCACGACCGGGCGCGTGCCCCGCCCCTGGCTGGCACCGGATCCTCTTCGACCCGGCCCGGCGGCTCGTCGTCCTTCCGCGGGACGTGCACCTCGATCTCGGCGCGACCGCCAAGGCCCTCGCCGCCGACCGGGCCGCCCGGCGGATCCACGCCACTGTCGGCTGCGGAGCCCTCGTCAACCTCGGGGGCGATCTGCGGGCCGCCGGCCCCCTGCCGCCCGGCGGCTGGCAGATCGCCCTCGGCGACGACCACGCCGAAGCCGTCAGCCGGCCGGACGCCACCGTCGCCCTCCACCGTGACGGTGCGCTCGCCACCTCCGGTACCACCCGGCGGCGCTGGCGCCACGGCGGCCGGACCGTGCACCACATCGTCGACCCGCGCACCGGCGACGTCCCCGAAGCGCGCTGGCGCACCGTCACCGTCGCCGCGAAGTCCACTGTGGACGCCAACACCGCGAGCACCGCGGCGATCGTCCTCGGTGCCGGCGCACCCGGCTGGCTCGAGCGAAGACGGCTCCCCGCCCGGCTGGTCGGTGTCGACGGCGACGTCGTCACGACGCCCGGCTGGCCCGGCGAACGGGAAGCGGCATGAGCTCCGCGGTGTGGTACTTCAGCCGCGCGACCGGACTCGTTTCGCTGGTGCTCTTCACCGGCGTCGTCGTCCTCGGCGCGCTCGGCGCCGGGCGGTTCGCCACGCGCGAATGGCCGCGGTTCGCCGTCGCCGCCGTCCACCGGAACCTCGCGCTGACCAGCCTGGCCTTCCTCGCGGCGCACATCGCGTCGGCCGTCCTCGACGGGTACGTCCCGCTCGGCTGGCTCGACGTCGTCGTCCCGTTCGGCGCGGGCTACCGGCCGCTGTGGGTCGGGCTCGGGGCCGTCGCGATCGACCTGCTGCTCGCGATCGTCGTCACCAGCCTCGTGCGCACCCGGCTGCCGGCGCGGGCCTGGCGCGCCGTGCACTGGCTGGCCTACCTGTGCTGGCCGGTCGCGCTGGTGCACGGCTTCGGCATGGCCGAAGACGACGCCGCCTACGGCTGGATCGTCGCCCTCGACGTGCTGTGCGCGCTGGCCGTGCTCGGCGCCGCCGGTTACCGCGCGACCCACGTCCGCACGTTCGCTGCCCTGGGAGGCACCCGATGAGCATCCTGCCCCCGCACCGGCTGGACCTGGCCGGCCACCGGCGCCGCAACGGCGTCGTGCCGTGGGTCGCCTACCACGATGACGCCGGCCGCGACCGGCTGATCGCCGCCGTCGAGTCGGCGGACCTGCGCGGCCGCGGCGGCGCGGGCTTCCCGACGGCGGTGAAGCTGCGCGCGGCCCGGTCCAAGCGCTCGATCGTCGTCGCGAACGGGTGCGAAGGCGATCCGCTCAGCCGGAAGGACGGTGCGCTGCTCACGCTTTCGCCACACCTCGTCCTCGACGGCCTGCAGCTCGCCGCGCACGCCATCGGCGCCGCCGAGGCCGTCCTCTGCGTGCACACCGGCAGCCCGGTGCTGCCGAGCGTGGCCGCGGCCCTCGCCGAGCGCGAAGACCGGGTGCCGGTGCGGGTCGCGGAGGTCCCGCGCCGGTACGTCGCCAGCGAGGAGACCGCGCTCGTGCGGTACCTGACGTCGGGGGACGCGCGGCCGCTCGGCAAGCTGCCGCGGCCCGCCGAACGCGGGGTGCGCGGGCGCCCGACCCTGGTGTCCAATGTGGAGACACTGGCGCAGCTGGCGTCGGTGGTCCTGCTGGGGCCGCACCACTATCGCGCGTCCCGGACCGAACTCGTCACGGTGACCGGCGCGGTCCGGCAGCCCGGCGTCGTCGAGGTGGCCGCGGGGACGTCCCTGGCCGGCGTGCTGGCCGCGGCGGGCGGCGAGGCGGAGCCGGTGCAGGCGGTGCTCGCGGGCGGGTACGGCGGGACGTGGACGGCGGAGCTCGGCGGCGGGGTGCCGGGGATTCCGGCGGTCCACCTGCTGCCGGTGCGGGCGTGCGGGCTGGAGTACACGGCGAAGGTACTGGCGTTCCTGGCGGCGGAGTCGGCCCGGCAGTGCGGGCCGTGCACGTTCGGCCTGCCCTCGATCGCGGCGGACTTCGCGGAGCTGATCCACGGCGGTCCCGCGACGGCCCGGCTGGCCCGCCGCCTTCCGCTGCTGGCCGGCCGAGGGGCGTGCGCCCACCCGGACGGCGCGGCCCGGCTCGCGGCGAGTGCGTTGCGCGTGTTCGACGCGGACGTCCGCGCGCACCAGGCCGGCGGCCGGTGCCGGGTCCCGGCGGGTGTCGCGTGAAGGTGACGGTGGCTCCGATCGAGTGTCGCGCGCACGGGTTGTGCGCGGACCTGCTGCCGGAGCTGGTGCGGCTCGACGAGTGGGGCTACCCGGTCGTGGCGTCCGGCCCGGTACCCGCGGAACTGGTGGCGGACGCCCGTCGGGCGGCGGCGGCGTGCCCGGCGCTGGCGTTGCGGCTGCGGAAGGACCCCAGTGATGGGTAATCCGGTCGTGCGGCCGCGGGAGAGCCGTTAGCCTTCGCCACCATGGACGGCAAGCTCATCGACCGGCTCCGCGGCGCCCGGCGGGTCGCCGCGCTGACCGGGGCGGGCATCTCCACCGCCTCCGGGATTCCCGACTACCGCGGCCCCGAAGGCGTCTGGACGCGCACGCCGAGCGCGGTGAACGCCTTCACGCTCGAGAACTTCATGGCCGGCGCCGACGTGCGCCGCGAGTTCTGGCGCGCGTACGCAGGGCACGCCGCCTGGCGCGCCGAACCGAACGCGGCCCATCGCGCGCTGGCGGAGCTCGACAGCGCGGGCGTCGCCGTCCGGGTGCTCACCCAGAACGTCGACGGCCTGCACCAGCGGGCCGGCCTCGCCGCGCGCAAGGTCCTCGAGCTGCACGGAAGCATGCACACCACGCGGTGCACCGCGTGCGCGGCCGGGTTCCCGACCAAAGAGATCCTCGAGGCGGGCGACGACGACCCGGCGTGCCCGCGCTGCGGCGGCATCCTCAAGCTCGACGTCGTCCTCTTCGGACAGCTGCTGGATGGCGAAGTCCTCGGCCAGGCAAGGAACATCGCGGCGGCGAGCGGGCTCTTCCTGGCCATCGGCAGCACGCTGCAGGTCGAGCCGGCGGCGTCGCTGTGCACGGTCGCCGTCCGGGCCGGAGCGACGCTGGTCGTCGTCAACCGCGACCCGACGCCGTACGACGACGACGCCGCATTCGTGCTGCGGGACGACATCGAGGCCGTCGTTCCGGAACTCTGTGCCGCGGTGAGCGGGTGATCCGCGAAGCCCGCGACGACGACTGGCCCGCGATCTGGCCGATCATCCACGACGTCGTCACCGAGCGGCGCACGTTTCCGTACGACCCGGCGATGACCGAGCCCGACGCGCGGCAGGTGTGGCTGCGCGACCCGCCGGCCCGCGTGGTCGTCGCCTTGGACGGCGACCGGGTGACGGGCACGGCGAACATGTACGCCAACCGGCCGGGGCCCGGCAGTCACATCGCATCGGGCAGCGTGATGGTGGCGAAGGAGGCACGCGGCGCGGGTGTGGGGCGGGCGCTCACGACGGACATGATCGGCTGGGCCCGGCGGACCGGCTTCGCGGCGATCCAGTTCAACGCGGTCGTCGACGTGAACGTGGCCGCCGTCCGCCTGTACGAGAGCCTGGGGTTCGTGACCCTCGGAACGGCGCCCGGCGCCTTCCGCCACCCGGTCGCCGGGGACGTCGGGCTGCGCATCATGTGGCTGGACTTGCGCTGACCCGCCCGCCGAACCGCCAGGTGTGAACTTCGACGGCGGCGTACCGATCCCCGGTGAGGATGGTCCTGGCCTCGCTCGGGCTAGCCGCTCTGGTCAGCGCGGCGGTGCCGAGCCAGGCGGTGCCGTCGTCGGACAGGAGCGGTCCGTGGGCGATCATGCGGGTCGCGTACCGGTCCATGTAGGACCAATTCGCTTCCAGCGTTTCTTGCCGCAGTGCCAATGACCCGGGGCGGTCGCGGTGGTAGCAGAAGAACTCCACGGACTACGCGCTCGCCTGATCAGTCGGGTAACCGGAAACGTCCGACAGTTCTTCGGCGAAGATCGTGTCGATCTTCCGGCTCGCGGTCCGCAGTTTCGCCACGCTCGCGAGGAGCAGCGCGAACGCGGCGGCGGGCACCGCCAGCAGCACGGGAGGCCACCCGAAGCCGAGGACGGCGACGGCGCAGATCACCGCGGTGACCAGGAAGACTGCCCGGCCGGCGACCCGCGGCCACGCGGGACGGGGCTTGGCGTGCCGGCCGCTCGATGTGCGGAAAACCGGCCGCGCGAGGACAGCGTGGACAATCATCCAGACCTCCGGAAGTGATCGCCTGGCCGGTCGGGAGGGGATTCCCGGCGGCGGCACCGTGAAGTGAGTCGGGCCGGAGCGGGCTCCGGTTACCTGTCGTTATTGCTTCGAGTCCCAATTCACGAAATCGAATTACCGGCCATTCCGGACCCTTTTTCGCACTAGGGCCGTTGGACCCGGATTCGCGCGCCGGAGGTCCCGCTCAGGAGTCGTGGCCCTTGCCTTTGCCCTTGCCGGGGTTGTCCGTCTTCTCGGTCTTCTCGGGCTTGCCGGTTTTCGACGGCTCAGCGGTGGTCGCCGGGGTTGCGGAGGTGACGGCGGCGGGCTCGAGCGAGGCCGGTGCGCTGGGACCCGGCCGCGGATCCGTGCTCCCGGGGCCGGAGTGCGGAACCGGTGTGCCGGATTCCCCAAGGGGAGCCGACGACGCAGGCGTGCCGGATGCGGCGGGAGAGTTCGCGACGGGTGCCTGGGCGGGCGAGCCGGTCCCGGTCTCCTGCTCGAACAACAGCATCGCGGCCACGGCCGCCACGGCGGCGGCGGTCAGGCCCGCCGCAGCCGCCAGCCGGCGGCGCCGGGAACTGCCGGCCGGAGGTGAGGTGACGGCCGCGACGTCGTGGAGGCGGGTCGGAGCCTCGGCCGCGGCGATGTCGAACTCGCCTCGGTGTACCGGCGCCGCGCCGACGGCGGCCTCCTTGGGGGGAACCGGGCTCGGGACAGAGGTTGCGTCCGCAGCACCCGGAACCGCTGCCGGGCGGCGGCGCGGGCTGAGCTGCGTTCTGCTCCACGGCAACGTCGGCGGCGGCGCGTGCATCATGTCCAGCACCTTCGCGGCCGTCGGCCGGTCGGCGGGCTCGCGCTGCGTCATCCGGCGCAACGTGTACGCCAACGCCGCCGGTGCGTCCTCCGGGATCCGCGGTGGTCTCGTCAGCCGGGCCATGGCCGCCTCGACCATGGTGCCCGGGTACTCCCGTTGTCCCGTCAGGCATTCCAGCAGGATCAGGCCCAGCGCGTACACGTCCGCCGGTGGGCCCGCCGGCTCGCCCGACACCTGCTCCGGCGCCAGGTACGCCGCCGTACCCGGGATCAGGCCGGTGCCGGTGATGTGGGTGGCGTCGAGGGCGTGGGCGATGCCGAAGTCGCCGATCAGGGGACCGTCCGCGGACAGGAACACGTTGGCCGGCTTCAGATCGCGGTGCACGATGCGCCGCGCGTGGACGTGGGCCAGCGCCTCGGCGAGCCCGTCGGCCAGCGCCGTCACGTCCGCCGCCGGCAGCGGGCCGCCCAGCAGGCGCTCCGCGAGGTTCTCGCCTTCGACGAGCTGCATCACCAGGTACGTCCGGCCGTTCTCGGTGCCGCTGTCCAGCAACGTCACCACGCCCGGATGGCTGATGCTGCCCTGGATCGTCATCTCGCGCAGCCGGCGCCGCTGGTCGAGCGCCACCGCGTCGCGGTCGTAGATCTTGACGGCGACCTCGCGGGTCAGCCGCACGTCGTGGGCGCGGTAGACGCGGGCCGTGGCGCCGCTGCCGATCAGCCTGCCGACCTCGTAGCGGCCGCCGAGCAGCCCTGGCGGCCGCTCGTCGTCGAGGGCACTGCGCGGGGTGATGGTGAATTCGCCGAGCGCGTAGTGGCCGCGAGTGACCTCTGCCCCGTCGTCAGTCGGCGGGCGCCCCGTTCTCCCGGCTTCGTCGGCCACGGGCGGCAAGTACCCCGGTCCCGCGAACGGCAAACGTCGGAAGATCACGAAGAAAGTATCGTCCGGGGACCCGCCGACGTGACAGTCAGGCTCGAGCGAACGCGTCCACGCCGGTGAGCTGGGCCGACAGCGTCCACAGGCGCGCGGCCTGCTCGCGGTCGACGGCGTACCGGCGGACCCCGGAGGCGGCGAGGCCCTCGGCGTCGTCCGGCGCGAGCTCGGCGACGTCGCAGTCCTCCAGGTACAGCCCGCCGAGCCCGGCCAGCTGCGGCGAGGTCGCGGCCCAGACCGTGGTCGCGGCGCCCTGCTCGGGGGTCTTGAACTCGACCAGGTGGTTGCCGGCTTCGTCGATCCAGCCGCGTTCGATCATTTCTTCCCGCGGCAGGTGGCGCTGCAGGGGTGTCATGATGCCGCCGGGGTGGAGCGCGAACGCGTGGACGTCCTTCTCGGCGCCCAGCCGGTCGAGCTGGACGGCGAAGAGCACGTTCGCCGTCTTGGCCTGCCCGTAGGCCTGCCACTTCTCGTAGCCGCTCTCGAACTGGACGTCGTCCCAGCGGATCGGCGAGTAGTGGTGGCCGCGCGAGGACAGCGAAACCACGCGGGCACCCTCGGCGATCGCCGGCCACAGCCGGTTGACCAGCGCGAAGTGGCCGAGGTGGTTGGTGGCGAACTGGGCCTCCCAGCCGGGGCCGACGCGGGTCTCCGGGCAGGCCATGATGCCGGCGTTGGCGATGACGAGGTCGATCCGCCGTCCGGTCGCGAGGAACCGGTCGGCGAAGGCCCGCACGCTGTCGAGGTCGCCCAGGTCCAGCTCGTCGATCTCGACGTTCTCGAAGCCGGCGAGCGCTTCCTCGGCGGTCTCGCGGCGGCGGGCCGGGACGACGACGTGGGCGCCTGCGCCGGTCAGCGCGCGGGTGGTTTCGAGGCCGATCCCGGAGTACCCGCCGGTGACGACGGCGAGCTTCCCGGTGAGGTCGACGCCTGCGATGGCTTCGGCGGCCGTGGTGGTGGCGCCGAAGCCCGAACCGATCTTGTGCTGTGCGATGGTCATGGATCCGACGTTACGAGCTGGAGTGCACTCCAGCGCAAATCGCGGCCGGGGCCGAAACGGGGGACAATCTCCGGTGAGAGGCGCAGCCGACCCAGGAAGGCTCTGATGTCCGACTACTACGGGAACCAGCCCCAGGACGTCCGCCCGGGGATCGATGCGCGCCGCCTGTGGGCGGGCGGCGTGGCGACGGCGGTGGTCGCGGCCCTGCTCGCGGTCGTCGGGCTGCTGATCGCACGCGGGATCTTCGAGGTCGAAGTGCTCGCCCCAAAAGGCGAAGGCGTCTGGGGCAACGCGAGCACCACGACGTACGCGCTGGTCGCCGCCGCGGTGGCCCTGCTCGCCACCGGGCTGATGCACCTGCTGAGCGTGGCGACGCCGGCGCCGTCGCAGTTCTTCGGCTGGATCATGGTGCTGGTGACGCTGATCGCCGTGGTACTGCCGCTGACGCTGACGGTGGCGCCGAGCGCGAAGATCGCCACGGCGGCGATCAACCTGGTGATCGGCCTGGTCATCGCCGCGGTGGTGAACAGCATGGCGGCCAGCGCCCGCACGCTGCACCGGCGCCGCAGTCAGCAGAGCGCCGCGCCGCCGCCGCCGACCCGGCAGCAGTGGACCCAGGAGGACCCGCCGACCCGGTACTACGACCGGTGACCGCCGTGGACATCCGGGAGACCAACCGCCGGGTGATCGCGCAGTTCCGCACGGGCGGCGAGGTCGAGGGCATGCACCGCGAGCGCCTGGCGCTGCTGACGACGACGGGCCGGACCTCGGGGGAGCCCCGCACGGTCCCGATGATGGTCCACCGCGCCGGCGACCGGTGGCTGGTGGTGGCGTCCAACGTCGGCGCGTCCCGGCACCCGGACTGGTACCTGAACCTGGAGGCCGACCCGCGGGTGCGGGTCGAGGTGGACGGCCGCGAGTTCGACGCCGAGGCGCTGCCGCTGCTCGGCGCCGACTACGTGCGGACGTGGACGGCGCTGGAGAAGGAGTACCCGTTCCTGGCCGACCACCAGGCCAAGGCCCGGCAGGCCAGGCGGGTGATCCCGATCGTGGAACTGTCCGAAGAGGACTGACGCGCCGCCGGCTTCGTGAAGGCCACCTTGAGGAACTTAAAGTTCGTGAAGGTGGCCTTCACGAATTGTGGGGCTACTTGCTCGCCACCCGGCGGTACCGCGCCGTCGCCAGCGGGGCGAAGATCGCGATGATCGCCACGCAGCACAGGATCGAGTACAGCGCCGCGTTCTCCGCCGGCCAGCCCGTCGGCGGGGTGCCGAAGCGGTTGCCGAACAAATCGCGAGTCGCGTTGATCACCGCTGTGAACGGGTTCCAGTCCGCGATCGCCTTCAGGAACGCCGGGAGCGTGTCGGTCGGGACGAACGCCGAGGAGATGAAGCTCAGCGGGAACATCCAGATCAGGCCCGCGCTCTGCGCGACCTCCACACTGCGCGCCGCCAGGCCGATCAGGGCGCCGACCCAGGACAGGGCCCACGCGAACATCAGTATCACCAGGTAGCCGAGCAGCGCGTCCCAGAAGCTGCCGCGGATGCGCCAGCCCACCAGCAGGCCGCACGCCGACATCACGACCAGCGCCACCACGCTGACCACCAGGTCCGACGTCGTGCGGCCGAGGACCACCGCGATGCGGGACATCGGCAGCGAGCGGAACCGGTCGATGATGCCCTTCTGCAGGTCGTTGGCGAAGCCGATGACCGTGAACGCCGAGTTGAACGCCACCGTCTGGGCGAAGATCCCGGCGATGAGGAACTCGCGGTACGCCGCGCCGCCCGCTTCGCCGCCGATCGCGTTGCCGAAGACGTAGGCGAACAGCAGGACGAACATGATCGGCTGCAGCGTCGCCGCCATCAGCCAGTCGGGGTTGCGGCGGACGTTCATCAGGTTGCGCCACGTGACGATGCCGCCGTCGGAGATGCCCTTCGCGAACGCGTTCACTTCGCCACCTCCCCGGCGGACTCGGCGGATTCGGCCGGCGAGGCGCCGTGGCCGGTCAGGGACAGGAAGACGTCGTCCAGCGTCGGCCGGTGCAGGCCGACGTCCTGGACCGTGATGCCGTGGGAGTCGAGCCGCCGCAACGCCTCGATCAGCGCCTTCGGCCCGGTGTCGACGAGGATTTCGGCCCGCCGCGTGTGGTCGTCCCCGGACGGTTCGCCGGTGCCCACCTCGCGCAGCACGGCCAACGTCGCCGGCAGGTCCGCGGCGGAGGCGACGACCAGCTCCAGGCGCTCGCCGCCGGTCTGGGCCTTCAGCTCGTCCGCCGTGCCGCGCGCGATCACCCGGCCGTGGTCGATCACCACGATCGAGTCGGCGAGCTGGTCGGCCTCTTCGAGGTACTGCGTGGTCAGCAGCACGGTCGTGCCGTCGGCCACGAGCTCCTTGATGACCTCCCAGGTGTCGAGCCGCCCGCCCGGGTCGAGGCCGGTGGTGGGCTCGTCCAGCACGACGACGGTCGGCTCCGCGACCAGCGCACCGGCCAGGTCCAGCCGGCGGCGCATGCCGCCGGAATAGCCCTTCGCGGGGCGGTCGGCGGCCTCCTCGAGCCGGAACCGGGTGAGCAGCTCCCGGGCGCGCGTGCGGGCCGCGGCCTTCTTCCGGCCGTAGAGCCGCCCGACCATGTAGAGGTTCTCGAACCCGGTGAGGTTTTCGTCGACGGCCGCGTACTGGCCGGACAGCCCGATCCGCCGCCGCACCTCGTCCGGCTCGGCGAGCACGTCGTACCCGGCCACGTGCGCCGACCCCGAGTCCGGGCGCAGCAGCGTGGTCAGGATGCGCACGGTGGTGGTCTTGCCGGCGCCGTTCGGGCCGAGCAGGCCGAGCACCTGCCCGGCCGGGATGTCGAGGTCGACGCCGTCCAGCGCGCGCGTCGAACCGTAGGTCTTCACGAGCCCGCGTACCCGGACGGCGGTGTCCGGTTCCGGCTGTGGCATGGCGGCTCCCCCCTTCAGGTGACCCCGACAAGCTAGGCCAACCTGCCCGGTTTGTCCTCCGGGTTTATCCCTGAGCCGCCGAAAGCGTGACGGCGAACTCCGGCGGCGTCCGCAGCGACTGGAACACGACGCAGTAGCGCTCGGTCAGCTTCTTCAGGGTGGCGAGCTCTTCGTCGGAAGCGTCGGTGTCCAGGTCGAACGACAGCCGGATGGCGCGGAAGCCCACCGGCGCGTCCTTCGCGACGGCGAGGGTGCCGCGGAAGTCGAGGTCGCCCTCGGCCCGGACGCGTCCGCCGCGGACGGCGAGCCCGAGCGACGTCGCGACGGCCCGCAGCGTCACCCCCGCGCACGCGACGAGCGCTTCGAGCAGCATGTCGCCCGAACAGGCGAGGGTGCCGTCCCCGCCGGTGGCCGGGTGCAACCCGGCTTCGACGACCGCGCGGCCGGTTTCGACCTTGCAGGAGATGCCGAGGCCGTCCAGTTCGGCGTCGGCGTGCAGGGTGACGAGCGCGCTTTCCGGGGCCTCGCGGTACTTGTCCTTCAGCGGTGCTTGGGTCGCGCGCAGCTCTTCGGTGTCCATGCGCCGATTCTGCTCCGGAAAACGCCGGGGCGGGGAGACCGCAGTCTCCCCGCCCCGGCGGTTCAGCGATTCAGTTTCAGCTCAGGGTGACGGCCACGTCGTCGATGACGAACGAGGTCTGCAGCGAGCTGTCTTCGGTGCCGGTGAACTTCAGCGCGAGGGTGCCGCCGGCCGCCGACGAGACGTCGATGGTCTTGAGCGCGTACCCGGACGCCTTGTTCAGGTTGGAGTAGCTGCCCAGCGTCGCGCTGCCGTTGGTCACGGTCAGCTTGTCGTAGGCGGTGGAGGTGGTCGTCTCCGCGGTGTCGATGTGCAGGTAGAACGTCAGGCTGGCGTGGCAGCCCGCCGGGATGCTCACCGACTGCGCGATCGACTCGGTGTGCGTCGTGCCGTAGCCGTCCAGCCAGGACGAGTACGTGCCACCGTGCGCGGCCTGGCCCTGCGAGCCCCACTGGCCGATGGAGGCGGTGGTGCCGGTCCAGCTGCCGCTGCCCGACTCGAAGCCGCCGTTGGTGATCTTCTGGCCGGAGCAGCCGCCGGTGGTGCCGACGGTCCAGCTGAACGACGCCGTGCCGGAGTGGCTGGCGCTGTCGGTCGCCGTCACCGTGACGTTCGAGGTGCCCGCGGTGGTCGCGGTGCCCGAGATCGTGCCGGTGGAGGAGTTGATCGACAGGCCGGCCGGCAGGCCGGAGGCCGACCAGGTGTACGGCGCCGTGCCGCCGGAAGCCGACAGCGGCAGGTTCACCGAAGCGCCGGTCACGGTGGACTGGTTGCCCGGGCTGGACACGGTGACCGTGCCGGTCGCCGAGCACGTCGGGTCGGCCGACTGCGCCGGCACGCTGATCGCGTCCCACGCCGCCTTGACGGTGTTGAACTCGGCGCAGCTGCCCGGGAACAGGTTCTTCGCCGCGGTCAGCGTCCAGGTGCGGTACTTCAGGTACGAGCTGCTGGTGGTCTTGAGCAGCATCGCGTTGTAGAAGATCTTCACCGCGGTCTGGACGCCGAGGCCGGTGATGGTGGAGCTGTTGCACGTGGTGCTGGTGGGCTGCCCGTTGGTCGGGTTCGTGCCCTCGGCCAGCAGGTAGAACCAGTGGTTGCCGGGGCCGGCGGCCGCGTGCACCTCACCGTTGGGAACGCTGCTGTCGTAGCAGTTCTTGTCGCCCAGCGCCGACGGGTTGTACATGTTGCGGATCGGGCCGGAACCGACCAGGTTGACCTGCTCGCCGACGAGGAAGTCGGGCTGGTCGTAGGGAGCCGGCTCGTTCGCGAACCACTCGGTCGCCGCGCCGAAGACGTCCGCGACGAACTCCTGGGTGCCCGAGCCCGAGATGCCGCCCGGGGTGTGGTCGTCGATGCCGTGGCCGTGCTCGTGCGCCACGACGTCGATCGAGCCGATCCAGCCGCCGGCGGTGTTCTTGCCGATCTGGACCTGGCTGCCGTCGTAGTAGGCGTTCTGGTCGTTCAGGCCGACGCGGATCGGCCAGCCGCCGCCGCTGCCGTCGAAGCCGTTGCGGCCCAGCCACTGCGAGAGCATCTTGTTCTCGGTCTGGGCGGCGAACAGCGCGTCGACGCAGCCGGTCTCCTTGTTCGACGCGGTGCCGTTGCCCCAGAGGTCGTCCGTCCCGCTGAAGGTGGTGTTGTTGGCCGCGTCCTGGCAGGACGTGTTGGTGATGGCCGGGTCCTTCAGCGAGTACGTGCTGCCCGAGTGCGTGGTGTCGAGGTGCACCGGGTTCGGCCCGTTCCACGCGCTGGTGCCGTCACCGTTGAGAACGTGCTCCTGGGTCTTGAGCACCTTGCCGGTGGCGGCGTCGACGATGACGTCGAGCCGGCTCGGGCCCTCGGCGTCGCGGCCGACGACGGTGCTCTTCCACGCCAGCGTCGGCGTGCCGAGCGCGTAGACGACCTGCTGCGCGGGGCTGACGCTGTCCACCGCGGACAGCTGCTGCCGCGCGGTCGCCTCGGCCGCGGCCTTCGAGACCTTCGCCGTGGTGGTGGCCAGGTTGATGGTCTGGTCCTGCGCGACGGAGGTGCCGAGCACCTGGCCCGTCGAGTCGGTGGCGACGACGAAGTCGCCACCCACCACGGCCAGGCCCTTGTAGCTGCGCTCGTAGGGGATGTACTTCAGCCCGTTGGTGGCGGCGATCGCCTTCTGGGCCACGAAAACGTCGTCCGCGCTTGCGTGCAGCGCGGCGGGCCTGCTCGCCACGAGCCCGGCCGCCGCCGACACGGCCAGGGTCTGGGCATCCGGGACGGCGTTCGGGGTGACGGGCTGGGCCTGGGCGGTGGTGGTCGTGCACACCGCGGCGATCAGCGCGCCGCTCGCGGCCAAGACGAATGGACGTCTCAGTTGCATCGAAGGATCTCCTCCGGGCAGGGCGAACCGGCCCGGGGTCGAGCCGGGCCGAGAACGGGGACGATGGGGAAAAACGGTGCGGCTTAGCGGAAATCAGCATCCGGTGCCGAAGCCTCGTGAACAAGCGACGAACGTACGGTCTTATCTGCATGTCGCAATACATCCCAAATAGGACATTTGACACCATTGGGATGCGCGACCTTGACTGTCCACTGAGGACTTGAAAAGGATCACCGCCGTTCGGACGATCTTCACTGCGCTCTCGGGGGTCCGGGTGGCGGAGTCCCCGGCTCGGGGCGAAGCCCGGATGTCACTGCGTCCGAGATGATGAAGGCCCCTTCGCCGATCCGGCGAAGGGGCCTTCGGTGGTGCTGGTGTCAGGCGGTCTTCTCACGCTTCGGGAGCTTCCAGCCCGGGCGCACGAAGTGGCACGTGTACCCGTTCGGGATGCGCTGCAGGTAGTCCTGGTGCTCCGGCTCGGCCTCCCAGAAGTCACCCACCGGGCTGACCTCGGTGACGACCTTGCCCGGCCACAGTCCCGACGCCTCGACGTCGGCGATCGTGTCCTCGGCGACCCGCTTCTGCTCGTCGTTCTCGAAGAAGATCGCCGAGCGGTAGCTCAGGCCGATGTCGTTGCCCTGGCGGTCCTTCGTCGTCGGGTCGTGCACCTGGAAGAAGAACTCGAGCAGGTCGCGGAACGTGGTCTGCGCGGGGTCGTAGCTCACCTCGATGGCCTCGGCGTGCGTGCCGTGGTTGCGGTAGGTGGCGTTCGGGACGTCGCCGCCGCTGTAACCGACCCGGGTCGAGATCACCCCGGGCTGACGGCGGAACAGCTCCTGCATGCCCCAGAAGCAGCCGCCGGCCAGGACGGCCCTTTCGGTTGACGTGGTCACGGCGTCACTCCTTCTTCTCGTGCGGTGCTACCGCCCGTTACAACTGCCCCGGCCCTCTGATGATTCCACGCGGGTATTACGGAAGCCTGACGTGACGTGGGACGATGGTCCCGGACGGGATGACTCCCGGGAGGCGCGATGATGCGCGACGACGACATCGCCTCGGAACGCGACGGCGGCGTGCTGGTCGTCGAGATGCGTGGCGAGCCGAGCATCGCGACGGTGCTGCGCTGGGCGACGGTGCTCGACACCGCCCTGTGCGAACTGCCGTGGCCACGGCTGCTGGTGATCGACCTCGGCCCGCTGGACTTCCTCTCCGAGCGCGGGGGGCGCGGCCTGCTCGGGGCCCTGGATCGCTGCCGCGACCGGGGGCAGCCGGGGTGCCTGGTCGCGGCGCCTGGTACCGGGGTGGAGCGGGTGGTCCGCCGAATGCGCCTGGGGGAGCGGGTCCCGGTGTTCCCGGACCGGCTGGCGACGATCGTCGCCTACCAGCCGGTCGAGGTGCGCTGGCTGCTCTGCTGAGCGTCAGCCGAGGCCGTAGGTCTGCGGGTAGTCCACCGTGCAGACGAGGGCGTCGCGGCGGGCGCGGCCACCGGCCGGGGCGATCAGCGGGCTGGCGGTGTGCAGGAACCGCGCGTCCTCGAACACGATGAGCTGCCCCGGCTCCAGCCGCTGGCGGTGAACCGCCGTGTCCGGGGCCTCGGGGCGGAAGAGCGTCGTCTCCGCCCCGGTTCCGGCGCGGTCCACGACGTAGACGAAGACGAACTCCTCGCCGTCGGCGTGCGGGCGCGTCACGACGTTGGTGAACGTCCGGAAGAGGTTGACGCCGAACGTCCCGCGCGGCCGGCGGCGGCCTTCCGGGATGAGGCCCAGCGCGGCGCGGATCCAGGCCGCGAACAGCACGTCGTGCGCCACCGGGGTGCGGGCGTACTCGCGCCGCTCCGGGCGGCCGCCGCGGTCCTCGATGGCGATCTCGGGGTGCTCGGCCAGCTCCGGCGTCTCACCGTGCCACGTGTATTCGACGACGTCCCGGGCCCGCTCGCGGTCGGCGGGGATGTCGCCGGGGTAGCAGCGCAGGACGTCCGGGGTGAAGTACGTGCGCAGGAGGTGGTCTCGCAGGCACGCGCCGGGCAGGCCGAGCTCGTCGTCGGACACGACGAGGTAGCCGTCGGTGTCGAGCCGCTTCCGGTACAGGTGGAGTTCTTCGCCTGCGGGAACGGGAAAATCGAAAGCCATGCGTGGGTCCCAACGTGAAGGGAAGGGGATCAGCCGAACTGCGCGGACTGAATTTCGCGGATCAGCGCGCGGCTTTCGTCGGGCTCCAGGGAGGCCGCCACGAGGGCGTCGTGGTAACCGCGGTAGTGCTCGACCGTCTTGGCGATCTCGATGTGCCGGAACCCGGCGTGGGTTTCGATGTGCACGATGTCGCGGTCGAGCTCGTTCTCGAACTCGAAGTAGGCGTACATGCAGCTCATCGAGAACAGCGGGGGATGGGCGAAGGGGAAGACGCGCAGTTCGATGTTCGGCGCCGTCGACCGCTCGACCAGGTGGTCCAGCTGGGCGTGCATGATCTCGCGGGAGCCGACGACCTGGCGCAGGGCGGACTCGTGGGTCACCGCGACCAGCCGCAGCGGTCCCATGTCCTCGCGCTCGGCGAGGACGTGCTTGCGGTGTTCCCGCAGTTCGACGAGCCGGTCGACCTCCTCGGCCGACCACCACGGCTCGTGCGTCGAATACTGGGCTCTGGCGTAGTCGGGGGTCTGCAGGAGCACCGGCAGGAGCGGGATCGTGTAGATCCGGGCGACCGTCGCTTCGGACTCGTACGCGAGGTGGGCGTCGAGTCCGGGGGTCGCCGTGGTCTGCGAGTAGTCGGTCCACCAGCCCTGCCGCCCGGACGCCCGCACCCAGCGCATCAGCTGATCGGCCAGCTTCGTGTTCTCGATGCCGTAGAAGCGGATCAGGTCGCGGACGTCCCTGGCCTGCGGGCTGCCCTGCGCGTTCTCGAGCCGGGACAGCTTCGACGTCGAGATCAGCAGCGCTTCGGCGACCTCTTCGAGGGTCCGGCCGGACTCGTCACGCAGGTTCTTGAGCGTGTCCGCGATCCGGCGGCGCGGCACGATCGGACCTTGCGTGGGGGCCATGGAACCTTCGTTCTCGCGGTGGGCCGTTCGCGGTGGGACCCAACTTGTGGGTTTCCCACCGCGCCGCGACCATACTCCCTCCGGCCGGCTATGGGTGGAAGCCACCCCCTGGGCGCGTCAATTGGTGGATTTTTGCTGGTCAGATGCAGGCTGGGCCGAACGGGTGTTCCACCATGGGATTCCTCCGTGGGAATTGCAAAGCAGGCCATCCCGGAGTGACACTTGCAAGACAGGCCGAAGCCAGGTCGGGACCCTGCACAGTGAGGACGCACCAGGACGACGACAGAGGACCGGACCGGCCGGCGGACGGCGCCGAGGGGAAGGGAATTGCCATGTTGTTCGTGCTGAGACCGGGTGTGTTCGTCCGGGTGCTGGCCGCCACCGCCTTCGTGGCCGTCCTGCTCTTCCTGCTGCTCGGCGGCCTCGGTTCGGGCCCGTCCGGCTCGTCCGGCACGCCGCCCGCGGATCCCACCGGCGGGAGCAGCGACCTGCTCGCGCGCACCGCGCCCACGCCGTACGTCGTGGCCGGGACGGGCAAGAACGGCCTCAACGTCCGCTCCTGCGCGGCCGCGACGTGCCGGCGGGTCGGCTGGGTCGCGGAGCGCGCCACGTTCGAGGCGGAGTGCTGGACGCACGGCACGCCCGCGTCCGGGGACGACCGGTGGCTGCGCGGCACCGTCGCCGGGCGCACCGGCTACGCGGCCGCACACTTCCTCAGCGGCAACGGGGCGCCGGAGTGCGGGACGAACTCCGCGCGCCGGACGTAAGGGCGCGACAGTGCTTTGATCGTGACGGTGCCTTGATCGTGACAGCGCGGCCGGGCGAGCGGGGCTTACTCGCCGCGCATCGAGCGGCGGATCTCGGCCAGCCTGTCCTTGGCCGCCTGGTCGCGGTCGGCGATCTTCTTGTCGAGGGTCTCGGCGGTGTTCTCGGTGCCGAGACCGGCGACGTCGACCGAGCCGAGCGACGTGCTGTACCGGTTCTCGATCTTGTCGCGGACGAAGTCGAAGCTCGGCACCCCGCCCTCGCTGTAGTCCGGGTCCGGCAGCGGCGGCGACGGGATCGCCAGCGCCGCGGTGGGGGTGTCGTCGACGATTTCGCCCTCGACCACGTTCGGGTCGCCGTCGGGAGTGCTCATCTCCCGACCTTAGCGCCGGTGTGGGCAGTCCTGCCGCGACCAGTGGGTAATTCGGCCGTGGGCCCGGCTGTCGCGGTGGGGAATTCTCGACGCGCACAGCCGGTGTCCGGAGGGAGCAGACCATGAGTGCCGGGGCCTACCGCGCCGAAACGGCCGAGATGGGGGCAGTCGTCAGGGCGGTCGAAGACGTCGGGTCGTCCTTCCTGTCGGCCACCCGCGACCTGGAAGGCCTGGTGCTGGACGCGTTGTCGTTCGCCGGCATCGGCAGCGGTGTCGCGGCCGCCAACTCGGCGCTGCACTCGACGCTGGGCAGTGCCCTGCAGAAACTCCTGCATCTCCTGACGAACGTGAACCAGAACGTCCAGAAGGTCGCGGACGGTTACCGCGCCGCCGACTCCGACGTCGCCCAGGCCTACGGCGGTGGCGGGCAGGGCGGGGGTGGCGGGGGTGGCGCTGCCGCCGCGGCACCGCCGCCGCAGCTCGACGCCCGGGTCGTCGACTCGATCATGCGGTCCGAAGGCGCGACCGGGGAACAGGGCGGCGTGCCCGAGGCCTACGGTTTCCGGCAGAACATGCACAACGGCTACGACCGGATCATCGCCGCGCGCGAGCAGTACGGGATCGGCAGCGCCGAGGAACGCGCCGTCGTCGCGGACCTGATGACCGCGAACGCGCGCACCGCCGGCGCGCTGAACTTCACCGATCCCGGCACCCAGGCCGCGATCATGTCCGGGGCGCACATGCGCGGCGCCGGCGGCGTCCGCGCGATCCTCAACCACATGGCGGGCGACGACATCGTGCGCAGCTCGCGCACGCTGAGCGACGCCGCCGTCCAGCACGTCCAGGGGCTGACACCGGAGCAGTTCCAGCAGGAGTTCCGCGACGCCCGCGTCGAATACGACCGCCAGGTCTACGGCGCGACGACGACCACCCAAGGCGGGCACACGCAGAACTGGTGGGACCGCTACGGCACCGGCCTGACCCGCCGCTACGACCGTGAGCAGGCCGAGTTCCTCGGGCTTTCGCAGCCGCAGAACTGATTCTCCGGTTCTCCGGGCTCTCCGGATTCGAAGATCGCCCGAATGGGCACTCTCGTTGGGTAGCCGAACGACAACGGGAGGCACACGATGAACCGGAGGATGATCGCACTTCTGGGCGGGGTCGCCGCAATGGCGGGGACCGTGGCGTTCGCGGGAACGGCCGAGGCGGCGTCGACGCCGTGCAGTGCCGAAGCGAAGGCCTGCGTCCAGCGCAGTTCGAATACGGCGTGGTTGACCGACGGCGCCGGGAACGTCACCTACGGCGGCGTCCCGATCACCGTGGGGCTGCCGAAGTACCCGACCCCGCTGGGGAAGTTCCACGTGCAGTACAAGGACATCGACCACTACAGCAAGCAGTACAACGGGCCGATGCCGTACTCGGTGTTCTTCACCACCACCGGGGTCGCGTTCCACCAGGGCAGCCTGAAGGTCAAGTCCCATGGGTGCGTGCACCTTTCGCACGCTGCCGCGGTGAAGTTCTACAGCTCGCTGCACCCGGGTGACGTCGTCGAGGTCGTGCCCTGATCCGCCCGTCCCGGACGGTCGAGGAGCGCGCCGGTGACGGCGCCGAACACCAGATGATCCAGGATTTGCGGCCCGCGCGGCAAACCCCGTACGGCGGGGTGGGCGCGGGCCGCGATCCCGAGGTCCAGTGCCGCGATGGCCAGCCCCGCGACCGCGCCGCCGCCGGCCCCGAGCCGGCGGTGCCGCGCGATCGTGGCGAGCACGCCGGTCCAGAAGGCGGAGACTGCGACGTGCGCGATCAGCCCGGCGGCGACGCCGGGCCGGTCGCGTCGTCCCGGTAGTAGGGTGCCCGCCGCGCGGGTGGCTGCCAGGACGTCACCGCCGGTGAAGAGCGCGTGCGCGGTCGACGGTATACCGCTGACGACCGCGGCGACGGCACCCGCACGGGTCGGCTTCATCCGGCCAGGTACGCCGCCACCCGGATCCGCAGGCCGCGGACGCGGGGGAGGGCGATGGTGAACGTCCGCGCCGGCCGGTAGCCGGGCCACGGGTCGCCGTGGGTGCAGGGGCCGGCGAAGTACACGAAGCCGTCTTCGTCGTCGTAGTGGCCTGGAGACCAGACGGCCGCGTCGCCCGCATGACGGTCCGGGCAGGTGGCTCGGGCGATCCAGTAGGCATCGTGCTTCATGACGCGGCGCAACTGCGCGGCAAACCCCGCCAGCTCGGCCTCCGGCAGGCCGAGACCGCGTCCGCTCCACACCCGCGGCGTGCGTTCCGACGTGCGCGCGGGGCAGCCGAAGATGACCGCGGCGGCGGTGTACTGCCGGGTCCAGCGGGCGTTTTTCGGGGCCTGCGCGGCGAAATCGGGTCCGCCGGTGAGTTCCAGCGTCATGGGGGAACGATAGTCGATCAAGCGGCGACGGGTACCGCCGCGCGGGTGCCGATCTCTGCCCACATAGTGTATACAGTATCCAGTAGCCTGGCGAAGGAGGCCGTTTTGTATACAGTCACCAATCCGGCGACGGGTGAGCTGGTCGACGAAATCCCGAACGCGGCCGACGAGGAGGTCCGCGTCGCGATCGACCGGGTGCACCGCGGGTACGCGGCCTGGCGGGCCCGGCCGGTCGCCGAACGCGCCGCGATCGTGCTGCGCGCGGCGGAGTTGTTCGCCGAGCGCGCGGACGAGCTCGCTGCGGTCATGACCTTGGAGATGGGCAAGCGGATCAACGAAGGCCGCGGCGAGGTCGGCGTCGTCGCGGACATCTTCCGGTACTACGGAGAGCGCGGCCCGGACCTGCTGGCGGACGAGCCCCTGGCGATCCGCGGCGGCGAGGCGGTGCTGACGAAGGAGCCGATCGGGGCGCTGCTGGGCGTGATGCCGTGGAACTTCCCGTGCTACCAGGTCGCGCGGTTCGTGGCGCCGAACCTGGTGCTGGGCAACACGATCCTGCTGAAGCACGCGTCGATCTGCCCACGCTCGGCGGCCGGGATCGAGTCGGTGCTGCGGGACGCCGGCGTGCCTGCGGATGCGTACGTGAACGTGTTCGCGTCGAGCCGCCAGGTCCCGTGGATGCTCGCGGACCCGCGTCTGGTCGGAGTATCGCTCACGGGCAGTGAGCAGGCGGGCATCTCGGTGGCGGCCGAAGCCGGCCGCAACCTCAAGAAGTGCGTTCTCGAGCTGGGCGGCTCGGACCCGCTGATCGTGCTGGACACCGACGACCTGGACGAAACGGTCAGGACCATCGCGACGGCCCGGATGCGCAACTGCGGCCAGTCGTGCAACGCACCGAAGCGCATCATCGTGCTGGGCGAGCTGTACGAGGAGTTCACCGACCGGTTCGCCAAGCGCGTGACGGAGTACTACGTCCCAGGCGACCCCGCGGACCCGTCGACAACCCTGCCCCCACTGGCTTCCGCAGCGGCGGCCGACGAGGTGGCGGCCCAGATAGCGACGGCAATCCGCGAAGGAGCAACGCTGCGCGCGGGCGGTCACCGCGTTCCAGGCCCGGGGGCGTACGTGGAGGCCACGGTCCTGACGGACGTGACACCGGAAATGGCGGCGTACCACGAGGAGATCTTCGGCCCGGTGGCCTTGGTGTTCCGGGCGTCGTCGGAGACGGAGGCGTTGTCACTGGCGAACGACACGCCATTCGGGTTGGGGGCAAGTGTGTTCGCTGCCGACCGGGCACGGGCGGCCCGCGTGGCGCGGGGGATCGAGGCGGGGATGGTGTACGTGAACAAGTCGGGCGGCTCGGAGGCGGATTTGCCGTTCGGCGGGATCAAGCGGTCGGGCATCGGGCGGGAGCTGGGGGCGTTGGGGATCGAGGAGTTCATGAACAAGAAACCGATCCGCCTCTGACCTGCTGTTTTGTTGCGTTTGGCCCCGTCAGGCCGTCACGGAATCCTGGGCCGTCTGCTGCGGTCGGCGGGGCTTCCGGGCGCAGACCGCCCACCGGGCCCACCAGGAGCGCAGGAACCGCCAGCACCACTGGTCGAACGAGACCGAGTCGATCGCCCACCACACCGCCAAGACGATCACGAGACTGCCGAGAATGATCGCCAGAGAGAGCCAGCCGACCAATTCGCACCAGGCGTACACAGCGACCACGGCAAAGCTGGTCCGCCACCGCGTCACCACCTGCGCGAGCATCCAGACCACGGCCTTGCACAGCCACCACAGGGCCACGAACACCACGGCCGCCGCAGCCAAGGCTTCCAGGATCGACGCCAGGGCAAGACCGATCTTGTGCAGCACCCACACACCGAGTCCCAGACCAGCCAGGGCCACTGCCGCGAAGCCGGGATTCATCACCGACCACCCCGCTTCACGTCGATGCCCAGCGGCAGCATCCCCGAGCAGGGAGCGCACTTGGTATCACCGGGCAGCAGCTCGCGAATCGTTTGCAGGAGGCGCAACGCGTTCGGGTGCCCCCCGTTACCTTTTTCGCCCGTTGTCATCGTTTAGCGTTGTCATTGTTCACTTCCGCTGGTTGTGGACAGCGCAGGAGCGGCGAGGTTGGTAGCCAGGTTCCGCTTCTGCGCCTTGACGGATCACACGCACTCAAAACAGGACATGCTTCATCGCCGCACGTCATAGCGTGCGCTTTTTCCGATACTGTTGACTTTCCGGTCGTCTACATGCGACTAATCAGTGGCCTTGCCTTTCGCTTGCAGTTCGGCCGAGATCTCACCCGCTTGCCGCTCCTCGTACCCGGCCCAGTACAACGCCTCATGGTGATGTCCTCGGTCGACGTCGGCGACGGCCTTGTACAGCCGTGCGTTGCCGAGGCGGAACGCCAGCCACACCGACGAGTTCGCGTCGCTCGGTGGCCGGCGGTCCATCACGACCTCGTGGGCGTCCCGCAGTGTCTTCGGCTCAGCCTTGCGCACGGTCACGCCTCCCCGCGCGGGCTTCCAGCAGCGTCGCCAGGTCCTCGGCGTGGTCGCGGAGCCGGCGAAGGAACACCGTGCATCCCGTCCAGGCGGTCTGGTCCTCCGGCGGCACCAGCGTCACCACGCACAGCCCACCCGACAGCACCAGGACCGGCGGATGTGACACGCCCGTCCCGGTCTCCTCCACCGTCACCTCGGTACCCGCGCCCACGGTCCAGCGCAGCCCCAGCCCGTCCCACGTTGCCGTCATGTTGTTCCCATTCCCGGGCCAGGTCGGCGAACCCCTCGGCCGCCGACTCCAACGCCGCCACACACCACCACGGCAACCCGCGCACCTGCGCCAGCTCGTGCCACGCCCGCGACACCCGCCTCGCAGCGTTCGCCGTGTTCGTCGCACTCATCGGCGACAGCACCGCACGGCCGTGCTCCCACGCGGCCATGTAGTCCCGATACGCCTGCTCCCACGCTTCGACCCGCTCGCGGAAGCCCATGCCTGTCACGCCGCCTTCGCCGTCTCACCGGACCCACCGGACCGAGACGGCTTCGCATTGCTGGTGGCCTGCTTGAACCCGGTCGCGCGGAACACGTAGGACTGGTACTTGAACTCGCCCTGCCCAGCCACGCGCGGTTCCGCCGTCAGGCCGTCCAGCTCGATCGGCCGCATCCCGGGCAGTGCCTCCGAGGTGGTCGGCACGGGCTGGACGTCGGCGAGAAGAGTGATCTCGAATGAGGCCCGCTTCGCGCGCGTCTCCGCCGGGTCGGTGACCATCACCTTCCACTGCCGCTTACCCGTGATCTCGTCGACCCGCTGCCGCACCGGGCGATTGGCGGCCCGGTCCTCACGCGACTGGTATTCGTTGTCCGGCGACACCTCGCCCACCATCACCAAGCCCTGCGGAAACGCGTCGTCGAAGTCGATACCGAACCGGTGTCCCTTGTCGATAGCCATGCTGAATCCCTTATGTCGTCTGTTAGTCGGTTACTTCGGGCGGCTCGCCGCCTCGTGCCGCTGCGGCTTCCAGTACCGCGCTCACCTCGTCCAGTTCCCTCCGCAGTACGGCAATAGCGTCGGAGTCCACGAGCAGGACCACCGGGAACGCCTTGCCGAACCGGACCTCCGCGCGGTTTGCGTACGTCAGCGCCCGGACACGAATCGGCAGATCAGCCGTGACGTGGATCTGAACCGTGTCGCGCATGCCACGCCGCGCCTACGCCGCACGTCGGCGAGGTACCGCCCGCTTGTCCAAGCCAGCCGGCCGGACAGTGGTTTCAATGGTCACGCCTACCTCCTCGGTGTCCTGGCACCGGGCCTGCCCCGGCAACCTGACACCCAGACTCCGCCAAAAGGCGGGACGTGATCACCACGTGGCAGGACATCTCGGGACGTCCCTGGTACTGTCGAAGACGTCCCTACACGTCCCAAGGGGTGGCGATGCCGAACGAACGCCTGCGTGACGCGCTACTACGCAACGGCCTGACCTTGGAGCAGGTCGCCAAGGCCGTCGGGGTGGATCAGAAGACTGTCGAGCGCTGGATCACCAAGAACCGGACGCCCTACCCCAAGCACCGGCACAAGATCGCCGCCATGGCGCGCGAGTCAGAGACCTACCTGTGGCCGGACTCCGTGGACCCGGAGCGCAAGGCCGAGACGGCCGCCGCCGAGCTTGTGCAGGTCTTCCCCCACCGCAACGCCGTCCCCGTTGAGCTGTGGGACCGGCTGATCAAGGACACATCCGAGACCGTCGAGATCCTGGTACACGCGGCTCTGTTCCTGGTCGAACGTCCGCGGTTCATCAAGGACCTGGCCACCAAGGCAGCGGCCGACGCGAAGATCCGGCTCGTGTTCGGAGACCCCGAGGGGGACAGCGTCGCCCTGCGCGGCGAGGAAGAGCAGCTCGGAGACGGGACGCTTGGGGCGCGCATCCGCAACGCCCTGGCGTTCTACCGACCGCTGGTTGGCATTGACGGTGTGGAGATGCGGTTTCACAACACGACGCTCTATAACTCGATCTTCCGGTTCGACGACGAGATGATCATCAACACGCACGTCTACGGGTTCCAGGGAGCCCACGCCCCATCCCTCCACCTGCGGCGACTGTCAGCCGGCGATCTCTTCGAGACCTACTCGGAGAGCTTCGAGTCAGTCTGGAACCTCGCCAAGCCGGCCACCTTCTAGGAGGCAGCATGACCCGAGTCGACTACTACAACGACCCGAACGCGCCAAAGGCGAACAGCATCGCAGTGGCGGTGTCGGCGTTCATCCAGGACGACGAAGGCCGAATCTTAATGATCAGGCGTACCGACAACAATTTGTACTCGATCCCCGGCGGCCAACTCGAACTCGGCGAAACACTGTCGCAAGCCGCCGTACGTGAGGTGCGCGAAGAAACCGGTATCGAATGCGAAGTCACGGGGGTCGTCGGCCTGTACTCCGATCCAAACCACGTCATTGCGTACGACGATGGCGAGGTGCGACAGGAGTTCTCCATATGCTTCGCAGCAATTGCCCTAAGCGGCCAGCCTCGCACCAGTTCAGAAAGCAAAGAAGTTCTATGGGTGCTACCCGAAACCCTTGAACAACTTTCGATCCATCCATCTATACGACTTCGAATTGATCACGCTCAATCTGGAACTAAAGTCCACTTCGGCTAGGAGTAGTTTGCAATTTTCCAATCGTGGAGTTTGCGTGAAATATTCACGCATGTAACAACTTGCCTCCGGGAATCGATTTAGATCTAAACACGACGGAGGCGCACTCAATATGGACCTAGTCGCATTCTCGCTTGAAGGTTACAAGAGATTTGTCCAGAAGACATCCGTCAAACTTCAGGGCAAGTTGATCGCTATTGTTGGACCAAATGAAGCCGGCAAGAGTTCACTGCTCGGAGCCATGGCACACCTTCACAACAGGGACTCCTTTGAGGTTCGGGAGCGACCAAGGCGGAGTTCGCATTTACCGGAGGCTACCTGGCATTTTCTCTTGGATCAGGAAGATAAAAGCAAGCTAGCATCCGTTCATGATACTGCACACATTGAGAGACTTGTAATAAGCAAACGAACAGATGGAAGTCCAGTTTGGCACTTCATGCCACGCAATCCATCGCGCGATATCTCACGCCGAAAGGTCTGCGCAAAACTGCTCGGCAAATTCGAGGAAATGAGATTTTTTCGGGAAACCCATACGACCATCGGCGACGGCAGTGATCTGTCAGTCTACGACTTCACACTTGAAATACTGCAGTCAAATCGAGAAACCTTAACAGTGCAAGAGATTGACCATTTGCAAAATGTGTTGGGAGTAATTCGACAGGTCTCAAAAAGCCGTCAAGACGATGCCCTACAAGCAGCAGAATCGATTGACCAGGTCGATGACCACGCTGCAGAACTTGTTCAGGTGCTAACGCAGCAGATTAGAATCGAACAAGAACCTGAGCCGTGGCAGCTTGCCTGCGATGCGCTAGAGTCGTCAATTCCGCGGGTGATCATATTTGCCGCATCAGATCGAGAACTGGCGTCAGAATACGACTTAGAGCAAGTCGCAGCCAACCCTCCTCCTGCTTTGAAGCATCTCGCAAAAATGGCCGACCTGGACCTCGGTGCACTCTACACTGAATCTTCGTCGAGAGCTGTGGCAGATGTTGGGACCAGGAGGAATGCGGCCAATCAAAGGCTACTTGAGATATTTAGCCAGAGCTGGAACCAGCAAGGAATCGCCATCCAGTTCGAAGTGCAAGGGAACATCCTTCATGTCCAGGTCACAACACCGGAAGACTCCGGGTTGTCAGACATCCAAGACCGGAGTGACGGTATTCGATGGTTTGCGGCGCTTCTTGCATTTACGTATGGCGTCACGAACAAGCCAATTCTACTAGTCGACGAGATCGAGACTCATCTACATTACGACGCTCAAGCGGACTTGATATCTGTGCTCGCCAGACAAAAGTTTGCATCAAAGGTTATTTACACCACCCACTCCTTTGGCTGCCTTCCATACGATCTTGGCACGGGCGTTAGAGTCGTTCAGCCCCTGGATGCGGCCACTTCAAAATTAGAGAACGGATTCTGGAGGGGAGGCGCCGGGTTTTCGCCTTTGCTTGCAAGCATGGGTGCAGCGGCGATGTCATTCACCCCCACCAGACGAGCGGTGATCGCGGAAGGGGCCGCCGACGCCATCTTGTTACCCGTCCTTCTGCGTCAATCCAGCAAGAAAGATTACCTTGGATTTCAGGTCGCCCCAGGTCTGTCTAGCGTTGCCTCTTCAGGGGTCGGAGAATTAAATCTCGAAGCAGCGCGAGTCGGGTTTGTTGTTGACGGCGATAATGGCGGCAAAGCCATCGCAAAGATGCTCCAAGATGCGGGAGTAGACAAGAGTCTGATCGCACTACTGCAGGATATTTCCTCCGAACCGACGACGGGCCTGGAAGTCGAAGACTTCATTAATCCCAAAATATACGCGACTGCGATAAACGAAGAGTTGCGCTGCTGGAATGAAATAGGTGAGCAGATAACAGAAGCGGAGCTTGGCGACGCACTGCGCACCAAGCTTCTCAAGCAGTGGTGCGACTTGCATTCATATTCGGTACCAGACAAGGTTGCTGTAGCTCAACGCATCGCAGATATGTCCGCGGACCACTTGGTCTACCAGGAAGACCGCGCAGGGATCCTGCAAGAGCTGCTGGCCAGACTGAATTCGATAGTGCAGGTTTCATCGGACTAGACCTCGAACATCTGCCGAACTTCGCTCTATGGGATCAAGGCACGTCACCACCCGTGCGGCGGGCTCGCCCTCATGCGACACGGACGGCCTGCCGCTCCGCTTCGGCCGCCGGTCGCCGGGCGGCCCGCCGAAGGGCCGGCCGCGCACGCGCGCCGCCGCGAGCTGGTTGATCCAGTCGTCCTCATACGGCCAGAGACGTCGGCGAGTCGATCAGTGGCACGCGGACCAGGCACAACCTGGTGGCCGCTCCCTCGCCAGCGATCGTTTAACACCGGCTGACCGCCATCAAGGGCGCCTACGGCGTCGCTGCGCGATGGACGCAAGCGCCCACCCTTGACACCGGTCCTCCGGCGCTAACAGCGGCGGGGACGAGGAAGACGGGGAAGGGCTGCCACCTGGCCAGATAGGCACAGCGGCGGCACGGAGCCAGGCCGTCTACAGGCCGTCAGACGTCCAGACAGGCCCGGACGCGACCGGACCCAACAGACACAAAAGAGCAGGTCAGAGGCGGTGTGCCCAAGAACGTCCCCAGGCCCGTCGACCGCCTGGATAGTTCATGAACAAAAAACCGATACGCCTCTGACCGGCCCGGCGGCGGGGTCATCCCCCGGGCTCCCCGAGCAGGACACGCACCTCCACTGCCCGCGCAACTCCGTATACGCGACCAAAGCCGCGTCCAAGTGCGTCACCGCTCCCAGTAGGAGCTCGCCGCCGCCCGGCGGCGGCAGCTGGCCCGCGCTCGGCGGCGGGGAAGCCGGCGGAGTTGTCAGAACACTGATAATCCTGCTGGATGACCTTCCTCCCCCGGGGTGGTGTCGTTCAACGGCGCCCTCCCGACCTGCAGTTTACCGTCCGTTAGCCTGTTCGGTCGATTGCGGTGGAGTCGATCACGGTGTCGAATAATCGCCTAGAAGGATTAATCGCCGTGAGGAGTTGGCTGTGCACTGGGGGACCGCGCTCGAAGACGGAGGGGCGGCGGGGCTTGTTCGGCCGTACTTCCGCACCCACGGCCGAACGCGTCCGACGCGTGACCTTCCCGTCGAGACGCTCGTCTCGACCACCGCGCGCGGACGGGCCATGACGCGCGGGAGCACGCCGGAAGAGTCGGAAATTTGCGTGTTGTGCCGCACTTCGCAGTCGGTGGCCGAGGTCGCCGCCCGGCGGCGGCTGCCGCTCGGCGTGGCGCGGGTCCTGCTCTCCGATCTCGCCGACCGCGGTCTCGTCGCCGTGCACACCGCGAAGCGGGGCAACGGCAACCGGCCGAACATGGACCTGATGAAGCGCATCCTGCACGGCCTCAGCCGGCTGTGAACTCGAGCGGCGGCAACGGGTAGTTGCGGCCACCTCGATGAGCTTTCCCGGGGCAGCAGGGCGGTCAGCCGGGGCCGGCGGGCCGAACGGGATCGGGGGTCGGCGCACCGCGCGCAGCCGCAGCGCTGCATGAACGCACCGAACAGGCGTGGCGAGAGATTGGCGATGAGGCCGGGCGGGAAGTTGTCGAACCCGTCGCACGACGCGGGTGTCGACGCCGGCCAGAGTGACGTCACGCAGGTCGAGACGCTTCAGGAACTCCGTGAGCAGCCGCGCGAAGCCGGGGCGGCGTCGGGACGATGCCTCCTGCATTCCGTGGCCGACCGCCGGTACCCGGCCCGAGCCGGTTCGTCGGTAGCGTTGTCCACGACGGACAGCTTGGCACGGGGAGGGTGCGGCGATGCGGGTACTGGTGACCGGCGGCAACGCGGGGATCGGCTACTTCGCCGCCGAGCAGCTGGCTTCGGCGGGCGCGGAGGTGGTGATCGGCAGCCGCGACCCGGCCAAGGCGCAGGCCGCGACCGAGTCGATCCGCTCGCGGGTTGCCGGCGCGAAGGTCGAGCACGTCCGGCTGGACCTGGCGGACCTCGGGTCGCTCAAACCGGACGTGGGAGTGCTGGAGGCCGTCCTGTGCAACGCCGGTGTCGCGCTCGACGAGCCGCCGCGGCGGGAAACCCCGGACGGGCACGAGCTGATGTTCGGCACCAACCACCTCGGCCACTTCGCGCTGGTCGCGCGGCTGATGCCGGTGTTGGCCCCGGCCGCGCGGATCGTCACCACGGGCAGCTTCGCGGCGAAGTCGTCTCGCCTCGACTTTCTCGATCTCCAGAGTGAGCGCGACTACCAGCCGAAGCGCGCTTACGAGCGGTCGAAACTGGCCCAGATGCTGTTCGCGCTCGAACTCGACCGGCGGCTGCGGGCGGCGGGCTCCGCGCGGGGTCAGCGTCCTCGCCCACCCCGGCGGCGCGCTCGACGCGCTGACGCCGTCACGGCCACCGGTGCACACCCGCACGGCCGGCGCGTGGCTGCGCGGGCTGCCGGCCCGGGTGTTGTTGCACGGCAAGGATGCCGGGGCGCGGCCCGCCGTGCGCGCGGTCCTCGATCCGGACGTCGAGGGCGGCCAGCTGTGGGGCCCGCGCGTGCTCGGCCTGCGCGGCCGGCCGCGGCTCGAACGTCGGTGGGTCACCCTGACCGACGACGCCGCCGCGGCGCGGTTGTGGACGGAGAGCGTGGCGCTGACCGGGCTGGACCCGCTCGGCTAGGTGTCGTCGTCCCCGCCGGTGACGTTGCCGACGCTGGCGGGCACACCCTTGATCATGTCGACGACGGTCTTGCCGGCCAGGCCCGACTTGCCGAACCACGGGTCGGTCATGACCTTGATGGCCGACTCGAACTTTTCGGCGCCTTCCTTGCCGAAAAGCTTGCCGAGCTCGTGCACGGAGAAGTTGCTGATCTTGTCGAACTTCTGCATGATCCCGGGCGTCACACCGTCCATTTGGGACAGCTTGGTCTTGATGACGTCGGTCATCTGGTCGGTGAACGGCTTGTGCGGCTTGGGGTCGGGGGTGAGCGAGGAGGACGAAGGTGCGGGCTCGGGCTTCGGTTCCCGGACCTGCCGTTCGAGCAGGAGGTGGAAGTCTTCGCCTGGCCCCAGGTTCGGTTGCACGAATCGACTCCTCGACGCGCCGGCCCGCGCGGCCGGATCCCATGAGCGGCAGGTTAGCGCACAGCTGATGGTCATCGGGTGTTAGCCGGGAGTGTGCCTGGTTGTCTCCTGGATGGTGCCCCCGGACACCCGATCGTCGGCGAGTTCCTCCGCGACGTCGTGCTCGCCACGAAGTACTCCGGGCCCGGCTTCGGCGGCGGCGTCCCGCGCTCGGACCCGCGCCGCCGCAGCAACGGCCGCAAGAACATGATCGCCTCGCTGGAGGCGTCGCTGCGGCGGCTGAGCGTCGACCACGTCGAACTGTGCTGGCTGCACATCTGAGACGGCTGAACCCCGGCCGAAGAGGCGCTGGCGGCGTTCGGCGACCCGCGCCGCTGATCGGCGCGCACACCGGAGCAGCTCACCGAAACCCTGGACGCGCTCGCGCTCGCGCTGACCGACGCCCAGCTCGAGCGGCTGACCGAGGTGAGCGTGCCCGCACTGCCGTTCCCGCACGGCATCCTGGCCCGGCTCAACGCAGGTCTGCCGCGCTGAGAACCGGCTCGGCGAACGTCTTGAATGACTCATTCAAGACGTCCGACGCCAGGAATGAGTCATTCAAGACGTCCGGCCGGCGGTAGTCTACAGTGGACGGTCGGCGGCCCGGGCGGCCCGCTCGACCTCCGCGTGCCGGGCGGCCCAGAATTCCGCGTCGCGGTGGCCGTCGGTGGCGAGCGAGCCGTCGAGCTGCTCTCGCAGGATGTCGGCGTGCCCGGCGTGCCGACTGGTCTCGGTGAGCACGTGCACCAGGATGTTGAACAGCAGCACGTCGGGGCGGGGCCACCAGGGCACGTGACCGGGCGTGTCGACGGCGAGCGCGGCGATCGTCGCGTCGGAGTGGGCCGACACCCGCCGGTAGCGGTCGATGATCTCCGCGCGGGTCTCGTGCTCGGTCGCCCACATGTCCGTCCCGCGCGCCTCGAGGTCGTCCCACCGGGGCATCGGCTCGGGGAACGGCCGGCCGAAGATGTCGCCGAAGTACCGCGCCTCGGTCAGGGTCAGGTGCTTGACGAGACCGAGCAGGTTGGTGCCGGTCGTGGTGAGGGGACGGCGGACGTCGTACTCGCCGAGCCCGTCGAGTTTCCCGACCAGCTCTTCGCGGACCTCGCGCAGGTCGCCGTGCAGGTAGTCCTTCGCGAACTCGTCGATCATGGTTCCAGCCTGCCAGATCAGCCCACCGGCACGCCGCGCACCGCGACCGGCCCGAGGGTCGGGTCCAGCTCGGCCTTCTGGTCCACGCCGGACGGTGTCAGCACGTCGAACGCCTTCGGGGCGGTCGCCGGGTCCGCGGCGCAGACCGGTGCCGTCCCGCCGGCCGCGCAGAGGCCGAACGTGTACTGACCCGCCGTCGGCGTGAACGGCCGGGCCTGGTCGGGGGAGTTGCCGTCCTGCCCGGTGAGCACCACGGCGAACGTCCAGCCCGGCCCCGGCGTCCCGAAGGCCGCCTTCGCCACGCTGACCGTGATGTACCGCGTTGCCTGCGAAGCCTGCACGGACGGCGTGGCGAGCGAAGCGCCCGAAGCGTCGACGAGCGCCGGCTCGGCGAAGCCCTGGACCTCGATGCGCCGGCTCCACGCGTCCTGCGCCGCGATCGTGTACGCCCGGCTCGGGAACGGTGGCGCGGTCGACGTCGCCGTCGCGGCCGGGTCGTGCCCGTAGATCGTCAGCAGCTGGGCGCCCAGCGGCGAGCCGAAGGTCGGCGACAGGTCGCGGACCTGCGCCCGGAAGACCAGGGTGGGGCCCGAATCGATGACCTGGAACCGCTGCAGGTCGAACGCGCCCGCGTGGAAGTCGCCCGCCGTCGGGTAGGTGTACGTGCCCGGGCCGTTGTCGTCGCCGTCCGGGTCGGTCGTGTCGAGCAGGACCGTGCCGGTGACGAAGTCCGAGCTGATCGTCTTCTGCGCGTACCCGGTGCCCGCGCCGGTCGCGGCCGCGGTGACGACGTTCGCGCCCAGCGGGGTCGGGACGGAAGCGCGGAACGTCCCCGCCGCCGAAGCCCGGGTCGACAGCACCGAAGTCGTCCCGGCGTCCGTGGCCGAAACCGCCAGGTCGACGCGGCTGCCCGCGGGCGCGGTACCGGTGACCTCGGCGGTCGCGGTGGACACCGACGCGGGCGCGTCGAGCGTCACCGCCAGTGCGGCGGGCGGCGCGTGCGAGACGTACCGCGAGCGGACCTCGGCGGGCTGCTCAGGCAGCCGGCCGTCGTCGAGGGCCCGGGCCAGCCGCACCGACTGCGACTGCGCCCAGCTTAGCGGCGCCACCGAGCCGACCGACTGCCCCGGCGTGAAGCCGATCGACGCCGTCTTCGGGTCCGACCCGTACGGCGACGCGGGCAGGGCCGGGTTCTCCCAGATCTGCTCGGGGATCAGGCCGGTGCCGCCGGTCTGGGCCCGCATCGCGCGCAGCAGCGCCGCCGCGCCGGCCCGGTCGCCGGTCTGCACGGCCTGCTCGCCGCGTTCGCCGGCGAGCACCGGCCACAGGTGCCCGGACCCGCTGTTCGTCGACGGCCAGGGAGCGCCGGTCGGGCCGCAGTTCGTCGGATCCGGCTCGTAGCAGTCGCCGTAGCCGTCCTCGCTGCCCGGCGCCGACGTCCCGTAGCGGTACCAGCCCGGCCCGGCCGGGGTGTCCCGCTTGATCACGCGGTCCACGACGCCGAGTGACGCGGCGACGTCCGGGTCGTTCGCGGGCAGCACGCCCAGGCGCGTCAGTTCGAGGAACCCGGCGTCGACGACCGCGCGCTGGTCGGCGTCGACGGAACCGTTGCCCAGGTTGTAGAACCACTCCGAGTTCGGGTCGCCGTTCTTGGTCAGCCGCAGGAAGTACCGGCCGCCGTACGGCCCGTTCTGCGTCACCGTCCAGCCCTTGATGCTGCGCTGGAAGTGGTCGGCGGTGGCGCGGTAGACGTTCGCGCGCGCACTGTCGCCGTTGCGGTCCGCGATCACGCCCGCGGCGACGAGCCCGGCGATCTCCGCGGCGATCGTCGAGGGGGAGTAGCCGCCCTGTTCTTCCCACCGCTCCGAGCCGAACGCCGGCCCGTGCGCGACGACGAAGTCCGCGGCCGCCCGGATGTGGTCGGTGTAGAGCGTGCGGTCGCGGTCGAGGCCGGCCTGCAGCGCCATCAGGATCGGGTACGCGCTCTCGTCGAGCTGGTCACCGCCGGAGTCGGGCGCCTTCGTGCCGTTGAGCAGGGAGTTGCGCGGGAACCGGCCGTCCGGCTGCTGCTGGCGCGTGAACAGCCAGCGCACGCTCGCCCGCGCCGTCTCGCGATCGCCGGCCGCAAGCAGACCGGAGAAGCTTTCGTAGAGGTCGCGGGCGAAGATCTCGCGGTAGGAGCCGAAGTAGACCGGCTTGCCACCGGGTGCGTCGCCCGCCGACACGGCCTGGCCCCACGGGCTGCCGAGCGAAGCGACGACCGCGCCCGGGAAAGTCTTGTCCTCACTGGCTTTGAGCACGTTGACGGACTGGTAGTAAGCGTCAGAGTCCTTGCCCCGCACCGGGATCAGCCCGTTGTCGTAGTCACGCCACTCGCGCGCGTACTGGCGGTAGCTCGCCTCGAACGGCGTGCGCAGGCTCGCGCCGGCCGTGGCGACGGCGGCCCGCGCGTCCGCGCCGAAGCCGAGCGCCAGCACGGCCGGGCGACGGGGCTGGAGGTCCAGCTGCGCGGTCTGCACGACGTTGCCGTTCACCGCCGACGGCGTCGTGTCGGTGAGCCGGCGATCCCGGTCCAGCTGGGCCAGCCCGTCGCCCGCGGTGCCCGCGAACCCGCTGGCGGTCGCCAGGAACCGGCGGTCGGCGCGCAACGCCGCGGCCAGCGGGGTGCCGTAGTCGCGGGCCGGCGCGCTGGACACCGTGTTCGGGTCGGCGCTGACCAGCGCGGACGTCGCCGCTTCGACAGTTGCCGTGTCGCCGCCGCCGTTCGCCGGCCCACCCCCGCCGTTGCCGTTGACGCTCGCGTCGAACCGCACGTAGACCTTGAGGTCCCGCCCGGAGTCCCGCAGCGGCTCCAGCCGGGTCCGGATGAGCACGCCGGTCCGGGCCGGGTCGGCCAGGTACTCGGTGACCAGCCGGTACCGCCCGCTGCGCGCGGTCGACGTCACCTCGCAGGCCATCCCGCCCGCGCTCGTGCGGACCGTGTAGGTCATGTCGCGCGCCTGCAGGTCGGTGAAGCTGCGTCCGTCGGTGACGGCGAACTGCAGCGTTTCGACGTTCGTGTTGTCGATCACCGGCGCGTAGACGTCCGACAGCACGCCGCCCGCCACGGTGAACCACGCCTTGCTCGCGGTGTTCCGCGCGGTGCCCAGGCAGTCCTTGCGAGCCAGGCCGAAGTGGGAGACGGCGCCCGGTCCCGGCGCCGCGGTGGCCGCGTTGGACACAGCGGGCAGGAGGGTCGCGGCCAGCACCGCGCACAGCACCACGGACGACGTCGACCGAATCATCCGCCCATCCGATCACGGCGGCCCGGGGGCGCACCAGGTCCGAACGGCGCCAGGGAAGCCATTACCGGTGATTGAGAATCCGAACTCGTGGGTAGCAAACCTGGTGTCCCCCGAGGAGGTGAACGTGGAAGAGCTGGGATCGGACGGATGGCGGTACCGCGGCACGATTTCGCCGCGGACCTTGCCGAGCCTGCGCCGGCACCTGGTGTCCTGGTTGCGGCGGCGGGCCGGTGACGAGGTCGGGCGGCAGGCGGACGACGTCGTGCTGGCCTGCTGGGAAGCGATGGCCAATGTGCTCGGCCACGCTTACCACGGCCGGCCGGGCCTGATCGACGTCCGGGCCCGGATCGATCAGGACGTGCTGATCGTCACCGTCGCCGACCAGGGCCGCTGGGAGTCGGTGGCCGAGCGGGCGGACGGCGGCCGCGGGTTGCGCCTGATCCAGGCCCTGGTCGACGGGCTCGACGTCCGCTCGACCGACGGTGGCACGGTCATCACGCTCACCTGGCCGTTCCCGGCCCGCCACACCGCTTGAGGTTCAGAGTGACTTCGTCGAAGACAGGTCCTCGACGAACCGGGTCGCGATGTCCCGCAGCTTCACGTTGGTCCGCTGCGACTCCGTGACCAGCCGTTTCATGGCGTCCTCGGCGCTGATCCGGTGCACGGCCATCAGGATGCCCTTGGCCTGCTCGATCACCGCCCGCGTCCGCATCGCCGATTCGAGCTCGACGGCCCGCTGCCGGGCCTGGTGGTAGCGCCGCGTGGTGCGCAGCCCGAACGAGACGACCGTGGTGTAGAGCTGCAGGAGCCGCGAGTCGGTCTCCGCGAAGCCGTGCTCGCCGTAGCCGAAGAGGTTGAGCGCGCCGGAAAGGCGTTCGTCGACGCGCAGCGGCGCGGCCAGGTAGCTGCCGACCCCGAGTTCCTGGGCCCGCGCGGTGAACTCGGGCCACGCCGTCCCGGCCGTGGCGAGCGGCACCCGGACGATCTCGCCGGTCTCCGCGGCCTGCAGGCATGGACCCGCGCCCGCCGCGTACTGGGCCCGGTCGATCTCGACGGCGCGCTCGTCCGTGCGGGCCGCCGTCGTCGGCTCGCCGTCCCGGATCGCGGTGATGCTCGCCATGTCGGCGCCCGGGATGGCCCGGACGGCTTCGGTGCAGACGGCGTCGAGGATCTCCGCTTCGGCGGGTTCGGTTTCCAGGGCCCCCGTGAGGTCCGCCATCGCGGCGGTCAGCTCGTCGAGGTGCTCGGGCAGGATCGGTTCACCGGTCACTCGATCATCTCCGTTCCGGACGGCTGCGGCAGGTGCCGGACCGCTGCTGCTTCAACGGAACGGCAAAACCTTACTCGCGTCCGCGGCGCGGACCGCAACACCGCGACCGGAAGAGAGCGGTGGCTCCGGCCCGGCACTCAACCGTTCAGCAGATCATGACCTTCACTACCTGGGCGAGCCCGGACACGCGCAGTACCCGGTCGAGCAGCCGTGGTGCGACCAGCCGCAGGTCGTGGTCGCCGATGCGGTCGAACAGCACCGCGACGCCGGCGCTGTCGAGGTAGGCGACCTTGGTGAGGTCCACCGTGACGGGGGCGCCCGCCGCCAGCTCGCGGTCCAGCGCCGCGCCGAACTCCGCGGCGTTGCTCATGTCGATCTCCCCGGTGGCGGACAGGACCCGGTCCCCGTCGTCGCCCGGGCCGCCGACCAGCGTGAGTGCCGTCGTCACGAACCGATCCTCCATTCCAGCGTGACGGTGGTCCCGGTGGCGTCGTGCCGGAAAGCGACCGCGTCGGCCAGCGCTTCCATCATCGGCACGCCGCGTCCGCGCAGCAGGTGGTTGTCCGGCGGCGGTTGCTTCCAGTGGCCCCGGTCGGTCACCGTGACGACCAGGTGCGCGCCGGTGAGCCGGGCGGTGAGGTGCGCGGTCGCCCCGGTGCCGTCGTCGCGGTAGGCGTGCTCGACGGCGTTGGCGCAGGCCTCGCCCGCCGCGACGAGCACGTCCTGGGCGAGGTCCGGTTCGAGGGCCGCGTTGTGCAGCCACGCGCGCATCCAGTGGCGGGTCGAGGCGAGGTGGTCCGGGTGCGCCGTGAACTCGAAGTCCAGCGCGGGGACCGACCGGCGGTAGAGCAGCAGGGCGACGTCGTCCTCGTAGCCGTCGGCCGGGCGGAGCCGGTCCATCAGGGTGGTCGCCAGGTCGCCGAGCTCCGCGTCGCGCGTGTCGTGGGCGACCTGGGTGGCGCGGTCCATGCCGTCGTCGAGCGACTCGCGACGGCGTTCCACCAGCCCGTCGGTGTAGAGCATCAGCAGCGAACCGATCGGCACCACCGCGGTGGCTTCCGGGCGCGACACCGCGACGCGGACGGCCAGCGGCAGGCTGGCGCCCTGGTCGAGGAACTCCGCCGTGCCGTCGCGGTGCACGAGGGTGGCGGGCGGGTGCCCGGCGCTGCTGTAGGTGAGCGTGCCGGTCGCCGGGTCGAGCACCCCGCAGAAGACGGTGGTGCACAGGGCGCCGGGCAGCCGCCCGGCGAAGCGGTCGAGCGCGCCGAGCGTGTGCGCCGGGCTGCGGGCTTCCAGCAGCAGCGCGCGGCAGGCGCTGCGCAGCTGGCCCATCACCGCGGCCGCGGCGAGCCCCCGGCCGACGCAGTCGCCGACGACGATGCCGATCCGGTCGCCGGCCAGCGGGACGACGTCGTACCAGTCGCCGCCGACCTCCAGAGGCGGGTTCGCCGGCTCGTAGCGCACCGTGAAGCCGCCGGGCAGCCGGGCCGGGCCGAGGATCGAGCGCTGCAGCGCGAGGGCGACTTCCCGCTGCCGGTCGTCGCGGTGGGCGCGGCGCAGGGCGTGCGCGAGCGTTCCGGCCAGCAGCGCCAGCAGCGTCCGGTCCTCGGTGCCGAGCGGGCGGCCCGGTGCGGGGTCGACCCAGAGCGTCAGCCGGCCGCCGGGGTGGTCGACGGTGGTGCCCGCGCCGCTGTCGGCCGGGGTCGCGTGCAACGCCGGGAGCGACCGGACGTGGCCGAGCGTCGCGCGCAGCGGCGCGGCGAGGTCCGCCCAGTCCCGGTCGGCGGGGTCGGTGGACGCGAGCTCCGGCTCGCCGTCCCGCGGCCAGGTCACCGCGAGGACGCGCTGGGCGTCCCACAGCTCGCGCAGCAGGTCCAGCGCGGTGCGGAGCACCTCCGGTGCCCCGCTGATCCCGGCGAGGCGCTGGTTCATCGAGGCGAGCGCGCTTTCGCGCTGCACGGCGTAGCGCTCGGCCGTGACGTCGCGGATCGTGCCGACCAGCCGGCGGCGGCCCTCGTCGTCCTCCAACCGGTTGCAGGTGATCGCGACCCACAACCGGTGCCCCTCCCGGTGCCGCATCGGCAGCACGAAGCTGCCGCCCGGCTCGTCCCACGCGCCGCCGAAGGCCTCGGCGACCTGGCGGTGGGCGGCCGGATCGGTGCCCGAGTCCGGCCACCAGGGGAACGGCGGGGCGTAGGGCAGCTCGCCGGTGCCGAAGCCCAGCAGCTCGGTGAACGCCGCGTTGATCTCGACGACCCGCCCTTCGTCGTCGCAGACGAAGAAGCCCTCCTGCAGCGAGTCGATCATCGCCGCGCGCCACCGGGCGTGCTGTGTGCGCAGCCGCGCCAGCTGGACGGTCGTGCGAACCCGGGCGAGCAGCTCACGCGCCGAAAACGGTTTCACGAGGTAGTCGTCGGCCCCGGCGGCCAGCCCGTCGACGGCGGCTTCCTGACCGGCTCGTGCCGACAGCAGCAGCACGGGCACCGCCGCGGTGCGCGGGTCGCCGCGCAGCTCGGCGAGCAGGCCGAGGCCGTCCAGCCGCGGCATCATGACGTCGCTGATGATCAGCTCGGGCGGCTCGGCGCGGGCGGCGGCGAACGCCTCGACGCCGTCGCGCACCGCGGTCACCGCGTAGTCGTCGCGCAGCAGCCGCATGAGGTAGTCGCGCATGTCGGCGTTGTCGTCGGCGACCAGCACGCGGGCACCCGGGGGCGCCGTCCGGGTGGGCGGGTCACCGTCCGGGAGCCAGCGCAGGGCTTCCTGCACGTACGGTTCCGCGGCCTGGGCGGTGAGCCCGCCGGTCGTGGGCTCGCCGGCGACGTGCTCGGCGGGCAGGTGCGCGGTGCCCAGCGGCAGCCGGACCCGGAACGTCGTCCCGGCGCCCGGCGTGCTTTCCACGGCGACGCTGCCGCCGTGCATGCCGACGAGCTCGCGCACGAGCGCCAGGCCGATCCCGCTGCCCTCGTTGGACCGCGCCCGCGCCGACGGGATCCGGTGGAACCGCTCGAACAGGCGCGGCAGCTCGGCGGCGTCGATCCCGATCCCGGTGTCGGACACCGCGACCACGGTGTGCCCGGCCGCCACCGTGCTGGTCACCCGGATCGCGCCGTCGAAGGTGAACTTGACCGCGTTGGACAGCAGGTTGAAGACGACCTTCTCCCACATCCCGCGGTCGACGTGCACCGGCTCGTCCGACGGGGGACAGCCGACCTCGAACACCAGCCCGGCCCGCTCGACGGCGGCGCGGAAGACGCTCGCCAGCTCCGCGGTGAACGTCCCGAGGTCCACCGGTTCGAAGCGCGCCTGCATCCGGCCGGCTTCGATCCGGGAGAAGTCGAGCAGGTTGTTCACCAGCCGCCCGAGCCGCAACGCGTTGCGCTGGATGACGTCGATCTCTTCCAACACCCGCTCGCCGGCGCCGTCCAGGGCCTCCCGCAGTTCGGCGGCCGGGCCCAGGATCAGCGTGAGCGGGGTCCGGAACTCGTGGCTGATGTTGGCGAAGAACGTCGTCTTCGCGGCGTCCAGCGCGGTCAGCTCCTCGGCACGCCGCTGCTGGACCTGGTAGGCGATCGCGCCGTTGACCAGTGCCGCCGTCTGCTGGGCGACCAGCCCGAGGAACGTCCGGTAGGACTCGTCGAGCGCGCGCCCGGCGCTCGCCGCCAGCACGATCACCCCGGTCGCGGTGTTCCCGGCGTCGCCGGGCAGCGGCAGCACCACCGCCTCGGTCGGCGGGGTGGACCAGGCACCCGGTGGCAGCTCGCCGAACGCCCCGCCCGACACCGTCCGCGGGATCCCGTCGGCGAGCACGTCCGTCAGCGGCCAGGCCGCCGCGTCACCCGCGCCTTCGCCGCCGGGGGTGACGGCCGCGTGCGCGAGGCCGCCGTCGCCGTCCCGGATGTGGATCGCGGCGTAGGGGACGTCGGCGCCGGCCCGGCCCAGCACGCCGGCGACCAGCTCGCAGGCCTCGCCCACGCTGCGGGCGAGACCGGCCTGGGCGCTGAGTTCGCGCAGCGTCGCCAGCCGCCGGGCACCGATCACCCGCTCGGTCGTGTCCGAGACCGCGGTGAACACCGCCCGCACGGCGCCTTCGTCGTCGTGGACCGGGCTGTAGGAGTACGTCCAGTAGGTCTCTTCCCAGTAGCCGTGCCGGTTCATCGGCAGCAGCAGGTCTTCCGACCAGGTCGCCTCGCCGGTGGTCATCACGCTGTCCAGCATCGGCCCGACGATGTGCCAGATCTCGGTCCAGACCGCCGCGCCCGCCTTGCCCAGCGCCGGGTGCTTGGTGCCCAGCAGCGGCAGGTACGCGTCGTTGTACAGGAACCGCAGCTCCGGTCCCCACCAGACGATCATCGGGAAGCGGGAGGTGAGGCAGATCCGGACCGCCGTCGTCAGGCTGGGCGGCCAGTCCCGCGGTTCGCCGAGCGGGGACGTTGCCCAGTCGAAGTCCCGCATCCGGGCGGCCATCCGGCTGGTCCCGGGAAACACGGCACGGTGGCCGGCCTCTTCCCCGACGCTCATCACACTCCATGTTCACGCGGCCCCGGACGAGCGTACTTGACCGGCCACCACCCTGCCGGGTGTGCGGAACGTCGGCGTCTTGAATGACTCATTCCTGGCGTCAGACGCCAGGAATGAGTCATTCAAGACATCGGTCAGCCGGTCAGCCAGGTCATGGTGACCGTGGTGCCGTCGTCGCGGTGCACCTGCGTGCTCTCGTCGGCCAGGGTGTCGATGAGCAGCAGGCCGCGGCCCCGCAGCCCGTTCGAGGCGGCCGGCGGGCGCCAGGTGCCGTAGTCGGTGACTGTCACGATCACCCGCCCTGGCAACGCTTCGGCCCGGACGTCGACCGGGCCCGCCGCCCCTTCGGGGTAGGCGTGCTCGGCCGAGTTGGCCATCGCCTCGTAGCAGGCGAGGACGATGTCGTCGCGTCGTTCGAGGCTCAGCTGCAGTGTGGCCAGCCAGCGGGCCAGTGCCTCGCGCAGTTCCGGCAGCCGTTCGGCGATCGCGGCCGTGCGCCGGTGGAACGAAACCGGGGGAGCGGACTGGCCCGGCGGCCGGCGTGAGTCCGTCATGGGGTGTCCTCTCCGCGGTGGCGCACGTGGATCACGGCGATGTCGTCGTCGTGCCGTCCACGAGTCAGTTCGTCGACGAGCTTGTCCCACGCCGGTTCGAGGTCGGTCGCGGTCAGCAGTCCCGGGATACCCGCCAGCAGCCATTCGACGCCCAGGGTGAGGTCGCGGGTGCGGCTTTCGACCAGCCCGTCGGTGTAGAGCACCAGGTCCGCGCCCACCGGGAAGCCCGCGGTGCGCTGCGGGAAGACCGAGCCGACGCCCAGCGGCTGCGCCAGCGCCTCGCCGATCTGCTCGGGCGGCTCGCCCGGGCGGATCAGGATGGCGGGCAGGTGGCCGGCGTTCGCGTAGGCGAGCGTCCCGTCGGCGGGCCGGTGGACCGCGTAGAAGCAGGTCACGAAGCTTTCCCCGAATAGCCCGACGATCAGCTCCGAGACGTTGCGCAGGACCTCCGACGGCGGCAGTTCCAGCAGGGCGTAGCTGCGGATGGCCGTGCGGACCTGGCCCATCACCGTCGCGGCGGTGACGCCGTGGCCGACGACGTCACCGATGACGAACGCGGTGGCGCCCGACGGCAGCCGGATCACGTCGAACCAGTCACCGCCGACCTTGCTCCCGGTGGCCGCGGGCAGGTACCGGGTGAAAACGTCGAGGCCCGGCGTGGGCGGGGCGACCGGCAGCATGCTGCGGGAAAGTTCCGAGGCGAGGGTGCGCTCGCGTTCGTAGAGCCGCGCGTTGTCCAGCGCGATGGCCGCGTAGGCGGCGATGCCCTCGGCCAGGTACTCGTGCCGCGCGGTGAACCGGTCCGGTTCGGGATGACCGAAGAAGAACCCGCCCAGCACCTCCCCGGAGGTCGGGCTGAGCACCGAAACGGCCAGGTAGCTGCACACGGGCAGGTGCCCCGCCGGCATCCCGTGGTGCGGCGGGTTCTTCCCGAACCGCGGGTCCCGCGTGATGTCGGGGCTGCGCACGGTGCCGGCGCCGTCGAACGTCGGCGCGAACACGTCGGTGTTGCGTGGCATGGGGAACCGGGTGAAGGCCTCCCGGGGCACGCCCGAGATCGTGTACAGCGTGTACGACTCGCCGAGCTCGTCGATCAGGTTGTAGAAGAACGCGCCGAAGCCGGCTCCGGTCGCCTTCGTGGCCGCGTCCGTCGCGTCCTGCACGATCCGGTCGATGTCGAGCTGCGCGGTCAGTTCGCGGCCGGTGGAATGCAGCGCGTCCAGCACCGAAGCTTCGCTCTGCAGCCGCCGGACGGTGGCGGCCAGGCCGGCGGTCGCGGCATCGATGGCGGCGGCGACGGCCGAAGGTGCCCCGCCGATTCCCGTTGTGGTATAGACCAATGCGCCAGGTTCGCTGCCGTCGGCCGCGACGGCGATCGCGCCGGTGATCTCTTCGCCCGGCACCAGGTCCGCCAGGATCGCGCGGTCGGTCACCGCCCGCGCGACGTGGTCGCCGAGCACCGCGCGCACCTCGTCGGGGTCGAGGGCGCGGACTTCGGTGGCCGCGGCACCGCCGGCGAAGGCCTCGCGCACGGCGTCGAGGACTGCGTCGAATTCCGGCCGCGACGTCATCAAGGAGCCAGCGCGTCGGACAGCGACGGGTAGATGGCGAACTCGTCGGTCAGCCGGGTCAGTTCCAGCGGGCGCAGGGTGATCCGGCCGTTGGCCACCACGCGCAGCGGTGCCGATGCCGTGGGCCCGCGGTGCGCCCGGACGAGCTCGGCCATGCCCGCCGAGGCCAGGAACGTGACGTCGGTGAGGTCGATCACGAGCACCGACGGGCAAAGGCGCGCCGCCCGTTCGGCCAATCGGCGCAATTTCGGGGCCAGCGCGAGGTCGAGAGCTCCGTCCACACGCAGCACCGCCGCGCCGTCCCGGATCTCCAACGACACCGATCCGGCGGAACTGATGGCATCGTCGAGTGAGTCGCCGGTCACGTCCCGTTCACCCATGGCGCCATCCTGCCTGTTCGGAGCCGCGACCGAAAGCCGAACGGGTGCTGACACGGCGGCGTGTCGCCCGGGCAGGCATGATGGGGAGCGGTTGAGCAAACAGCCTTCGTGGACATGCACGCCCGCCGGTTGCCGGGGGGTGCTGCCGAAGGCGAGGAGAAAACCGCCATGACCGAGCACACCCACTTCGAAAGCTCGGCCACCGCTGTGCCGTTCGGCGAATTCCGGATCGCCCGGACGAAGTATGAAGACGCGGTCGTCGTCGAGGTCGCCGGAGACGTGGACACGACCACCGCACCGGCGCTCGTGCAGGCCGCCGGGGAAGCACTGGCGGAGCGGCCGCCGGTGCTGGTGGTCGACCTGACCCGGGTCGAGTTCCTCGCCTCGCCCGGCCTGACCGCGCTGCTGACCATCCACCGCGACGCCGGAACCGGCACCGCCGTGCGGATCGTCGCGTCCGGCCGGGCCACCCTGCGCCCGATCCAGCTGACCGGCCTCGAGGAGAGCCTCTCGCTCTTCCCGACCCGGGAAGCGGCCCTCGCCGGGTCCTGACCCGGATCGTCCCGGCCGGGTTACCGATCCGACCGCCGGCTCAGTAGCCGCCGGCCGGGACGGCACCGCGCCGGATGGCCAGCACGGCGACGTCGTCCTGGGCCGGCCGGTTGCCGATCATCACGGCCATCACCCGCGCGCAGACCCGTTCGGGATCCCCGGCGCGCACGGCCTGCGCCAGCTGGTGCATGCCGACGTCCACCGGGCGGTCCCGCCGCTCGACCAGCCCGTCGGTGTAGAGCACCAGCACGCCGTCCGACGGTAGTTCGAGGACGGTGGTGCGCCGTTCGGGTTCGCCGATGGTCAGCCCGATCGGGGGATCCGGCGGAGCGTCGATCAGCCGGCCCGCTTCGCCGGCCAGGGCGAGCACCGGGGGCAGGTGCCCGGCGAGCGACAGGGTCAGCGTCTCGCGGTCCGGGCCGATGATCCCGTAGGCCACCGTGGCCATCGCCCCGTGTTCGAAGTGGTTGGCCTTGCGGTCGAGCTTGGCGAGCACCTCGGCCGGGCTTTCGCAGTCGAGGGCGTAGGCGCGCAGGGCACTGCGCAGCCGCCCCATGATCACGGCCGCGTCGAGGCCGTGGCCGGAGACGTCGCCCATCACCACGCCGAGCCGATCGCCCGGCAGCGTGAACAGGTCGTACCAGTCCCCGCCGAGCCCGGTCTCCGCGCCGGGCACGTACCGGGCGCCGAAGTCCAGGCCGGGCACCACGGGCAGGCTGCTCGGCAGCAGGCTGCGCTGCAGCGCCATCGTCGCGGTGCGGTTCTCCTCCAGCGCCTCCATCTGGATCGCCATCGCCAGGCGGTCGGCGAGCAGCTGCATGGTGGCCACTTCGGACGCACCGAACTGCCGGGGCGCCACGGAACCGATGTGCAGCACGCCGACGAGCTCGTTCCCGGCGACCATGGGCACACCGAGCAGGGAGTGCAGCCCGCGTTCCCACAGCAGGGAGTTCACGACGGTCGTTTCGTCGACGTGGTCGAGGATGACGGGGGCGCGATCGAGCGCGACCCGCCCGGCGAACCCGCTGCCGACCGGCACCCGGACGCCCTGGTGGACCTCTTCCTCGATCCCGGCCGCCGCGAAGGCCACCAGCTGGCGGCCGCTGGGCTGGTACCGCAGCACGGTCGCGGTGTCGACCGCCATGACCTCACGCAGACGCTGGAGGGTCATGGCGAGCATCTCGGCCAGGCCGAGGTGACCGGCCGGAGCGCCGATGATCGCCTCCAGCTGCTGCAGCCGGTTCTGGGCGTCGAGACTTCGCGACATGGAACGACCCTAGCCGTAACTCCTTTGCGGGCCTAACCATCCCGGGTTTCGACGGCGGGTCTCCCGGGGTATCCAGGTCGGCGTGAACGTCGACTTGGACTGGGTGGGTGTGCTGCGGCACGGTCAGAGCACCGGGAACGTGGCCAGGGAAGAGGCGGAGTCGGCCGGCGCGGACGTGATCGACGTCGCCGAACGCGACGCCGACGTGCCGCTGACGGACCTGGGGCGGCAACAGGCTTCTGCGGCGGGGAAGTTCCTCGCCGAGCGCCCGCCGGACGTCGTGATCACCTCCACCTACCGCCGCGCCTGGGACACCGCACGGCTGGCCACGCCCGACGGCGTCCCGATCGTCCCGGACGAACGGCTGCGCGACCGGGAGCTCGGCGTGCTGGACCTGCTGACCTCGCACGGCGTCCGCGAGCGGTGGCCCGACGAGCTGCGGCGCAAGCGGCGGCTCGGCAAGTTCTACTACCGGCCGCCGGGCGGGGAGTCCTGGGCGGATGTCGTGCTGCGCCTGCGGTCCCTGCTCACCGAGCTGGGCGTGGAGCACGCCGGAAAGCGCGTTCTGCTGGCCGCGCACGAAATGACCGTCTTCGCCCTGCGCTACCTGCTCGAAGGGCTGCCCGAGCCCGATCTGCTGCGCGCCGCCGACGCCACCGAGGTCCCGAACGGCTCGGTGACGGCCTGGGAACGCGACGCCGACGGCGGGTTCACGATGGTGCTGGCCCAGGAGGTCGGCCACCTGCACGCCACCGATACCCCACCGACGGCGGACGACGATGCCGCGCAGCAGCTCTCCTGACCCGGCGCCGATCAGCCCGGCCCTGCTGCGGGACTGGCGGATCGGCGCGGACGACCGCGGCACCGTGCTCGTCGTCGGCGGCGCCCGGACCGTGCCGGGCGCGCCGGCGCTGTCCGGGACCGCTGCCCTGCGCGCCGGGGCCGGCACGCTGCAGCTGGCGGTCGCCGAACGGCACGCGACGGCGACCGGCGTCTCGGTGCCCGAGTCGTCGGTGTTCGGGCTGCCGGAGACCGGGACCGGGGCGGTCGCCGCCGACGCCGTCGACCGGCTGGCCGAGGTTCTGCCCGACGCCGGCACCGTCGTCGTCGGCCCGGGCCTGACCGGCGTTTCGGAGACCGAAGAGCTGCTGCGGCGCCTGGTGCCCGCCATCGCCCCGGACGCGCGGGTGGTGCTCGACGCGTTCGCGCTCGGCGCGCTGAGCCGGGACCCGGCGCTCGCGGAACGCCTGGCGGGCCGGCTCCTCCTCACGCCGAACCGGGTCGAAGCCGCCTTCCTCGACGGCTGCGAGGAGAAGGACGTCGACGACCTGGAGACGGCGGTCCGGATCGCCGGGCGCTACGGCGGCGTGGTGCTGCTCATGGGCGTGGTCGCCTCGCCGGACGGCCGGGTCTGGCGCGACGGCAGCGGCCACGTCGGCCTCGCGACCTCCGGCAGCGGCGACGTCCTGGCCGGGCTGACCGGCGGTTTCCTCGCTCGCGGCGCGGCCGTCGAGCAGGCGGCCTGCTGGGCGACGCACGTCCACGCCGTGGCCGGCCAGCGGCTGATCCCGGACACCGGCAGCACCGGCCTGCTGGCGCGGGAACTCGTCGCCCAGATCCCGCGGGTCATCGCCGAGCTGGAGCGCTGAGCGTCACCGCTGCACGGTCGGCCGCACGACGATCTCGTTGACGTCGACGCCGTCCGGCTGCCCGATCGCGTAGGAGACGGCCCCGGCGATGGCGTCCGCCGGGAGGGTCACCGCCCGGTAGGCGCGCATCGCCGCCTGCGCGCCCGGCTCGGTGATGGTGCCGGCCAGCTCGGACTCGGTGACGCCGGGGGAGATCGTCGTCACGCGGACGCCGGGGTCGGCCTCCAGGCGCAGGCCCTCGGTGATCGCCCGGGCCGCGTACTTGGTGCCGCAGTAGACCGCGGCCGTCGGCACCACCTCGTGCGCGCCGGTGGAGGCGATCGTCACGAAGTGCCCGCCGCCTGCGCGCCGGAAGTGCGGCAGGGCGGCCGCGATCCCGTGCAGCAGGCCGCGGACGTTGACGTCGATCATCCGGTCCCACTCGTCGACGTGCAGCGAATCCAGGCGTGACAACGGCATGACGCCCGCGTTGGCGACGAAGGCGTCGAGCCGTCCGTGCGCCTCGACGGCGGCGTCGGCGAACGCGGCGACGTCCGCGCGGTCGGTGACGTCGAGGCGGCGCACGTCCGCGGTGCCGCCGGTGTCGTGGATTTCCTTGGCCAGCGCGGTCAGCCGGTCTTCGCGCCGGGCGCCGAGCACGACGTGGTGGCCTTCGCGGGCGAGACGCAGCGCGGTGGCGCGGCCGATGCCGCTGCTGGCGCCGGTGATGAGAACGGTCTTCACAAGGGTCCTTCCGGGAAGTCGGCGGCGAGGGTCGTCTCGCGCCAGGTGTCGAACGTCGAGCGGAGGATGCCGAGCCGGGCCGTGGCGATGTCGTAGGCGGCGCGGCCGAGGAGCAGGCGCAGCGGCGGTTCGTCGCTGCCGACGGCGGTGAGGATCGCTTCGGCCGCGCGGGCCGGGTCGCCCGGCTGCCGTCCGTACGTCGCGAGGGTCGCCTCCCGGCGGGTGCCCGCGGTCTCGCCGTAGTCGTCGATGCGGATGGCCGACTGCCGCATCGACGGGCCGGACCAGTTGGTGCGGAACGCGGCGGGCTCCACGATGGTCACCTTGATGCCCAGCGGCGCCACTTCCGCGGCGAGGGACTCCGAAAGTCCTTCCACCGCGAACTTCGTCGCGTGGTAGTAGCCGGTGGCGCCGAACGCCGCCAAGCCGCCGAGGGAGGACACGGTGACGATGTGGCCGCTGCGGCGCGCCCGCATGCCCGGCAGGACCGCACGGGTGACGTCGGCGAGGCCGAAGACGTTGGTGTCGAACAGTTTCCGGATCTCGTCGTCCTCGCCCTCCTCGACGGCGGCGAGGTAGCCGTAGCCGGCGTTGTTCACCAGGACGTCGATCCGGCCGAACGCCGCTTCGGCCCGCTTCACCGCGTCGACGACCTGGGCGTGGTCGGTCACGTCGAGGGGCAGGGCCAGCGCGCGGTCGCCGTGCGCTTCGGCGAGGTCGGCGACCCGCGCCGGATCGCGGGCGGTGACGACCGCGCGCATTCCGAGGTCGAGCACGGCTTCGGCCAGTGCGCGGCCGAGGCCGGTGGAACAACCGGTGATGAACCAGACTGTGTCTTCGGGTATTTCGGGCACGACGAAGTACTCCGTCCATTGTGGATGGATAGGAAAGGTGATTCAGGAAGCGGCGAGGCTGCCCAGCAGGGCCAGCGCGGCTTCCGACGGGCTGCCCGGCTCGGCTTGGTAGACGATCAGCTGCTGACCGGGGGCACTGTTGACGGTCAGCGCCTCGTAGCTCAGTTCCAGCTCGCCGACCAGCCGGTGGCGGAACCGCTTGGTTTCGTGGGTTTTCTGCCGGATGTCGTGGCGCGCCCACAGCCGGCGGAAGTCCGCGCTCTTGACCGACAGCTCGCCGACGGTGTCGATGAGCTGCGGGTCGTCCGGGTCGATCCCGGCGGCCGCCCGCAGGCCGCCGACCGTGTTGACGGCCACGCGCTCCCAGTCCGGGTAGAACTCGCGGGCGTCCGGGTCGAGGAACACCAGGCGGACCAGGTCACCGCTGTGGGTGTGCCCGTCGAACAGCGCCTGGCCCAGCGCGTTGTGCGCAAGCACGTCGAGGCAGCGGCCGAGCACCAGCGCGGGCGTGTCCGGCCAGCCGTCCATCAGGCGCAGCAGGTTCGGGCTGACCCGTTCCGGCGGCCGGGCGCGCCGCCGGCGTTTCGGTGCCGGCTGGGCGAGCCGGTGCAGGTGGGCGACGGCGTCGTCGTCCAGCGCCAGCCCGCGGGCGAGCGCGTCGACGACCTGCGCCGACGGGTTCCGCTCCCGGCCCTGCTCGAGCCGGACGTAGTAGTCGGTGCTGACGCCGGCCAGCAGCGCCACCTCCTCGCGGCGCAGGCCCGCCACCCGGCGCGACCCGCCCGGAGGCAGGCCGAGTTCTTCCGGGCCCACCTGTGCACGGCGGGCCCGGAGGAACTCCCCGAGTGAGTTTTCCTGAGCCATGATCCGAGGCTAACCCGGAATCGCCGCCCAAGGGTGGCCGCGCCACACCCACCCTCAGGCCAGCCGGATCGGCTCCTCGTCGTCGCCCGGGTCGGCTCGCGGCAGCCTCGCGGTGGCCGTGCGCCCGTCGACGTCCAGTTCCATCACCGCGTTCCCGAAGTGCGGCCCGGACACGCAGTGCCACGACAGCGGCGCGGGCGGGACCCCGGTGCGGCGCGCCAGCCCCTCGCTCGCCCTGGTCAGCGACCGCGCCCAGCCGGCCCGGAACAGCCGGTTCATGTACCACGGCACGGTGTTGTGCACCGGCGAGCAGGTCAGCTGGTGGACCGGTGCCGCGGTGCCGCCGGGGAACTCCGCCTGGGCCACGTAGGCGTGGTGGACGTCGCCCGAAAGCACGCTGACCGACGCCGGCCCGTCGTCCGCGACGCGGGCGATGAGCTTCGCCAGCCGTTCGAACGACGTGCGGAAGGCCGGCCAGTGCTCCAGGTCCACCAGCTGCCGGAACCATTCACTGGCTCGTCCCACGAGGCCGGGCCGGGCGCAGAGCTGCTCGTTGACCGACTGCGCGGCCGACAGCGCGGTGGGCAGCAGCCACGGCAGCGACGTGCCGATCAGCAGGTGGTCGAACTCGCCGGACGCCTGCTCCTCGATCCAGCGGAACTCCTCGTCGCCGATCATCGAGCGCTGCCCGCCCTCGAGGATCCGCCCGGCCCGCGAGTCGATCACCAGCAGCCGGACCGGGCCGAAGTCACGCCGGTAGGACCACCGGGTGCCCTTGGCGCCGTCGGCCTCCCGGTCGGCCCGGTCGGCGAACTCGCGCAGCAGCTCGGCGTTGTCCACGCCGGACTTGCGCACTCGCTGGTAGAGATCGTCTTCGGCCAGCCCACGGGGCCCGAGGTTGCCGAGGTGCTGGTAGACCCAGTACGACACCAGGGCGCCGCGGATCCGCTCCGGCCACCACGACGTCCGGGCCATCTTTTCGCGCCAGGCCTGCGAGGTGTTCCAGTCGTCGCGGACGTCGTGGTCGTCGAAGATCATCGACGTCGGCACGGTGGAGAGCAGCCAGCGGACCGCCGGGTCGCACCAGGCCTCGACGTACAGGTGGCAGTACTCCTCGAAGTCGGCGATCTCGTTGCCGGGCGACGCCTTGGTGTCCCGCCGGGTGGCGAGCCACTCCTGCGTCGCGTCGGTGGTCTCGTCGGCGTAGACCTGATCGCCCAGCAGCAGCAGCGATTCCGGCCATTCCGCCTCGTCGAGGGCGGCCATCCGGTGGGCGTAGGCGGCGAGCGCGTCCGGGCCCAGCGCGTCCTGCTCCCGCGGCTTGCGGCAGGAGCCGAACACCAGCCGGAACCGCGGGTCGCCGGGTTCGAGCGTCCGGATCCGGCTGGGCGGCAGGTCACCGTCCGGTTCGGGCCAGACGACGTCGCCGTCCAGCCGCACTTCGTACGGTGTGCTCCGCCCGGGCTCGAGCCCGGTGAGCACGACCAGCGCGTAGTGGTGGCCGGCGACCTCGAACGTCCGGGCGTGCGCGTCGCCGACACGCACTTCGCACGGGCCGCCGGTCTCGACCCAGATCGTCGCCGAAGTGGCGTCGACGTGCCGCAGCAGCGGGCCCAGCAGCAGCTCGGTCATCCCGGAATCCTGCCAGAACTCCGGCGGGGCGGCCGATCGGTGACTTCCTCGAAAGTTCCCGAAACATTTCGATAATCGTTGACCGGCCGGGCCCGGCGACGAACCATCGTCGCAGCTGCGTTCCCGCCCCCGGAAAGGATTTCCTCGAGTGCGAAGACTCCTCACCGCCCTTTCCGCCGCCGTGCTGGCGATCGCCGCGTCGATCGTGCTGGTCGTGGCGGCGCAGCCGGCATCCGCGGCCACGCTGACCCGGGTCACCGACTTCGGCAGCAATCCCAGCAACCTGAACATGTACACCTACGTCCCGGACCACGTCGCCGCCCGCCCGGCGCTGCTGGTGGCCGTCCACTACTGCACCGGCTCGGCGTCGGCGATCTTCAACGGCTACGCCCGCGACTACGTCACCGCGGCCGACCAGTACGGGTACGTCGTCGTGTTCCCGGAAGCCACCCGCAGCGGGCAGTGCTTCGACGTTTCCTCGCCGCAGGCCCTCACCCGCGGCGGCGGCAGCGACCCCGTCGGCATCCTCTCGATGGTCAACTGGGCCAAGCAGCGCTACAACGTCGACTCCGCCCGCGTGTACGTCACCGGGTTCTCCTCGGGCGCGATGATGACCAACGTGCTCGCGGCGGAGTACCCGGACGTGTTCGCCGCCGGTTCGGCGTTCATGGGCGTGCCGGCCGGCTGCTTCGCGACCACCGACGGGTCCGGCTGGAACAGCCAGTGCTCGGGCGGCCAGCTCATCAAGACCGCGCAGCAGTGGGGCGACCAGGCCCGCCAGATGAGCGGCGGCCGCACCGGCCCGTTCCCGCGGATGCAGCTGTGGCACGGCACGGCCGACGACACCCTGCGCTATCCCAACTTCGGGGAGGAGATCAAGCAGTGGACCAACCTGCAGGGGCTCTCGCAGACGCCGTCGTCGAGTGATGCGCCGCAGTCCGGCTGGACGCGCACCCGGTACGGCGCCACCGGCACGCAGGCACCGGTCGAGGGCATCAGCGTCCAGGGCGCCGGGCATTCGCTGCCGCAGAACGGGATGATCCAGTACGCGATCGCGTTCCTGGGTCTCACCAGCGGTGGGCCGGCCACGACCACCCCGACCACACCGACCACCACGACGTCCTCGACGCCACCCGCCGGGACCACGTTGGGCAGCGCGGCGGCCCGGACCGGGCGGTACTTCGGCACGGCGGTCTCGGCGAGCAAGCTGTCGGACAGCGTCTACACCGGCATTCTCGGTCGCGAGTTCTCCATGATCACGCCGGAGAACGAGATGAAGATCGACGCGACCGAGCCGTCGCAGAACCAGTTCTCGTACGCCAACGCGGACCGGATCGTGAACCAGGCGACGAGTCAGGGCGCCCGGATGCGCGGGCACACGCTGGCCTGGCACCAGCAGCAGCCGGGCTGGATGCAGGGCATGGAGGGTTCGGCGCTGCGGCAGGCGATACTCAACCACGTCACCCAGGTCGCGACCCACTACCGCGGCAAGATCTACGCCTGGGACGTGGTGAACGAGGCGTTCGAGGACGGCGGTTCCGGCGCCCGGCGCAATTCGAACCTGCAGCGCACGGGCGACGACTGGATCGAGGCGGCGTTCCGCGCGGCCCGGGCGGCCGACCCGGACGCGAAGCTCTGTTACAACGACTACAACACCGACGACTGGAGCCAAGCGAAGACCCAGGCCGTGTACCGCATGGTCCAGGACTTCAAGACCCGCGGCGTACCGATCGACTGCGTCGGCTTCCAGGCGCACTTCAACCCCAACAGCCCGGTACCGTCGAACTACCAGACGACGTTGCAGAACTTCGCGAACCTCGGGGTGGACGTCCAGCTCACCGAACTGGACATCGAGGGGTCGGGAACGGCGCAGGCGACCAACTTCCGCACGGTGACGTCGGCGTGCCTCGCGGTCGCGCGCTGCACCGGGATCACGGTGTGGGGCATCCGCGACACGGACTCGTGGCGGGCGTCGGGAACACCGTTGCTGTTCGACGGCAACGGCCAGAAGAAGGTGGCCTACACGGCGGTGCTCGAAGCGTTGAACGGCGGAGCACCCCCGGACGGCGGCACGACCACCCCCACGCCCACCACTACCACCACCACTCCTGCCCCGGGTGGGTGCTCGGCGGCCTACCTCAAGACGGCGGAGTGGAACGTGGGATTCAATGGCCAGGTGACGGTGTCGGGCACGAACAACTGGGTGCTGACGATCACGTTCCACGCGCCGCAGAAGGTGATCGGCAGCTGGAACTACACGGGAACTTGGGACAGCACGGGCTACGTCCTGACGGCCAGGCCCAACGGAAGCGGAAACGTGATCGGCTTCACGGTCCAGCACGGCGGCAACCTGACGGCCCCGACGGTCACCTGCGCCGGTCCCTAGTACTACAGGGACACTTGTGCGCGCGACCTGGCAAAACCCGGCGGGCCGGTCTGCCGCAGCTGGTCGTGAGCGGTAAGGCGCGTTAGGGCCAACGGTCACTCGGGGAGTCCGCAGCGGCCAACTCAGCAACCGCAGCGGCCAACTCACCAACCGCAGCGGCCAACTCACCCGCGTGCCCGGTGAGTTGGCCGTTTCGGTGCGTGAGTTGGCTGCTGCGAGCGGTGAGTTGGCCGTTCCTGTCCCGGCAGACCAGCCACCACTGCCACGCCGACCGAAGAACTGTCCCTGTAGTACTAGTGGTCGTGATCACAGGTTCGAGGTGCTGCGAAAACTGTCGGTGGTGACGGATAGCCTCAGCACATGAAAACGGACGACGCGACAGTCCCGGCGCACCAGCTCACCAAGGGCCAGTGGTTCTGGCACGAGCCGGCGCCGGGACTGCCCGCGTGGCAGCTGCAGGTGAATTCGGCGGAGGTGCTGGAGGATTCCGTCGAGATCTTCACTACGGACGGGGAGCGGGAGCTGGTTTCGTACCCGAGGAACAGGCTGGTCCGCCTGGCCGAGGCGGCTTGAGGTAGTTCGGGGGGAGGGGGGAACAAGGTCACCGTTTGCCGTGGCTGGTGGTCGTGAGTGGTAATTCGGGTTCTAACCCGAATTACCACTCACGACGGCGGTGTGGGCCCCGGGGCGGCGACCTGGGGAATGCGCCGCCCCGGGGTGTCCTGTGTGGAGGGTCAGCTCAGCGAGCCGTCCCCGGTCTGCGGCGCCCCGGCCGGCTTGACCGCGACCTGCGGTTTCGCCGGTTTCGGCGCCTTCGACGACGTCGGCGGCTTCGGCTTGGTCGTCGGTGGCTTCGGCTTGGGCTTCGTCGTCGTGTCCGGGGGCGGGGTGCCCAGGATCGTGAACGTGAGGGTCGGCGACCGGCCCTCCGAGCACGGGTAGGAGGCGGTGTACTTGCCGGGTCGGCCGATCGCCGTCGTGCTGCCGCCCATGTGCCCCCAGTTGCCCATGCCGACCATCTTGATCGGAGCGGTGAAGCCCGCCGACGTGACCGGTCCGGTCGGTGTGCACGCCGAGTGGCCCAGCCCCGTGTAGACGTCCGCGTCGATCCGGCCGCCCGGCTCGACCTTCGAAGTCAGGCTCCACCCGCCTTCGTCGGCCGCACTCGCCGGGGCCGACAGCGCGAGCGTCACGGCGCTCGCCGCCATTAGGCCGATCAGGGTTTTCTTGACCATGGCTCGTCCCCTCTCGTTGGTGCTCCTCCCACGCTTGAGCCGGGGAAATGGTTGAGTCCACTTCTCGTTCAAGTACATGAACGCATGTCGAGTCTATGTTTCCGTGTCACATATGGGTTAGCTTGGCCGCCGTTGGTCCCGTCAGCGGCGAGGGAGACTCGATGCGCACCGGCCCGTTCGTTCTCACCCTGGTCCTGGCGTTGTCATTGACGACGCCGGCGGCCGCGGCCGCGCAATCCTGGCGCGACGCCCGGCAGTCACCCGACCGCCGGGCCGCCGAGCTGATCGCGGCGATGACCCTGGACGAGAAGATCTCCCAGCTGCACCTGCAGCCCGACGCCGAGCACCAGCGGTTCGTGCCGCCGATCCCGCGGCTGGGCGTGCCCGGGTTCCGGATCGCCAACGGCCCGGCGGGCATGGGCCCGGCCGACGACAAGCCGCAGAAACCGGCGACCGCGCTGCCGGCCACCATGGCGCTGGCGTCGACGTTCGACACCGGCCTGGCGCGCCGGTACGGCCGGCTGATCGGCAGCGAAACCCGGGCGCTCGCGCACCACGTGTCCGAGGCGCCCGACATCAACATCGCCCGCGTCCCGCGCAACGGCCGGACGTTCGAAGGCATGGGGGAGGACCCGGTCCTCGCCGGCGCGCTGGCGGCCGCCGACATCCGCGGTATCCAGGAGAACGGCACCATCGCCGAGGTCAAGCACTACGCGGCGAACAACCAGGAGACCGACCGCCACAGCGTCGACGAGCACATCGACGAGCGCACGCTCAACGAGATCTACCTGCCGCACTTCGAACAGGCGGTCACTGAGGGCCGTGCGGGCTCGGTGATGTGCGCCTTCCCCAAGATCAACGGCGTCTTCGTGTGCGAGAATCCGGCGCTGTTGCAGGGCAAGCTGCGCGACGACTGGGGCTTCAAGGGGTTCGTCCAGTCGGACTGGGGTGCCGCGCACAGCACCGTGGGGTCGGCGAACGCGGGCATGAACCTCGAAATGATCGACGGCACCTGGTACGGCGACAAACTGAAGCAGGCCGTACTGGCCGGGCAGGTCACCGAGCAGCGGGTCGACGAACTGCTGCTGCCGCGGTTCCGCACGATGTTCGCCTTCGGGCAGTTCGACCACCCGCCGGTGCTTTCGCCGCTGCCGACGGCACAGCACGACGCCGCCGCGAAGGAGTTCGCCGAACGCGGCATGGTGCTGCTGCGCAACGAGCACGCGCAGCTCCCGCTCGACGCGGGAGTGCGGTCGATCGCCCTCGTCGGGCCGTTCGCGACCAAGGCCAAGACCGGCGGTGGCGGCAGCTCGGCCGTCATCCCGACGTCCACAGTGGACCCGCTGCCGGGCCTGCGGCAGCGCGTCCCGGGCGCCGTGGTGACCCTCGACGACGGCAGTGACGTGGCGCGCGCGGCGGCGCTGGCCCGGACCGCCGACGTCAGCGTGGTGATGGTCGGGGACAACGAGACCGAAGGCAAGGACCGGCCGAGCCTGGCCCTCGACGGCAACCAGGACGCCCTGGTGACCGCCGTCGCCGAAGCCAACCCGCACACGGTCGTCGTGGTGAAGAGCGGCGGCCCGGTGCTCATGCCGTGGGCCGCGCGCGTGCCCGCGATCCTCCAGGCCTGGTACCCGGGGCAGCAGGACGGCGCGGCGGTGGCGGGCGTGCTCTTCGGCGACGTCAACCCGTCGGCGAAGCTGCCGATCACCTTCCCGGCGGCGGACGCCGACACGCCGGCGAACACCCCGGCGCAGTTCCCCGGCGTCGGCGGCGTCGCGACGTACTCCGAGGGTCTGCAGGTCGGCTACCGGTGGTTCGACGCGCAGGGCCGCGCCCCGCTGTTCCCGTTCGGCCACGGCCTGTCGTACACGTCGTTCGCCTACTCCGGGTTGTCGGTGCGCACCATCGGCGACGGCGCCACGGCGACGTTCACGGTGCGGAACACCGGGCAGCGGGCGGGCGCCGAGGTCGCCCAGCTGTACCTGGGCTTCCCCACGGCCGCGGGCGAGCCGCCGCGGCAGCTGAAGGGCTTCGAGCGCGTCTCGCTGGCGCCGGGCCAGTCCCGGCGCGTGACGATCCGGCTGGACGCGCGCGCCTTCTCCGTCTGGGACACGGTGAGCCACGCGTGGCAGCCCGTGCGCGGCGCCTTCACCGTGTCCGTCGGCGGCTCGTCGCGGTCCCTGCCGCTGCAGGCCCCGCTCGTGCGACGCTGAGGTCTCAGGCCTTGCAGCCGGGCGCGGTGGCGGCGGCGAGTATCAGCTCCGGGGACGTCGTCACGGCGCCGACCGGGTCGTAGGTGCCGTCGAGGTCCTTCTGCGCCTGTTCGACGGCCTTTATGGCCGGGTCCTGGGACGCTTGGTTGCCCGGCTTCGCGCGGTCGAGCGTGGTCTTCGCCTCGGCGGCGCGGTCGCGGGCCTTCGTGAACTTCGCGACGAAGGCCTGGCGCACGGTGTCGCCGAGCGGCACCGGCGCGGGCGGCAGCCCGGTGAGCTTGTCGACCGCCTCGCCGGTGCGGGCCGCGATACCGCCCAGCGCCGCGCTGATCGCCTTCTGCGCCTCGGCGATCGACTTGGGTGTCGGCGGGGCGGAGCCGGTTTCCCGGTTGGTGCGCTCCCGGTAGCCGTTCACGGCGGAGCAGAAGCCGTCCATCCAGCGCACGGCGGCCGGATCGGCCGTCGGTGCGGACGTGCTGGTCTCGACCGGGCTCGGGTTCTGGGGCGGCGGAGCCGCGGCCGGCGTGTTCCCGCACGCGGTCAGCAGCAGGCAGGCGCCCAGCAGAGCGGCGGCAATCTTCATGGTCCCCCCTCACGGTTGCCTCGTACACGCGCGAGCGGGCGGGAAGGTTGCGTCACGCGGCGGCGAGAGTACCGCCCAATGCCCGCCGGCCCTCGGCGGTGAGCTCGGCCCGCGTCCACTGCCCGACGGCGACGACCCGCACGGGCCGGATCAGCCCGGCCCGCGCCAGCTGGTGCGCGGTCGCCTGGTCGCAGCAGGGCAGGCCGTCGACCCGCAGGTCGGGTTCGCAGCTGCAGGTGAGTTCGGCCCGGCCGGCCCCGACGGCCCGCAGCATCGCCATCGCCCGGCGATTCAGTTCGGTGTGCATGGTGGTCATCCCCCTCGTGGTGGTGCTGACTATGAGGAGACGTGGCCGCCGTCACCGAATACGCGACTTCTCGCAGGGTCACCCGAACGGCTCAGGTGCGCTTGCCCCAGCGCTGGTCGTCCGGGTCCTCGCCCCGCTGGAGCGCGTCGAGGTAGGCCCGGTCGACGGCGAACCGGGCCGCGATCTCCTGGTTTCGCGCGACCGCGCCGTGGCCGGGGATCAGGACCTCGGCGTGCTCGGCGGCCTTTTCCAGCCGGTCGAGAACGGCCCGGTAGGCGGCGGGCTGCTCGTCACGGCGGGGGTCGAGGAGCGGGATCAGGACGTCGGAGAGCAGGTCGCCGGCGATCAGGACGCCCCGATCGGCGAGCAGGAGTGCGGCGTGGCCCACGGCGTGGGCGTCGTGCTCGATGACTTCGCCGGGGATCGGGCCGTGGTCTTCGGGCAGCGGCGTGAGGAGCGCGATCGGTTCAAGGGGGACGTCCGGCGCGGTTTCCTTCGCCATGGCCTGGGCGCGTTCCCGGGCTTCCCCGGCGATGCGGGCGTTGGCGGCGGTGGCGTAGCGGGGGACGTCGCCGAAGCGCGGGTGCCAGAGCAGGTGGTCCCAGTGCGGGTGGGTGGAGAACCCGGCGACGACGGGGGCGCCGAGGCGGTCGAGGTCGTCGGCGAGCCGGTCGAGTTCGTGACCGTGGATGCCGGGGTCGACGAGGATGAGCCCGTCGTCGGTTTTCACGACGGTGGTGTTGCTCCAGACCCATTCGCTCTGCCGCACCCAGACACCGTCGGCCACCTGATCCAGCATCGGGTCAGAGCCTTTCCTGCAAGGCATCCGCCGCGGCCAGCAGATCCGCCGCCCACCGCGCACCCGGCTTCCGGCCGATCCGCTCGATCGGCCCCGACACCGAAACCGCCGCCACGACCGTTCCCGCCGAATCCCGCACCGGCGCCGAAATGCTCGCCACTCCCGGCTCGCGCTCCGCCACGCTCTGCGCCCAGCCCCGCCGCCGGACCTCCAGCAGCGTCCGCTCGCCGAAGACCGCGTCCGCCAGGATCGTGCGCTGCGTGTGCGGGTCCGCCCAGGCCGCGAGCACCTTCGCGCCCGAGCCCGCCGTCATCGGCAGGCGCGAACCCACCGGAACCGTGTCGCGCAGGCCACTCGGCGGCTCGGCGGTCGAGACGCACACGCGCTGGACGCCGTCGCGCCGGTACAGCTGGACGCTTTCGCCGGTGACGTCGCGCAGTTTCGGCAGCACCACGCCCGCCGCGTCGAGCAGCGGGTCCGTCGAACCGCCCGCGAGCTCGGCCAGCGCCGTACCGGGGCGCCAGCGCCCGTCCGGACCGCGGCGCAGCAGCCGGTGCACCTCCAGGCCGACCGCGAGCCGGTGCGCGGTGGCCCGGGGGAGGCCGGTCCGCGTGCACAGTTCCGCGAGGCCGCAGGGGTCGTCCGCGACCGCCTGGAGGACGGCCACTGCTTTGTCCAGTACTCCGATACCGCTATGCTGTCCCACGACCCGATACTAGCGTCCCGCACTTTGGGAAGTCCAGTATCTGGGAAAACCCTGAACTCGAGCTGCGCCCTCCTTCGCGGCTCGCACCCGATTTCGCAGGTGCGCGCCCGAGTTCGTCGACGAACCGTGGAAGGAGCCGGAGATGACCAGCCCGACCGGCAAGGCCCGCACGCTGGCGGAGAAGGTGTGGGAAAGCCACCTCGTGCGCCGAGGCGAAGGCGCCGAACCGGACCTCCTCTACATCGACCTCCACCTGCTGCACGAAGTCACCAGCCCGCAGGCCTTCGACGGCCTCCGCCTGGCCGGGCGGCCGCTGCGCCGCCCCGACCTGACCATCGCGACCGAGGACCACAACGTCCCGACCGTCGACATCGAGCTCCCCATCGCCGATCCGGTCTCGCGCACCCAGGTCGACACCCTTCGCCGCAACTGCAAGGAGTTCGGTGTCCGGCTGCACCCGATGGGTGACGCCGAGCAGGGCATCGTGCACGTCATCGGGCCGCAGCTCGGCCTGACCCAGCCCGGCATGACGGTGGTCTGCGGCGACAGCCACACCTCGACGCACGGCGCGTTCGGCGCCATCGCCTTCGGCATCGGCACGTCCGAGGTCGAGCACGTCATGGCCACCCAGACGCTGCCGCTGCGTCCCTTCAAGACGATGGCGATCACGGTCGACGGTGAGCTGCGTCCCGGCGTCACCGCGAAGGACGTCATCCTCGCGGTGATCGCCAAGATCGGCACCGGCGGCGGCCAGGGCTACATCCTGGAATACCGCGGCAAGGCCATCGAGGCGTTGTCCATGGAGGCCCGGATGACCGTCTGCAACATGTCGATCGAGGCCGGCGCCCGCGCCGGGATGATCGCGCCGGACGACACGACGTTCGAGTACCTGAAGGGCCGCCCGCACGCTCCGCAGGGCGCGGACTGGGACGCGGCGGTCGAGAACTGGCGGCAGCTGCGCACCGACGACGGCGCCGAGTTCGACGCCGAGGTGCACCTCGACGCGAGCGAGCTGACGCCGTTCGTGACCTGGGGCACCAACCCCGGCCAGGGCCTCCCGCTGGGCGCCGAGGTGCCCGACCCGGAGGCGATCCCGGACGAGAACGACCGCATCGCCGCTGAAAAGGCCCTGTCCTACATGGATTTGAAGCCCGGCACGCCGCTGCGCGAGATCGCCGTCGACACCGTCTTCCTCGGCTCCTGCACCAACGGCCGGATCGAGGACCTGCGGGCCGCGGCCGAGGTGCTGCGCGGCCGGAAAGTGGCGGAGTCGGTCCGGATGCTGGTGGTTCCCGGCTCGATGCGCGTCCGCAAGGCCGCCGAGGCCGAGGGGCTCGACCAGGTCTTCACCGAGGCGGGTGCCGAGTGGCGCCAGGCCGGCTGCTCGATGTGCCTGGGCATGAACCCGGACCAGCTGAAGCCGGGCGAGCGCAGCGCGTCGACGTCGAACCGCAACTTCGAGGGCCGGCAGGGCAAGGGCGGCCGGACGCACCTGGTCTCGCCGCTCGTGGCGGCGGCCACGGCCGTCCGGGGCACGCTGTCGTCGCCGGAAGACCTGCTGACCGCCGCCCGCTGACCCACCCGAGGAGCTACAGCCATGGAACCGTTCACCCAGCACACCGGCGTCGGCGTCCCGCTGCGCCGGTCCAACGTGGACACCGACCAGATCATCCCGGCGGTCTACCTCAAGCGGGTGACCCGGACGGGCTTCGAGGACGGCCTGTTCGCCGCCTGGCGCGGCGACGAGGACTTCATCCTCAACCAGGAGCCGTTCAAGAACGGGAGCGTGCTCGTCGCGGGGCCGGACTTCGGAACCGGTTCCTCCCGCGAGCACGCCGTCTGGGCGCTGATGGACTACGGCTTCAAGGCCGTCATCTCCGCCCGGTTCGCCGACATCTTCCGCGGCAACTCCGGCAAGGGCGGCCTGGTGGCCGCCCAGTGCGAGCAGCACGACGTCGAGCTGCTCTGGAAGCTGCTGGAGAACGAGCCCGGCACCGAGGTCACGGTCGACCTCGAGACCAAGACCGTGCGGGCCAAGGACTTCACCGCGCCCTTCCAGATCGACGACTACGTCCGCTGGCGGCTGCTGGAAGGTCTCGACGACATCGCTCTCACGTTGCGCCATGCCGGTGAGATCGACAGCTTCGAGTCGAGCCGCCCGTCCTGGAAGCCGACGACGACGCCGGTGGCCGCCGGCTAGCCCGCTCGTGGGGCGGAATCGCTTGTCCGGCAAGTGATTCCGCCCCTGCTCGAACTTTGCCGAACGGCCCTCCGCGAGCCCCGTTACCGGGGTTCGGCGCGAGGCGGAACCCTGCCCGGGGCAAGGGAAAGTTCCGCATGCCGTTTGGAATTTGTGCTGCGTTGGTAATACCGTGTCGCTAGCCGGCCGACGCGGCCGTGGATCCTTCCTGGAGGACTGGCATGGCCAACAAGGCCCAGCTGATCGAGGCGCTGACCGAGCGCCTGGGCGACAAGAAGGCCGCTTCCGAGGCGGTCGACGGTCTGGTCGACATCATCATCCGGACGGTCAACAAGGGCGAAAAGGTCAACATCACCGGCTTCGGGGTGTTCGAAAAGCGCGCCCGCGCGGCACGGACGGCCCGCAACCCGCGCACGGGCGAAGCGGTGCGGGTCAAGAAGACGAACGTGCCCGCCTTCCGCGCCGGAACCACGTTCAAGGACGTCATTTCCGGAGCGAAGAAGCTGCCGAAGGCGGCACCGGTGAAGCGCGCAGCGACGGCCACCCGAGCGGCGGCAACCACGTCTCGCACGGCGCCGAAGCCGGCCACCACCCGTGCGACGACGACGCGGACTCGCGCGACAACGGCGCCCACGAGGACGACGGCGACCAAGGCCGCGCCGAAGCCGGCGGCTACGCGGGCGAAGACGACGACGGCGAAGCCGGCCACGGCTGCGAGGACGACGGCCACCAGGGCGACGGCGGCCAAGCCGGCTGCTGCCCGGACTGCCGCTGCGAAGGCGCCGGCTGCCAGGACCACCGCCGCGAAGCCGACGGCTGCGAGGACCGCCGCTGCGAAGCCGACGGCTGCCAGGACTGCCGCTGCGAAGGCGCCGGCCGCAAAGGCCGCCGCCGCAACAACGACAGCTGCGAAGACCACCGCTGCGAAGGCGACCTCGGCTGCGAAGGCGACCTCGGCTGCGAAGGCCCCGGTCGCGAAGAGCACTGCTGCCGCCAAGCCGACCGCGGCCCGCAAGACCGCGGCGGCCAAGCCCGCCACGGCCAAGACCACCGCGGCGGCGAAGACCCCGGCCAGGCGGACCTCGGCCGCGGCGAAGACGGACTGACCGCCCGAAACTGTCGTACCCCTGCGGTAACGTGAAATCCGGGGGACCCCCAGGGGGCGACCCCCTGCTAGACGAGCAGCTTTCCGGCAGGGCCCCGAGCGCGACGCGCTCGGGGCCCTGCCGCATGTCCAGGCCTGCCCGCGAAAGATCGCCGGAGCAAGTGATCCGCCCCTCCCGACACGCCAACCGACCCTGGGCACACCAGCCGATCCCGGCACGCCAACCGACCCCGGGAACGCCAACCCGCCCCCAGGTCCGACAGCCGAACCCCGCGCACACCGACCGAACCCCCGCGCACACCGACCGAACCTCCGCGCACACCGACCGAACCCCCGCGCACGCCAACGGACCCGCCGCGCACGCCAAGCCAAGCAAGACCGAAAGTCACCCACCGCCGCCACCAGCGTCCCGAACGGACACCTCACATCACCCGCTCGGCCCAACCACGCCCCCGGGACCGGTTCCGCCCAATTTCGCCAAGTCGCTTGAGCGCCCGGCCGAGTGATGCCACGCTGCCTTCCTCGGGGCCCGCGTCCGGCGGGGCCGGCCGTGCGCAAGGCGAACCTGGGGGCGACCACCATCGACATCCGGCTGCTCGGCCCGTTCCAGGTGCTCGTCGGCGGTTCCCCGGTCGTGCTGACCAGTTCCCGCCAGCGCGCGCTGCTCGCCACGCTCGCGCTCGCCGCCGGCCGGCTCGTGTCGATCGATGCCCTTGCCCGCGGTGTCTGGGGCGAGGCGCCGCCCGCGCACATCCGGGGCAGCCTGCAAACCTACGTGATGCGCCTGCGCCGGCTCTGCGGCGAAGACATCGTCGCCACCGAACCGGACGGGTACCGGCTGGTCGTCGACCCGTCCCGGGTGGACGTCCTGCGCTTCCTCCAGACCCTCGACCAGGCCGCCGCCGCGACGGAACCCGCCCGTCGCCGGGAGCTGCTCACCGCCGCGGTCGACGGCTGGGGTGGTGTCCCGCTCGAAGGCGTCGGGTCTCCCGCGCTGGCCGCCGAATGGGGGCCGCTGCTGACCGAGCGGTACCTCTTCGCCGTGGAACAGCGCATCGACCTCGACGCCGGGCTCGTCCCCGATGCTCGGCTCGTCGCCGAACTCACCGATCTCGTCGCCCAGCACCCGCTGCGGGAGTCGTTGTGGGAACGGCTGGTGCGCGCCCTCGCCCGGTCCGGGCGCCGCGCCGAAGCACTCGCGCGCTACGCCGGGTTGCGGGCGTTGCTGGCCGACGAACTGGGCGTCGAACCGGGCGAAGACCTCCGCCGCCTGCACGCCGAACTGCTCGCCGCCGACGCCGATCCGGCCGTCCACACCGTCCCCCGGCAGCTGCCCTTCGACGTCGCCGGCTTCACCGGCCGCGGCCCCGAACTCGCCGAACTCGACCGGCTGCCGCCCGGTGGGGCGTCCGGCATCGTCGTCATCGAAGGCACCGCCGGCGTCGGGAAGACGTCGCTGGCCGTGCACTGGTCCCACCGCGTCCGCGAGCGCTTCCCCGGTGGCCAGCTGTTCCTCGACCTGCGCGGCCACTCCGCGGACACCCCGGTCACGCCCGGCGCCGCGCTGGCCGGCTTCCTGCGCGCCCTCGGCGTCCCGGCCGAGAGCCTGCCCTCCACTGTGGAGGAACGGTCGGCGCTGCTGCGCAGCAGGCTGGCGGGCAGCCGCACCCTCATGCTGCTCGACAACGCCCGCGACGCCGACCAGGTCCGCCCGCTGCTGCCCGGGCCCGGCAACCTGGTCGTGGTGACCAGCCGCAACCAGCTGCGCGGCCTCGTCGCCCGCGACGGCGCCCGCCGCATCGCCCTGCGTTCCTTCGACGACCGCGACGCGACCGCACTGCTCGCCGGCAGCGTCGGGTCGCAGCGCCTCGCCGCCGAACCGGACGCCGTCGCCGAGCTCGTCCAACTCTGCGGCCGGCTGCCGCTGGCGCTGGCGCTGGCCGGGGAACGCGCTTCCCGGTTTTCCGGCGTTTCGCTGGCCGGCATCGTCGAAGAACTCCGCGACCAGCGGCTGCGGCTCGACACCCTCCGCGACCCCGAGGACGCCGGCACCGACCTGCGGGCCGCGTTCTCCTGGTCGTACAAGGCCCTGCGCCCGGCCGCGGCGCGGTTCTTCCGGCTGCTCGGCCTGCACCCCGGCCACGGGTTCAGCCTGTCCTCGGCCGCCGCGCTCGCCGGCGCCCCGCTGCGCGAGGCGCGGGAACTCGCGGACCAGCTCGCCGCCGCCCACCTGCTCAACCAGCCCGGCACCGACCGCTACCAGTTCCACGACCTGCTGCGTGTCTACGCGGGCGAACTCGTCGAAGCCGAAACGACGGAGGCCGAACGCGCGGCGGCGCTGCGCCGGCTCGTCGACTGGTACCTCGCCGGCGTCGCCGAAGCGAACAAACTGGTCCGTCCCGACCTGCTGACCGAGGACATCACGCTCGACCCGCCGCCGCTGCCCGCCGTCCGCTTCGCACAGCACGAGCAGACGATCGCCTGGTACACCACCGAACGGCAGGCCCTCACGGCGCTCGTCGGCATCGCCGCCGGGCACGGCTGGACCGCGCACGCCTGGAAACTCGCGTGGCTCCTGCGCGGGTTCTTCGCCGAACGCCACGACCGCGACGACTGGATCACCACCGCGCGCGCGGCCGTCGCCGCCACCCGCGACGCCGGCGACGGGACGGGCCTGCAGTACAGCGCCAACAACCTCGGCTCGGCCTACCTGCGCACCCTCCAGCCCGACAAGGCGATCGAAGCGCTGGAGGAAGCGCGCGCGGTGTCCGAGGGCGGCGACGGCACCGCGCTGACGGTGGCGATCCTGTCCAACCTCGCCGGCGCCTACTACGTCCGTGCCGAATACGCGGAAGCCGAACGCTACGCCCTCAAAGCCGTCCACCTCGCGCGCGACCACGGCCAGCGCACGTTCGTGCCGCACGCGCTGCTCAACGTCAGCGCCAGCCGCATCGGCCTCCGCGACTACGACCACGCCGCCGAAGCCGCCCAGGCGGCCCACGAAGCCTTCGCGGAACTCGGCGACCGCTACCACGCGGCGCTCGCGCTGGGGAACGTCGCCGAGGCCCTCGAAGGAGCTGGCAGACACGACGAAGCGGAGCAGGCCGGCCTCGACGCTCTCGCCGAGCTGAAGCAGCTGAACGCCGACTACGGCACGATCGACGTCCAGATCACCCTCGGCCGGCTGAAGCACCGCACCGGCCGCGCGCGCGAGGCCGGCGGCCACTGGGCCGAGGCGCTGACCGTCAGCCAGCGCCTCGGCGACCCCCGCGTCGCGGAGGTCCAGGCCCTGCTGGCCACAGTGCCGGCAGAAACCCCCTCGCCCGGGGATGCGCCGTACCCCTAGCCCGGCGCAGCCCAACGGGACCCTGGACAAGTACACCAAGATCGACTGTCACGGCGCTGTCTTGTGGTGACAGCGGCTCTCACCGCACTCCGGACGCCGGTGTCGCGAATGACTCATTCGGGACCTCGGCCGTCCCGAATGAGTCATTCGCGACATGAGCCGGGCTGCCGCGGCACAGAGCCGGCCGACACAGCGTTCGCGGGCACAGTGCTCGCCCTCCCCGGGGCGCCCCCCGGGTCCAGTCTATCGGCGCCTGCCGACAAAACCGGCGGATCAGCCACCGTCGGGCCGAGCTGTCCACAGCCCCCTCCGGATGTGGACACCGCACTCCGGACGGATGTGGACAGCCGGCTCAGGAATGACTGGGGGAAGGCACCGGGAGCGCACTCGGGTGGTAGTCCGCCGCCAGCAGCACCGGGCCTTCCGAGGCCGTCGGCGGGCGGAACGACAACACCCAGAACGAGCCCTTCTTGCTCGGCACCACCCCGCCGCGTGCCGCCGAAAGCTCCACGCCGTCGCGGTCCGCCAGCGCGCTCACCAGGTCCGGGATCACGCCGCCCTGGCTGCAGACCACCGGCGTGCCGCCGTCCCCGGCCACCGCCAGGAGCCGCGCCACGCCCAGGACCGGGTCCGGCCAGTAGCCCTCTTCCGAGAACAACGGCTCGTGGCGGACCTCCGCCGCGACGTCCTCCGCCACCCCATGGACCGTCTGCACGCACCGCAGCCGCGGCGCCGACAACACCCGGTCCGGGCCGAACAACGACAGCGCCCGGCGCAGCGCCGCCGCCTGGCGCAGGCCCGCCTCGGACAGCGGCCGGAGGTCGTCGTCGCCGGACCACTCGTCGCGCTTGCCCGCCTTGGCGTGCCGCACCAGCAACAGCGTCGTCAGCCCCACCGGGAGCTCGCAGAACGCCCGCAGCACCCGGATGTCTTCCGGCCGCGAAAGCAGTTTTTCCGCCGCCGTCGGGTCGAGCCAGCGCAGCTCGTCGACCTCGTCGTTCGCCTCGAACTCGCCGGAGACCGCTTCCGCCGCGAAGTAGTCGACCGTCTTCGGCACCGTCCCGGAGCCGGTGCGCGCCGGCACCGGGTACGCCGTCCGGGCCAGGTAGCGGCCCAGTACCGCCGTGAATCCCGTTTCCTCCCGGACTTCCCGCACCGCGGCCTGGGCGATCGTCTCGCCCGGGTCGAGTTTCCCCTTCGGGAACGACCAGTCGTCGTACCGCGGGCGGTGCACCAGCGCGACTTCCGTCGCGCTCCCGGCGCCGCGCCACAGCACCGCGCCGGCCGCCCGTACCTCCTGGGTCATCCGGCGGCCCCGTGCAGCTTCGCCAGCTCCAGCTGGTGGTCACGCACCCGCGAGCCGTCGGAGGGGGACGGCGACCACTCGCCGCTCTCGGTCAGCACCCAGCAGCGCGTCGCCGGGTCCAGCGCGGAGTCGAAGATGTTGTCGAGCTGCGCGGTCAGCTTCGGATCCTTGACGCGCACCAGCGCCTCGATCCGCCGGTCCAGGTTGCGGTGCATCATGTCCGCGCTGCCGAGCCAGTGCGTCCCGCCCGCCCGGAAGTGGAAGACCCGCGAGTGCTCGAGGAACCGGCCGAGGATCGACCGGACGTGGATGTTTTCCGACAACCCCTCGACGCCCGGCTTCAGCGTGCAGATCCCGCGGACCACGATCTCGACCGGCACCCCGGCCTGGGACGCGTGGTACAGCGCGTCGATCACCTGCTCGTCGACCAGCGAGTTGCACTTGATCCGGATCCCGGCCTGCTGCCCGGCCCGCGCCAGCTCGATCTCCTCGCCGATCGCGCGCACGATGCCGCGGCGGATGCCGTGCGGCGAGGTCAGGATCGTCCGGTAGGTGTCCTGCCGCGAGTAGCCGGTCAGCACGTTGAACAGGTCCGTGACGTCCGCGCCGATGCTCGGGTCGGCGGTGAACAGGCCGATGTCCTCGTAGAGCCGCGCGGTCTTCGGGTTGTAGTTGCCGGTGCCGATGTGGCAGTAGCGCCGGATCGTCGAGCCCTCCTGGCGCACGATCATCGACACCTTGCAGTGCGTCTTCAGCCCGACCAGGCCGTACACGACGTGCACGCCCGCGCGCTCCAGCGTCCGCGCCCAGGTGATGTTCGCCTGCTCGTCGAAGCGCGCCTTGATCTCGACCAGCGCGACGACCTGCTTGCCCGCCTCCGCGGCGTCGATCAGCGCGTCGACGATCGGGGAGTCACCGGACGTCCGGTACAGGGTCTGCTTGATCGCGAGGACCTTCGAGTCGGCCGCCGCCTGCTCGATGAACCGCTGCACGCTCGTCGAGAACGAGTCGTACGGGTGGTGCACCAGCACGTCGCCCTCGCGCAGCGTCGCGAACACGCTCTTCGGCGTCTCGCGCTCGCCGAACGCCGGGTGCGTCGCCGGGACGAACGGCCGGTCCTTCAGCTCCTTGCGGTCCACGGCGGACAGCTGGTGCAGGCAGGTCAGGTCGAGCAGGCCGGGCACCTCGACGACGTCCGCCGGGTCGACGTCCAGCTCGCGCAGCAGCAGCTCGAGCATGTGCTCGCTCATGTCCTGCGCGACCTCGAGGCGCACCGGCGGGCCGAAGCGGCGCTGCGCCAGCTCGCGCTCGAGGGCCTGGAGGAGGTCCTCGTCGCGGTCCTCGTCGACCTCGAAGTCGGCGTTGCGGGTGACGCGGAAGACGTGGTGCTCGGTGACGTCCATGCCGGTGAACAGCTCACCCAGGTGGGCGGCGATGAGCTCTTCGAGGGGGAGGAACGTCGCCGTGCGGCTGGTTCGCTCGGACTCGACGCGCATCAGGCGCGGCACGTTGCTCGGCACCTTCACCCTGGCGAAGCGCTCGGTGCCGCCTTCCGGGTCGCGGACCGTCACCGCGAGGTTGAGCGAAAGGCCGGAAATGTAGGGGAACGGGTGCGCCGGGTCGACGGCCAGCGGCGTCAGGACCGGGAAGATCTGCTCGGAGAAGTAGCTGGACAGCCGGAGCTGGTCGGCGCCGGCCAGGTCGGCCCAGCCGACGATGTGGATGTCCTGCTCGGCCAGCTGCGGGCGCAGGTGCTTCTCGAACGCGCCGGTCTGCCGCTCGACCAGGTCCTGGTTGCGCTTGGCGATGTAGCCGAGCTGCTCGCGCGGGGTGAGCCCGTCCGCGCTGCGCACCAGGAGGCCGGTCTCGTCGCGGCGCTTCAGGCCGGCGACGCGGACCATGTAGAACTCGTCCAGATTGGACGCGAAGATGGCGAGGAACTTCGCCCGCTCCAGCAGCGGCTGCGACTCGTCCTCGGCCAGCGCGAGCACGCGGGCGTTGAAGTCCTGCCACGAGAGCTCGCGGTTGAAGTACCGGTCGTCGGGCAGCGTCTCGACGGCGGTCGGCGCGGCGGTGACGGCGGGCGGCGCCGACGGGACGGCCCGGAACTCCTCGGCGCCACGCGGGTTGCCCTGCGTGGAGCTGCGGCGACGCGGGGCGGCCGCGGGCGAGGTGGTCTTGCGGGTTCTGGCCTTGCCCGCGGTGGCACGGGCGGCGGTGTCGCGCGCGGTGGACTTCGACGGGACCTTCTTGGCGGTCACCGGTTTGGCGGGGGTGGCCTTCTTCGCCGTCTCCGAAGATCCGCTGGCCGGGTTCCGTCGCCTCCGCGGTGCGGGCGTGCCGCCGTCGTCTGTGCTCACGGCCCCCATTCTTCACTACGTCACGCGGATTTGCGCAGACCACGGTGAAGGTCGGATGAACAGCTCAGCGCGATACCGGGCATGGATCGCCGAGGTGGGCGGCGGTGTGTTTTCCGACACCGAGGGCGCGGACGTGGGCGAGATCATCGGGGGTGTCGACGTCGCTGCGGAGGGTCGGCAGCGCCTGGGACAGGGAGACGGCCCCGGACGCGGCGTGCCGCCGCGCCGAGCCGGCCCCGAAGCGGGGATCGAGGGGCTCGCCGGCGGCGGCCAGCAGCAGGGTGGTGCCGGTGCCCTGCCGATCGGCGACGAAGGCCCGGTTTCCGGCGGCCTCGGCGAGGGCGGCCGTGAGATCGCCGGCGCGGAGGGCGGGGAGGTCGGCCTGCAGCGCGCCGACGACGGCGCCCGGATCGTCGGCTTTGAGCAGGGCTTCGCCGTGGCGGAAGGCGGCATTGAGGGTCTGTTCGGCAGGTTCGGCGACGATCTCCACACCGAGCTCGCCCAGCTCGGCGACGGCTTCCGGATCGGCGGCGACGAGCAGCACGCGCCTGATCCGCCCACTGGAGACGACGGCGGCGAGCGTGTCGGCGGCGAGCGCCAGTACCAGCCCGGGGTGGCGGTCCGCCTCGACGGCACCACGCAGCCGCGACTTGCCGTCGCGGGGGTGTTTCATCGGCACGACCAGGTCCACGTCCACGTGTCCATCTTTACCCGAAAGCCGCGGAGGCCGGTGGCGGGTGCGGCAGGGGGTTTCGAACGTCTTGAATGACTCATTCAGGACGTCTGACCCGGATCCACCGATTTGATTTTTGGTGATCTTGAGGCTGGGTTGTTGATCTTGTTGTGGGTGGTGGGCGTGCTGGGTCGTGCTGGCTGGTCCAGCACGTCCACGGTGAGGTCTCCGGTCGTCGG
>NZ_JAJPWR010000021.1:0-166856 GCF_046548995.1 Amycolatopsis sp. lyj-109
AGACTGAATGACGGCCTCGACCCAGCGCCAAGGACACACGACGTCACGCAAGCGACCAGACACGATTTTCACCCCAGCACGGACGTCCCGCCAGGGACACCGACAACTGAATGAGTCATTCAAGACGCTAGACCCGGGTGCCGTTGTCGAGCTCGGCCACCACGGCGAGGTCGTCGTCGGCCAGCTCGAAGTCGAAGATCCCGAAGTTCTCGCGGATCCGGGTCGTGGTGGCCGAGGCCGCCACCGCGACCGTGCCGTTCTGCAGGTGCCACCGGAGCACGATCTGGGCCGGGGTCTTGCCGTACTTGGCGGCGAGCGCGGTGATCGTCTCGTCGGACAGCAGCGCCGCGTTCGCGGCCGGGCTGGCGGCGGCCGTGACGATGCCGCGCTCGGCGTGGAACTCGCGCAGCGGCACCTGCTGCAGCCAGGGGTGCAGCTCGACCTGGTTCACCGCGGGCACCGAGCCGGTCGCGTCGATCAGCCGGCGCAGCTCGGAGGCGCCGAAGCCGGCGACGCCGATCGCGTGGGCCCGCCCTTCGGCGCGCAGCCGGCTCAGCACGCGCCAGGTGTCGGTGAAGGCGCCTTGGGTGCCGTCCAGCAGGCACAGGTCGGCCCGCTCCAGCTGCAGCGCCGCCAGTACCTGGTCGGCGGCCCGGCGGGCGATGTCGTAGCCCTGGGCGGGCACGTGGACGCTGACGAAGAGGTCCTCGCGCGGCACCTCGGCCGTGACGAGCGCCGCGCCCACCGCCGTCTCGCTGCCCGGCGTGGCGTCGATGCCGCGGTATCCGGTGTCGAGGGCGATGCGGACGGCGCGGCCGGTTTCGGCCGGGGACAGACCGGCGACGCCGAACAGCAGCTGGGGGATGCGGACTCCGACGGACAGGGCGAGCGAAGGCGGGACGGCCATCAACCGGTGATCCTCACTTCGGATGCTGCGCGGATCCCCATCATCCCACCCGGACGGCCCGCTCGCGCAGATACGCCGCCGTCGCCGGGTCGGCCGGGAAGAACGACTCGATCACCAGTTCCGCCACGGTGACGTCCAGCGGGGTGCCGAACGTGGCCACCGCGCTGAAGAACGTGAGGTCGGTGCCGTCGTGGCGGAACTTCAGCGGCACGAAGATGTCACCCGGTCCGGGGACTTCCACCTCGGGCACGGGCTGGTCGCACGGGTAGCCGCGCAGTTCGTCCAGGAGCTCGGCCAGGCCGGCGTCCGCGGTCTGGGTCACCTGGCGCCGCAGCCGCCCGAGCAGGTGGGCCCGCCACTCCCCCAGGTTGAGCACGTGCGGCGCCATGCCGTCGGGGTGCAGGGTCGCGCGCAGGACGTTGGTGGTCAGCTCGGGCGGGATCCCGGCGACGAAGAGACCGACGGCGGCGTTGGCGTCGACGAGGTCCCAGTTCCGATCGACGACGGCGGCCGGGTACGGCTCGTGCCCGGTGAGCAGCTGCCGCACGGCCCGCCGGACGGCGTCCATCCCGGGGTCCTTCAGCGCGGTCTCGGTGAAGGCGGGCGCGTACCCGGCGGCGAGCAGCAGCCGGTTGCGTTCCCGCAGCGGGACGTCGAGGTGCTCGCCGAGGCGCAGCACCATGTCCCGGCTCGGCTTGGAGCGCCCGGTTTCCACGAAGCTCAGGTGGCGGGTGGAGATGTCCGCCGAGATCGCCAGATCGAGCTGGCTGATCCGGCGCCGGTCCCGCCATTCGCGCAGCAGCTCCCCGACGGGCCGCTGCCGCGCCTGCATCATGGTCGTCACGCGAGCGACGCTACGGCGATCACGGAGCCGCTGCCATTACTTCGGGGGTAATGGCTCCGCATTACCTCTCGCGTAATCGACGCGCCGCCGCCGCACCGCCAGAGTGGGTTCCAGCGCCGGGACGGCGGAAACCGTTGTCCCCCAACGAAAGGAACCACCCATGACCGACGCCCGAACCATCGTCGAGCAGTACATCGCCGTCTGGAACGAGACCGACGGCGACAAGCGGCGCGCCCTCGTCGCCGACGTCTTCACCGCGGACGCCGGTTACACCGACCCCCTCGGCGCCGTCAGCGGGCACGACGGGATCGACCGGTTCGTCGCCGGGGCGCAGCAGCAGTTCGGCGGGCTCACCTTCAGCCTGCCCGCCGAACCCGACGCGCACCACGACCTCGCCCGCTTCCGGTGGTACCTCGGCGCTCCCGGTGCCGAGCCGGTCGCCATCGGGTTCGACGTCGTCGAGTTCGAAGACGGGAAGATCGCCCGGGTGCACGGCTTTCTCGACAAGCTGCCCGGCTGACCAGCCCGTGCGGGCTCCCGGACTCCAGACCCCGAGCGCCCCAAGGCGGCCTTCGGTGCGTCAGACGCACCGAAGGCCGCCTTGGTTGCGTCAGACGCAACCAAGGCCGCCTTGGGGCGCATCCCGGGCGCGGGAGCCCGCACGGTGCGCTTCAGGCTTTCAGCGCGCCCCGCCAGCGGACGGTCGGGCGCAGCTTCTCCGGGTTCACCCGGTGCTTGTTGGCGCCCACGATGTCGAACATCGACTCGATCAGCGTGTCCGACAGCAGGTGTGGCTCCAGGCCCAGCCCGACCAGCCCGGTGTGCTTCACGTTGTAGTAGTGCTCCGGTGCTTCGGTGCGCGGGTTCTCCAGCTGCTCGATCTGCACCGGCCCCGGGAAGCGGTCGGCCACCAGCTCGGCGATCCCGGCCACCGGCATGCTCTCCGTCATCTGGTTGAACACCCGGAACTCGCCGGGCGACGCCGGGTGCTCGACGGCCAGGCGGATGCATTCCACGGTGTCGCGGATGTCGATCAGCCCGCGGGTCTGCGTGCCCTTGCCGTACACCGTCAGCGGCTGGCCCAGCACGGCCTGGATGACGAACCGGTTGAGCACCGTGCCGAACACGGCGTCGTAGTCGAAGCGGGTCGCCAGCTTCGGGTCCAGCGCCGTCTGCGGGGTCTGCTGGCCGTACACCACGCCCTGGTTGAGGTCCGTCGCGCGCAGGCCCCACGCGCGGCAGGTGAATTCGATGTTGTGGGAATCGTGCACCTTGGTGAGGTGGTAGAAAGAACCCGGCCGTTTCGGGAACAACACGCGATCGCGGCGCCCGTTGTGCTCGAGTTCCAGCCAGCCTTCTTCGATGTCGATGTTCGGCGTGCCGTATTCGCCCATCGTGCCGAGTTTGACCAGGTGGATCGCGGGATTGATCTCCGCGATCGTGTAGAGCAGGTTCAGCGTCCCGACCACATTGTTGTGCTGCGTGTACACCGCGTGTTCGCGGTCGATCATGGAATACGGCGCCGACCGTTGCTCGGCGTAGTGGACGACGGCATCCGGCGCGAAGTCACGCACCGCTTCGAACAGGAACTCCGCGTCGAGGAGGTCGCCTTCGTAGCTGGTGATCGTGCGGCCGGAAACCTCGTGCCAGGCGGCGATGCGGCCGGCGAGGGATTCGATCGGGACCAGGCTTTCGACACCGAGTTCGGCGTCGTACCCGCGCCGCGCGAAATTGTCGAGAACGGCCACCTCGTGGCCTTTGTCCGATAAGTGCAGCGCGGTCGGCCAGCCCAGATATCCGTCACCGCCGAGAACCAGCACCCGCATTGTGCCGCCTTTCCTGCTCGTTTACGCCACCCGAACGCTATAGATCGCGTGCTGATGAGGACCTGGCAATGACCTGTGAATCTCCTATGTGTGAGGGGGTCGGACGGCGGCGCGACCGGCCCGCGGGGAGGATGGGGACATGACGACCGTAACCAACAGCGTGCGGCCCCGCACGGCGGAGAAGACCCGCCGCCGCGGCTGGGCCCGGCTGGCGCGCGCCGCGACGACGTCCGTCGCCGCCACGGTCCTCAGCCAGGTCGTGCTGCTCGCCGTGCTGGCCACCGGCGGCGCCGCGGCCCTGGCGAGCACGCTGGCCTGGGCGGCCGGTGCGGTGTTGAACTTCCTGGTCACGCGGCGCTGGGTGTGGGGCCGCACCGGGCGGCCGCGGGTCCGGCGCGAACTGCTGCCCTACCTCGCGGTGATCGGGCTCGGCGGGCTGGCCTCGATCGGCCTGACGACCCTCGCGGGCTCGCTGCTGACGCCCCTGGGCCTGCCGCACTTCTGGTGGGTCGTGCTCGTCGACGGCGCGTACGTCGGCAGCTACGCGCTGATGTTCGTCGTCAAGTTCACGCTGCTCGACCGGTTCGTGTTCGGCCGCGGCGCAGCACGTACCCCCGCCACCACGTCCCGGTCATGACCCGGGCGTAGTTGGCGCCGTAGACGAGGCTGCCGCCCTTCTTGCTCTTGCCCGCCTTGCGCAGCCGCATGCTCATCGGCAGCTCGGTGACGCGGGCGCCGCGGGCGGTGCTGCCGAGCAGCAGCTCCGACGACTGGTACTGCGGCTCGCGCAGCGGGACCGCGCAGGCCAGCTCCGCCCGCATCGCGCGGAAGCCGAACGACGTGTCGGTGATCCGCCGGGCCGTGAGCACCGACGCCAGCGCCGCGAACACCCGCACGCCGAGCCACCGGACGCGGCTGTCGGCCTCCTCGTGCCCGAGCCGCCGCGACCCGGTGACGAAGTCCGCCGTGCCGTCGACGACCGGGCGAACGAGCGCCTCCAGCTCGCTGTTGTCGTATTGGCCGTCGGCGTCGGTCGTCACGACGTAGTCGGCGCCGCCTTCCGCCGCGAGGTGGTAGCCCAGCCGCAGCGCCGCACCCTGGCCGCGGTTGCGCGGCGCGACACACACGTACGCGCCGTGCGCCTCGGCGATCGCGGCCGTGTCGTCGGTCCCGCCGTCGACGACGACGAGGACGTCCACCGGCATGCCGAGGCACTCGTCCGGCATCTTCTCCAGGACCTCGCCGATGCCACCGGCTTCGTTGTAGGCGGCGATGACGACGGTCAGCGGCGCCAGTCCGAGCCCGGGGTGCCGGCCGCGGAAGTCGTCGAGGGCGCCGGAGTCGACGTCGTCGGGGAAGGCGCCGAGCCGCTTCCGGCTCGCCGACGTCAGCGTGGTGAAGCCCAGCGCTCCGGCGACCGGCAGCAGCACGAGCGCCGGAAGCTGGTAGCGCCACGAAAACTGGAACACCGCCGAGGCGAACAGCAGGAGGAGTCCGCCGGACGTCGCGAGCAGCGCTCCCGCCTGGGCGCGGTCCAGGGGTTTCTTGCGCCGGAACACCGTCAGGAGGCCGAGGAGCGCGCCGATGCCGAGGACCGCGCCCGGGACGTACCCGCCGCCGAGCTGGTAGTCGCGCAGGATCTTGGCGAGGGGCCGGTCGACGCTCGCGACGACGCCGTCGTTCTGCTGCGTGACCAGGTCGATCAGGGACTGGTCGGCCCACTGCGGGTAGGTCGGCTGGAACTGCCACCGGTCCAGGGGGACGTCGGTGGGGTCCTGCTCGCGGGTCCAGGCGAAGCTCTTGGCGAAGTCGTCCAGGATCGCGCCGGCGACGTCGCCCGGCTGCTCCTTCAGGACGTCGACGGCGAACTGGTGGGCCAGGGCGGCCTTGTCCGCGCCCGGGGGCAGCGGGCCGGGCCAGTTCGGGTCGAGGTCGGCGTGGGTGTAGTTGTCGACGAGCCGGGTTTCGCGGGGTTCGGCCGGGCAGAAGACCTGCAGCACCGGGTCGAGGTGGAGCTTCGCGCAGTCGGCGACGGCGGCGGTGCGGCCGTAGAGCATGTTCCCGGACGGTCCGGACAGGCCCCACTTGCCGGTCTCCGCGTGCACCCGCGCCGCATACGGCACGAGCACGGCGAGCAGGCCCAGCAGCCCGACGCCGGCCCGGCGCCAGCCCGCCCACTGCCGCCACGCTCCCCCGGCGACGACGAGGAAGACCAGCAGCGGGAGGGCGAGCGAGATCCCGATCAGCCGGGTCAGCACGCCGAAGCCGAGCAGCAGGCCCGCCGCGCCGGCCCGCTTCCAGCCCGGCGTGCCCCAGCCGAGCAGCAGCCAGAGGAGTCCGAGGAGGACGGCCTCGAACGTCACCTCGGACATGATGTTCTGCTCGATCTGCAGCTGGTAGGCGTCGAGCAGCACCGGGGCCGCGGCGAGCGCGCCGACCCACGGACGGCCCCCGAGGCGCAGGACCAGCGCGTAGACGCCGATCGCGATCAGCACCCCGCCGGCGTGCTGGACCGCGGCGACCCAGGCGAGCCCGCCGACGGCCAGCAGGGGCCGCAGGACGAGGTCGTAGCCGATCGGGTCGAGCTGGTCGGCGCGCAGGGCGTGCAGGTTGTCGATGTACCGGAAGGAATCGATGAACAGCAGCGCGGGCCGGTAGGCCAGCCAGGTCAGCACCCGGAGGGTGATCGCCGGGACGAGGAGCAGGAGGAGCAGCCAGTGGCGCTTGAGAAAGACCTTCACTGGTTCTCGAGGCCGGAGAAGTACTTCCACGCCGTGGCGAGGCCGTCGGTCAGCGAGACCTCCGGCCGGTAGCCGATGGTCTCCGCGCTCGCCGAGACGTCGACGACGACCGCGGGCATCTCCCCGGCCGGGGCCTCGACGTGCTCGACCCGCAGCTCGGCGCCGGTCACCTCGCGCACGGCTTCGACCATCTCCAGCACGGACACCGAGCGCCCGGCGCCGACGATCGCCCGGCCGGAGTAGCCGCTGTCGAGGGCCGACAACACCGCCCGCACGACGTCGTCGACGTGCACGAGATCGCGGCGCTGGCGGCCGTCGCCGTAGACCTTGACCCCGCCGCCGGTCAGCGCGGCCCGCATCATCCGCGGCACGAAACTGTCCTTGTGGGACATTCCCGGGCCGTAGACATTGGTGAACCGCAACGCACACGTCGTCATGCCGTACGCGCCGGCGTAGCCCGACAGCAGCATTTCGCACGCCGCCTTGGTGGCCCCGTACGGCGTCAGCGGGCGCAGCGGCAGGTCCGGGGTGATGGTGGCGCCGCCGACGTTGCCGATCACCGCGTTGGTCGAGGCGAGCAGGAACTTCGGCACCTCGTGGCGGCGCGCCAGTTCGAGGAGTTCCTGGGTGACCAGGACGTTGTCGGCGAAGGTGTCCTCGGGCAGCTCGACCGACTTCAGCACCGACGTCAGCCCGGCGAGGTGCACGATCGCCGCCGTCTCGCGGGTCACGGCTTCCTCGCGGACGGCCGCGTCGCGCAGGTTCCCGGTGACCACGCGGACGCCGTCCGCGTCTTCGGGAAAGGGAACCCGGTCGACGGCGGTGACCGGCACGCCCCGCTCGCGAAGGGCGCGCACGACGGCCCGGCCGATGAAGCCGCTGCCGCCGGTCACGACCACGGACGTCCGGACGGGACCGTGCGCACTCGCCATGCGCGTCAACCTACCCGGCGTTCCTGTGAGCCCGCAGTGCGCCGGGTGGCAAGTTCGTGAAGGCCACCTTGAGGAACTTCAAGTTCCTGAAGGTGGCCTTCACGAACTTTCGCCGAACGCCTCCGGGGGCGGGCAGGAGCAGACCAGGTTCCGGTCGCCCGCGGCGCCGTCGATCCGGCGGACGGGCGGCCAGATCTTGGGCGCGCCCGTACCGGCGGGGAACACCGCCGTCTCGCGGCTGTAGGGCCGGTTCCACTCGCCGGCGACGCAGCGGGCGGTGTGCGGTGCCTGCCGCAGCGGCGAGTCCTCGACGGGCCACTCCCCCGCCGCGACGCGGTCGATTTCCGCGCGGATCGCGATCATCGCCGCGCAGAAGCGGTCGAGTTCGGCGAGGTCTTCGCTTTCCGTCGGCTCCACCATCAGCGTGCCGGCGACCGGGAACGACATCGTCGGCGCGTGCAGGCCGTAGTCCGCCAGCCGTTTCGCGACGTCGTCGACCGTGACGCCGGTGGCCTTCGTCAGCGGCCGGAGGTCGAGGATGCATTCGTGCGCGACGAGGCCTTCGCGGCCGGCGTAGAGCACCGGGTAGTGGCCGTCGAGGCGGCGGGCGACGTAGTTGGCGTTGGCGACCGCGACGAGCGTCGCCCGGCGGAGGCCCTCGGCCCCCATCATCCGGACGTAGGCCCACGAAATCGGGAGGATCGACGCGCTCCCCCACGGCGCCGCGCTGACCGGGCCGACGCCGGTGGCCGGGCCGGCCGCCGGTTGCAGCGGGTGGTTCGGCAGGAACGGCGCCAGGTGTGCGCGGACCCCGATCGGGCCGACGCCGGGGCCGCCCCCGCCGTGCGGGATGCAGAACGTCTTGTGCAGGTTGAGGTGCGAGACGTCGGCGCCGAAGCGGCCGTACTGGGCGACGCCGATCAGCGCGTTCAGGTTGGCGCCGTCGACGTACACCTGTCCGCCCGCGTCGTGCACCGCCGCGCAGACCTCGCCGACGGTGTCCTCGTAGACCCCGTGCGTCGACGGGTACGTCAGCATGATGGCGGCCAGGTCGGCGCGGTGCTCGTCCACTGTGGACTGCAGGTGGGCGAGATCGATGTTGCCCTCGTCGTCGCAGCGGACGACGACCACCCGCATGCCCGCCATCACCGCGCTGGCCGCGTTCGTGCCGTGCGCGCTGGCCGGGATCAGGCAGACGTCACGCGCGGCCTCGCCCCGGGAGCGGTGGTAGGCGCGGATGGCGAGCAGGCCCGCGAACTCGCCCTGGCTGCCGGCGTTGGGCTGCAGGGAAACCGCGTCGTAGCCGGTGATCCGGGCGAGCCACGCGCTCAGGTCGGCGGCCACGTCCAGGAGCCCGGCGGCGTCTTCGGCCGGCGCGAACGGGTGCAGGCCGGCGAACTCCGGCCAGGTGACCGGCTCCATTTCGGCGGTGGCGTTGAGCTTCATGGTGCACGAGCCCAGCGGTATCATGCTCCGGTCGAGGGCGACGTCGGAGTCGGCCAGCCGCCGCAGGTAGCGCAGCATCGCGGTTTCCGAGCGGTGCGCGTGGAACACCGGGTGCGTGAGGTATCCGCTCGTGCGCCGCAGCGGCGCCGGGAGGGCGTCCGCGGTGTCCGCGTCCAGACCATCCACATCGGACACCGAAACGCCGAACGCCTTCCACACGCAGGAAAGCCGCTCGCGGGTGGTGGTCTCGTCGCAGGCGATGCCGACGTGGTCGTCGTCGATCCGGCGCAGCGAGATGCCGAGGTCACGCGCCACAGCGACGACCGTGTCCGCCCGGCCGGGCACGGCCGCGACGACCGTGTCGAAGAACTCGCCGTGCACGACCTCGACGCCGCCCTCGGCGAGGCCTGCGGCCAGCACGGTGGCCATCCGGTGCGCCCGCAGCGCGATCGAGCGCAGCCCCTCGGGCCCGTGGTAGACCGCGTACATCGACGCCATCACGGCCAGGAGGACCTGCGCGGTGCAGATGTTGGACGTCGCCTTCTCGCGGCGGATGTGCTGTTCGCGCGTCTGCAGGGCGAGCCGGTACGCGGGGGTGCCGTCGGCGTCCTTCGAGACGCCGACCAGCCGACCGGGCAGCTGCCGTTCCAGGCCCTGGCGCACCGCCAGGTAGGCGGCGTGCGGCCCGCCGAAGCCGAGTGGGACGCCGAACCGCTGCGTCGACCCGATGGCGACGTCGGCGCCGAGCTCGCCCGGCGGCCGGAGCAGGGTGAGGGCGAGGGGGTCGGCGGCGACGATCACGGCCGCACCGTGCTTCTTGGCCTCGCTGATGGTGAGGTCGAGCTCCCGGACCGCGCCGGACGCGCCCGGGTAGGACAGGAGCACGCCGAAGAAGTCCCCGCCCAGCCCGAGCCCGGTCAATCCTTGCGAAAGGTCCTCGACGACGACCTCGATACCGAGCGGCTCGGCCCGGGTCCGCAGCACGGCGAGGGTCTGCGGCAGGGTGTCCTGGTCGACGACGAACCGGTGCGACTTCGTCCTTCCGGCCCGGCGCACCAGGGTCATCGCCTCGGCGGCCGCGGTGGCCTCGTCGAGCAGGGAGGCGTTGGCGACGGGAAGCCCGGTCAGGTCCGCGACCATGGTCTGGAAGTTGAGCAGCGCTTCGAGCCGCCCTTGGGAGATCTCGGGCTGGTAGGGCGTGTAGGCGGTGTACCAGGCCGGGTTCTCGAGCACGGTGCGCCGGATGACGGGCGGGGTGACGGTGTCGTGGTAGCCGAGCCCGATCATGGCGGCGGTCGGCCGGTTCCGGGCGGCCAGCTCGCGGAGTTCGGCGAGGGCCTGCGCTTCGGAGGCGGCGGGCGGCAGTTCGAGCGGCCGGGCGGACTCCCGCAGCGACCCCGGCACGGCCCGCTCGGCGAGTTCGTCGAGGGAGGCGACACCGATGACGTCGAGGATGCGCCGGAGGTCGTCCGGACCGGGCCCGATGTGCCGGTCGACGAAGGGAATGCCCTGTTCCAGGGAGGCGAGTGACGGATCCACGATGGTCTCCTGGGGACAGCGGGGGTGGACCGGGACGGCGATGTCCGGGTCCTCCCCACTCTGTCCGTACCTCCCGAAGGAGGCGCCTGAGAGTTTCGCCCGCAGTTTGCCGGGCTTGCACCGTCGGCGGGGCCATCAGGCTGTGTCCTGACGACCCGCTTTCCAGAGGCGTCTCGTCCGCGCGGTCCAGGGTGCCTGAGAGGTTCCGGGGAGGACTTGCTCCTTCGGCGCCGAGCTCAAGGTGTGACTCGGACTCTCCCGCGCGGATTCGTCGACCGCGAGGAGAACCTTACTCCGTCCGCCGCAGCGATGATCACCCGGTCTTGCGGGCGTTGCGGCGCTGGGTGAGTTCGTCCGGTTCGTGCGTCTCGACGATGCCGCCGTCCGCGCGTTCGGCCTGGAACTCGTGGATCGTGCCGCTGATTTCCTGCATCGCGCCGCTGACGGCGATGCCGAACACGCCCTGACCGCCCTGGAGCAGGTCGACGATCTCCTCCGGCGACGTGCACTCGTAGACCGTGGTGCCGTCGGAGAACAGCGTCACCCGGGCCAGGTCGCGGACGCCGCGGAGACGCAGGTGGTCGACGGCGACCCGGATGTTCTGGAGCGAGACCCCGGTGTCCAGGAGCCGCTTGACGACCTTGAGGACCAGGATGTCCTTGAACGAGTACAGCCGCTGCGAGCCGGAGCCGTGCGCGGTGCGGATGCTGGGCGCGACCAGTTTGGTCCGGGCCCAGTAGTCGAGCTGCCGGTAGGTGATGCCGGCGATCTGGCACGCCGCCGGACCCCGGTAGCCCACCAGCTCGTCGGGCAGCGAGTCGTCGGGGAACAGTTCCCCCTGCTCACCAGTCGCGACCTCGACAGGCTGCTTCTCGGAACCAGCCTCGACCACGCAAGCCTCCCCTCGCCCGACCAGGCGGCCGGCGAATGACAGCCGGAGGAGCCCCAGGAGCGGGACCCGCCGGAGATCAACCGCCACGGCCCGGCCCCAGACCGTTAATCACACCGTGGCAATTTCTCTTCTTCGACGGTAAGCGCCCGGACAGTGCCGGTCAACGCGACGCGCGGCAAGCCTCGACGCTCGGCTGAGCCTTTGAGCCGTTCGCCGTACCCCCGCTCGTGGCCGGCCAAACCCACTGGACAGTTTTTACTCAGCCAGGTAAATTTTTACTCATGCAAGTAAACACCGACCTCATGGCCGAGATGGGCCTCAGCGTCACCGAGGCCGCGCGCCGGGCGCAGATCATCGGCGCGACCATCGGCGTCCTGGCCGACCTCGGCTACCGCCGGACCACCTTCGCCAAGATCAAGGAGCGCGCCGGGCTCAGCAGCACCCGGCTGATCTCGTACCACTTCACGAACAAGGCCGGCCTGATGCAGGCCGTGCTCAGCACGGTCGTCGAGACGAAGAACGAGTTCCTCGCCGAGCGCACCGGCGGCGGCCTCGACCCGGCCGACCGGCCCGGCTACCTGCGGGCGCACATCGAAACGTCGGTGGCGTTCCTGCGCGCCTACCCCGAGTGCGTCCGGACGCTGACCGAGCTCGCGGCCAACGCCGACGACGCCGACGGCTGGGTGATGACGAAGGTGCTGGTCGACGACATGCGCGTGCACGGCCTGGCCCGCCAGCTGAAGCAGGGCCAGGCCGAGGGCGCGTTCGGCGAGTTCACCCCCGAGGTGATGGCGATGTCCGTCGCGCAGGCCATCGACGGCGTGGCCGCGGCCTACGCGGCCGACCCCGCGCTTGACCTGGAGCGGTACGGGCGCGAGGTCGCGGACACCTTCGTCAAAGCGACGGCGCCTTGAGCGCCCGGTCGAGCCGGTCTTCGATGCGGGCCTTCGGGAACGCGCCGACGATCGTCTCGACCGGCTCGCCACCCGAGAAGAGGATCATCGTCGGCAGCGACATGACCTGGTAGGAGCGGGTGGTCTCGGGGTTCTCGTCGGCGTTGATCTTGCGGACGGCGAGCTCGCCGTCCCGCTCGGCGGCCAGCTGCGCGAGCACCGGGCCGACCATCCGGCACGGGCCGCACCAGGTGGCCCAGAACTCGACGAGCACGGGGACGTCGCTGCCGAGGACCTCGGCGAAGGTCGCATCGGTGACGTCAGCAACTTCGGACATGACAGGGCTCCTTCACGAGCGCGGGGATTCGGGCACGACACACGGATCGGGCGCCTGCCGGGCGAGGGCGGCGGCGAGTTTCCCGGCCAGTTCGCCGCGGATTCCGCCCAGCCGCGCGAGGAGCGCGTCGGCTTCTTCGAGCTTGCGCCGGTAGACCTCGATCGAACTCGCACAGGAGTCGCCGGTCTCGTGGCCGCTGCGCAGGCAGTCGACGAAGGGCCGGGTCTCGTCGAGGGTCAGGCCGACTGTCTGCAGGGTCTGGATTTCCCGGACCAGCTGGAGGTCGTCCTCGTCGTACTCGCGGTAGCCGTTCGCCGAACGCCGGGCCGTCAGAAGGCCCTGGTCCTCGTAAAACCGCAGCGCACGGGTGGTGACACCCGTGCGCTGCGCAAGTTCTCCGATCCGCATGCTGTCGACGCTAGACGTTGACGTCCGCGTCAAGGCAAGGAATCAGGTGTCTGCTCCGCGGAAGTCTTCGGGCGACACGGAGTCGAGGAACTCGCGGAACTTCTCGACCTCGTCCTCCTGCTCGTCCGGGATGATCAGGCCGGCTTCCTCCAGCACCGAATCCACGGCGTGGATCGGGACGCCGATCCGCAGGGCGAGCGCCACCGAGTCGCTCGGCCGGGCGGACACCCGGATGTCGCCGTCGAACACGAGCTCCGCGAAGAACGTGCCCTCCTTCAGGTCGGTGATGACGACCTGCTCCAGCTCCCGGCCGAGCGCTCCGATGACCTCTTTCAGCAGGTCATGCGTGAGCGGGCGGGCGGGGCGGACACCCTGCTGCTCCAAGGCGATGGCGGTGGCTTCGACCGAGCCGATCCAGATCGGCAGGTACCGTTCACCCTCGGTTTCCCGCAGCAACAAGATCGGCTGATTCGCGGGCAGCTCGACCCGCACACCGACGACGCGCATTTCGCTCATCGGGCTTCGCCTCCCTCTCGTGCACACGGGCCGCAGCGCTGAACCGGCTTCACGCCCATACTCCCGACGCTACCCGTCATCCGTGCGCTGTGCTCGCTGTCCGGACACTCTCGGTTCGCGTGCCGCAAACCCGTGCCTTCACGGTACGGCATGCGGTGCCGAACATTCAGTCATTGACATGGGACCGCAAAGAGGATCTCACTGCCCCGTTATCGATCAACATCCCGCGACGCCGCGGATTCCCGCCTTCACGAGCAGCGTGTGCAGGGTCACGGACAGTGCCGCGAGCTCCCGCACCACCTCGTCGGCCCGGGACTTGGCCTCCGGGTCGCGATGCCGGTACACCGGCGTCACGATCTGCTCCAGCAGCCCGACCTCACGGTCGGCCGCGGCGCGGAAAGCACGCAGGTGTCTCGGTTCGATCCCGAATTCGGTCATCGCCTTGACCGTCCGCGCCACCAGCACCGCGTCCGGGTCGAAGAACCCGGCGGGACCGGGCCGGACCAGGCCGTACTGCTGCAGTTCGGCCAGTGCCGACGCGTCGAGACCGGCCTGCTCCAGGAGTTCCTCCTGGGTCAGGCGCAGCTCTTTGCCCGCGGCGAAATCTTCCGCCACGGGCAAGCCGACGTTCTCCGCCGTCACATCGATGGGCACCAGCCGGCGCGGCGGGCGGGGCAGGTCCGCGACGGGCCCGGCCCCCGAGTCCGCCGCGTCCAGCTGCTCCTTGATGACCTTCAACGGGAGGTAGTGATCCCGCTGGGCGGCCAGGACGAACCTCAGTCGCTCCACGTCCGCCGCGGCGAACTGCCGGTACCCCGAAGGCGTCCGGCCCGGCTGCACCAGGCCTTCCGCTTCGAGGAACCGGATCTTGGAGATGGTGACATCGGGGAAGTCGCCGCGCAGCTGCGCGAGTACCGCCCCGATGCTCAGTCCGTGGTTCTGTGGCCGCCCGGCCGCCGTCACTGCGCCCCCTGGCCCCCGTGCCCCGGGCCGGTCAGGAAGACCAGGCGGAACTTCCCGATCTGCACCTCGTCGCCGCCGGCGAGCACCGCCTGGTCGACCGGCTCGCGGTTGACGTAGGTGCCGTTGAGGCTGCCGACGTCGATGACGACGAACTCGCCGCCCTCACGCCGGAATTCGGCGTGCCGGCGGGAGACCGTGACGTCGTCGAGGAAGATGTCGCTGTCCGGGTGCCGCCCGGCGCTGGTGGTGTCGCGGTCGAGCAGGAACCGCGAACCCGCGTTGGGGCCGCGCTTCACGACCAGCAGCGCCGAACCCGCGGGCAGGGCGTCGACACCCTGGACCGGGGCTTCCGGGGCGGGCTCGCGGCCTTCGGCTTCGGCCAGGAAGTCGGCCCGGAAGACAGAGGTCCGCTCCGGAGACTGCTCCGGGGGAACGCCGCCGGGCCCGTCGTTCGTGCTCACCTGAGCTCTCCTCCACACATGCTGTGTTGCCAGTACTCAAGAACGTGTAGCTGCCAACGTACCGTGCCTGATCGATTCTCCGAGCCCCGGCTCCCCGAACCGGCGGAGCGGGCTTCAGCCCTTGGTCAGGGCGTCGTACGCCTCGGCTTCGAGCAGGGCTTCCAGGCCCGCCGGGTCGTCGAGCCGGATCTCGATCAGCCAGCCCTCGCCGTAGGGGTCGCTGTTGATCAGCTCCGGCGAATCGGCGACGGCGTCGTTGACCGCGACGACCTCCCCGTCGACGGGCGCGAACAGCTCGGAGACGCTCTTGGTCGACTCGACCTCGCCGAAGACGTCCCCGGCGCTGACCTGCCTGCCGACCTCGGGCAGGTCGACGAAGACGACGTCGCCGAGCTGGTCCTGCGCGTACTCGGTGATGCCGATGCGCACGAGGGTGTCCTCGCCGCGGGTGGCGACCCACTCGTGTTCCTCGGTGTAGCGAAGCTCTTCAGGAGCGGACACCGCCGGTCCCCTTTCATACCCTCACTGGCGAAAAGTGTTGGGCGAAGTCTTACACCCACACGGCCCAGCCGCCCGCCACGACCCGGCGGAAGCTCACTCTGCGGGAGTGCCTCGCAGCGCGTTGCGCGCCTGCACGACGTAGAGCACCCCGGACCAGACGTAGAGGACGCCGCCCCAGATGGTGAAGGCGTACCCGACCGGCCGAGCGAACGCGGCGACGTCCGAGCCACCCTGCGCGAGCAGCAGGAACGGGAAGGCGTACATCAGGACGAAGGTCGCCCCCTTCCCGAGGTAGGTGACCTCGGGCGGCGCGAAGCCGCGCCGGCGCAGGGTGAGGACGCAGACGCCGAGCACGGCCTCCCGCAGGACGAGCGGGACGACGACCCACCACGGGATGATGTCGCGGACGAGGAAGGCGACGAGGGTGGCGAGAATGTAGAGCCGGTCGGCGGCGGGGTCGAGCAGCTGGCCGAGCCGCGACATCTGGTTGAGCCAGCGGGCGAGCTTGCCGTCGAGCCAGTCGGTCAGGGCGCTGAAGACGAGCAGCGCCAGCGCCCAGCCGTCTTCTTCCGGGCCGAGCAGCAGCCAGAGGAAGACGGGGACCCCGGCCAGCCGCAGCAGGGAGAGGATGTTGGGGACGTTGAGGGCCTGCCGCAGCAGCGACGGCTCGGCGGCGGGGCCTGCCTGAGCGGCGGGTTCGGGGGCGGCTGTGCTCACGGGGCCATTAAACAGCGGCTCGGGGCCGGACCACCGGGCAAGCGTCTTGAATGACTCATTCAAGACGCCTGAGGTCCTGAATGAGTCATTCAAGACGCTCCTGCCGCTGCCGCTGCCGCTGCCACTGCCGGGCCGGTCAGCTGGCGCGGCGCCGGTGGCTCCACCCGCGTCGCTGCAGTTCGGCGCTGCTCAGCGCCTCGGGGCGGCCGCGGTAGTCGGTGCCCATCCAGCGGGCCCGGCCGGCTCGTCCCTCGAGGACGTACGGGCGGCCACCGCACCAGACCACGGTGCTCGGGACGGTCGGCGGACTGGAGGGGTCTTCGGTGCTCACAGCGTCGGCGTTCATCGCTCTCACGGATTCGGGACGGGTGACGGGGACGGGAAGCTCGTCGGCTTCCACCAAGATCTTCGGTGCGCGGGGCCGGTTTGTTAACCGTCGCGGCGCGAATTAGACCGATCGATTCTTGATGACAGCGGAAGGTTTCGGAGCGTGAACGGAATGTTAATCGTCCATTGTGGACATAATTCCGGTGGCCACCGGACCGGGCCGCCGGGCCGCTGTTGTAATCTCCGGCACACCCGTGGGCGCGTCGCTCGCGGCGACCAGGACGACCGGCCGGCAGCCGGGGAGGAAGGAACGCGGTGCCCCACCCGACCACCACGAGGACGTGGCTCGTGGCCTGCCTCGCCCTGCCCCTGCTCGCCGCCTGCTCCGGCGACCCCGCCGCACAGGCTCCCCCGGCCCCGCCGTCCGCCACCACCGCGGAGTCAGTGCCGACGCCGGCCGGCACTCCGCCGCCGGCACCGGCCCCCGGCGGGAGCGAGTCCGCGGCACCCCCGGTGACCCGGCCGTCCGGGCCGCCGCCGTCGGTACCCGGGGCGTGCGGCACCGTCGCCGCCGCCAGTGGGCTGACCCTCTACGTCTTCGACAGCGGCGCCGCCGGGATCAGCTGCGTCGCGGCGACGAAGCTGGTCGGCGACTTCCACCGCAAGATCACCGGCCGCCAGGGCGCCGGCTCGAACGACGCGGTGAACGAGACCGTCGACGGCTGGCTGTGCACCTCCGGGCCGCCCGCCGCCCAGGGCGGCACCACCTGCACCAAGGGCGAGCAGACGGTCTTCGCCGCCGTCGTGCCGTCCGAGTGAGTCCGTTCCGTTCTCCCGCGCTCCTGAAGGGCCCATGAAGACACTCGCGTACCCCCTGCTGCTCGTCGCCGCGGCCGCCGTCCTGGCCGGCTGCGGCGGCGACCCGGCGCCCGCCGCGCCGTCGTCCGCTCCCGTGCCCGCCGCGGCCGCGGCGGCCGGGTCCACGGCCCCCGGCGTGCCCTGCGGCGAGGTCACCGGCACGGGCGGCGCGAAGACGACCGTCGTCGCGCACGGCAAGGTCGACTGCGCCGCGGCGACGAAGCTGCTCCGGGATTACTTCGCGAAGCTGACCCCGGCCGAGGCCGCCTCCGCGGACGGCCCCGGCCCGGTGGTCGTCGACGAGTGGACGTGCGGCAGCGGCGCGAACGACCCGGTGACCGCGTGCTCGACCGAGGACGGCCGCCAGGTCGAGGGCACCCGCGCCTGAGGGGGCCTCAGGACTTGAGGTCCGGGAAGTCCTCCTCGCGGTACTCGGTCCCCGTGCCCCGCGCCGGGTCGCTCTCGCGGCCCCGCAGCTCGACGCGGCGGATCTTGCCCGAGATCGTCTTCGGCAGCTCCGCGAACTCCAGCCGCCGGATCCGCTTGTACGGCGCCAGGTGCTCGCGGCAGTAGGCCAGGATCGACCGCGCGGTCGCGGCGTCCGGCGCGAAGCCCGTCGCCAGCACGACGTACGCCTTGGGCACCGCGAGCCGGATCGGGTCGGGGGCCGGGACGACCGCCGCTTCCGCCACGGCTTCGTGCTCGATCAGGACGCTCTCCAGCTCGAACGGCGAGATCCGGTAGTCCGACGCCTTGAACACGTCGTCGGTGCGCCCGACGTAGGTGATGTAGCCGCGCTCGTCGATCGAACCGACGTCACCCGTGTGGTAGAAGCCGCCGGCGAAGGCCGCCGACGTGCGCTCGTCGTCGTCGGCGTAGCCGGTCATCAGGCCCACCGGGCGGTGCTGCAGGTCGAGGCAGATCTCGCCCTCCGGCGCGCGCTCGCCGCTGACCGGGTCGACCAGCGCCACCACGAAGCCGGGCAGCGGACGGCCCATCGAGCCGGGCACGACCTCCTGGCCCGGCGTGTTCGCGATCTGGACGCTGCTTTCGGTCTGGCCGAAGCCGTCGCGGATGGTGACGCCCCACGCCTTCCCGACCTGGTCGATCACCTCGGGGTTGAGCGGCTCCCCGGCCCCGACGACCTTCTTCGGCGGCGTCTTCAGGGCCGTCAGGTCGGCCTGGATGAGCATCCGCCACACCGTCGGCGGCGCGCAGAAGCTGGTCACCCCGCACCGGTCCATCTGGGCCATCAGCGCGCCGGCGTCGAACCGGCTGTAGTTGTAGAGGAACACCGTCGCCTCGGCGTTCCACGGGGCGAAGAAGTTGCTCCACGCGTGCTTCGCCCAGCCCGGCGAGGAGATGTTCAGGTGGACGTCCCCGGGTTCCAGCCCGATCCAGTACATCGTCGACAGGTGGCCCACCGGGTACGAGACGTGCGTGTGCTGGACCAGCTTCGGCTTCGCCGTCGTGCCGGAGGTGAAGTACAGCAGCAGCGGGTCGCCGGCCTTCGTCGGGCCGTCCGGGGCGAACTCCGGCGACTCGGCGAACGCGGCCGAGTACGAGAGCCAGCCCTCGACCGGCTCCCCCACCGCGATCCGGGTGTACCCGCCCGCCACGCCGTCGAACTTCGGCGCGTCGGCCGAGCGGACGACGACGTGCCTGGCCGCGCCGCGCTCCACGCGGTCGGTCAGGTCGGCCGGCCCGAGCAGCGTGGACGCCGGGATGATCACCGCGCCGAGCTTGATCGCGGCGAGGATCGTCTCCCACAGCTCGCCCTGGTTGCCCAGCATGAGGATCAGCCGGTCGCCGCGGCGGACGCCGAGCGAGCGCAGCCAGTTCGCCACCTGGTTGGACCGGCCGGACATCTCCGGGTAGGTCCAGCGGTTCTCGGAGCCGTCCTTTTCGACGATCCACAGCGCGTACCGCTCGGCGTTGTCCGGATCGTGCGCGACGACGTCGAACCAGTCGATCGCCCAGTTGAACTCGTCGAACTGCGGCCAGGCGAAATCGCGGTACGCCGTGTCGTAGTCCTCGCGGTGGGTCTGCAGGTAGTCCCGCGCGACGCGGAACGCGTGGTGGACGCTCACGCAGCTGCCTCCTATTCGCCCGTGAACTCCGGCTTGCGGCGCTCCATGAAGGCCTGGACCGCCTCGCCGAGGTCCTTGCTGGGCAGGAACGCCGAGTTCCAGGCGGCGACGTACCGGAGGCCGTCGGCGACCTGGCGCTCGGTGTTCGCCGCCAGTACCTGCTTCGTACCCTGCACCACCAGCGGCGGGTTCGCAGCGATCTCGCCGGCGAGTTCCCGCGCGGCCTTCAGCAGGGTGTCGGAGTCGGGGTAGACGTCGTTGACCAGGCCGATCTTCTCGGCGCGGGCGGCGTCGACGTCCTTGCCGGTGAGGGCGAGCTCCCGCAGGTGCCCCTCGCCGATGATCGGGGCGAGCCGCTGCAGGCTGCCGAGGTCGGCGACGATGGCGACGCGCACCTCGCGGACGCTGAACTTGGCGTCGGCGGCGGCCAGCCGGACGTCGGCGGCCGCGATGACGTCGACCCCGCCGCCGATGCACCAGCCGGACACGGCCGCGACGACCGGTTTGCGGCATTCCGCGATCGAACTGACCGCCGCCTGCAGCGAGCGGACCTGGTCGAGGAACGCCGTGCGCGGGCCGGCCAGGTTGTCCCCGCCCAGCATCGGCGCCCAGTCGCCCATCATCGCGGGCAGGTCGAGGCCGTAGGAGAAGTTCTTGCCGCTGCCGGTGAGCACCACGGCCCTGACCTGCGGGTCGGCGTCCAAGGCGCGGAACACCAGCGGCAGCTCGCGCCAGAAGTCCGGGCCCATCGCGTTGCCCTTCGACGGGCCGAGGAGCGTCACTTCGGCCACAGGGCCGTCGACGTCGACCTTGAGGGACACCAGGTCGGGCAGACTGTCAGCAGTAGCGGTCATGGGGTCATCTTGACCCATGCCCGCGACGACCCGCCATTGGCACGGTGTCAATTGACGCCCTTGTCATCGTGCCAAGCTGGTCGGGGGATGCTTTCCTGAAAGAGACTCACACCACGACCCGGGGAGGACGGTGGGACATGAGCCCGGCCAGCGCGACCGCAATCGAGCCCGAACCTCCTTCCGCACCCGTCCGGCGGTCGTCGCGGCCGATCGAGCTGACCGGCTCGTTCGACCACGAAGGACACCGGCTCTGGTACACCGAGTTCGGCAGCGGCGACAAGGTCGTCGTCCTCACCCACGGGATCATGCTGACCCGCCGGATGCACGCGCCCCTCGCACGCCGGCTGGCCCGCGCGGGCTTCCGGGTGATCACCCTCGACCTGCTCGGCCACGGCGACTCCGACCGGCCGACCGAGTCGTGGCTGTACTCGATGCCGTCGTTCGCCGAGCAGACCCTGGCCCTGCTGGACCACCTCGAGGTGTCGTCCGCCGTGATCGGCGGGACGTCACTGGGCGCGAACGTCTCCCTCGAAGTGGCGGTGCAGGCGCCTTCGCGGGCGCGGGGGCTGATCGTCGAGATGCCGGTGCTCGACAACGCGATCGTCGCCGGGCTGGTCACCTTCGCGCCGCTGCTGATGGCGGCCCGGTTCCTGCCGTTCACGGTGCAGGCGGTGGCGCTGGCGGCGTCGGTGGTCCCGCACGGCAACCAGTGGGTCGACGTCGTCACGGACACGCTCTCCCAGCGCCCGGCCCCGATGGCGGCGCTGCTGCACGGGGTGCTGTTCGGCCGGATCGCGCCCCCGAAGTCGGTCCGCCGCAAGATCACGACGCGCACACTGGTGATCGGCCACCAGGGCGACCCGATCCACCCGTTCGGCGACGCGGACACCCTGGCCGTCGACATGCCGGACGCGGAGTTCGTCCAGGCCCGCAGCCCGGTCGAGCTCCGGCTCGACCCGACCCGGCTGTCGGACGCGATCCGCGACTTCGCCGCGAGCTGCTACGAGAACTGAGATGCTTCGCCGATGCCATTGGTGTGGGTGACCGGCAACGCGGGAGCCGGCAAGTCGGCGGTCTGCGAAGTCCTCAAGGAGCGGGGCGAACTCGCGGTCGACGCGGACAACGAGGGTTACCACCACTGGGCGGACCGGACGACCGGCCAGGTGGTCACCGATCCCCCGGACCCGGTGCCGGCGGGCTGGCTCGACCGCTTCGGGTGGCGGATCAGCCGGGCGAAGGTCGAGGCCCTCGCGACCCGGACGGCCGGTCGCATCGCGTACTTCTGCGGCTGCCCCGAAAACCACAACGACGTGCGGGATCTCTTCGACCTCGTGATCTGCCTGGTGATCGACGAAGACACGCTCCGCCATCGGCTCCTGACCCGCACCACCAACTCCTTCGGCAAGCACCCGGAGGAACTGGCGGCGGCCCTCGCCGACAACGCCTACCAACACCCCGGCGCAACCCTCGTCGACGGCACCCGGCCCCTGCCCGAAGTCGCCGACGCGATCCTCGCCGCCGCCCGCCGCCTCGCTCCCCCGATCTCCCGTGATCGGGACGCCAACTCGCGTGATTGGGACGCCAACTCGCGTGATTGATGGGTCGACACGACGTCCGGCCGAAGTCTTGTCGTGTCGACCCTTCAATCACGCGTGTCGACTCCGCAATCACATGTGTTGACTCCCCAATCACGCGATTAGCTTCAGGACACGGGGGCGAGGCCGGCTACCGGGCCGATCACGATGACCGCGGGCGGGCGGACTCCGGACGCCGCCGCGTCCGCGACCACCGTGTCCAATGTGGACCGGAGGGAGCGCTGGGTGCGCATCGTGCCGTCCTCGATGATCGCGACCGGGGTGTCGGCCGGGCGGCCGCCGTCGAGGAGGGCCTTGGCGAACTGCGGGAGCCGCTCCACGCCCATCATCAGCACGATCGTGCCGCGCATCCGGGCCAGGAGCGTCCAGTCGACCAGGGAGCGGTCGTCGCCGGGGGCGACGTGGCCGGAGACCACCACGACTTCGTGCGCCACGCCGCGGTGGGTGACCGGGACGTCCGCCACCGCCGGGACCGCGAACGCGCTCGTGATGCCCGGGACCATCGTCACCGGGACGCCCGCCTCGGCGCAGGCCAGCACCTCCTCGAAGCCGCGGCCGAACAGGTACGGGTCGCCGCCCTTGAGGCGGACGACGAACTTGCCCTCCTTGGCGCGTTCGATCAGCGTGCTGTTGATGACGTCCTGGCTGGCCGCGCGGCCGTACGGGATCTTCGCCGCGTCGACGATCTCGACCTCGGGCGCGAGCTCGTCGAGCAGTTCGCGGGGCGCCAGCCGGTCCACCACGACGACGTCCGCGCGCGAGAGCAGGCGACGGCCGCGGACGGTGATCAGCTCCGGGTCGCCCGGGCCGCCGCCGACCAGCGCGACGCCGGGCAGGGTGCCCTCCGGGTGCGGACGGCGGCCGTCCTCGATCGTGCCGTTGTGCAGGCCGTCGAGCATCGAGTCGCGCACCGCCGCCGAGCGCAGCGGCTCGCCGCCGGAGAGCACGCCGAACAGCAGGCCACCGTGCCGCCCGGACGCCGGCGTGACGGCCGAGCCCGACTCGCCCTCGTCGGCACGGACGCAGAACACCCGCTCCCGCTCGGCCTCCGCGCAGACGGCGGCGTTCACCTCGGGGTCGTTCGTGCAGGCCAGCGCGTACCAGGCATCGCGAAGGTCACCGGAAGCGTAGGGGCGTTCGTGCCAGACGAGCTCGCCCGCGTCCACCATCCCCTGCACGGAGGGCGTCGTGTGCGGCGACACCAGTTCGACGCGGGCTCCCGCGCCGATCAGCCGGGGCAGCCGGCGTTGGGCCACGGTGCCGCCGCCGATCATCACGACGCGGCGGCCGGAGAGCTGGAGGCCGGAAAGGTAGTGCGGGTCGTCCATAGGGCGGGAGTCTATTTTGGGTTCACGCCCACGACAGCCCAGCGTGGGTCACGCCACCCGGAAGACCGGCCCGCGGGCCACGAACGGCAGCCGCGCACCCCGCGGCACCAGGTACGCGTGTTCGCGGCGCGGCCGGACGTGGTCGCACTGCGCGTCGGTGATGATCAGGATCGGCCCATCGGCCGGGAAGTCGTCCGCCCGCTGCAGCAGGTCGACGCCGGGCTGCAGGATCGTCCCGCCGCGCCCGCGCACCTTGACCCGGCCCGCGATGTCCTCCACCGCGAGGTAGCCGGCGTCATAGGCGACGGCGTCGCAGAACACCACGCGCGCCGCCGGGACGTCCCGGGCCAGCGCGTACGACGCGATCGCGCCCAAGGCCTTGCCGAGCAGCTCCGCGTTCATCGAGCCCGAGGTGTCCAGCACCACACCGAAGGTGACGCGGTGATCGAGGCGTTCCGGACGGACGCGGCCCGGGCGCGGGATGTCCGGGGTCGCCGACTGGCGGCGCGACGCCCGTGCGTAGCTGCGCACCGGCACCTCCACCCGGACGTACTCGTCGAACCAGCGCGCGAGCTGGGCGTCCCACGGCAGCGGCGGGTGATCCAGGGCCCGGATCTCCTGCTCCAGCCCGGCCGGCAGCAGCCCGCGGCCCTGGGCGTGGTGGTACTCGAGCCCCTGGGTGAGCGCCCGGCGGTAGAACTCGTCGAGGTCGACGCCCTGGACGCGGTCACCCCACGGCACCGGCCGCGCGCCCCGCTTGGACGAGCGGCGCTGCACCGCCTCCGGCTCGGACAGCCAGTCGCCCAGCACGTCGCCCGCCTCGCGCGCGCCCAGGGTGAGCAGCTTGCGGGCCCGGCGGAGGTCGGTGGTCAGCGTGTCGTACACCGATTCCGCCGACATCCCGGTCAGCTGCTGGTCGTGCAGGCTGCCGTCGGGCAGCTCGCCGACGCCCATGGCGACCAGCCAGCCGTTGATCACGTAGTCACAGGCGACGTTCCACAGGTACGGCTCGCGGCCCAGGGCCCGCCGGTCGTGCCGCAGCGCCGCGTGCAGCATCTCGTGGGCCAGCACGAACCGCCATTCCTCGGCGGTCAGCGCAGCGGCCGGGTTGATGTAGATCTCGCCGTGCTCGGCGTCGACGGCGGCCAGGGAGATGTCCCACGCCCGGACGACGTCGACGTCGGCGACCAGGGTGAACCCGGCGGCCACCGCGCCGAGCAACGGGAACGACGAGACGAACCAGGACAGGGCGCGGTCCCACTCCCCCATCGCCCGCCGGTGCCGGGTCTGGCCGCGCGCGTCGGCGGCGTGTTCCATGGCTTCGGTCGCCGAGGCGATCAGCCCGCGAGCGAACCGTTCGGTCCACGTCTCCGGCCTGCCGTGGTACTGCAGCCCCCATCCCCTGAGCGGTGGAGCGAGCTGAAGGCACGGCCGCGGACCGCCGGTGCCGAGGGCCTTCAACGGCTCCGGCACGCCCGTCTCGCGCCACCCGCGAGTCAGCGCGACCTCGCCGGTGCCCGGCAGTTCCGGCAGGTCCAGGACCGGCGTCCCCACTCGGATCGCCTCGGCGAACCGGTGGACGGCCACGCAGCACGCGGCGCTGTAAACCGCGTCGATGCCGCGGCCGGGTGTGACGGCTTCGGCTTCGGCCAGGGCCTCGTCGTCGAGGTGGCCGAGGCCGAGGTGCAGCAGGAGGTGGGCGAACACCCAGGCCCACTCGCCGGGTTCGGCGTCGCGGGCTCGGTTCACGGTGATCAGGCCGCGGAAGGAGACGACGGCCCAACTGTCCACCCCGGTCAGACTCTCCCGGCTGAGGCTCGCACCGCCGGCGAGGCGCTCCAGGACGGTGTTGGCGCACACTGCGGCCCAGCCGTCCTCGATCGCCTTGGTCCGGCGCTGGCGGCGCTTGGCTTCGGCGCGGGCGTTGCTCATGCGCGCGCCGCCACCAGCCGCGGCAGGTCGCGGGCGGCTTCGACCAGGAACCACGACGGCAGCCGCGGATTGCCGGCCTCGTCGTCGGCGATCACCAGCTGCGCCATCTCCAGGGAGATTTCGGCCAGCTCGACGAGCAGGCTCTTCGCCCGGAAAGCGAACTGGCGCACGGCCGCCGAGGCGTGCCGCTTGTCCGCGGGCAGGTCCTTGACCAGCCGCGCGCGGAACGTCTCGGCGAGGAAGTAGAGCAGATCGCGGTCGGCAGGCTCGGCGGGCCAGCGCGCGTCGCCCTTGAGGATCGCCTCCAGGTCGAAGGCGTGCCGGGCGACCTTGAGGTACGCGCGAAAGGCACCGGCGTGGGCCGGGGTGAGGGTGGCGTACGCCAGCAGCGCGACGGTCTCGTCGTCGGCCGGGTCACCGGCGGAGTGGAGCAGGTCCGAGAGCATGTGCCAGGACCGCGGCGTCGAGAACGGCTCTTCGGTCTTCGGCGGCGGGCTCCACAGGTGGTCCGGGCGCTGGGTGAGGTACTCGATCACCCACGGGTGGATGCCGTTCCCGGCGGCCCAGGCGAGCCAGTCGCCCGGCGCGGCGCGCAGGTGGACGTGCACCAGGCGGTTGACCAGGGCCGAGGCCATCGGCCGGGCGAGGGCCTGGTCGGTGGCGCGGTTGCCGGCGCCGATCACGACCGAGCCCGGCGGCAGCTCGTACGAGCCGATGCGGCGATCGAGGATCAGCGAGTAGAACGCCTTCTGGACGTCCGGCGCGGCGGCGTTCAGTTCGTCGAGGAACAGGCAGTACGGCTCGTCGCGGGCGATCTGCTCGGGCGGGCAGAACCGGCTGCGGCCGTCGACGATCTGCGGGACGCCGATCAGGTCTTCGGGCGCGAGCTGGGTGCCCAGCAGCGAAACGCAGTCGAGCCCCAGCGACACCGCGAAGTCGCGCACCAGCGAGGATTTCCCGATTCCGGGCGCGCCCCAGAGGAACACCGGCCGCACGACGGCGGTGGTGAGCAGGATCTCGGGCAGCCGGGCGGGCGTGACCGTGAGCTGGGCGTGCAAGCGTGGACCTCCTGTGCCAGGACATCCCTTGCGACGCCCCCTTTCGGACGCCCATGGTCGCGCACCGCCCGGTGTCCGCGCACCCGAATTTAGCTCGCGCGGCCCGCGGACGGGTACGGCAGCAGGGCCATCTCGCGCGCGTTCTTGATCGCCGTGGCGACCTGTTTCTGTTGCTGCGGCGTCAATCCGGTCACCCGGCGGGCCCGGATCTTGCCGCGGTCGGAGATGAACTTCCGCAGCAGGTCGACGTCCTTCCAGTCGACTTCGGTGATCTTGTGGGCGCGCAGCAGGTTCACCTTGCGCTTGCCGGGACGGTCGCGGTTCGGCTTCGGCATCCGGCTCACCAGCTCGACTTCGTGACGCCGGGCAGCTCGCCGTTGTGCGCGGCCTGGCGCATCTTCACCCGCGAGAGCCCGAACTTCCGCAGGTAGCCGCGCGGACGGCCGTCCGCGACGTCGCGGTTGCGGATCCGCGTCGGGCTCGCGTCGCGCGGCAGCTTCTGCAGCGCGACGACCGCGTTTGCTTTCTCCTCCGGCGACGACGAGGGCGCGGCGACGACGGCCTTGAGCGCGCGGCGGCGGTCGCCGAACCGGGCGGCGATCACCTTCCGCTGCTCGTTCTTCGCGATCTTCGACTTCTTGGCCATCAGCGCTCTTCCTTGAACTCGACGTGCTTGCGCGCCACGGGGTCGTACTTGCGCAGGACCATCCGGTCCGGATCGTTCCGGCGGTTCTTCTTCGTCACGTACGTGTAGCCGGTGCCCGCGGTCGACCGCAGCTTGATGATCGGCCGGATGTCGGTGCTCTTCGCCATTACAGCTTCATCCCTTTCGCCTTCAGCTCGGCGACGACGGACTCGATGCCGCGCTTGTCGATCGTCTTCATGCCCTTGACGGAGACGCGCAGCCGCACCCAGCGGCCTTCACTGGCCACGAAGTACCGGCGGTTCTGCAGGTTCGGCTCCCACCGCCGGGACGTGCGGCGATGCGAGTGCGAGACCTGCTTGCCGTAGCCCGGCTTGCGGCCGGTGACCTGGCACACGGCGGACAAAGGCCCTCCCGAGTTGATAGTGGTTGTCGTTTTCATCTACTCTACGCACCGTACCCCGCCCGCATTCCTGGAGCCCCCGTGACCCCCGAGCAGACCCACCACCCCCGCGTCCCGCTCGTCCTCGTGAGCGGTCTGGTCGCCGGACCGAACGCCTCGCTCGCCGAGTTGCTGCGCGTGGCCGAGCCCGGCACCGCCGTCGTCCACCACGACCTGCGCGAGATCCACTCCGGCGTCGTCCGCCGCCGGCTGCGGCTCGGCGAGCGCGACGAGCTGACCGTGCTCGAACTGGCCCACGGCTGCGTGTCCTGCACCCTGCGGGAAGACCTGCTCCCGCTGTTGCGGCGGCTCGCCCGGCGCCCGGAGGTGCGCCGGATCGTCGTCCGGCTCGACGAGGCCATGGAGCCGGAGCCGGTGAGCTGGGCGGTCCGGAACGTCCTGGTCGGCGACCACCCGGTCGGCGACGACGTCGACCTGCGGGCCGTCCTCACCGTCGTCGACTGCGCGACCTGGCTCGCCGACGTGACCGGCGACGACGAACTGGCCGACCGGAACCTGCAGGGCAGCCCCGAGGACGAGCGGACGGTCGCCCAGGTCGCGCTGTCCCAGGTGGAGTTCGCCGACGTCCTGGTGCTGGCCGGCGCCGCCACCGACGCGTGGAGCGCCGCGAAGGCGTCCGCGGTGCTCGACCGGGTGGCGCCGTCGATTCCCCGGGTCGAGCTGGCCAGGACCGACGGTCACGGCGTGCTCGACGCGATCCCGGCGAACGCCCGCCGCGGCGAGGTCACCGACATGCACGGCGCGCTGCTGCGCGGCGAACCGCCCCTGCACGACGACTGCGGCATCGCCCTGCTCACCTTCACCGCGCGCCGTCCGTTCCACCCCTCGCGGCTGCACGACGCGCTCGACGTCCTCCTCGACGGCGTCGTCCGCACCCGCGGGCGCGCGTGGGTGGCCAGCCAGCCCGACGTCGCGTTCTGGATCGAGTCGGCGGGCGGCGGGCTGGGCCTGGGCCACGCCGGGCCGTGGCTCGCGTCGCCGGACGGTCCGGAGTGGACGGACGTCTCCCCGGAGCGCCGCACGCTGGCGTCCCTGCGCTGGGACCCGGTGCACGGCGACCGCGCCCAGGAACTGGTGGTCGTCACCGACCAGGCGACCCCCGACGAGGTCGAGGCCGCTCTGCGCGGCGCGCTGCTGACCGACGCGGAACTCGCCGAAGGCCCCGAGGCGTGGGCCCGCTACCCCGACCCGTTCGGGGACTGGCACGAGGAACCGTGCGAAGACACCGAAGCCGACCCGGCGCGGCACGACGCGACCGCGGCGAACCGAAAGGACGACCAGTGAAACCCGGCATCCACCCCGACTACCACCCGGTGGTGTTCAAGGACTCGTCGACCGGAGACGCGTTCCTGACCCGCTCCACCATCACCTCCGACCGGACCATCGAGTGGTCCGACGGCCTCACCTACCCGCTCGTCATGGTCGACATCAGCTCGTGGTCGCACCCGTTCTGGACCGGCACCCAGCGGATCATGGACAGTGCCGGCCAGGTCGAGAAGTTCCACCGCCGCTACGGAAAGCGAGGCACCCGCTGATGGCCGTCCCCAAGCGCAAGATGTCCCGCAGCAACACCCGGTCCCGGCGGTCGCAGTGGAAGGCCGCCGTGCCCGATCTGGTCCCGATCAAGGTCGACGGCCAGGTTCAGCTGGTCCCGCGCCGGTTGATGAAGCACTTCCATCAGCAGTGAGCGTTCCCGTCACGGTGCTGTCCGGCTTCCTCGGCGCGGGCAAGACGACCCTGCTCAACCACATCCTCGCCAACCGCGAGGGCCTGCGGGTGGCGGTGATCGTCAACGACATGAGCGAGGTCAACATCGACGCCGCGCTGGTCCGGTCGCAGGAGCGCCTCGTGGAACTGACCAACGGGTGCATCTGCTGCACCCTGCGGGAGGACCTCCTGGAGGAGGTCGCGGCGTTATGTGCGGACGACCGCTTCGACCACCTGCTCATCGAGTCGAGCGGCATCTCCGAGCCGATGCCGGTGGCCGCGACGTTCACGTTCCTGGACTCCGTCGCCCGCCTCGACACCATGGTGACGGTGGTGGACGCGGCGAACTTCGCCCGCGAGCTGGCGGCCGGCGACTCGCTGGTGGAGCGCCGGCTCGACCAGTACTCCGGTGATGAGCGGACGGTCAGCGACCTGCTGATGGACCAGGTCGAGTTCGCCGACGTCCTGTTGCTGAACAAGACGGACCTGGCCCTTCCTGCCGAAGCGGACCGGCTCGTGGCGACCCTGCGGCGGCTGAACCCGGCCGCCGACGTCGTCACGGGCAGCTTCGGGAAGGTACCGCTGGAGCGGGTCTTCGGCACCGGCCGGTACGACGCCGTCCGGGCTCAGGAGGCGCCGGGCTGGGTGGCCGAGCTGAACGGCGACCACGTCCCGGAAACCGAGGAGTACGGCATTTCCAGTGTGGTGTTCCGCGCGGCGCGGCCGTTCGACCCGGCCCGGCTGTGGGATTTCGTCAGCCGGCGGCTGGACTCCGGCGAGTTCGGGACGGTGCTGCGGTCGAAGGGGTTCTTCGCGCTGGCGTCCCGGCCCGGGGTGACCGGGCTGTGGTCGCAGGCGGGCACGGTGGCGCGGTTCGAACCCCAGGGCGTGGCGGCCGAACCGCGGCAGGAGCTGGTGTTCATCGGCGTCGACCTGGCCGGGGAGGCACTGCTGGCGGCGCTGCGGGACTGCCTCGGTGACGTCGCGACCGGCCCGGACCCGTTCCCGGAGTGGGGTCCGGTCCACGTGCACTGAAATCGGCGGACCATGGCGGTATGGACGGGCGCCGATATCTGGAGAAGCTGATCGCCGACAGTCTGGGCGCGGGCCGGGGGCAGCCGGTGTTCGGGCGGCAAGCCGGGTTCGACCGGCGGGTGATCCGCGGGGTGGCGATCGGCCTGGTGGCCGCGGGGACACTGGCTCAGGAGGAAGCCGACCGGATCCTCGCCGACCTGGACGAGACCCTGCAACGGTCCGGCCAGCTCAAGGTCGTGCACGTGGAAGCCTCGGCCTCCGCCGGCTTCGAGCCGGTGGCCACGCCCGTGGGCACCGAACAACCTGAGTGGCGGCAGGCGATCGAAGAGCCGCCTGCGCCGGTGCTGCGGAACGTGGTTTCGCTGGCGGGCCGCATACTCGAGGCCGGCGAACTGAAGGTGAACCTGGTGAGCCTGGAGGTGTGGTCGACCTTCGTCGTGCTGACCATGGCACGTGAGGGCGGCGATTCGCACCGGCTGCGAGAGCTCTTCCACCTGCGCACCGACTGGCGAGGGTGGGACGACGCCGGAACGCAGTACCGCGGCGGCGGCGGTGGCGGATCCGGGTCGCACGGCCTGCTCCTGGAGCGGCGCACGTTCGAACCCGGCCCGCCGGAAGAGGCCCGGGTGCTCACCCTGGCCGTCGAGGCCCCCGGCGGTCGGGCCACCGTCGAGGTCCCGCTCGGCTGATCTGCCGCGGCTTGTCGTGAGTGGGAAACAGTGTTCTACCACTGTTTCTCACTCACGACGGGTCAGTGGTCGTCGTAGTGGTCGTCGTGGGTGGCGTGGCGGTGGCCGTCGTGCAGGTAGTCCACGTGGTCGCCGTGCGGGACAGCCAGGTGGCCGCAGCCGTCGCCGTGGGTGTGGTCGTGGCCCGGGTGCGGCACGTGGCCGGCGATTTCGCACTCGTCGAAGTGGCCGTCGTGGGCCACGTGCAGGTGGCCCTCGTGCACGTAGTCGACGTGGTCGCCGTGCGGGATCGCCGCGTGCCCGCAGCCCTCGCGGTGGACGTGGTCGTGGCCGGCGTGCTCGACGTGCAGGGTGGTCATCGGGTGTCCCTTCCAGGTGTGTCCATTTCGGACGGTAACACCGGAGCCCGGCCACGGTCCGGGCGAAAGCTCCCGGCTCACCCGATAGCGGCGCCCGCGTCCGAGTTGATAAATCCAGCTTTATCAGTCTAGGTTGACGATTGTGCCGGACGAGGAGCTTCTCCAGGCGAGCGCCGACCTGCGCGTCGCGCTCGGCCGGCTGGTCCGGCGGCTGCGCCAGGGTTACGTCGCCGGTGAACTCACCCTGCCCGAACGCTCGGTCCTGTCCCGCCTCGACCGCGAGGGCCCGGCCACCCCGGGCTGTCTCGCCGACCTCGAACGCGTCAAGCCGCAGGCCATGGGCGTCACCCTCGCCGGGCTGGTCGGGCGCGGGCTGGTCGAGCGGCGCAAGGACGACTCCGACGGCCGCAAGGTGCTGATGTCGGTCACCGAAACCGGCGTCAAGCTGCTGACCGACCGGCGCTCGCGGACGACCCGGCAGATGGCGGCCGCGCTGGCGGAGAAGTTCACCGCGGCCGAGCAGCGCGAGCTGATCGCGGCCATCCCGCTGATCGAGCGGTTGGCGGACGAGCTGTGAGCTACAAGTGGGTCGCGCTGTCGAACACCACGCTCGGCGTGCTGATGTCCGCGCTCGACGGCTCGATCGTCATCATCTCGCTGCCGGCGATCTTCCGCGGCATCGGGCTCGACCCCCTGGCGCCGGGCAACATCGGCTACCTGCTCTGGATGATCCTCGGCTACCTGCTCGTGCAGGCCGTGCTGGTGGTGACGCTGGGCCGGCTCGGCGACATGTTCGGCCGGGTCAAGATGTACAACCTCGGCTTCGTCGTGTTCAGCGCCGCGTCGGTCGCCCTGTCGTTCGACCCGTTCCACGCCGGGGCCGGGGCGCTCTGGCTGATCGGCTGGCGGATCGTGCAGGCCGTCGGCGGGTCGATGCTGACGGCCAACTCGGCGGCCATCCTCACCGACGCCTTCCCGGCCGAGCAGCGCGGGATGGCGCTGGGCGTCAACCAGATCACCGCGCTGGCCGGGCAGTTCCTCGGCCTGGTCGTCGGCGGGCTGCTGGCCGAGATCGACTGGCGCGCGGTGTTCTGGGTGAGCGTGCCGTTCGGCCTGCTCGGCACGATCTGGTCGATCCGCAGCCTCCGCGAGGCCGGCACCCCGCAGCGCGCGAAGGTCGACTGGGGCGGCAACGTCACCTTCGCCGCCGGGACCGCGCTCGTCCTCGCCTCGATCACCTACGGCATCCAGCCCTACGGCGGCGCAGCCACCGGCTGGGGGAACCCGTGGGTACTCGGCGGGATCGGCGGCGGCGTGCTGCTGCTCCTGCTGTTCGGCGTCATCGAAACCCGCGTCGCCGCACCGATGTTCCAGCTGAGCCTGTTCAAGATCCGCGCGTTCGCCGCCGGCAACATCGCCGCGTTGCTGACTTCGGTCGCGCGTGGTGGCATGCAGTTCATGCTCATCATCTGGCTGCAGGGGATCTGGCTGCCCCTGCACGGCTACGACTACGAGCGCACACCGCTGTGGGCGGGCATCCACCTGCTGCCGCTGACCGTCGGGTTCCTGCTCGCCGGGCCGGTGTCCGGGTGCCTCTCCGATCGGTTCGGCGCCCGGCCGCTGGCCACCGGCGGCCTGCTGCTGGTCGCCGCGGCGTTCCTCGGCCTGCTGGCGCTGCCGGTGGACTTTTCCTACCCGGCGTTCGCGGCCCTGCTCGTGCTGAGCGGCATCGGCCAGGGCATGTTCGCCGCCCCCAACACCTCGGCGATCATGAGCAGTGTGCCGACCGAGCAGCGCGGTGTCGCCTCCGGCATGCGGGCGACGTTCCAGAACTCCGGGACGTCGCTGTCGATCGGCGTGTTCTTCTCGCTGATGGTCGCCGGGCTGGCCTCGTCACTGCCGCAGACGCTGACCGGCGGCCTGCAGGCGCACGGCGTCCCGGCGCCGGTCGCCGACGGCGTCGCGCAGCTCCCGCCGGTCAGCACGCTGTTCGCAGCGTTCCTCGGCAGCAACCCGGTCGGGCACCTGCTCGGCCCGGACGTCCTTTCCGGACTGGCACCGGCCGACCGGACGGCCCTCACCGGCGGCGAGTTCTTCCCGCGGCTGGTCTCCGGTCCGTTCCACCACGGCCTGGTGGTCGTGTTCACCGCGGCCGCGGCGATGGCCGTCGTCGCCGCGATCGCGTCCGCTTCGCGCGGCAAGCGCTACGTCCATCCTCCCGACCGAGCGAAGGAGCACCGATGACCGACGAGATCATCGCCGGGACCGTCACCATCACCGGAAACGGCGGGGACGAACTCGAGGCCTACCTGGCCAAGCCGACCGACGCGACCCCCCGCGGCGGCGTCGTGGTGATCCACCACCTGCCCGGCTACGACACGGCGACGAAGGAGATGGTGCGCCGCTTCGCCGCCGAGGGGTACAACGCGCTCTGCCCGAACCTCTACACGCGAGAAGCTCCGGGCGCGGACCCCGACGACGCGGCGGCGACGGTCCGCGCGGCGGGCGGCGTCCCCGACGACCGCCTGGTCGGCGACGTCTCCGGCGCGGCCGACTACCTGCGCGCGCTGGAAAACGCGAACGGGCGCGTCGGCGTCATCGGGCACTGTTCCGGCGGCCGCCACGCGTTCCTCGCGGCCTGCTCGCTGGACCTCGACGCGGCGGTGGACTGCTACGGCGCCTTCGTCGTCAACGACCCGCCGGAAGCGATGAAGCAGATGAAGCCGCTGCTCGGCCTGGCACCGCAGCTGTCCTGCCCGCTGCTGGGCATCTTCGGCGCCGACGACCAGTTCCCCGGGCCGGACGAGGTGGCCGTGCTGGCGGCGGAACTGGAGAAGCACGGCAAGGAGCACGAGTTCCACACCTACGCCGGCGCCGGCCACGCGTTCTTCGCCGTCGACCGCCCGAGCTACCGCCCCGAAGCCGCGAAGGACGGCTGGGAACGCATCCTCGACTTCTACGCCCGCACGCTCACCGCCTGAGAGGACTCGCGCATGTGCACTTACCTGACGGAGAAGTTCGCGCTCGAAGGCAGCGGCAAAGGCGCCCGCGGCTGGTTCCGGCTGAACGAAGGCACCGTGTACGTCGACCACCCGGTGCACGCGCCGTACGCGCACACGGTGAACATCGACTTCCGGAACCCGGCCTTGGGCGCGTCGGCTCGGGTGGCTTTGGAGCTCACCGAGGAGGACGCCCTCGCCCTCGCGGACGCGATCCACGCGGCCGTCAAGTCCGCCCCCGCCGGGCTGGCTTCCCGCAACCAGTAAGCGGTCGTGAGTGGTAATTAGGGTTAGAACCCTAATTACCACTCACGACGGGGTGTAGAGGGCGCCGAGGAATTCCAGCAGGAGACGCTCCCGCAGCGGCGGCGGAGCCGTGGCGAGGAGGGCGTTGATCGGCGCCATGCGATCCGGGAGGCCGGCCGCGCCGCCGAGCCCGGCGGCGGCCAAGAGGCCCGCGAACTGTTCCGACGTCAGCGTCGCCGGGTCGAGCGCCGCGACGAACTCCGCCACCGCGGGATCGACGACCACCGGGCCCGCCGCTCGCGCCGCGTCCACCGACGCCGCGAGGTCGGTCAGGAACTCCTTCTCGCTGCCGTGGTTGGCCGCCGTCACCGTCAGGTGCAGGTTCGCCGGGGACGACTCAAAAGCGAACTGCGGCTGGACGTACCAGCCGCGCGCCTTCATCTCGTCGGCCACCGTGAACAGGTCGAAGCCGTCGTCGCCGGTGAACGCGATCAGCGTCGACACCGGGTCGCCGAGCACTCGCAGGCCCGGCAGCTCGGAGATCCCGGAACGGATCCGGGAAACCGCTTCCCGTGTGGACGCCGCCAACGAAAGGTACCCGTCGGAACCGAGGTGGTTCACCACCGCCCACGCCGCGGCGAGCGGGCCGCCCGAGCGGGTGCTCTGGATCGTCGTGTTCAGCATCGTGTAGCCCGGCCAGGCCGCGCTCGCGAAGTAGTGCGTGCGCCGCAGCTCCGCCGAAGCGTGCAGCAGCACCGACGTCCCCTTCGGGCAGTACGCGTACTTGTGCAGGTCCACCGAGATGCTCGTGACGCCGGGAACGCGGAAGTCGAACGGCGGGACGTCCGCGCCGAGGCGGGCGAAGTACGGCAGCACCCAGCCGCCGATGCAGGCGTCGACGTGCATCCGGACGCCACGTTCGAGTGCCGCCGCGGCGATCTCGGGCACCGGGTCGAGCACGCCGTGGGCGTACGACGGTGCACTCGCCACGACCAGGACCGTCGAGTCGTCGATCGCCGCGGCCATCGCCGCCGGGTCCGCGCGGAACGTCACCGGGTCGACCGGGACGTCGATCCGCCGCAGCCCGAACAGGTGGGCCGCCTTGTGGAAGGCCGCGTGCGCGGTGGTCGGCAGCACGATCGACGGCGACGCGACCGCGGGGTGCGCGTCGCGCGCGGCGAGCACCGCCAGCAAGCACGACTCCGTGCCGCCGGACGTCACCGAGCCGGCCACGCCCGGGACGTCGCCCAGCAACCGGGACGCCGCGGAGACGAGGTCGTTCTCCATCCGCAGCAAGCTCGGGAACGCCGTCGGGTCCAGGCCGTTGGCCGACGACGCGAGCGCGTGCGCCGCCGCGCCCAGGGAGTCCACTTCGGACAGCCCGCTGTCGTAGACGTAGGCCAGGGTCCGGCCGCCGTGCGTCGGCAGGTCCCCCGCGCGGAGTTCCCGCAGCGTCGCGAGGACGTCCTCAGGCGGGATCACGGGCGGGGCTCCAGCACCTTGCGCCGCAGCAGCGGCAGGGCCAGCGCGATCAGCACGCCGGGGATGATCGACGCCCCGACCAGGATCGCCACGATCGCGCTGTGCGGCTGGTTCGCCGTCGCGTCGGTGCTCGACACGTACCCGCCGACGGCGAGGATGATCGCCCACAGGCCGCCGCCGAAGGCCAGTCCCAGCGTCTCCCCCGCGGTCCACACGCCCGCCGCGATCCCCGCCCGGGTCTCGCCGGTGCGCTCTTCCTCGGCCGTGATCAGGTCGGGCAGGATGGCCAGCGGGAACACCGAAATCCCGGCGTACCCGACCCCGCAGAGCGCCACGAAGACGAACGTCACGGCCAGCGGGATCTCCTGGGCGAAGACCAGGCCGAGCAGCCCGACCGCGAAGGCGGCGGTGGCCAGGCGGAAGCCGTTGAGCTTGCCCACCCGGTCGCCCAGCCGGGGCCACAGCGGCATGGTGACCAGCGCCGGGCCGACGAAGATGACGAACAGGATCGTGCCGTAGCCCTCGTCGCCGAGGATGCGCTGGGCGAAGAACGGGATCGCGGCAAGCACCGTGCCGATGCCGAGCGCCTGGATGAAGTAGGTGCCGAGCAGCCAGCGGAACGGCCGCCAGCCGGCGAGCGTGCGGGCCAGCTCCTTCAGGTTCACGGTGTTCGGCCGCAGCGAGCCGACCGGCGCGTCCTTGAGGCCGAAGTACACCAGCAGCGTCGCGGCCAGCACGATCAGGCCGATCACCACGGCCATGACGCGGTAGCCGGCGACCCCGTCGATCGCCGCGGTGATCGCCGGGGCGCCACCGCCGCAGATCAGGATCGTCACGGCCAGTACGCCGATGCGGACGCTGGTGAGCTTCGTGCGCTCGGTCGCCGACTCGGTCAGCTCGGCGGGCAGCGCGTTGAACGGCACCTGGAACAGCGCGTACGCCGTCGCGCAGAGGGCGAACGTGATCGCCACGTACAGCGCGTCCGGCAGCGGGGTTCCGAAGCCGGGGTGGGCGAACATCGCCGCGAACAGGATCGCGACGCCGATGCCACCGATGAGCAGGAAGCGCCGCCGGCTGCCGGTCTTGATCAGGTCCGCGTCGGACAGCCGGCCGGCGACAGGGTTGAAGAAGAAGTCCCAGGCCTTCGGCACGAACACGATCGCGGCGGCCCAGCCGGCGGGCACGGCCATCGTGTCGGTCAGGTACTTCACCAGCACCAGGCCGGGGACCGTGCCGAAGGACCCGGTGACGAACGAGCCGAGCGAATAGCGGAACCTCGTCCGGCCGGACAGCGTCGCCATGGTCCTCCTCGAATGGCTTACCGGGTGCCCGCATGAGTATTCGATCTCGGCGGACACCCGGTAGGGGTCGAGGGGAATCGTGCCATCGTCGTGACCTGGAGCACCGAGCGACCCGCCGGTCAGCCCAGGGCGCGGGCGATCTTCTCCAGCGTCGCGGCGTCACCACGCAGGAGCAGGTGGGTGACCACGGTGTCCTCCCAGGCCTTCAGCTCGTCGCGGATCTTCTCCGCCGGCCCGATCAGCGAGGTGTCCTCCACCAGCGACGTCGGGATCGCCGCGGCCGCCTCCTCCTTGCGGCCGGCGAGGAAGAGCTCCTGGACCTTGTCGGCGACGTCGCCGTAGCCGAGCCGGGCGTACACGTCGTGGTGGAAGTTGACGCTCTTGGCGCCCATCCCGCCGATGTACAACGCCAGCGACGGCTTGATCCAGCTCGCCGCCTCTTCGACGTCGTCGTGCACGATGACCGGCAGCGAGCAGGGCACCTCGAACGTGTCCAGGGTGTGCCGCGCGCCTGGCCGTGAGAAGCCTTCTTCGAGCGCCGCCTTGTAGAAGTCGTTGCTCTTGGGTGAGAAGAACAGGGGCAGCCAGCCATCGGCGATCTCCGCCGCGAGAGCCACGTTCTTCGGGCCTTCGGCCGCCAGGTGGATCGGGATGTCCTTGCGCAGCGGGTGCACCGTCGGCTTCAGCGGCTTGCCCAGCCCGGCGCCGCCCTTGTAGGGCAGCTGGAAGTGCTCGCCGTCCAGGGTCACCGGCGCCTCGCGGGCGATCACCTGCCGGACGATGTCGACGTACTCCCGGGTCCGGGCGAGGGGTTTCGGGTACGGCTGGCCGTACCAGCCCTCGACGACCTGCGGACCGGACGCGCCCAACCCGAGAACCATCCGGCCGCCGGAGAGGTGATCGAGGGTCAGCGCGCTCATCGCCGTCGCCGTCGGGGTCCGGGCGGCCATCTGCACGATGTTCGTGCCGAGCCGGATCCGGCTGGTGGAGGCGCCGTACCAGGCCAGCGGCGTGAAGGCGTCCGAGCCGTACGCCTCCGCCGTCCACACCGAGTCGAAGCCGAGCTCCTCGGCCTTGAGGACGGCTTCCAGCGCACCCGGGGTCGGGCCGCTCTGCCAGTACCCGACGTGGAATCCCAGCTTCACGAGTTTCTCCTCAGACGTTCGGCGCGTAGTGCTCGGGTTTGCCCCGCTCGGACAGCGGCGGCAGGTTCCTGGGTGGAGTCTCGACCACGGGCGCATCCGTGGCCACCTCCCCGCGCTCGCGGCGCCACCCGGCGCGCGCTCGCGGGTGGTAGCGGCGATCGTGCGGGACGAGCTTGAACACGGCGTCGACGAGCTTCCCGAACCGCCGGTGCCGGCGCGCGTCGCGCTCGGTCCAGCGGAAGCCGAGCAGGTCGCGGACCTCGCGGTCGTACAGGCCGATGGTGAGCCAGACGAAGTTGCGCGCGATCACCCACTGGACCGGCCGCCACAGCGCGTCGGGCAGCCACGGCAGGAACGGCGGCTTGCCGAGCCCGCGGATGTCGAGGACATCCCGGGTGGCCTTGTTGTCTTCGAGGACATCGGTGCACATGTGCTTCCAGTAGCGCCGGAAGTCCTCCCAGCTCTCCGGCACCGGCCGCATGCTCATGTCGTACATCCGCCACCAGCGGACGTGCTCGTCGAACAGCTGCCGCTTTTCGGCCTCGCCGATGCCGCCCATGAAGTTGTCCGCGATGAGGATCGTGCTGACGAAGAACGTCGCGTGCGCCCAGTAGTAGGTGTCGGGGTCGAGCGCGTGGTACCGGCGGCCCTGAGCGTCGACGCCCTTGATGCGGTCGTGGTAGCCGCGGACTTCCAGGGCGGTCGCGTGGGCGCGCGGGCCGTCGTAGACCACGCCGCCGATCGGGTAGAGCGAGCGGAACAGCCGCTGCCAGCGTTCTTCGAAGAAGCGCGAGTGCTGCTCGACGCCGGCGCCGAGGCCGGGGTGCATGTTCTGCATCGACCCGGCCCAGAGGCCGATGAGCAGGCCACGCCAGTCGCCGAAGTACTTCCACGTCAGCGAGTCGGGACCCAACGGCTTGGGGGTCATCGGCGGCTCCTCGTCGAGTCTCGAACTGACTACGGCTGTTGTCAGGCTAGGATCTGACAACAGTTGTAGTCAACCGAGGAGCTGTGATGCCGGGCCGGACCTGGGCGGGCACGACGCTGGACGACCGGAAGGCGCTCCGGCGCGAGCAGCTCGTGGCCGCCGGCCTGGCGCTGCTGGGCACCGAGGGGTCGGCCGGGACGAGCGTCCGCGCGGTGTGCCGGCACGCGAAGCTGACCGAGCGCTACTTCTACGAGAGCTTCAGCGACCGCGAAGAGCTCGTCGCGGCCGTCTACGAGCACGTCGGCGAAGAGGCGCGGCAGGCGCTCGTCGACGCGGTCCGGGACGCGCCCACCCCCGTGTCGCGGGCGGAGAACGCCGTGCGCGCGTTCGTCGAGCTGATCGTCGACGACCCCCGCAAGGGCCGGGTCCTGCTGCTCGCGCCGCTGACCGATCCCGCACTGACCCGCCGTGGCCTGCACCTGCTGCCGGTGTTCGCGGCGCTGGTCGGCGAGCAGCTGACCCACGGCGACGAGACCGAACGCCGGATGGTCGCCATCGGGCTGGTCGGCGCGCTGACCAACGTCTTCGTCGCCTACCTCGACGGCTCGCTGAAGGTCGCGCGCGAGCGGCTCGTCGCGCACTGCGTGAAACTCGTCCTGGGCGCCGACGGCCACTGACCCACCTCCGTCTGCTGACACTCGCCCTGGCGATCGGGCACACTCAACCCATGCGTACCGCTGGGCGGAACGACGGCGCGAGCGGCGACGGCCTCGTCGCGGCCCGGCTCGCCGCGCTCCTGGAAGCCTTTCGGCCGGGTGACGAGACCCTCGGCGTCTCCGAGCTGGCCCGCCGGACCGGGCTGGCGAAGACGACCGTGCACCGGCTCGTCGGGCACCTGAGCGAGACCGGCCTGCTCGAACGCGAAGCCGGCGCGGTGCGGCTCGGGCTGCGCCTGTTCGAAATCGGCCAGCTCGCCTCGCCGCGGCGCGGCCTGGTCGAGGCGGCCCGGCCGTACCTGGCCGACCTGCGCGAGGCCACCCGCAACACCGTCCACCTGGCAATCCTCGAAGGCACCGAAGTGGTGTACCTCGACGTGTTGCGCGGCCCGGACGCACCGACGCTGCCCTCGCGCATCGGCGGCCGGTTCCCCGCGCACGCCACCGGCGTCGGCAAGGCGATCCTGGCGTTCTCCCCGGAATCGGTGGTGAACCAGGTGATCGACGCCGGGCTGCCGCGGATGAGCGCGCGGACGATCACCGCACCCGGCCTGCTCCGCCGTCAGCTCACCCGCGTCCGGGAGGACGGGATCGCCTTGGAGCGCGAGGAATCCGGCGTCGGCGTGGTGTGCGCGGCGAGCCCGCTGCTGGACGCCCGCGGCGTCGCGGTGGCGGCGGTGTCGATTTCCGGCTGGGCCAACCGGATGCGAACCGAACGCGTCGCCCCGGCCGTCCGGACGGTCGCCCTCGCGTTGACCCGGACACTCTCCGGATCCACGGCCGACAACCGGAAATAATCTTGCCCGGCAACGGGTTTCCGGCGGCTGGGCCATCCGGCTGACGGCGTGGTCCCGCCCGGGGCGGGTCCCCGGCACCCACTACGATCCGTGCAATGGTCCAGCACCGCCCGGTCTCCGCCGCGCACCGGTTGCTGTCGCTCGACATCGTGCTCGCGCTGCTGGCGCTGGCCGGCGGGCTGCGCGTGCTCTACCTCGCGGCGTCCGCACCGGCTTTGCCCGCGGAGGCGGCCACCGTGGCGCACGTCTACGCCCTCGGCAACCTGACGACGTTCGCCGACGCGGGCGGGGCGGGGGTGAGCCCGTTCGGCTGGCTGCAGCTGGCGGCGGCCACGATGGTCTCGGACGCGTTCGGCCGCTCCGCCACGGCGCTGGCCGCGGTCCGCGAAACGGTGCTGGTCGCGGCCCTCATCGGCACGGTGCTGTCGTGGCTCCTGGCACGCCGTCTGGGCCTGACCCGCTGGGCGTCGGCGGCGGCGGTGCTGCTCCTCGCGGCCTCTCCGCTGGCCCTGGGACTGCAGCGGCTGGTCGTCGTGGAGCACCTGGCGGTGGCGTGGGCGTTGGGGGCGCTGGTCCTGATCACCCGCCGGCGCGCCCGCATCCGCCACGACATCGCGGCGGCGGTGTGCCTGCTGGCGGCGGTGCTGACATCGCCGCTGGCGCTGTTCTTCCTGCCCGCGGCGGGCTGGCTGCTGGCGCGCCGGGCACCGGTCCGCGCGGCACTGGTGGCGGTGTTGCTGAATTTGGGCCTGGGCATCGCGTTCGGCCCGGCGGCCGCGGCACTCCGCCCCCACCTGGCGGCGGCCACCCGCCCCTCGGCAGCCGACTGGGCGGCCCTGGATCCGGCGTCGGTGGTGCTGTCGCTGGTGGTACTGGTGGCGGCGGTGGCGGTCAAGCCGGTCCGTCCCCTGGCGGCGACGGGCTTGCTGCTCGCGGCGACGCTGCTGGTGCCGGGGGTGCCGGACACGGCCGTGCTGGCGTTGCTGGTGCCGGTGACGCCGCTGCTGCTGGCGGGCGTCGCCCAGGCGGTGACCCGGCGGCGCTCCCACGCACGCCATGGCGTGGCGGGGAGCGGAGGTCGCGCCGGGGTGGCGCGGGCCTGGACCGGACCCACTCACACCGCCACCCCGCCCAGTCCCACACACCACGCGAGCACCAGCCAGGCCAAAGGCGCGCCAGGCCCCAGTCCCACGTACCGCGGCGGCACGAGCCCGGCCAAGAACGCACCGCCCACCGCCGCGGCTCGCCACGGCCGCACCACCCGCCGCCGGACCCTGCCCGCACTCGCCGTCGCCGCGCTGGTCGCCGCACTCGCCGTCAGCTGGGGTGTCGGGTACTCCGGGCTCCGGCCGGCCGTCGACCGGGGCGGTCCGCTCGCCGACGCCCGGGATTGGGTGCACGTCAACGCTTCCGGCTCGCGGCTGCTGGTCGATGACGCCGCCTGGGCCGAACTCGCGAACACCGGCTGGCCGACCGGCATGCTCGCGCCGCCCGCCACCTGCTCCGTCACCTGCCCGCCCGCCGAGTGGGCCGTCTTCGGGACCGACGAGACCGCCCTCCGGAAGCACTACCCCGCCCTCGACGGCGCCTTCACCGGCGCCGGCCCCACCGCCGTCTTCGGCGCCGGCGACACGCGGGTCACGGTCTGGCGCCTCGGCCTGCCCCCGCCCGATCCCGCCGCACCGCCCGAAACGCCCGCCCGGGCTCACGCCGGCGAAGCCCTGGCCGCGTCGGCCCGGATCACGCTGTCCCCCGAAGCCGCCGCCGTGCTGCGGGAAGGCGGTGTCGATTCGCGGCTCATCGCGACGATCGCCGCGCTCGCCGCCACTCAGCCCGTGGGCGTCGCGGCCTTTCCGGACGTCCCTGGTGAGGACGCCGCCGGGCAGCCGCGCCGGCGGGTCCTGCTGACCGGCGACGAAGACGGCGCCACCGCCTTCTTCACCGGCCGGCTCGACCTCTTCCGCCCCGCCTCGGTCGTCCGCACCGCCGGCGGCGTGCTCGTCACCTACCCGCTGTTCGCGCCGCCCGGGCTCCTCACCCTGACCCGGTAGGTTCCGGTCATGGGGCCGGAAAAGCGGGTCGTCATCGCCGCCTACGACCAGGTCCAGATCCTCGACGTGGCCTGCCCGAGCGGCGCGCTGGAACTGGCGAACTCGCACGGCGCCGCACCGCCGTACCGGGTCGAACTGGCCACCGTGTCCGGGCAGGGCGCGCGCAGCTCGGCGGGGATCGTGCTCGCCGGGGCCCGGCGGCTCGCCGCGATCACCGGCCCGCTGGACACGCTCATGGTCGTCGGCGGCGCCGGGACGCGCGCGGCCGTCCTCGACGAGCCGCTGCTGGCCCAGATCCGCCGGCTGGCCGGGCGGAGCCGCCGGATCGCCTCCGTGTGCACGGGCACGTTCGTGCTCGCCGCGGCCGGGTTGCTCGACGGGCGGCGGGTCACCACGCACTGGGGTTACGGTGAGCTGCTCGCGGCCGCCTTCCCCGCCGTCACCGTCGATCCGGCGCCGCTGTACCTGCGCGACGGGAACGTCTACACCTCGGCCGGGGTCACCAGCGCGCTCGACCTGACGCTCGCGCTGATCGAAGCCGACCACGGCCCGACGCTGGCCCGCGAAGTCGCCCGCGAGCTCGTCACCTACCTGCACCGCCCCGCGGACCAGGCCCAGATCAGCATGTTCCTCGCCGCGCCGTCGCCGGGGAACCGGGTCGTGCGGGACCTGCTCGGGTACATCGCCGCCCACCTGGACGCGGATCTGAGCCCGCCGGCGCTGTCGGCACGGGCGGGCGTGACGACGCGGCACCTGGCCCGGCTGTTCGCCACCCACGTCGGCACCACCCCGGCCCGCGCGGTCCGCTCCGCGCGCACCGAAGCCGCCGCGTACCTGGTGCGGGGCAGCGAACTGCCGCTCGCCGCCGTCGCCCGCCGGTGCGGGTTCGGCTCCGCCGAGACGCTGCGGCAGGCGTTCCTCGACCACTACGGCGTCACCGGGGACACGCTTCGCAGGATGCCGGACATGCCCCGGCTCCCGGACGCGGCGGCCGTCCAGACTCCGGGGGCATGACCACTTCACAGACGACCCGCCGGACCGTGCTCGGCGGGCTGGCCGCCGCGGCGCTGGCGCTTCCGGCCGCGACCGGCACCGCGGCCGCGGTGCCGGTCCTGGACGGCCGTCCCGGTCCGAAGATCGGCATCCTGCTCTACGACGGCTTCAGCCTGCTCGACCCGACCGGTCCGGCGGAACTGCTCTCCCGGCTCCCGGGCGCGACGGTCACCATGATCGGCGAGCGCCGCGGCCCGGTGCGCACCGACACCGGGCGCACCGCCGTCTTCGCCGACCGCGCGGTGTCCGAAGTGGACCGGCTCGACGTCCTGCTGGTGCCCGGCGCGGGAAACCGCGGCACGGTCGCCGCGATGAACAACCCGGTGCTGCTGGACTGGATCCGCCGCATCGACCGCCACACGACCTGGACGACCTCGGTCTGCACCGGTGCCCTGATTCTCGGCTCGGCCGGCCTGCTTCGTGAGCGGGCCACGACGTACTGGGCGTCGGCGCCCTACCTGGAGGCCACCTTCGGCGTCCGGTACGTGCCCGAACGGTACGTCCAGGTCGGCAAGGTGATCACCGCGGCGGGCGTCTCCGCGGGCATCGACCTGGCCCTGTTCCTCGCGGCCGAGCTGGCCGGCGAGGAAGTCGCCCGCGCGGTCCAGCTGGCCGTCGAGTACGACCCGCAGCCCCCGTTCGACGCGGGCGACGCGGCGGCGGCCGGCCCGCAGCTGAAAGAGCTGGCGTTGCGGCTGCTCGCCGAATCCCAGCGGTAGCGCCGGTGGTGCGGGGTGCCGCCCCGCACCACCGCTACAGCGCGGAGACGTTCCGCTCCGGGTGCGCCGGCCGGTGCAGGGCCGGGACGCCGGCCAGCAGGCCGCGCCGGGCCAGCTCCGGCCGGACGCCGTCACCGAACCAGTACGCCTCCTCCAAGTGCGGATAGCCCGACAGCACGAACTCGCTCACGCCGACGCTGTGGTACTCCTCGATCAGGTCCGCGACCTCTTCGTGGCTGCCGACCAGCGCGGTGCCCGCGCCGCCGCGGACCAGGCCGACGCCCGCCCACAGGTTCGGGTGGATCTCCAGCCCGCGGACACTGCCGTCGGTCCGGCCACCGTGCAGCGCCACCATCCGCTGCTGCCCCACCGACTCGCTCGCGGCCAGCTGCGCCTGCGCCTTCGCAACCTGCTCCGGGCTCAGCGCGTCGAGCAGCTTCTGCGCCTCCGCCCACGCCTCGGCCGAAGTGTCGCGCGAGATCGTGTGCAGCCGGACGCCGAACCGGATCGGCCGGTCCCCGGCCAGCTCCCGCACCTTGCCGATCTTCTCGGCGACCTGCGCGGGCGGCTCACCCCAGGTCAGGTAGACGTCGGCGTGCCGCGCCGCGACCGGCAGCGCGGCCGGTGACGAGCCGCCGAAGTAGATCGGCGGCACCGGGTCCGGTGCGGCCAGCGTCGTCGCGCCTTCGACGCGCAGGTGCTCGCCTTCGAAGCTGAACGGCTCGCCGGACCAGACCCCGCGCACGATGGTCAGGAACTCGTCCGTGCGGGCGTACCGGGCGTCGTGGTCGTGCCAGTCGCCGAAGCGGCGCTGCTCCACCGCGTCACCGCCGGTGACGATGTTGAGCAGCACACGACCGCCCGAAAGCCGCTGGAACGTCCCTGCCATCTGCGCGGCCAGGGTCGGCGAGATGACGCCCGGGCGGAACGCGACGAGGAACTTCAGCCGGGTCGTCTCCCGGATCAACGCGGCCGTGGTGAGCCACGCGTCCTCGCACCAGGTGCCCGTCGGTGTCAGGACGCCTTCGAAGCCCTGCCGCTCGGCCGCGCGGGCGACCTGGGCCAGGTAGTCCAGGTCCGGGTCGCGCTGGGCGGCCGGGCCCGCGGACCGGTTGGCGTGGAAGCGTTCCACGATCGTGCGGCCGTCACCGCTGGTGGGCAGGAACCAGTGCAGCCTGACACTCATCCGTTGCTCCTCGCCTGGTCCAGTTCGGGACCGAACCGCCGGTCGACGAAGGCGGCGAAGTCCACCTTGCCCGGCAGAGTCTTCTCGTCGGTGAAGGCGTCCGCGAGCTGCTGTTCGGACGCCACCACGGAGTCGTCCAGCACGATCGGCCGGTCGCGGCCCGCCTCGACGGCTTTCCGGGCGACTTCGAGCTTCAGCCCGGTCTCCTTGGCCCACGCCTGCGCCCACGCTTCGCGGTGCGTGTCGGCCCACTTCTGCGCCTTGACCACGCGCACCGCGAAGTCGCGCAGGGCGGAGTTCTTGCCCGGATCGCCGAGCGCGGCCGTGCTCGCGGCCAGGAAGCCCAGGCCGTTCGACGCGCCCCGGCCGTCGGCCAGCACCCGGGCGTGGGCCTCGATCTGCGCCTGTGCGGTGTAGGGGTCCCAGATCGCCCAGGCGTCGATGGCGTGCTGGGTGAACGCGGCATACGCCTCGGACGGCTGGAGGAAGCTCAGCTTGACGTCCTTGGTGGACAACCCGTTGTTGTGCAGCGTGTTCAGCAGCTGCCCGTGCGCGGAGGAGCCCTTCGCGACGCCGATCGTCTTGCCCTTCAGAGAGGCGACGTCCTGCAGCGGCGAGTCCGGCGGCACGAGCACGGCTTCCCGCTCGACGTTGCTGCGCGACACGCTGATCACCTTGATCTTCGCCTTCGCGGCGGCCGCGAAGATCGGCGGCGTGTTGCCGACGCGCCCGGTGTCGATCGCGCCGGCCGAGGCGGCTTCCAGCAGCGGCGGGCCCGACGTGAAGGTGGCCCATTCGACCTTGTACGGCGTCCCCTGCAGCAGGTTCGCCGCGGTGAGCAGGGACTTCACCCCGCCCTTCTGGTCGCCCACCTTGAGCGTCACCTTTGCCAGGTCGGCCGCGCTCACCGTCGCCGGCACCGGAGCGTCGCCGGTTGCCGTGCCGCACGCGGACACGGCGAGAGCCGCCGCAACTGCGAGTATTCCCTTACGCCACAGCATCTTCGGTCACTCCCAGGTCGGCCAGCACGCGGCGGCGGAGGTCGTCGTGGCCGGCGGCTTCGCGCGGCCGGTGCGCGGCCACGATCCGGCCGCCGTCGAGCACCAGGACCCGGTCGGCGAGCCGCAGGGCCTCGTCGACGTCGTGGGTCACCAGCAGTACACCCGGCCGGTGCCGCTGCCAGAGGTCCTGCACGAGGCTGTGCATGGAGATCCGGGTGAGCGCGTCCAAGGCACCGAACGGCTCGTCGAGCAGCAGCAGGTCGGGCTCGCGGACCAGGGCGCGGGCCAGCGAGACGCGCTGGGCCTCGCCGCCGGACAGCGTGAGCGGCCAGTCGTCGGCGTGGTCGGCCAAGTGCACTTCGGCCAGGGCCTTCTCGGCGAGCGCCCGGTTGCGGGACTTCGCGACGCCGTCCTGGCGCAGGCCGAGGACGACGTTGCGCCAGACCTTCCGCCACGGCAGCAGTCTCGGCTGCTGGAACGCGACCGAGACCGTCCCGGTGACTTCCGCGCCACCTTCGACGTCATCGTCGAGGCCGGCGAGCACCCGCAGGAGTGTCGACTTGCCCGACCCGCTGCGGCCGAGCAGGGCGACGAATTCGCCGCGTCCGACGGTCAGGTCCAGTCCGGACAGGACGGTCCGGTCGCCGAACCGCTTGGTGAGGCCGCGGACCTCGGCTACCGGGTTCGCCACCGCAGCACCTTCCGTTCGAGCAGCCGGACCAGCGCGTCGGTGACCAGGCCGAGCAGGGCGTACAGGACCAGCCCGACGACCACGACGTCGGTGCGCAGGAACTCCCGCGCGTTGTTGATGAGGTAGCCGACGCCGGCGTCGGCGTTGACCGTCTCGCCGACGATCAGCGCGAGCCAGGCGAGGCCGAGCGACTGCCGCAGCCCGACGAGGGTCTGCGGCAGCGCGCCGGGCAGGACGACGTGCCAGAGCCGTTCCGCGCGGCTGAAACCCAGTGCCCGGGATGCTTCGACCAGCGCCGGGTCGGCGCCGCGGATTCCCGAGTGGACGTTGAGGTACAGCGGGAAGGCCACCCCGAGGGCGACCAGCACGATCTTCGTCTCTTCGCCGATGCCGAACCACAGGATGAACAGCGGGATCAGGCCGAGGAACGGCAGCGTGCGCAGCATCTGCACCGGCGGGTCGACCAGGGCTTCGCCCCAGCGGGAGAGCCCGGAGACAATGCCGAGCAGGACGCCGGCGACCGCGCCGAGCGCGAAGCCGGCGCCGACCCGGCCGAGCGAAACGGCGAAGGCGGCACCGAGTTCGCCGCTGCGCGCGGCTTCGACGCCGGCCTGCACGACCGTCCACGGTGCACTCAGTTTGTCGGGCGGCAGGACGCCGGTGGCGCTGGCGACCTGCCAGGCGGCGAGGAGCACCACCGGGCTGATCCAGCGCCGGAGATCGGGCCGCCGCACGGCTTTGCGCGGCGGCCCGGCGGCGCGTTTCCGGGCATGCGTGAGCACGCCCGTAGTGGAAATCGACACGGATTTCTCCCGGGAGGGGACGTTTTCGGGATTGCGTGGTCCCGACCATCCGGGGAGTGGGACGCGAAGTCAATCGGCGCCCACTCCGTGAACGCCCCGTGTTTCACCCCGTGGAACGACTTGGCTCAGCCGCCGAACATGACCTTCCATTCGTCGAGCGACCGCGGCCGGTAGACGAAGTTGCTGCGCTTGACCTCGGACAGCGCGGCCGACGGCTCGGCCGAGTACTGGTGCCCGGGGTAGACGACCGGGTCCCCGGGCAGGCCGGCGAGCGCCTGCAGGCTGCGGTAGATCTCGTCGGCGTCGCCGCCCGGGAAGTCGGTGCGGCCACAGCCTTCCAGGAAGAGCGTGTCGCCGGAGACGAGCTTGTCCTCGACCAGGAAGCACTGGCTGCCCGGCGTGTGCCCGGGCGTGTGCAGCAGCCGGATCGGGATGGCCCCGACTTCGAGGACGTCGTCGTGGTCGTGCGCGCGCAGGTCGGTGCCGGAGACGCCGGTGACCCGCTTGACCCACTCGGTCTCGGCGCCGTTGACGTGGATCGGCACCTGCTCGACGGCGAGGAGCTCGGCGATCCCGGGCAGGGAGAAGCCGAGCATCTCGCCGCCGACGTGATCGGGGTGGTGGTGGGTGGCCAGCACGCCGGTGAGCCGCATGCCGTCCTGCGCCAGGACGTCGAGGAGGTCCCGCACCGCGTAGGCGGGGTCGACGATGACGGCGTCGCCGGTTTCACGGTCGCCGATCAGGTAGGCGAAGTTCACCATCTGCGTCGCGACGGGGTCGCCGACGGCGAAGTCACGCCCGGCGAGCAGCTGCCGGAAGTAGAGCCGATCAGTCATGCCGGACACCCTACGGCGCACTCGATACCGGGGCGGCGGCCTGGGTGAGCGCGGCCAGGACGGCGGCCACCGCGGGCGGGTCCGGTGGGTCGCCGTAGGTGGCCGCGTGGATGCGGCGGTGGACGCCGGGGAGTTCGGTGGCGTGGATGCCGGGACGGCGGTGGGCTTCCAGCGCGAGCCCGGGCAGGATCGCGACGCCGAGGCCGGCGGCGACCAGGGACTGCACCACGACCATGTCGTCGCTGAGCGAGCCGAAGCGCGGGCTGAAACCCGCCCCCGCGCAGACGGCCGTCAGCTCCGCCCGGCACCGGTCGCACCCGCCGATCCAGGCGGAGCCGCGGTGGTCGGCCAGGCTTTCGCCCGGCCGACGGCTGATCAGGTGGATCGGGTCGTCGGCGAGGTGGCGGAAGCGGAATCCTTCCTCCTCGAGCGGGGCGCCGGCGTGCTGGAAGACGAGGGCGACGTCGATTTCGCCGCGGCGCAGCATGTCCAGTGCTTCCACGGGATGCCGGTCGACCAGGCTCAGCTCGAGCCCCGGGTGGTCCTGGGCCAGCGACGCGGCCGCTCTCGGCACGAGGGTGCTCAGCGCGGACGCGTTGGCGGCCAACCGGACGCGCCCGGCCCGCAGGCCGACCTGCGCGGCCAGCTCTTCGGCCGCCGCGTCCACGCGTCCGGCGATTTCGGCGGCGCGGTCGGCCAGCAGGCGGCCTTCCGGCGTCAGGCGGATTCCGCGGCCGGCCCGCTGCACGAGCCGGACGCCGGTGGCCGCTTCCAAGCGGGCCAGGTGGTGGCTCACCGACGGCTGCGAATAGTGGAGTTCCCGCGCTGCCTCGGTCACCGAGCCGTGCCGGGCCACCGCGGCCAGGACCTTGAGCTGGACCAGGTTCAGCATTCATCGAGAATATCAATGAGTCCTCGGCCCGATTGACATTGGACGTCATGTGATGTCCGGTCCATCCTGGTCCGGAGCAGCCGACCGAGGAGGACACGGACATGACCGGCAAGGTGACCTGCGACCTCACGATCACCCTCGACGGATACGCGGCCGGGCACCACCAGACCGAACAGCGCCCGTTCGGCGACGACGGTGGCGACGGCTGGGGCGACAAGCTGCACGCCTGGTACGGCGAAGGCCGCGACGAGCACCCGGCCGAGTTCGACCGGATGCTGACGGCCAAGGCGTTCATCATGGGGCGCAACATGTTCGGGCCGGTGCGGGGCGAGTGGGACCGGCCGTGGACGGGCTGGTGGGGCGACAACCCGCCCTACCACGGCCCGGTCTTCGTGCTCACCCACCACCCGCGCGAACCGCAGCCGATGGCGGGCGGCACCACCTTCCACTTCGTCACCGACGGCATCGAGGCGGCGATGGCCCGCGCGCGCGAAGCAGCCGGCGAGGGCGGGATCTCCGTCCACGGCGGCGCGACCACCGTCAACCAGTACCTCGCCGCGGGCCTGATCGACGAGCTGCGGCTGCACGTCGCGCCGTACACGCTCGGCGACGGCGTCCGGCTGTTCGACGGCGTCGGGCCGCTGAACCTGGAGCAGGTGGACTCGCGGGCGACGGCCTCGGTCACGCACCTGCGGTATCGCGTGCCCCGGTGAGGTCGCGGGCGCGGTTTTCGCACTCGGCGCGGTGGTCGTGGCCTTCGCGTCCAGGCTGCGCTGCTGTTCGACGGCTCCCTGCCGACCTCGGTCGGGCTGGGCATGTTCTCCGCCGAAGTGGACCGGGGCGTGCGCCGGCACCGGGAGCGCCCGGTTCGCCGCGGAGCCGCATCGCTGCTCGCTGCTCGCTGCTCGCTGCTCGCTGCTCGCTGCTCGCTGCTCGCTGCTCGCTGCGGGATCGTGCTGCATTCAGGCCGGAGTTGCCCGGCCGATACGCAACCTCCCCTCCCCCTCCCCCTCGCCCACCCACCCGCCGCCACCCGCTCACTCGCCGGTCACTCACCCACCTCCCCGTCCGCCAGCTCCCGCAGCACGTCCAGATGCCCCACATGCCGCGCCGTCTCCTGCACGACGTGCGCGACCACCCACCGCACCGTGAACTCCGACCGCCGCCGGGTCCGGTCGTCCGGGCCCAGCCCGCGCAGCGCCTTTTCCGCCCGCGCCCACTCCGCCTTGTACGCCGCCACCACCGACAGTGGGGTGTCGTCCGGGCCCACGTCCCAGCTCGGGTCCGGGCTTCCCACCCACAGCGACGGCACGTCCGCCCCGCCCGCCTCGATCGACAGCCACCAGCGCTCCACCGCCGTCAGGTGCTTCAGCACCCCCAGCGCGCTCATCCGCGGCGAAGCCGGCAGCGGTGTCGCCGCGGCCTGCGACGGCGACAACCCCGCCAGCTTGTTCACCGCCGTCGCGCGGAGGAACTGCAGGAAATCCAGCAACAGACGCAGCTCGTCGGCCGCCAGCGGGGCGGGCCACTGGCGGCGTGTTTTCGAACTCGTGTTCGACATGGCCGCACCGTACCGCACCGGTCCGACAAAACCGGTCCGGCGAATAGAGTGATCAGCATGTGGTGGGGACTGCTCTGCGCCCTGGGCGCGGCATGCGCGTACGGCGTGGCTTCGGTGATGCAGTCGGTCGCCGCACGGGCCACCGATACCGGGGCCGCCGGTGTCGACCCGAAACTGCTGGTCCGCGTGCTCGGCCAGTGGAAGTTCGTGCTCGGCCTCTTCCTCGACGTCCTCGGGTTCGTCGCGCAGATCGCCGCCCTGCACGTGCTGCCGCTGTTCGTCGTGCAGGCCGCGCTCGCCGCGAGCCTCGCCGTGACCGCCGTCGCCGCGCGGTTCCTCGGGGTGCGGCTCGGCAAGAGGGAGTGGGCTGCCATCGGGGTCGTGTGCGCCGGGCTCGCCCTGCTCGGCGCCGCCGCCGAAAGCGAGGGGTCCGATCCCGTCGGGCTCGGCTTCCGGCTCGTCCTGCTCGGCGCGGTCGCCGTCCTCGCGGTGGCCGGGATCGTCGCGGGCAAGGCGGGCCGCCGGATCCGGACGCCGGCGCTCGGGCTCGTCGCCGGGCTGTGCTTCGGTGTCGTCGCCATCGCCGGCCGGATCATCCCCAGCCTCGCGCCGCTCGACCTGCTCACCGATCCCGCGACCTACACCGTCGCGGTCGCGGGCGGGCTGGCGATGCTGTTCTACGCGACGGCGTTGCAGCGCGGCAGCGTCACCACCTCGACCGCGATGATGGTCCTCGGCGAGACCATCTTCCCCTCGCTGGTCGGCGTGCTGGCGCTCGGCGACCGCACCCGGCCCGGCTTCGCGGCCGTCGCCGTCGCCGGATTCGCCCTGGCCGTGGTGGCCGCGCTCGCGCTGGCCCGGTTCGGCGAACCGGCGACCGAATCGCGGACTGAGACGAAGCCGACCGTGTTCCCGTAACTTCTTTACTTAGACTAGCCTTACCTATCCCAGCTCTGGAGGGAGGCGCGGGTGAGCACGACGGGACGGCAGGTCCTCCGCCGGTCGATCGCCGGGCAACGACGATCGGTGGCGCTCGCGGCGCTGCTGACCGCGGGCCACCAAGGCGGCGAAGCACTGGTCCCGGTGGTGATCGGCGTGGTCATCGACCAGGCCGTCGCCGGCGGCTCGGTGGGCACGCTGCTGACCTGGCTGGCGGTGCTGGGCGTGCTCTTCGCCGCGCTGTCGACCAGCTACCGCCTGGGCGCCCGCTTCGGCGAGCGCGCCGCCGAACGCGCGGCCCACGACCTCCGCCTCGACGTCGGACGCCGGGTGCTGCACCCCGGCGGGGTGGCCGACTCCGGCACCCTCGCCGGCGAGCTGGTGAGCATCGGGACGTCGGACGCCAAGCGCGTCGGCACCGTCAACGGCGTCCTGCCCTTCGGCGTCGCGGGCCTGGCCGGGCTGCTGGTCAGCGCCGTCGCGCTGCTCACCATGTCGCTGCCACTCGGTCTGCTCGTGTTGCTCGGCACGCCGCCGATGCTGTACCTGGCGCACCTCATCGGGAAGCCCCTCGAGCGCCGCAGCGAGGCCGAGCAGGAGCGGTCGGCGTTCGCCTCCGGCGTCGCCACCGACCTGGTCGCCGGGCTGCGCGTGCTGAAGGGCGTCGGCGCCGAACGCGCCGCCGTCGACCGCTACCGCCGGACCAGCCAGGACTCGCTGCGGGCGACGCTGCGGGCGGCCCGCGCCCAGGCCTGGCACAACGGCGCGCTGCTGGCGCTCACCGGCATCTTCATCGCCGTGGTCGCCCTGGTCGGCGGCAACCTCGCCGCGGCGGGCGACATCAGCGTCGGCGACCTGGTCGCGGCGGTCGGGCTGGCGCAGTACCTGATCACGCCGTTCAGCATCTTCTCGTGGGTGAACGGCGAGCTCGCGCAGGGCCGGGCGTCGGCCGCGCGCATCGCCGACGTGCTGAACGCGCCCCCGGCCGTCGGCGCCGGGGACGCGAAGCTGCCGGTTCCGGCGGCCGGGCACGTGAAGCTGTCCGCGCTGAACCGCGGTGCCCTGCGCGACGTCGGCTTCGAAGCGCGGCCGGGCGAGCTGCTGGGTGTGGTGGCCACCGACCCGGCCGCCGCGACGGACCTCCTCGACTGCCTGGGCCGCGCCGCCGATCCCACGGGCGGCTCGGTGTCGGTCGACTCGATCGACCTGTCCACTGTGGACCCGAGCCGGGTGCGCGAGGTGGTGCTGGTCGCCGCGCACGACGCCGACCTGTTCGCCGGGACCGTCGCCGAGAACATCGAGACCGGGCCGAAGACGGCCGAGGCGATGACCGCGGCCGCCGTCGACGAGGTGGCGAGCGCGCTGCCCGACGGCGTCGCGACCGCCGTCACCGAACGCGGGCGGTCGCTCTCGGGCGGGCAGCGGCAGCGGGTCGCGCTCGCCCGGGCGCTCGCCGCCGACGCGCCGGTGCTGGTGCTGCACGACCCGACGACGGCCGTCGACACGGTCACCGAGGCCCGGATCGCCGCGGGTCTCGCCGAACTGCGGCGCGGCCGCACCACGATCCTCGTGACCACCAGCCCGGCGCTGCTGGCCGCCACCGACCGCGTCGTCCTGCTCGACGACGGGCGCGTCGCGGGTGAAGGCAGTCACGCCGAGCTGGCCGGGCGTCCCGACTACCGAGCGGCGGTGCTGTCATGACCCGCGAACTCCTCCCCGTGGCCGACGGACGGCGGATCCGCGCCGTCCTCGGCGAGCTCGTCGGCCGGGCGAAGGGCCGCGCGGCGGCCGCGTTCACGATGCTCTTCGCGGCCACCGCGATCGGCCTGGTGACCGCGCCGCTGCTCGGCCGGGTCGTCGACCTGGTCGCCACGCGGCAGCCGGCCGCCGAACTGGTCACCCCGATCGTGGGGCTGGTGCTCGTCGCGGTGGCGCAGGCGGTGGCGACCGCGATCGGCGTGTCGCTGGTGGCGCGGCTGGGCGAGACGATCCTGGCCGAGCTGCGCGAACGCTTCGTCGAACGCGCTCTCGGCCTGCCGCTCGAACAGCTCGAGCGCGCCGGGTCCGGCGATCTCACCGCCCGCGTGACGAACGACGTCTCGGTGGTCGCCGAAGGCGTCCGGCAGGCGCTGCCCGAGCTGGGGCGGTCGGTGCTGACGGTGGTGCTGACGTTCGGCGCGCTGGCCGTGCTGGACTGGCGGTTCCTGCTGGCCGCGCTGCTGGCCGTGCCGATCCAGCTGTGGACCGTGCGCTGGTACGTGCCGCGCGCGAAGCCGTTGTACGCCGCCCAGCGCGAGGCGGTCGGGACGCAACAGCAGCAGCTGCTCGACACCATCGGCGGCGCGAAGACGGTCCGGGCGTTCCGGCTGGCGGACACCCACCTTTCGCGCGTGCGCGAACGGTCCGATGCCGCTGTCTCGCTGGCGCTGCAGGGAATCCGGCTGGTGACGCGGTTCTACGCGCGGCTCAACCTGGCGGAGTTCGTCGGCTTGTCGGCGGTGCTGGCGCTGGGGTTCGTGCTGGTCGGCGCGGACGCGGTGACGGTCGGCGTCGCGACGGCGGCGGCCCTGTACTTCCACAGCCTGTTCGGCCCGATCACGACGGCGCTGGCGCTGGTCGACGACGCGCAGGCGGCCGCGGCCAGCCTCGCGCGGCTGATCGGCGTCGCCGACCTGCCTGCCGAAGCGTCGCCTTCGCAGCCGTCACGGCCGGTGGACGCGTCGGTGAAGACGGCCGGGATCGGTTACTCCTATGTGGACGGTCACTCGGTGCTGCGCGACGTCGACCTGGGGGTCGCACCCGGCGAGCGGGTGGCGCTGGTCGGCGCGAGCGGGGCCGGGAAGACGACGCTGGCCAAGCTGATCGCCGGCATCCACCGTCCGGACACCGGCTCGGTGACGCTCGGCGGCGTGTCGCTGGACGAGCTGGGACCGGAAGCCACCCGGCGGACGGTGGGGCTGATCAGCCAGGAGGTCCACGTCTTCGCCGGCACGCTGGCCGACGACCTGCGGCTCGCCCGCCCGTCGGCAACGGACGCCGAACTGCGGGCCGCGCTGGCCAAGGTGGGGGCGTTGACCTGGGCGTCGTCCCTGCCGGACGGGCTCGCGACGGTCGTCGGCGAAGGCGGTCATCAGCTGACGGTGACGCAGGCGCAGCAGCTGGCCCTGGTCCGGCTGGTGCTGGCGGACCCGCCGATCGCGATCCTCGACGAGGCCACGGCGGAGGCGGGCAGCGCGGGTTCACGCGTGTTGGAGTCGGCGGCTGCGGCAGCCCTGGAGGGACGGACCGCGCTGGTGGTGGCCCACCGCCTGACGCAGGCGGCGGCGTCGGACCGGATCGTGGTCCTCGACGAGGGAGCGGTCGTGGAGTCCGGAACCCACGACGACCTGGTCGCCGCCGGTGGTCGGTACGCGAAGCTGTGGGAGGCCTGGTCCGGTCAGCGCACCTGACCCACCGTGTCGTCCCTCCAATCACGCGTGTCGACCCTCCAGACACACGTGTCGTCCGCCGGGGCACGCGTGTCGTCCGTGCAGGTACGCGGAACTCACGTGTTTGAAGGGACGACTCACGTGATTGGGGAGTCGACTCGCGTGATTGAAGGGACGACACGCGTGACTGGGTGGACGACACGCCGGAAGCCGCAGGCTTCCGGCGTCTCGCGCGGGAGGGTGGTCAGGCGTCCATGGCGTCGGCCAGGGACTTCGGGCGCATGTCCGTCCAGTTCGCTTCGACGTGGTCCAGGCACTCCTGGCGGGAGGACGGGCCGAAGGCGACCGTCCAGCCGGCCGGGACGTCCGCGAACTCCGGCCACAGGCTGTGCTGGTTCTCGGCGTTCACCAGCACCAGGTACGTCCCGGCAGGGTCTTCGAACGGGTTGGTCACGGCAGGCCTCCTCAGGCGGTGATGTCCGTGCGGGCACCCTTCACCAGCGCGGTGAGCTTCTGGATGACCGGCGTGGCGAGCAGGTGGTTGAAGCGCGGCTCGGCCGACCAGTCGCCCAGCTGGTTCGCCTTGACCGCGGGCAGCTGGTTCCAGGTCGGGAACTGCGTCATCTGGGCGCGCGGCAGTGCGTACGAGCGCGAGTCGGTCAGGATCAGGTCGGCCGGGTACTTGCCCGCCTGCTCCCAGGACAGCTGCTCCCAGTAGTCCTCGCTGCCGCCGCCGGAGACGATGTCCAGGCCGAGTTCGCGGTAGTACGCGAGGTCGGCGAAGAAGTCCGGCTTGGCGATGTACAGGCCGTCCTTGTCGCCGTAGAGCACCAGGACCTTGAGTCCGGCCTTCTCCTTCGCCGCGGCCCGCAGGTCCTCGGACGCCTTGTCGAAGTCCGCCTTGGCCTGCTTCATGATCGCCGAGTCCGCGTCGCCGCCGAGGGCGACGGCCAGCTGCGCGTAGCGCTCGATCACCTTGGGCAGCGTGACCTTGTACTCCGAGAGCGCGACGATCGGCGCGACCTGCTGCACCTTGGGGCCGAGGTCGTCGGTGAGCACCCACATGTCCGTCGGCTTGGTGCCGGTCAGGCCGGTGACGACCAGGTCCGGCTTGAGCGCGGCGAACTTCTCCATGCTGAAGTCGTCCCAGGCGTTGCCGATCGAGGTGACGGCGTTCAGGTCGATGTTGCCGGCCTGGATCTCCTTGCCGCCGTCGGCCGTCTTCTGCGGGCCGAACACGCCGGCCGGGCGGACGCCGTAGTCCCAGAGCGCGGCGGCCGAGCTGGCGTAGGCCACCACCCGCGCCGGACGCTGGTCGCGCGACGCCTTCTGGCCGCGGTCGTCGGTGAACTCCCACGGGCCGGTGGCGGCGCCCGCCGCGGGCTTGTCGCCGCTGCCGCACGCGGTGAGGACCGCGGTGGCGGCCAGGCCACCCGCCCCGATCAGGAATCCACGCCGGCTGAGCCCGGCAGCGCCTTGGAACACGGACATGAGCACCTTTCAAGGCTTTGGGGGTCCGGGTGGCGGAGCCCCCGGCCGGGCCGAAGGCCCGAATGTCACAGCAGACCAGTAACTTAGGCACACCTTATTTAGGTTAGCCTGTCAAAAGCAACTGCCTGGACTGTGCTGTGTCAGCGACCACGGCCGGACAGCTGCGCCATGGCGCCCGGGACCGGCTCGGCCGGGTCGTGGCCCAGGTGGACCTGCCGGTTGTCCGCGTCCACGTGCACCACCCGCGGCCGGTGCCCGGCGCGCTCGGCCTCCTCCACCTGCGCGTAGGTGATGATGATGACGAGGTCGCCGGGGTGCACGAGGTGCGCCGCCGCCCCGTTGACGCCGATCACGCCGGACCCCGGCTCGCCGGTGATGGCGTAGGTCTCCAGCCGGGCGCCGTTGGTGATGTCGACGACCTGGACCTGCTCCCCCTCGACGATGTCCGCGGCGGCCATCAGCTCCGCGTCGATGGTCAGCGAACCGACGTAGTGCAGGTCGGCCTGGGTGACGGTGGCGCGGTGGATCTTGGCGTTCATCAGGGTGCGGTGCACGTCTACTCCGGGTCTCGGGTCAACACCGCGGCCAGTCCGGCCGCGGTGGGGGTACGGAAGAACTCGGCGATGGCCAGCTCGGTCCCGAACCGCTCGGTGATCCGGTTGCGCAGGACCACCAGCAGCATCGAATGGCCGCCGAGGGTGAACAGGTCGTCGTCGGCGCCGACGACAGCGACCTCCAGAACCTCCGCGAAGATCTCGCAGAGAGCCTTCTCCGTGGCCGTTTCGGGCGCCCGGCCGCGGGTTTCGAACTCGGGGACCGGCAACGCCGCCCGGTCCAGCTTCCCGTTGGGCGTCACGGGGAACGCGGCCAGCGGGACGATCGCCGCGGGCACCATGTACTCGGGCAGCGACCGGGCGACGAACTCCCGCAACCGCGCGGGATCCGCGGTCGCCGGGGTCGTGTAGGCGACCAGCCGCTTGTCCCGGTCCTCGCGGACGACGACCAGCGCGTGATCGACGTCGTCGTGCCGGGTCAGCGCCGTCTCGATCTCGCCCGGTTCGATCCGGAAGCCGCGAATCTTGACCTGGTCGTCGGTGCGGCCGAGGTACTCCAGCTGCCCGTCCGGCCGCCAGCGCACCAGGTCGCCGGTGCGGTACATCCGCTCCCCCGGCTCGAACGGCGAGGCGACGAACCGGTCCGCGGTGAGCGCCGAACGCCCGTGGTAGCCGCGGGCCAGCCCGGCGCCGGCCAGGTACAGCTCACCCGGCACCCCGGCCGGGACCGGCGCGAGACCGCCGTCGAGGACGTAGGCCTGCGTGTTGTGCACCGGGCGCCCGACCACCGGCCGGTCGGCGTCGCCGAAGCGGCCGACCAGAGCGTCCACTGTGGCCTCGGTGGGGCCGTAGAGGTTGTACGCCTCGGTGCCCGGCATCGACGCCAGGGTCTCCCACAGCGGCTGCGAAACGGCTTCACCGCCGACACCGACCACGCCGAGGGCGCACCGGCCGTCCGCGATCACCCCGGCCGCGGCCAGCTGCGCGAAGTGCGACGGCGTGAGTTCGAGGAAGTCGAGCCCGCGTTCGCGCACCACCGCGGCCAGCCGGTCCGGGTCGCGGCGGGTGTCGTCGTCGACGACGTGCACCTCGTGCCCGTCGAGCAGCCACAGCTGCGGCTGCCAGGACGCGTCGAAGAAGAACGCCCACGCGTGCCCGACCCGCAGCCGCCGCCCGCCCGCCGCGGCGACGGCCGGGCGGTAGAGCGTCTCGCGGTGGCTGTGGAAGAGGTTGACCAGCCCGGAATGCGGGATCACGACGCCCTTGGGCTTGCCGGTGGACCCGGACGTGTAGAGCACGTACGCCGGGTTCGCGGGCGACGGCGGGATGAGCGCCGAACCAGTGTCCACAATGTCCTCGACGAACAGCGCGCCCGGGACGACCGACGCCAGCGAGCGGCTGCTCAGCACCAGCGAAGCGCCGGAGTCGCCGAGGATCGCCGAGATCCGTTCCAGGGGCTGATCCGGGTCGACCGGCAGGTACGCCGCCCCCGTCTTGAACACGCCGAAGATCGCCTCGACGACCGCCGCCGACCGCGGCAGCACCAGCGCCACGACCTTCTCGGGACCCGCGCCCCGCGACGCGAGCCACCGGGCGAGGCGGTCGGTCCGCGCGCCGAACTCCGCGAACGTGACGCTCGAGGACGCGTCGCTCAGGGCCGTCGCGTCCGGGGTCGCCGCCACCTGGGCGGCCAGCCGGTCGACGACCGTCGGGGCGGAGAGCGTCAGCGGCGCCCCGGCACCCCAGTCGCGCAGGATCCGGTCCCGCTCGACGGAATCGAGGACGTCGATCCGGCTCAGCGGCCGGTCCGGGTCCGCGACGACCGCCGCCATCACCCGGACCAGGCGCTCGGTGAGCGTCCGGGCGGTCGGCTCGTCGAAGAGGTCGAGGCTGTATTCGAGGTCGCCGTCGATGCCGTCGGTGGTCTCGACCAGATCGAACGACAGGTCGAACTTCGCCTGCCGCAAGCCGGTGTCCCGGTAGGCCGCGTCGAGCCCGAGCAGCCGTTCCGGTTCCGAACCCGAGTGGTAGACCGCGAGCATGACCTGGAACAGCGGATGCCGGGCCAGGGACCGGGGCGGATTGAGCAGCTCGACGAGATGCTCGAACGGCAGGTCCTGGTGAGCGTACGCGGCCAGGTCGGCCTCGCGGACGCGGTCCAGCAACTCGCGGAACGTCGGGTCGCCGCCGGTGTCGGTCCGCAGGACGAGCGTGTTGACGAAGACCCCGGCGAGGTCTTCCAGCGCGTGATCCGAACGCCCGGCCACCGGCGTGCCGAGCGGGATGTCGGTGCCCGCGCCGAGCCGGGTCAGCAGGGCGGCCAGTACCGCCTGCAGGACCATGAACGTGCTGGTGTCACTGCGGTGGGCCAGCTCCCGCAGCCCTCGGTGGACGGCGGCGGGCACGGTGAACGGCACCGCGGCGCCGCGGTTGGTCGACCGCGCGGGCCGTGGCCGGTCGGCCGGGAGCGCCAGCTCGTCGGGGATCCCGGCCAGGGCATCCCGCCAGAACGCCGCCTGACGGCCGAGGAGGCTGTCCGGGTCGTCGGCGCGGCCGAACATCTCCCGCTGCCACAGCGTGTAGTCCGCGTACTGCACCGGCAACGGCGTCCACTGTGGACGCTCGCCGCGCAGCCGGGCCGCGTACGCGGTGTCGAGGTCCCGCTTCAGCGGCGGCAGCGACCAGCCGTCGCCGGCGATGTGGTGCACCAGCAGCACGAACACGTGCCGGTCCGGGCCGGCCGAGACGAGCGTCGCCCGGATCGGAAGTTCGGCGTCGAGGGTGAAGCAGTACGACGCCGCCGCGGTGACGCGCTCGTCGAGATCGGCTTCGGCAACGGTGTCGGTGACCAGCACCGGGTGAACCGAGTCGAGGACGACCTGCCGCGGGATGCCCTGCTCTTCGACCAGGAGCGTCCGGAGGACCTCGTGGCGCGCCACGACATCGCCCAACGCGGCCCGCAGCGCATCGGGGTCGACCGGGCCGATCAGCTCCCACGCCCACGGGATGTTGTAGGTCGCGGACCGCCCGTCGAGGCGGTCGAGGAACCACAGCCGCTGCTGCGCGAACGACAGCGGCAGGACGTCCGGCCGCGCGGCCGGGACCAGCGCCGGACGGCGGCCCCGCCCGGGGTCGAGGGCTTCGGCGAGCCGGGCCGGGGTCGGGGCGTCGAACACCGCCCGGATCGGCACCTCGACGCCGAGCAGCGCGCGGATCCGGCTGACCAGCCGCGTCGCCAGCAAGGAATGCCCGCCGAGGGCGAAGAACCCGTCCTCCGGACCCACCGCCGGAACGCCGAGGACGTCGGCGAACAGTTCGCACAGCGCCTGCTCGGCCGGGGTCCGCGCAAGACGCCCGGACGCGCGCACCTCCGGGTCGGGCAGGGCGGCGCGGTCGAGCTTGCCGTTGGCGTTCACCGGTAGCTCGGGTAGGACGACGATGGCCGACGGCACCAGGTACTCCGGCAGCCGTGCGGCGAGCGAGGCCCGGAGCGCCACCGGATCACCCGACGGCGCCACGTACGCGATCAGCCGGTTCTCCCGGGCGATCACGACCGCGCGCGCGACGGAGGCGTCCGCGGTCAGCACGGCTTCGACTTCACCGGGCTCCACGCGGAAACCGCGGATCTTGATCTGCTGGTCGGCGCGGCCGAGGAATTCCAGGGCCCCGTCGGCGCGGCGGCGGACGAGGTCGCCGGTGCGGTACATCCGCTCCCCCGGCTCGAACGGCGACGCGACGAACCGCTCGGCGGTGAGCGCCGGCCGGCCGAGGTAACCCCGCGCGAGCCCGGCGCCGGCCAGGTACAGCTCGCCGCGCACGCCCGGCGGCACCGGACGGAGACCGGCGTCGAGGACGTACGCGCGGGTGTTCGCGACCGGCCGTCCGATGGCCACCGGGCCGCAGACCTGGGCGAGGCTGTCGCCCGCGACCTCCGAGCAGCCGTAGAGGTTGACCAGCTTCGCCGACGGCCACCGGGCCGCGACCTTCTCGGCGAGCGCGGCGGAAAGCGGTTCGCCGCTGGTGATCCAGGTGGTCACCGAGGCGAACGCGCCGGCCGGGGCGTCCTCGGCGAAGGTGTCCAGGAGGCTCGGGACCACGGTGAGCACCTGCGCGCCGGTCTCGCGCACGAATGCGGCGAGCGCGATCGGGTCGGTGGCCGTCGCGTCGTCGGCAAGGACCACCGGGTCGCCCGCGACGAGGCCGCCGAGCAGTTCGGTCGAGCCGTCGATGAACGTCAGCGCGCTCTTCGCGACGCGCACGCCTCGAGCGACGTCCCGGCCCCAGTGCAGCCGGTTCGCCAGGGCGCGCTGGGTTCCCGCGACGGCCTTCGGGCGGCCCGTGGAGCCGGACGTGAAGATCACGTACGCCGGGTGGTCCAGGCTGATCGAGGGCCAGACCGGTTCCGGCCCGGTGTCGCCGGGCCGGACGAGCCGGTCCGCGAAGCCGTCTTCGGCGATGACCAGGTGCGGAGCCGCATCGGTCAGCATCAGCTCGATGCGTTCGGCCGGGTGGTTCAGGTCGAGGGGCAGGTAGGCGGCGCCGGTCTTGAGCACCGCCAGGAGGGCGACGACCAGGTCCACCGACCGCGGCAGCGCGACCGCCACCACCCGCTCGGGCCCCGCACCCCGGGCGAGCAACGCCCGGGCGAGCGTGGTCGCTCGCGCGTCCAGCTCGGTGCAGGTGAGCGTCTCGGAGCCGAACACCAAGGCCGGAGCGTCCGGCGTCCGCGCCACCTGGGCGGCGAACAGCTCGGCGGCCGTCTCCGCGGGCAGTGATGTCGCGGGGTCGGCGGCGAGCTGGTCGCGCTCGGCGGCGGTGAGCAGGTCGACGGCGCCGATCCTGGTGTCCGGGCCGGCGACGACCGCGGCCAGGAACGTCCGGAGCCGCTCCAGGATCGCCTCGACGCTCGCGCGGTCGAAGACGTCGCTGTTGTATTCCGCCGTGCCGCGGATCCCGGCCTGGTGGCCGGGCCGCTCGCCGACGAAGAAGGTCAGGTCGGCCCGCGCGGTGCCGGTGCGGACGGGCTCCTCCGCGGCGGTGAGGCCCGGCAGCGCGAGGTCGGCGACGGCGTTGTTCTGCCAGGCCAGCATCGTCTGGAACAGGGGGTGGTAGGCGAGCGACCGGACCGGGTTCAGGGCTTCGACCAGGCGCTCGAACGGGACGTCCTGGTGGGCGTAGGCGTCGAGGCTGCGCTCGCGGACCCGGGCCACCAGGTCACGGAACGACGGGTCGCCACCGGTGTCCACGCGTAGCACCAGGGTGTTGACGAAGAACCCGACGAGGTCGTCGAGGGCGGCGTCGGTGCGGCCGGCGATGGACGTGCCGAGCGGGATGTCGGTGCCCGCGCCGAGCCGGGTGAGCACCGCGGTGAGCCCGGCGTGCACGACCATGAACACGCTGGCGCCGCAGGCCCGGGCCAGCTCGACGAGTCCACTGTGGAGTCCGGCGTCCCAGCCGAAGGCGAACTGCTCGCCGCGGTAGGACGCTTCCGCCGGGTGCGGCCGGTCGGTGGGCAGTTCGATCCGTTCGGGCAGGGCGGCCAGGGTTTCGCGCCAGTAGGCCAGCTGCGGTGCGATCACCGGCTCGTCGAGGACGTCCCGCTGCCACAGCGTGTAGTCCGCGTACTGCACCGGCAACGGTGTCCACTGTGGAGTTTCATCGGCCTGGCGGGCGGTGTAGGCCGTCGCGAGGTCCCGCCACAGCGGCGCGGTCGACCAGCCGTCGGAGGCGATGTGGTGGAACACCAGCACCAGGACGTGCTCGCGGGCACCCAGGCGCAGCAGCTGCGCCCGCAGCGGGATCTCCGCCTCCAGCTCGAACACCGTTCCGGCTGCCTCGGAGACCGCGTCGGCGAGTGTGGCCTCGGTGACCTCGCGGAGCGGCAGCGGGATCGCGACGTCGCCGAGGACGAGCTGCCGGGCCTCGCCGTCGATCTCCGGGAAGATCGTGCGCAGGGCTTCGTGGCGTTCGACCACATCGGACAGCGCCGTGCGCAGCGCGTCGACGTCGAGGCCCCCGGTCAGCCGGACCGCCGTCGGCATGTTGTACGTCGCCGACGCGCCCTCCAGGCGGTGCAGGAACCACAGCCGCTGCTGGGCGAACGACAGCGGCAGCACGTCCGGCCGCGGGTCGGCACGGACCAGCGCGGGCCGGGCGGGCGCGGTGCCCGACGTGGCCAGCAGGGCGGCCAGCCCGGCGACCGTCGGCGCCTCGAACACCGACCGCACCTGCAGCTCGACGCCGAACACCGCGCGCAGCCGCGCGACCAGGCGGGTCGCCATCAGCGAATGCCCGCCGAGGGCGAAGAAGTCGTCGTCGACGCCGATCGACGAGGAGTCGAGGACCTCGGCGAAGAGCCCGCAGAGGACCTCTTCGACCGGCGTCCGCGGGGCCCGGCCGGCGGTGGCCGCCTGCTTGTCCGGGCTCGGCAGGGCGCGCCGGTCCAGCTTGCCGGACGCCAGCAGCGGGAGCCGGTCCAGCAGCACGAACGCCGACGGCACCATGTACTGCGGCAGCCGGTCGCGGACGTGCGCCCGCAGCGCCGTCACCAGCGCGTTTGTGTCCCGCTGCCCGGCCGGGTGGTTGCCCAGCGTCTCGAGGGCGGCGCGCACCGGACGGGCGCGGTGGATCCGCTGCGGCTCACCGGTGGTGAAGACGACTTCCAGCGCGCCCTCGTCCGCGGTGAGGGTCGCGTAGACGCGGTAACCGTGCCGCTCGCCGAGGTCGTGCAGAGTTTCGGGATCGACCCCGTCCCGTTGCTCCAAAGAGGACAGTGCCGTTTCGGCGTCGCCCGCGGCCAGCGCGGCGACGGCGGCGAGTTCACCGGACAGCCGGGCGTTCGGCACGCCGGTCACGCGCAGCCGGGCCGGGCGGGCTGCCAAGGCCTGTTCCAGCTCGTCCAGTCCGACGACCAGCTCTTCCGGAGTGCCGGGTCGTGGGGCCTTCCGCAGCACGACGTCGTAGCGATGCCGGGTCAGCTCGTTGTGCGCCGTGCCGCGCTTGACCCACAGGTCGACGTCGTCGAAGCCCTCAAGACCCAGTGCTGTGAAGAAGTCCGGATCGAGCACCAGTTCGCCCTCGCGCGCGATCGCCTGGTCGACCGCGGCGACGTCCCGGCGGCCGTGGCGCAGCTCGGTCGCCGTCCGGAACGCCCTCAGCGAGCGGAGGTTCCGGCTGTCGCCGAGGAAGAGCACGCCGCCGGGCCGGACGTGCGCCGCGGCCGTGCGGAGGACTTCGACGAGGTAGCCGACGCTCGGGAAGTACTGGGCGACCGAGTTGATGATCACCGTGTCGAAGTCCGGCAGGTCGCCGAGGTCGTGCGCGGGCCGCGCGGCCAGGTGGACCTTGCTCGCGAACGGCGTCGCCGCGAGTTCCCGCCGCAGGTTGGCGATGGCCTTCTCGGACAGATCGACGCCCCAGTACTCCTCAGCATCCGGCGCGATCCTCGACAGAATCAGCCCACTCCCGACCCCGATCTCCAGCACCCGCCCCAGACCGCCGCTTTCACGTGAAAGCGACGGTTCCCTCAGGGAACGGAGGCGGTCGATTGTTGCTGTGTGCCACTCGCGCATCTCGTCGAGCGGGATCTCGGAGCCGTCGTAGCTGGAGTTCCAGCCGGTGAAGTTCTCTTCGAGACCGCCGGACGCCGCTTCGGTGAAGACGTTCTCGTGCAGCTCCCGCCACTCGCCGACGTGGTCGAGTTCCGCTTCTTCGTCCCGCCCGGCCGACGGCACGGCGTAGGCGATGAGCCGCCCGTCCCGGGCGACGACGACGGACTGCCCGACGGCCGGGTGTTCGGCCAGCACGGACTCGATCTCGCCCAGTTCGATGCGGTAGCCGCGGATCTTGACCTGGTCGTCGGCCCGGCCCAGGAAGACCAGCCGGCCGTCCGCCAGCCACTTGACGAGGTCACCCGTGCGGTAGAGGCGTCCACCGGAACCGAACGGGTCCGCCACGAACCGCTCCGCCGTCAACGCCGGCCGCCCGAGGTAACCGCGGGCCAGGCCGGAGCCCGCGAGGTACAGCTCCCCCACCACCCCGGGCGGGACCGGCCGCAGCCCGGCGTCCAGCACGTACGCGCGGGTTCCGGGGTCGGGGATGCCGATCGGGACGACCGTGGCGTCCGCCAGCTCGGCCGGGTCGCTCTCGCCGAGCGTCGAGTTGGTGGTGGCCTCGGTCGGGCCGTAGGCGTTGAACATCCGCCGCCCCGGCGCCCAGCGGCGGATCAGCTCCGGCGACACCCGCTCGGTGCCCGCCAGCAGCACGCTGTCCCGCGGGAGGTCGCAGTCCTCCGGCAGGGCGTCGAGCAGGGCCGGCGGCAGGATCATGAAGTCGACGTCGTGGGCGTGCGCGTACTCCGTGAGCGCCGGGCCCGCGACCCGCCGTTCGGCCGGGACGACGACCAGGCGCCCGCCCGAGAGGAGGCCGAGGCAGAGGTCCCAGAAGGCGACGTCGAAGCTCGGCGACGCGAACTGCAGCACCCGGCTGTGCGGGCCGACACCGAAGCGCTCGACCTGGGTGGCGACCAGTTTCGCGACACCCGAGTGCTGGAGGACGACGCCCTTCGGCCGCCCGGACGAGCCGGACGTGTAGATCACGTACGCGGCGTTCTCCGGTTTGATCGTGACCTGCGGGTCCACTATGGACGTCGTGTCGAGCGCCGGGTCGTCCAGGAGGACACGGGGCAGGGCCGCGGGCAGCTTCGCCTCGACGTCCCGGGTCGTCACCACGCAGACCGGGGCCGCGTCCTCGGCCATGTAGGCGATCCGGTCGCCCGGGTAGTCGACGTCGATCGGCAGGTACGCGGCACCGGCCTTGAGCACCGCCAGCTCGGTGATGATCATGTCGAGGGACCGCGGCACGGCCAGCGCGACCACCCGCTCCGGCCCGGCGCCGCGGGAGAGCAGCAGGTGCGCGAGGCGATTGGCGCGGGCGTTCACCTCGGCGTAGGTGAGCTCGACGTCCTCGAACACGAGTGCCACCGCGTCGGGCGCCTCGGCGACGCGCCGGGCGAACATCCCGGGGAACGTCTCCGTGCCCGCCGGGTCGAGCGACCCGGCCCACGCGGTGAGCACACGGGCGCGCTCGTCCCCGTCGAGGAGGTCCAGCGCCCCGACCGGGCGGTCGGGCTCGGCCGAGGCCGCTCGCAGCAGGACTTCGAGGCGACGCAGGATCGCGTGCGCGCCGGCGTGGTCGAAGACGTCGGCGTTGAATTCCAGCACCCCGGCGATCCCGGTGTCGCGCTCGGTCAGCGAGATCGCCAGGTCGAACTTGGACGTCCCGGTGGTCACCGGGATCTCCGTGACGGCCAGGCCGGGCAGGGTCACCTCGGCGCGGGCGTTGTTCTGCCCGGCGATCATCACCTGGAACAGCGGGTGGTACGACAGCGACCGCGCCGGGTTGAGCACCTCGACCAGGCGCTCGAACGGCACGTCCTGGTGGGCGTACGCGTCGAGGTTGCGCTCGCGGACCCGGGCGAGGAGCTCGCGGAACGTCGGCTCACCACCGGTGTCCACGCGCAGCACCAGGGTGTTGACGAAGAAGCCGACGAGGTCGTCCAGGCCGGGGTCGGTGCGGCCGGCGATGGGCGAGCCGATCGGCACGTCGGTGCCCGCACCGAGGCGCGTGAGCAGGGCGGCGAGGGCCGCGTGCACGACCATGAACACGCTGGCACCGCTCTCGCGGGCCAGCTCGGCCAGGCCGGAGTGGAGCCCGGCGTCCCAGGTGAAGGTGTGCAGCTCGCCGCGGAAGGTCGCGGTCGCCGGGTGCGGCCGATCCAGGGGCAGCTCGATCCGGTCCGGCAGGCCGTCCAGTGCCGCCCGCCAGTAGTCCAGCTGCGCGCTCAGCACGCTGTCCGGGTCGTCTTCCCGGCCGAGCAGATCCTGGTGCCACAGCGTGTAGTCCGCGTACTGCACCGGCAGTGGAGTCCACTGTGGAGCTTCACCGGTCCGGCGGGCGGCGTAGGCCGTGGCGATGTCGCGCCACAGCGGAGCCATCGACCAGCCATCGGAGGCGATGTGGTGGAACACCAGCGCGAAGACGTGCTCGCGGGCACCCAGCCGCAGCAGCTCCGCGCGCATCGGCACGTGCCGCTCCAGGTCGAACGAACCCCGGACCAGCCCGGTCAGTGCCTCGTCGAGATCGGCGACCTCGCGCACGGGAAGCTCGGCTTCTCCGGGCGGGAGAACGTCCTGGTAGGGCACGCCGTCGTGCTGCGGGAACCGGGTGCGCAGGGCCTCGTGCCGGGCGACCACGTCGTTCAGCGCCCCGCGCAGCGCGTCGACGTCGAGGTCGCCTTCGAGCCGCATGATCAGCGGGACGTTGTAGGTCGCCGAGGGCCCTTCGAGGTGGTGCAGGAACCACAGCCGCTGCTGGGCGCCGGACAGCGGGACGAGGTCCGGCCGGCGCGTGGCGACCAACGGCGGCCGCGCGGTGCCGCGGGCGGTGGCGAGCGCCCCGGCCAGGCCCGCCGGGGTCGGCGTCTCGAAGACCGCCCGCACCTCGAGCTCGGCGTGCAGGGCGGTGCGGACGCGGGCGATCAGCCGGGTGGCCAGCAGCGAGTGGCCGCCGAGGGCGAAGAAGCTGTCGTCCGGGCCGACCCGCTGCAGGCCGAGGACGTCGGCGAACAGCTCGCACAGCTGCCGTTCGACCGGCGTGCGCGGCTCGCGGTCCGAGACCGGCGAGACCGGATCCGGGGCCGGGAGCGCGCGGCGGTCGAGCTTGCCGTTCGCCGTCACCGGGAGCGCGTCGAGCACGACGATCGCCGACGGCACCATGTGCTCCGGCAGCCGTTCGGCGGCGAAGGTGCGCAGGTCCGCGGGCAAGGCGGTGCTCCGCCGTGAGCGCCGCGGATTGCCGGTGTAGGCCAGGATCTCCTCCGGGCCGGGCCGGAACGCGCCGGCCGGGTCGGCACTGGTGAACAGGACGTCGACCGAGCCGTCGGCGGCCGCGGACCAGGTGACGACCGCACCCAGTGCGTACCAGTCCTCGGGGTCGACGCCTTCGGTGATCCGCCCGTTCGGGACGCCCTCGACGCGCAGGCCGTCGCGGAGCCGCGCGACCACCTCGTCCACAGAGGACACATCGGTGCCCCAAGTCAGCGTTTCGGCCGGGACCGGCTCGGCGGTACCCGGGCGCAGGACGACGTCGTAGCGGTACTGGGTGAGTTCGTTGACCGCCCGGCCGCGCTTCACCCGGATGTCCGCGGCAACGCCGTCGAGTCCCGCGAAGAACTCCGGCGCGACGAGCAGTTCCTTCTCCCGCAGCAGGCGCTGTTCGACGTCGCCGCCCCGCGCCTGGGCCACGGCGGTGTGGAACGCCCGGACCTGGCGCAGGTCCCGGACGTCCCCGACGAAGAGCGACCCGCCCGGCGCCAGCAGCGCCAGGGCCTTCCGCACGACGTCGAGGAGGTAGGTCCCGCTCGGGAAGTACTGGACGACGGAGTTGAGCACGATGGTGTCGAAGAACCCGACCGGCAGGCCGGTGAGGTCGGCGGCGTCGCCGGTGCGCAGTTCGACGCGCCCGGCGAGCGCGGGATCGGCCGCGACCCGCTCGCCCAGCGAAGCGATCACCTCGGCGGAGAAGTCCGTGCCCCAGTACGCCTCGCAGTGCGGGGCCAGCTCGGTCAGCAGCAGGCCGCTGCCGACGCCGATCTCCAGCACGCGTCGCGGTGCCAGGTCGCGGATCCGGGTGACGATGGCGTCGCGCCACTCGCGCATTTCCTCGCGCGGGAGCGGCTCGCCGGTGTAGCTGGAGTTCCAGCCCGCGAACTCGTCGCGGTCGCCCGAGTACATGGAGTCGTACAGTTCCCGCCACTCGCCGACCTGCTCGGTCTCCTCCTCGGCGGAACCGGAGGTGTCGGCCGGGACGACGTAGCCGACCAGGCGGACGTCGCCGGGCCGGTCTTCGCGGGCGACGACGACGGCGTGGGCGACGTCGTCGTGCGCGGACAGGGTCGCGGCGATCTCGCCGGGCTCGACGCGGAACCCGCGGATCTTGACCTGCTCGTCGCCGCGGCCGAGGAACTCGAGGACGCCGTCGGGGCGGAAGCGGGCGAGGTCGCCGGTGCGGTACATCCGGGCGCCGGGGGCGCCGAACGGGTCGGCGACGAACCGCTCCGCGGTGAGCCCGGCCCGGCCGAGGTAGCCGCGGGCGAGCTGGACGCCGGCCAGGTACAGCTCCCCGGGCGTGCCCGGCGGCACCGGGCGCAGGGCGGCGTCGAGGACGTAGGTGCGGGTGTTCCACACCGGACGTCCGATCGGGACAGAAGTGTCCTGAGTGGACGTGCGCCAGGAGGTGACGTCGACCGAGGCTTCGGTCGGGCCGTAGAGGTTGTGCAGCTCGGCGTCCAGCACCTGGCCGAACTGCGCGACGGCGTCCTTCGGCAGGGCCTCGCCACTGCACAGCACCCGGCGCAGGCTCACGCACTCCCCCGCCGCCGGCTCCTGGAGGAAGACCTGGAGCATCGACGGGACGAAGTGGACGGTCGTGACGCCGCGGTCGCGGATCAGCCGGGCCAGGTAGGCCGGGTCCTTGTGGCCGTCCGGCCGGGCGAGCACCTCGGTGGCGCCGGTGAGCAGCGGCCAGAGGAACTCCCACACCGATACGTCGAAGCTCGACGGCGTCTTCTGCAGCACGCGGTCATCGGCGGTGAGGCCGTACTCGTCCTGCATCCAGAGCAGCCGGTTGACGATCCCGGCGTGCGGGACGACGACACCCTTGGGACGGCCCGTCGACCCGGACGTGTAGATGACGTACGCCGGATTCTCCGGCCGGAGCACCACGTCCAGGGGCTCGTCCGGAACTCCGGCCAGGGTGTCCGGGTCGTCCAGGAGCAACGCGCCCGGGACGGCGGTCTCCGCGACGGCCAGCACCAGCGCCGGAGCGGCGTCGTCGAGCATGAACGCGATGCGGCCGGCCGGGTAGCCGGGGTCGAGCGGCAGGTAGGCCGCGCCCGTCTTGAGCACGGCGAGGATCGCCGTGACCAGGTGCGTCGAGCGGGGCAGCGCCAATGCGACGACGCGCTCGGGCCCGGCGCCGCGCGCGGCGAGCACGCGGGCAAGACGGTTCGAGACGGCGTCGAGCTCGGCGTAAGTGAGTTCTTCGTCCTCGAAGACGAGCGCGGGGTGGCCGGGGGTCCGCGCGACCTGGGCGGCGAACAACTCGGGCACGGTGACCGCGGGGACGTCCTCGACGGCACCCGACCAGGCCTGTCCGAGGCCTTCGCGCTCGGCCGGGGTGAGCACGTCCAGGGAGCCGAGGCGGCGGTCCGGGGCGGCGGCGACCTGCCGGAGCAGGGTTTCCAGGCGGTCGAGGAGACCGGTCACGGTGGCCCGGTCGAACACCTCGGCGTTGAACTCGGCCTGGCCGTGCAGGCCGTCGGCGCGCTCGGTGAAGGAGAACCAGAGGTCGAACTTGGCCGTGCCGGTGCCGACCGGCTGCTCGGTGACCGTCAGGCCGGGCAGCCCGACGCCGGTGCCGGGGGTGTTCTGCCAGGCCAGCATGGTCTGGAACAGCGGGTGGTGCGCCGGCGACCGGGCCGGGTTGAGCGCCTCGACCAGGCGCTCGAACGGCACGTCCTGGTGGGCGTAGGCGTCGAGGCTGCGCTCGCGCACCCGGGCCACGAGGTCGCGGAACGACGGGTCACCACCGGTGTCCACGCGCAGCACCAGGGTGTTGACGAAGAACCCGACGAGGTCGTCGAGGGCCGGGTCGGTGCGGCCGGCGATCGGGGTGCCGATCGGGATGTCGGCGCCCGCGCCGAGGCGGGACAGCAGCGCGGTCAGGCCCGCGTGCATGACCATGAACGGGCTGGCCCCGCAGGCGCGGGCGAGGCCGGCGAGCGCGTCCTGGAGCCCGGCGTCCCAGGTGAAGGTGAAGAACCCGCCGCGGTAGGCCGAGACCGGCGGGTGCGGCCGGTCGAGCGGGAGCGCGATGCGATCGGGCAGGCCGGCCAGGGCTTCCCGCCAGTAGCCGAGCTGGGCCGCCTCTTCGGTGGCCAGGAGATCGCGTTGCCACAGCGTGTAGTCCGCGTACTGCACCGGCAGCGGTGTCCACAGTGGATCCTCGCCGCGCAGGCGGGCGCGGTAGGCCGTGGCGATGTCCTGCCACAACGGCGACAGCGACCAGCCGTCGGCGGCGATGTGGTGCAGGACCAGGACCAGCACGTGGCGCCGCGGGCCGGCGGTGAGCAGTTCCGCGCGCACCGGCACCCCGGCCCCGAGGTCGAACACACCCCGCACGAGCGTGTCCACCTCGGCGTCCACATCGGACACTTCGCGGACGGCGAGCGCCACCGTCCCGTCGGGCCGGATCTGCTGGTACGGGACGCCGTCGGCGACCGGGAAGACCGTCCGCAGCGCCTCGTGCCGGGCCACGACGTCGTTGAGCGCCGAGCGCAGCGCGTCGACGTCCAGCTCGCCGGCCAGGCGCATGACGAGCGGGACGTTGTAGGTCGCCGAGCCGCCTTCCAGCCCGTACAGGAACCACAGCCGCTGCTGCGCGAACGACAGCGGCAGCCGCTCCGGCCGGTCGGTGACGCGCACGAGCGGGCGCCGCTCGGTCTCGGCGACGGCACCGGCGAGGAGCTGCGCGAGCGCGGCCGGCGTCGGGGTGTCGAAGACCGCCCGCACCGGCACTTCGGCGCCGACGGCCGCGCGGAGCCGCTGGACCAGCCGGGTGGCGAGCAGCGAGTGGCCGCCGAGCGCGAAGAAGTCGTCGTCCGGCCCGGCCTGCGGCACGCCGAGGACGTCGGCGAACATCTCGCACAGCAGCTGCTCGACCGGGTTGCGCGGCGCACGGCCGGGTCCCGCGGTGAACCGCTCCGGGCTCGGCAGAGCCTTGCGGTCGAGCTTGCCGGAGGCGAGCACCGGCAGCTTGTCGAGCACGACGAACGCCGAAGGCACCATGTACAGCGGCAGCCGGTCCCGCACGTGCGCGCGCAGCGACGCCAGGAGAGCCCCGGTTTCCCGCCGGGCCGCGGGGTTGTTGGCGTAGGACCCCGGCGCCCCGGTCTGCCGCACCGGCCGATAGGCAGGACCCAAGCGCCCCAATGTGGCCTTCGGTGCGTCTGACGCACCCAAGGCGGCCTTCGGTGCGTCAGACGCAACCAAGGCCACATTGGGGCGCATGAAGACCGCCTCCAGCTCGCCGCCGTCGGCCGCCAAGGTGACCGCCACGCGGTAGCCGGCGCGCTCACCGAGCGCGTACAGGGCCTCCGGGTCGACGCCGTCGCGACGGCGGAGGGCGGTCAGTGCGGCCGAGGCGTCGCCGGTGTCCAGCGCGCGGACCGCGGCCAGCTCGCCGGCCAGCCGCGCGTCCGGGATCGCAGTGACGCGCAGCCGTTCCGGCGTCTCGGCGGACAGGAACCGTTCCACCGCACCGAGGTCGCCGAACGCGACGACCTGCTCTTCGGCCGACGCCGGCCGCGGCGCCTTCCGCAGCACGACGTCGTAGCGGTGCCGGGTCAGCTCGTTGTGCGTGGTGCCGCGCTTGATCCACAGGTCGACGTCGCCGAAGCCGTCGAGGCCACGGGCCAGCGCCGGGAAGAAGTCCGGGTCGAGGACCAGCTCGCCCTCGCGAGCGATCGCCTGGTCCACCGCGGCGACGTCGGTGCGGCCGCGGTGCAGTTCGACGGCGGTCCGGAACGCCCGCAGGGAACGGAGGTTGCGGATGTCGCCGAGGAAGATCGTCCCGCCCGGTTTCAGCAGGTCCGCGGCGGTCTTGACGACCTCGGCGAGGTAGTCCGCGCTCGGGAAGTACTGGGCGACCGAGTTGATGATCACCGTGTCGAACTCCGGCAGTTCGCCCAGGTCGTGGGCGGGCCGCGCGGCCAGGTGGACCTTGCTCGCGAACGGCGTCGCCGCGACCTCGCGCCGGACGTTCTCGATGGCGCTCTCGGAAAGGTCGACGCCCCAGTACTCCTCCGCGTCCGGCGCGACCCGCGACAGAATCAGCCCACTACCCACCCCAATCTCCAGCACCCGCCCCAGACCGCCGCTTTCACGTGAAAGCGACGGTTCCCTCAGGGAACGGAGGCGGTCGATTGTGGCCGTGTGCCACTCGCGCATCTCGTCGAGCGGGATCTCCGAGCCGTCGTAGCTGGAGTTCCAGCCCGCGAAGTTCTCCTCGATGCCGTGGGAACCGGCGAGCATCTCCTCGTGGACGTCGTGCCATTCGTCGACGTGGCCCTGTTCGGCCGCCTGGTCGCGGTCGGGTACCGGCACGGCGTAGGCGATCAGCTGCCCGTCGTGGGCGACGACGACCGACTGCCCGACGCGCGGGTGTTCGGCCAGCACGGACTCGATCTCGCCCAGCTCGATCCGGTAACCGCGGATCTTGACCTGGTCGTCGGCCCTTCCCAGGAACACCAGCCGCCCGTCCGGCAGCCACTTCACCAGGTCACCGGTCCGGTACAGCCGGCCGCCGGAACCGAACGGGTCCGCCACGAACCGCTCCGCCGTCAGCCCCGGCCGCCCGAGATAGCCGCGCGCCAGGCCGGAGCCCGCGAGGTACAGCTCCCCCACCACCCCGGGCGGGACCGGCCGCAGCCCGGCGTCCAGCACGTACGCGCGGGTTCCGGGGTCCGGCACGCCGATCGGCACGGCCGAGCCCGGTGCGATCTCCGGGTCGCAAAGCCCGAGTGTCGAGTTGGTCGTGGCCTCGGTGGGGCCGTAGGCGTTGAACATCCGCCGGCCGGACGCCCAGCGGCGCACCAGTTCCGGCGACACCCGCTCGGTCCCCGCGAGCAGCACGCTGTCCCGGGGCAGGTCGCAGTCCTCGGGGAACTCGGCGAGCAGGGCGGGCGGCAGGATCATGAAGTCGACGCCGTGGGCGTGCGCGTACTCGGCCAGTTCGGGGCCGGGCACCCGGCGCTCGGCCGGGACGATCACCAGACGGCCGCCCGAGAGCAGGCCCAGGCACAGGTCCCAGAACGCGACGTCGAAACTCGGCGACGCGAACTGCAGCACCCGGCTGTGCGGGCCGACGCCGAACCGCTCGGACTGCGTCGCGACGAGCTTCGCGACACCCGCGTGCGAAACCACGACCCCTTTGGGCCGCCCGGTGGACCCGGAGGTGTAGATGACGTAGGCGGCGTTGGCCGGGACGATCTCCACGCCCGGGTCCGGCGCCGGGTCCCACGAGATTTCGTCCAGCAGCAGAACGTCGCCGTCGAAGCGGTCGGCCAGCTCGCTCGTGGTCACCACGCAGACCGGGCGCGCGTCGGCGACCATGAATGCGATGCGCTCGGCCGGGTAGTCCTGGTCCAGCGGCAGGTATGCGGCACCGGCCTTCAGGACGGCCAGCTCGGCGACGATCATCTCGATCGAGCGGGGCACGGCGAGCGCGACCACGCGTTCCGGCCCGGCACCGCGGCCGATCAGCACGTGGGCGAGCCGGTTGGCGCGCGCGTCCAGCTCGGCGTAGGTCAGCTCCTCGTCTTCGAAGACGAGCGCGACGGCGTCCGGGTTCTCGCGGACGCGGGCCGCGAACAGCTCCGGGAACGTGGCCGGCGGGGTGGCGAGCTCCGTGTCGTTCCAGCCGTCCAGGATCTCGTGCAGCTCCGGCGGGGTCATCAGGGCGAGCCGGTCGACCGGCCACTGTGGACGCTCGGCCGCCTCGGCGAGGAGGCTTCCGAGGTGGTCGAGCATCCGATCCACAGTGGACTCGTCGAGCACGTCGGCGCGGTAGTGCAGCCCGTCGGCGGTCAGGTTCAGGTCCAGCGGAAGGTCGGTTTCGGCACCGAAGCCGACGTTGACGAGCAGTGCTCCCCCGCGACCGGGCTCGGGGTCCAGGTCGGCGACCAGGTCGCCGAACGGCACCTCGTGCGCCAGTGCTTCCTCGCGCGCCTCGCGCACCCTGGCCACGACGTCGGCGAACCCGGGCGAGCCGCCCAGGTGCACCCGCAGCGGCACCAGCGAGCCGATCCCCAGTTGGACGTCGACGGTTCCCGCATAGCGGGACAACAGCACCGTGAACGCCGCCAGCAGGGTCAGCTCGTCGGCCTCGGGCACCGGCCGGCCGAGCACCACCGGGGCGGCGGGCTCCGCCGGGTACGGCCGGTCGACCGGCAGCGGCAGCTCCTTCGGCACCGAAGCGAGGCGGTCGCGCCAGAACCCGAGCCTCGACACCTGCTGCTGCACAGCGTCACCGTTGCTCACCGGTAGACCAGCCTCCCGCTGCTCACAGCGCCCCGATCGAGGCGCAAACTTAGGTGACCCTAACAAACAGATGGTGAGGATGCACTCCTGTACCATCGGTTAGCCTTACCTAAAATGAGTACCAGTCGGAGGTGCGGTGCGAACAGACCCCGGAGGGATCGCTCTCAAGCGACGCCCGCCACACACGAGCCGCGCGCTCGGTCTGCTGGCCGCTCTCGGTGTCCTGGTTTTCCTGTGCCTGCTGAGTGTCTGGCTGGGGTCGAAAGAGATTTCGTTCGGCGCCGTCTGGCAGGTCCTGTGGCATGACGACGGCTCGGCCGACGCCGTGATCATCCACAGTGTCCGGATGCCGCGAACCCTCCTCGCGGTGCTGGTCGGCGCCGCGCTGGGCCTGGCCGGCACCCTCATGCAGGCGCTGACCCGCAACCCCCTGGCGGACCCGGGACTGCTCGGCATCAGCGCCGGCGCCGCGTTCGCCATCGTCTTCTCCATCACCGTGCTCGGCGTGAGCTCCCTCTACGGCTACATCTGGTTCGCCTTCGCCGGCGCGCTCGCCGCCACCACGGTCGTCTACGTCCTCGGCACCCGCGGCCGCAGCGGCTCGAGCCCGGTCAAGCTCGCCCTCGCCGGGGCCGCCGTCACCGCGTTGCTCGGCTCGTTCACCAGCGCGATGGTGCTGTCGGACCCGGTCGCGCTCAACCGGTTCCGGTTCTGGTCGGCCGGGTCGCTCGCCGGCGTGGACAGCGGTTCGCTCGTGCAGGTCCTGCCGTTCCTCGTGGTCGGCGTGGTGCTGGCGATCGCCAGTGGCCCGGCCCTGAACAGCCTCGCGCTCGGCGACGACGTCGCGGTCGCACTCGGCAGGCGGCTGGGCCCGCTGCGGCTGCGCGGTGCCCTGGCCATCACGCTCCTGACCGGCGCTTCGGTCGCGGTCGCCGGCCCGATCGTGTTCCTCGGCCTGATCGTCCCGCACGCCGTGCGGTTCGTCGTCGGGCCCGACCACCGGTGGCTGCTGCCCTACACCGCGATCCTCGCCCCGTGCCTGCTGCTGGCCGCGGACATCCTCGGCCGGGTCATGGCGCGGCCCGGCGAAGTCCGCGCCGGGGTGATCGTCGCCTTCCTCGGCGCGCCGTTCTTCATCTACCTGGTCCGCCGCCGCAAGCTGGTGGAGTCCTGACATGAGCCTGCTGCAGGTGCGGCGCGCCCGCGTCACCTTCCGCCTCGCGAAGCCCGCGGTGTCGGGGCAGATCCGGCTGCGGCTGGTCGTCGTCTCGCTCGTCCTCGCGATGCTGGCGTTCGCGTTGTTCTGCGTGGGCATGACGATCGGCGACGTCCCGCTGAGCGTGTCCGACGTCCTGTCCGCGGTGTTCGGCGGGGGCGACAGCGGCACCGGCTACATCGTGCAGGAGCTGCGGCTGCCGCGGGCGCTGACCGGCCTGCTGGCCGGACTCGCGTTCGGCGCGTCCGGCGCGGTGTTCCAGACCATCACCCGCAACCCACTGGCCAGCCCGGACATGATCGGCATCAACGCGGGCGCGGCCACCGCCGTCGTCGCCGGGATCTCGTTCGGGTTCGGCGGCGGCCTCGGCACCACCACGCTCGGCCTGCTGGGCGGCCTCCTGACCGGGCTGCTCGTGTACGTCCTCGCGTGGCGGCGCGGCACCACCGGCTACCGGATCATCCTGGTCGGCATCGGCATCTTCGCGATGTGCACCAGCCTGACCGACTACCTGCTCAGCCGCGCGCAGATCACCGAGGCCCAGGCGTCGATCGGCTGGCTGGTCGGCAACCTCGCCAACCGCGGCTGGGAACACGTCGTCCCGCTGGCCGGCGCGCTGGCGGTGCTGCTGCCGCTCGTGCTGGCCCTGTCCCGGTGGATGCGCACGCTGCAGCTCGGCGACGACGTCGCGGCCGGGCTCGGCACGCCGGTACAACCGGTCCGGCTGGGGCTGCTGCTGGCCGGCGCCGGGCTGGTGGCCTTCGCGACGGCGTCCGCGGGCCCGGTCTCGTTCGTCGCGCTGACCGCACCGCAGATCGCGCAACGCCTGGCGCGCCAGGCATCCCCGCCGCTGACCGCGTCCGCGCTCACCGGCGCGGTCGTGGTGCTGGGCAGCGACATCCTGGCCCGCACCGTCACCGCGTCCCCGCTGCCGGTCGGCATCGTGACCGGCGCGCTCGGCGCCCCGCTGCTGCTCTGGCTGCTGGCCAGGGCCAACCGATCCGGCTCCGGAGGCTGAGAAGATGACACCGTCCCTGCGCGTGCGGGACCTGCGCGTCGCCTACGACGACCGGCTCGTCATCGACGGCCTCGACCTCGACATCCCGCCCGGGAAGATCACCGCGATCGTCGGGCCGAACGCGTGCGGGAAGTCGACGCTGCTGCGCACGCTGGCCCGGCTGCTGACGCCGAAGTCGGGCACGGTGTACCTCGACGGCCGCTCGATCCAGGACCTCCCGACCCGCCAGGTCGCCCAGCGGCTCGGCATCCTGCCGCAGTCCCCGGTGGCGCCCGAGGGCATGACGGTGGCCGACCTCGTCGGCCGCGGCCGGGCCCCGCACCAGAGCTGGTGGCGCCAATGGTCCACATCGGACGAAAGCGCGGTGCACGCCGCGCTGGCGGCGACGTCGATGACCGACCTGGCCGACCGCCCGGTGGACGAGCTGTCCGGCGGCCAGCGCCAGCGCGCGTGGATCGCGATGGCGGTCGCCCAGGGCACGCCGGTGCTGCTGCTCGACGAGCCGACCACGTACCTGGACCTGGCCCACCAGATCGACGTGCTCGACCTGGTCGTCGACCTCAACCGGGCGGACGGCCGCACGGTGGTGATGGTGCTGCACGACCTGCCGCAGGCGTGCCGCTACGCCGACCACGTGATCGCGATGAAGGCGGGCCGCGTGGTCGCCTCCGGCGAGCCGGCGTCGGTGATCACGGAGGAACTCGTCGAGGAGGTCTTCGACGTCCGCTGCCAGGTGAGCTCGGACCCGGTCAGCGGGACGCCGATGGTCATCCCGATCAGCCGCCACCACCCGGCGCCGGTGCGCTAGCGCTATCCTGGGGCCCGGCCGTCCTCACCGTCTCCGAGGACCGATCCGGCCGAATCCCCCACCGAGGAAGCTGACTGCCGTGTACGTGCTGCCCGAAAAGACCACCGGCCCCGAGCGCGAACTGCTGGAGGCGATGCTCGACCGCGGCCGCCTCGCGCTCGTCGAAAACGCACGCGGCCTGTCGGAGGCGGACGCCCGGCGCCGGCTGGTCCCCTCCCTGACCACGCCGATCGCCCTGGTCAAGCACGCCGCCGTCGCCGAGCGCCGGTGGTTCCAGTGGCTGATCGCCGGGCTCGACGAGTCCGAAATCGACGGCCCGTCGACGCCCGGGGACGCCAGTTTCGCGGTCACCGAGGACGAAACGGTCGACGACGTGATCGCCGAGTACGAGCGGACCAGCGCACGCTCGCGCGAGATCGCGGCGAACTGCTCGCTCGACGACCGGTGGACGCACCCGGTCGTCGGCGAGGTCACCCTCCGCTTCGTCTACCTGTTCCTGATCGAAGAACTCGCCCGGCACACCGGCCACGGCGACATCCTCCGGGAACAGATCAGCGCGCGCTGACCGCCAGCTCGCCGGCCGGCTCCGCGACCACCCGGCGGTCCACGACGGACTGCAGGATCTCCCCCACCCGCACCGCGGTGTTCGACAGCAGCGACGACGTGATGCCGTGCGTGTGCTCGGTGCCGCCCTGCAGGTAGATCCCGCCGCGCAGGGGCGAGTCCGTAGTAAGGCGGTAGTCGCGCTCGACGCGGAGCCGGCCTTCGCCGTCGCGCAGGCAGCGCGAGCCGAGTTCGCCGAGCAGCGGCGTCGGGTCCGCGGGCCGGTAGCCCGTGGCGTAGACGACCGCGTCGGCGTCCAGGACCGTGCGCTCCCCGGTCGTCAGGGACTCGACCGTCACCGTTCCGGTGTCGGTCACCTCGACCGGCCGCGAGACGTTGAACAGCCGCAGCCGTTCCACGCCCAGCACCTTCTCGCGGTAGACGCGCCGGTAGAGCTCGTCGATCAGGTCGATGTCGACGGCCGAGTAGTTCGTGGCGCCGTGGTAGCGCATCAGGCGGTCCTTGACCGGCTCACCCGCGCGGTAGAACTGGTCGACGGCGTCCGGGTCGAAGATGCGGTTCGCGAACGAACTGTCGTCGGCCGGGCTGTAGCCGTAGCGGGCGAACACCGCGCACACCTCGGCGCGGGGGAACTCGTCGTGCAGCAGCGCGGCGACCTCGGCCGCACTCTGGCCGGCCCCGACCACGACGAACCGCTTCGGGTCGGCGTCGCGCAGGGCGTCCACCCGGAACAGCAGTTCACTGTTGTGCCAGATCCGCGGCCCGGTGGTGACCCCCTCGGGGAGCTGGGCCCGCAGTCCGGTGCCCATCACCAGGTTCCGGGCCCGCAGCGCCGTGCCATCCGAGGCTTCGACGTCGAAGTAGGCGACTTCCGAGCCGTCGTGGACCGGCTTGATCGCGACGACCTCGGTGCCGTACGAGACGACGTCGTCGACCTTCGCGGCCGCCCACTCGAAGTAGTCGTGGAACTCCACCCGCAGCGGGAAGAGGTTCTTGTGGTTGATGAAGTCGACCAGCCGGCCGGCGGCGTGCAGGTAGTTGAGGAAGCTGAACTCGCTGGTCGGGTTCCGCAGGGTGACCAGGTCCTTGAGGAACGACACCTGCATGGTCGCCGTGTCGATCAGCATCCCGCGGTGCCAGCCGAACCGCGGCTGCCGCTCGAGGAAGTGCGCCGTCACCGGCTCTGCGGGGCCCGCGTTGTTGTGCTCGGCGAGGGCGATCGCCAGTGCGAGGTTCGACGGCCCGAAGCCCACGCCGACGATGTCGTAGATCGGGACCTCTGCAGTCATGTTGCTCCCTCGCGCGCTCCGGTACGGTTCAGGGAACCCTAACCTAACTTAGGCGAGCCTCGCCTAGTACGTTCGTGGTGATGTTCGTCCCCCGATCATGAAAGGCACTTTCGAATGCGCGTGGCGATGTTCGGCTACCAGACCTGGGGGCACCGGACCCTCCAGGCGCTCATCGACGCCGGCCACGAGGTGGCTCTCGTGGTCACCCACCCGAAGAGCGATCACGCCTACGAGCGGATCTGGGCCGACTCGGTCGCCGACCTCGCGGAGGAGAACGGTATCCGGGTGCTGCTGCGCAACCGCCCGGACGACGCCGAGCTGCTGGCGGAGCTCAAGGCCGCCGACCTCGACCTGATCGTCGCGAACAACTGGCGCACCTGGCTGCCGCCGGAGATCTTCGAGCTGCCGCGCCACGGCACGCTGAACATCCACGACTCGCTGCTGCCCGCATACGCGGGCTTCTCGCCGCTCATCTGGGCCATGATCAACGGCGAACCCGAGGTCGGCGTCACCGCCCACATGATGGACGGCGAACTCGACGCCGGCGACATCGTGCTGCAGCGCGCGATCCCGGTCGGGCCGGCCGACACCACAACGGACCTCTTCCACCGCACGGTCGACCTCATCGCGCCGATCACCGCCGAAGCCATCTCGATGATCGAGACCGGTTACACGCCGGTGCCGCAGGACCGGACGAAGGCCAGCTTCTTCCACAAGCGAGCCAAGCGGGACAGCGTGATCGACTGGACGCTGCCGCCGGCCGAGATCGAGCGGTTCGTGCGCGCGCTGCCGGATCCGTACCCGAACGCGTTCGCCTACCACCGCGGCGAGGAGCTGCGGATCCTCAAGGCGTCGGTGTCGCAGGGCCACTACGGCGGCACGCCGGGCCGGATCTTCATCCGGGAAGGCGACGGCGTGGTGATCGTCGCCGGGCCGGACGCGCACCGCGGCCGGTCCCCCGGCGTGCTGGTCGAACGTGTCCGCACCGCCGACGGGACCGACGTGGGCGCGCACGAGTACTTCAAGACGATGGGCGGGTACCTCACCGACCGCCCGTGAGCGATCAGCCGTCCTTGCCTCGCGCCGGCACGACCGTGTTCTGGTCCGCGGCGCCGGGCAGGGTGCGGACGATCGTGTCCTGCGCCCAGCGTTCGCTGAACCCGGCGAGGAACGCGAGCCCGGCGAAGAAGAATGTGAGCTTTTCCGCCGAATCGGGAACCGCGATCGGGACCAATCCGGCACTGACGAGCACGAACATCGCCGCGCCGAACACGGCGCCGATGATCAGCCGGAAGCCCCCGGACAGAAAGACCACGAACCGTCCCTGGGCCAGGCTGACCTGTAGTTTTTGCCGGTTGGCCGTGCGGATCATGACGCTCAGAATCGCGCCGACGGCACCCGAAACCAGGCAGGTGATCAGCGTGGTGCCGATTTCCGCCTTCATGGGCAAGAAAGCCAGGGCGACCACGACGGCGACAGCCAGCAAGGCACCCGCGGCGAGACCGCCGAGATACCGGATGAGCGCGCGGTCCAGGGCGGCATCACGCGCGTTCTGCTCGATCTGGCGAATCTCCTTCTGCGCCGACACGGCCGCGGCCTGCACCCGCTTGGGCTTGTCCGGCGAACCCACCATCGCGTCGAGCACACCCAGGAGGACGACGGCCGTGGTGGAGATGCCCCGCGCCAGGATCTCCTGCGCCTTCCCCTCCAGCAGGACCGAGTACTTCCGCTCGACCCGGCGAGCCGACCGGAAGACATCGTCGACGTCCGTCGTGCTCTGCAGCGCGTCGTAATACAGCCTCATCTTGAGGACGTTCCGCTCCGCGCCGCCGTCGGCCTCGGTCTGCTCTTTCGCGAGGACGAGCAGGATCGCCGCCGGGAAATTGAGCGCGTAGTACTCCTCCAAGATCTTTCCCTGGCTGTCCTCGTACGCCGCTCGCATCGCCGCGAACTCCGGCCGCCCCTGTTGCTTGGCCTCGATGAGATCGGACAGGCACGGGCAGTCGACCTCGACCACCGGTTCCGCTGGGACATTCCTCAACTTGCTGTCGACCACCACGGCGAGCTCCCCTCGTTGACGACGGCGCCGCCGCCACGTCGCCACACCCCCGAATCTTTTCGATCTCACTCATTGTTACTACGACCACCCGATAGCACCAATATCACCCGGTGAAAGCGTCACATTTGCACGGTGCCCGGTGAGCGGGACATCCCTTGGCGGCGGCCGCGCGGGTGAGCAGGATGTGCCGCATGGCCGGGATCAGCTTCCTCGACGAAGACCGCACCTGGGTGCTCACCGGGGAGTCGACCACGTACGCCCTGCGGCTCGACGAGGACGACGTCCCGACCCATGTCTACTGGGGGCCCACGCTCGCCGCCGCCGACGTCGTCGAGCTGACCGGGAAACCGCTGCCCTGGTGGGACGGCTTCAACGACCCCGGCCAGGGCGTCGACGAGCTCGCCGCCGACGGCGGCACCCGGTACTGGACCCCCGCGCTGCAGGTGCGGTTCGCCGACGGGACACGAGCACTCGAATGGCGGTTCGAAGACCACGAAATCACCGCCGGGCACCTGGTCCTCCGCTTCACGGACCGGCACTACCCGCTGCGCATCACGCTGCACTACCGGCTGCGTGGTGACGTCCTCGAACGCTGGACCGAGCTGGCCGCCGACACCGACGTCGAGGTCGTCCGGGCCGACTCGGCCAGCTGGGCCATCCCGGTTTTCGAGGACTACCGGCTCAGCCACGTGACCGGCCGGTGGGCGGCGGAAACCCAGCTGCACCGGACACCGGCGCCGCACGGCGAGACCGTTTTCGCCAGCCGTCGCGGGATCACCAGCCACCACGCCAACCCGTGGGTGATGGTGGACGACGGCACGGCGACCGAGCGGCACGGCGAGGTCTACGGCGTCGCGCTGGCCTGGAGCGGATCGTGGCGGCTGACCACCACGCGCGCCTCGACCGGTCGCCTGACGGTGAGTGGCGGCTTCGGGCAGGACGGCGTCGTCCACCGCGTCGGGCCCGGACGTCCATTGACCACCCCGGTTTCCGCCGGGCTCTACACCGACGGCGGGTTCGGCGCGGCGAGCCGCGCGTGGCACGCCTACGTCCTCGCACACCTCCTGCCACACCCGGGCGAACTGCGTCCGGTGCTCTACAACTCGTGGGAAGCCATCGGGTTCGACGTCACCGAGGCCGGGCAGCGCGCGCTCGCCGAGCGGGCGGCCGCGCTCGGCGTCGAGCTGTTCGTCATGGACGACGGCTGGTTCGGCGCCCGCACCGGCGACCACGCCGGGCTCGGTGACTGGCACGTCAACCGCGAGCGCTTCCCCGACGGGCTCAAGCCCCTGGTCGACGCGGTGCACGGGCTCGGCATGCAGTTCGGCATCTGGGTCGAACCCGAGATGGTCAACCCCGACAGCGACCTCTACCGCGCCCACCCGGACTGGGTCCTGCACCACCCGCACCGGCGCCGCTCGGAGCTGCGGCGGCAGCTGGTGCTCAACTTCGCGCGTCCCGACGTCGCCGCGTGGGCGCACGACTGGCTCGACCGGCTCGTCGGCGACCACGGCGTCGACTTCCTCAAGTGGGACATGAACCGGCCGTTCAGCGAAGCGGGCTGGCCCGGCGAAGAAGACCAGGACCGCCTGTGGGTCGACCACACTCGCGCGGTGTACGCACTGCTCGACCGGCTGCGCGCGGACCACCCCGGCCTGCGAATCGAGTCGTGCGCCGGCGGTGGCGGGCGGATCGACCTCGGCGTCCTCACCCGCACCGACCAGGTCTGGACCTCCGACAACACCGACGCCCTCGACCGGCTGCGGATCCAGCACGGCTACGGCCAGCTCTACCCGGCCCGCGCGATGTCGGCGTGGGTCACGGACAACCCGAACTTCGTGACGGCGCGGGCGATCCCGCTGCGGTTCCGGTTCCACGTCGCTATGGCCGGCGTGCTCGGCGTTGGCGGCGACATCGTGCGCTGGCCCGAGGACGACCTCGACCTCGCCCGGGACATGGTCGCGCTGTACAAGGACATCCGGCCGGTGGTGCAGCACGGCGCGCTCCACCGGCTGCGGCCGCCCGTCGACGACGACGTCACCGCCTTCCAGTACGTCCGCGCCGACCGGGTGGCCGTCTTCGCCTACCGGCAGTCCGCGCACTTCAACGCGCCGGCGCGGCCGCTGCGGCTCGACGGCCTCGACCCGGCGGCGCGTTACCTCGACCCCGCTTCGGGGCGCACACACAGCGGGGCCGTGCTGCTCGCGCACGGGCTGCCGCTCGAATTGCCCGCCGGGGACTTCGCCAGCACTGTCGTCCGACTCGATCGGATAAAGATCTGATCTATCCGGACATTCATGCGGTCTTCTGGCCGCCTGCCGCTTGACATCGTCGAATAGGTCCGATCAAATGCCTCATACATCACATATGGTGGGTGACGGAAGGCGGCGGTCATGAGAAGGTTCCTGGCGCTGGGGGCAGCGGCGCTCCTGGCGGCGAGCGCGTGCTCGGTCGGCTCGAACACCGGCGGCGGCGGCGACGCGGAGATCACCTTCCTGACGTTCGAAACCCCGAACCTCACCCCGGCCTACTGGGACGCCGCCATCAAGCGCGTCACCGACAAGAACCCGGGCATCAAGGTCAAGAAGCTCGTCGCCCCGACCGCCGACGGGCGGACGTCGTACGCGAAGCAGCTGCTGCAGTCCGGCCAGTTCCCGGACGTGATGATCGCGGTGGACTCGGCCGGCTTCGCCGAGGCGGGCAACCTCTACGCGTGGACGCCCGAGGAGCTGAAGGACTTCCAGTTCCCGCAGGCCAACCCGGTCAACGGCAAGTACTACCAGCTCCCGGCCAACACCCAGACCATCCCGCCGATCTACTACAACAAGAAGATGTTCGCCGACGCGGGCATCGCGGCGCCGCCGAAGACGTGGGACGAGCTCGTCACCGACGCCGGCCGGCTCAAGGACAAGGGCTACGCACCGTTCACCATCGGCGGCGGCAAGGACGGCTTCCCGTCGTCGATGATCCTGTCCGGGCTGGTCAGCACCGAGGTCTACAACACGATGCCGGACTGGCTGACCCAGCGCCGCCAGGACAAGGTGAAGTTCGCCGACCCCGCGTTCCAGCACGCGTTCGCCAAGCTCGCCGACCTCGCGGCGAAGGGGTACGTGGACAAGACCAGCGTGTCCCGCGACTACGCGGCGACCGAGCAGGCCTTCCTCGACGGCCAGGGCGCGATGTACCCGATGGGCAACTGGTTCTCCGCCAACGCCGACTCGAAGAAGCACGACTTCGAGGTGGGCGTCTTCAACTTCCCGACCGAGGACGGCAAGCTGGTCGTCCCCGCCTACACCGGCGGCGGCATGATCGTGAACGCCAAGGCCGCAAACCTCGACGCCGCACGGAAATTCGCTCTCGGCTTCCAGCTCGACAAGGACCAGCTGGACGCCTCGGTGAAGGCCGACGGGCTGTTCCCGGCGATCAAGGGCTACACGCCGCCGGCCGACACCGGGGCGACGTTCAAGGCCGGCTACGACCTGTATTCGCAGGCTGTGCAGCAGAACGCCGTGGTGCACGCGTTCCGGTGGGAGACCGCCGACGACGGGCTGCTGCCCGGCATGAAGGACAAGGTCGACCAGGCCGCCCAGGACGTCATCACCGGCCGCAAGTCCGTGGCCGACGCGTGCGCGTTCCTGGACACCGAGTGGGCGAAGGCGGGCTGACGTCCTTGACCGCCGTCATGTCTCCCCCTGCCCCGCCCCGCACTCGTGCCCCGCGCCGCCGCAGGCCGGTCCTGCCGCGACTGGCGCACTTCGCGTCGTTCGGCGCCCCGGGCGTGCTCGTCTACCTGTGTTTCGTGATGGCGCCGATCCTGATCAGCTTCGGGTACAGCCTGACGAACTACAACCCGTTCAAGCCCCCGGTGAAGTTCGTCGGCTTCGACAACTACCGCCTGCTGTTCACCGACGCGCAGTTTCTCACCGCGCTGCAGGTGACCACGATCCTGACGGTGATCGTGGTGATCGTCCCCAACGTCCTGGGCCTCGGCGTGGCGCTGCTGCTGGACCGGAAGGGCTGGCTGTACAACGCTTTGCGGAGTGTGTTCTTCACACCGGTGATCCTCAGCTCGGTGGTGGTGTCCATCGTCTGGTCCCGGCTGCTCGACGACCGCGGGCCGCTCAACGACCTCCTCCGGGCTCTCGGCGTCGCACACCCGCCGGGCTGGCTGTCCGACCCGGACGTCGCGCTGTATTCGGTCGCGTCCATCGTGTGCTGGCAGATGCTCGGGTTCTGCGTGGTCGTCTACCTGGCCGGCCTGCAGGGGGTGCCGCAGGAGCTGCTGGAGGCGGCGGAGATCGACGGCGCGGGCCCGCTGCGCCGGTTCCGCGCGGTGACGTGGCCCCTGCTGGCGCCGTCGCTGACGATCAACACGGTGGTGCTGCTGATCTCGGCGTTCAAGACGTACGACTACGTCAAGGTGATCACCAACGGCGGCCCGGGTTCGGGAGCGACGGCAACGATCGCGTTCGACGTCCTGCAGACGGGCTTCGATTCGAACCACGTCGGTTACGCGTCCGCGATGGCGGTGCTGATGCTGGTGATCGTCGCGCTGGTGACGACGGTGGTGCTGAACTTCCTCCGCCGCCGCGAGGTGGACCTGTGACCCACCCTTCCCCCCGCTCCCTGGCTCGGCCTGCGGTTGCCCTGCTCGTGAGCGCGGTGTTCTTCGTGCCGTTGTACTTGGTCCTGGCCAACGTGTTCAAGCGGGGTGAGCTGATCGCCATGGAGCCGGCTTCGCTGCCGCTCCCCCCGACCTTGGCGAACATCCACGCGGTCCTGACCCGCCCGGACGGGCTGTTCTGGGTCAGCCTGACGAACAGCATCGTGGTGACGGTGCTGTCGATCCTGGTGCTGACGGTGCTCTCGGCGATGCTCGGCCACTACCTGGCCCGCTCGGGCAAGCGGTGGACGAAGGTGCTGACGCTGGTGTTGCTGGCCGGGCTGATGATCCCGCCGCAGGTGATCCTCATCCCGATCACCGACGTCCTCCGGGTGACGCAACTGATGGCGACACTTCAGGGGCTGATCCTGTTCAACGTCGGGTATTACGTGCCGTTCGGGGTGTTCGTGTTCACGGGGTTCATCCGCGGGGTGCCGGTGGAACTGGAGGAAGCGGCCCTGCTGGACGGCGCGAGCCGCATGCAGGCGTTCTGGCGAGTGGTGTTCCCCTTGCTGCGCCCGGCGACGGCATCGGTGCTGATCTTCCTGGGTGTCTGGATCTGGAACGACTTCATCGACCCGCTGATCATCCTCGGCCCCAGCCAGGGAACGACGATCACGACGGGCATTTACCGGTCGATCGGCCAATACCAGGCGGATCTCGGGAGTGTGTTCGCGCTGATGTTCCTGGCAACGCTGCCGGTGCTGATCTTCTACCTGGCGCTGCAGAAGCAGTTCGTGAAGGGCCTGACGGGCGGGGCGACGAAGGGCTGAGCAGCGCTCTCCCACGAGAGCACTGCTCACTCGTCGAGCATGACTGATGCTCACATCCGAGAGCACCGCTCTCCCTGCAGCCGCCGGAGGTACTCAAGTTCGTGATCACTGCTCACCCCGATGCGTGAGCAGTGATCACAACCAAGAGCACTGCTCACGGTCACCCGGCGAGCAATGCTCACGTTCGTGAGCACTGCTCACGGCCCCGCCGCAGGCAGCGCCGCCATCGGGGGCACCGCTCGCCCACTGCAGATGCCCGCCCGACATCGAGAGCACCGCCCACACGCCGCACCCGCCCCGCTCACCGTCGAGAGCACCGCTCACCCGCCGCACCCGCCCCACTCATCGTCGAGAGCACCGCTCACGCGCCACAGCCCGCCCGGCCCAGCGTCGAGAGCACCTCCCACGCCGCCCCACCCCGCCCCGCTCACCGTCGAGAGCACTGCTCACACGCCACAGCCACCCCGAGCCCAGCGTCGAGAGCACTGCTCTCGACAACCCCCGACACGGCGCTCCAAAACGAGAGCATTGCTCCCCCAGAGAAGGGGCAGTGCTCAGATTGGAGAGCAGTGCTCACTCCCGCAGCCGACAGCCGCTCCCATCTGAGAGCACTGCTCCGCCCAACATGCAGCGCTCCGATTCGAGAGCACCGCTCACCGCAACCACAGAGCGGCGATCACCATCAAGAGCACTGCTCACAACCACCTACGAGGGAACGCTCCAAAACGAGAGCACCGCTCACCAACGTCACCGCCGGACGCGCCACGGATCACTGCTCACTGACCTTCCCACCGTCGACCGCCAACCGGCGCGTCACCTGCACGGCATCGAGCATCCGGCGGTCATGCGTCACCAGCAGCAGCGTCCCCGGGTACGTGTCCAGCGCCGCCTCGAGCTGCTCGATCGCCGGCAGGTCGAGGTGGTTGGTCGGCTCGTCCAGCACCAGCAGATTCACCCCACGCGCCTGCAGCAAAGCCAGCGCCGCCCGCGTCCGCTCCCCCGGCGAAAGCGTCGCCGCGGACCGCAGCACGTGGGCCGTCTTCAACCCGTACTTCGCCAGCAACGTCCGCACCTCGGCGTCGGCGAGCTCCGGGACCTCCCGCGCGAACGCGTCGGCCAGCGGCACATCACCCAGGAACAACCGCCGCGCCTGGTCGACCTCGCCGACCACGACGCCCGGACCGAGCGCCGCGCCCCCTTCGGACAGCTCAACCCGGCCCAGCAGCGCGGCCAGCAGAGTCGACTTGCCGGACCCGTTCGCCCCGGTGATGGCGACCTTGTCGGCCCAGTCGATCTGCAGGTCGACCGGCCCGAGCGTGAACCCGCCCCGCCGGACCACGGCACCACGCAGGGTCGCGACCACCGCCCCCGCGCGCGGGGCCGCGGCGATCTCCATCCGCAGCTCCCATTCTTTGCGCGGCTCCTCGACGACCTCCAGCCGCTCGATCATCCGGTCGGTCTGCCGCGCCTTCGAGGCCTGCTTCTCCGTCGCGTCGGCGCGGAACTTGCGAGCCGCCTTGTCGTTGTCGGGCTGCTTCCGGCGGGCGTTCTTCACGCCCTTGTCCATCCACGCCCGCTGCATCCGCCCGCGCGCTTCCAGGGAAGACTTCGTGTCCGCGTATTCCTCGTACTCCTCGCGCGCGTGCCGCCGGGAGACTTCGCGCTCCTCGAGGTACGCCTCGTACCCGCCGCCGTAGACGTTCACCTGCTGCTGGGCCAGGTCCAGCTCGACCACCCGGTCGACCGTGCGGGCCAGGAACTCTCGGTCGTGGCTGACCAGGACGGTCGCCGCACGGAGACCGGACACGAACCGCTCCAGGCGGGCCAGGCCGTCCAGGTCGAGGTCGTTCGTCGGCTCGTCGAGCAGGAAGACGTCGTAGCGGCTCAGCAGCAGCGACGCGAGCCCCGCCCGCGCCGCCTGGCCGCCCGAGAGGGACGTCATCAGCTGGTCGAGGTCCACCGCGAGGCCGAGGTCGGCGGCCACTTCGGCGGCCCGGTCGTCGAGGTCGGCGCCGCCGAGGGCGAGCCAGCGGTCCAGGGCCGCGGCGTACCGGTCGTCCGCGCCCGCGGAGCCCGCGGTGAGTGCTTCGGTCGCCGAGTCGAGGTCGGCCTGGGCCGCCGAGACGCCGGTGCGCCGTGCCAGGAAGGCGCGCACCGACTCGCCTTCGCGCCGTTCCGGCTCCTGGGGCAGGTGCCCGACCGTCGCGGCCGGCGGGTTCAGCCGGACCTCCCCACTGTCCGGCTTCGCGAGCCCGGCGAGGGTCCGCAGGAGCGTGGACTTGCCGGCGCCGTTGACCCCGACCAGGCCGACGACGTCCCCGGGTGCGACGACGAGGTCGAGGCCGGAGAAGAGGATGCGGTCACCGTGGCCCGCGGCCAGGTCCTTCGCGACGAGAGTTGCGCTCATGAGGTAACCGAGTCTACGACCTCGTCGTGAACTGTCAGATCAAGGTCAAAACCACCGGCCGTGTGTGTCCCGTGGCGCTTTGATCACTCACTGTGGGTACCCTGTTCGGTTGTCAGTCCCGCAGCTCGTCAGTGCCGCAACACAGTAGTGCCACAACACAGTGAGGTCGGTGAACAGCATGGGCGAGCCCGCTCCCCCGGTCACCCTCGGCCGCAGGCCGAAGCCGAGGGAAAGCCGCCCGTCCGCGCCACGGCCCACGGTGAGCCGCCGCCGCGAGGTCAGTCACGCCAGCGCGCGGTCGCTGCTGATGACCGTCCTCGGCGAGTACGCGCTGCCGCGGGACAAGCCGGTCTGGACGTCGATGCTCGTCGAGGTGCTGGGCATCCTCGACATCGAGGAGAAGTCGGCGCGGCAGGCGCTGGCCCGCTCCGCCGCCGAAGGCTGGGTGGTCTCCGAGCGCGTCGGGCGCCGCGTGCGCTGGTCGCTGACCCCGCCGGGGCGCCGCCTGCTGACCGAGGGCGCCGACCGGATCTACGCGTTCGGCCGCGAGGAACGCCCGTGGAACGGGCAATGGCTGATGCTGATCGTCTCCGTCCCGGAGGCCAAGCGCGACCTGCGCCACCGGCTGCGCACGCGGCTGACCTGGGCGGGCTTCGGCTCGCCGGTCGCCGGCGTGTGGGTCAGCCCGGACCTCACCCGGCAGCGGGAGGCCCAGCAGATCGTCAGCGAGCTCGGCCTCGACGCGCAGGCGATGTCCTTCACCGCCGCGTACGGCGAGGTCGGCGAGCAGGAGTCCATGGTCGCCCGGTCCTGGGACCTGACCGAGCTCAAAGACCGCTACGAGGACTTCATCGACCGGTTCACCGGCCTGCACCCGACCGGCGGCCGCGCGGTGCTGCGCGCACAGACCGAGCTGGTCCACGAATGGCGGCGGTTCCCCTTCCTCGACCCGCAGCTGCCGGCCGAGCTGCTCCCGGCGAAGTGGAGCGGGACGAAGGCGGCGGAACTGTTCCATCACAAACACGTCGACTGGCGCCCCGAGGCCCAGCAGTATTGGAACGACATCGTCGAAGCCGAAGAAGCAGGGTGAACATGACTCAGCAGGTCCGCCTCGATCGTGACGGCGGGCTCGCCGTCCTGACCGTCGACGCCCCGCCGTTGAACCTCTACACGGCTTCGCTGCAGTCCCGGCTCTCCTCGGCGATCGGCGAGCTGGAGGCCGAACCCGCGCGGGCCCTGCTGATCCGCGCCGAAGGCAAGATCGTCAGCGGCGGCGTCGACGTCTCGCTGTTCGACGCCCAGGGTTCGCCCGCCGAGGCGAAGGTCCTCTTCGACGAGATGCTCGCGGTGCCGGATCGGATCGCCGCACTGCCGTTCCCGACGGTGTTCGCCGCGCACGGCCTGTGCCTGACCTGGGCGTTCGAGGTCGCGGTGGCCTGCGACATCATCCTCGCCGCCGACCGCGCGAAATTCGGGCTGGTCGAAAAGGTCGTCGGCCTGACGCCGACCATGGGCGGCACCCAGCGGCTCGCCGCACGCGCCGGCGTCGGGCGCGCCAAAGAGTTCGTGATGACCGGTGACACCTACGACGCAGCGACGCTGGAACGCTGGAACGTCGTCAACCGCGTCCTGCCGGACGAAGGCTTCGACGACGCCGCGCGCGCCTTCGCCCGCCGGCTCGCCGAGGGACCGACCCGCGCCCACCTGGCGACCAAGCGCGTCCTCGACCACTTCTCCGCCGGCGGCGTCCCCGAGGCGAACGCACACATCACGACGATCGCGGCCGAGCTGTTCGAGACCGAGGACCTCCGCAACGCCGTGAAGTCATTCCTCGCCGACGGACCGGGGAAGGCGACCTTCTCGGGGCGTTAACAGGCCGTTCGGACACCGGTTGCCGCCGTTCGGGCGTGCGCGGTTCTCCTCGCACCGGGTTACATTCGATGTGGTCTAGACCACATCGTCCCTGCCTCGTGCCGCTTGGAGAACCGCCATGAGACGCACTCCCGCACGACTACGCTCCGCACTCGCCGCCTTGCTCATCGCATTCGGCGGCACCGCGGCGCTCGCGCCCCCGGCCGCCGCAGCCGGTTCGCTGACCGCCACCCTGGCGATGAGCGGCACCACCGGCACGTACACCGTCGCCAACACCGGGACAGCGTCGGTGAGCAACTGGGCGATCACCTTCACGCTGCCCGCCGGGGTCACCGCTTCGACCGGGGAACACGGCACGGTGACCCAGAACGGCACCCAGGTCACGCTGACGCCCGCGTACTACATCGCAACGCTGGCGCCGGGCCGCACCACCTACCCGTACAGCCCGGCCTTCCGGCTCAGTGCAGCGGTGACGCCGACGCAGTGCCGCGTCGACAACGCCAACTGCGACGGTTCCCCCGACACCCCACCGGGCGCGCCGGCGAACCTGCGGCTGGTCGCGAGGACGACCAAGACGGTCGCGCTGACGTGGAACGCCTCGGCAGCCGGGTCCCTCCCGGTGACCGGGTACGACGTCTATCAAGGAACGTCAGTGGCCGCGTCGGTGACCGGGACGAGTGCCACGATTTCCGGGCTCACGCCGGGGACGGCCTACTCGTTCACGGTGAAAGCCAGGGATGCCAAGGGGAACACGTCCCCGGCAAGCGCGGCCCTTGCGGTGACCACCAACAACCCCGCGGACGACACACAGCCGCCGTCCGCGCCGAGCGGGTTGCGTTCGACAGCCGCCGATTCGGGAAGCGTCTCGCTGGCCTGGACGGCGTCGACCGACAACACCGGCGTCGTCAGCTACGACGTCTACCGCGGGTCGGCGTTGGCCACGACGGTGACCACGACGTCGGCGGTGGTGACCGGGCTGGCACCGTCCACTTCGTACACGTTCACGGTCCGCGCTCGCGATGGCTACGACAACGTGTCGGCGCCGAGCGCCGCGGTGACCGCCCGGACCGGCGACATCGTGTCGGGTTACGCGAAGGTCGGATACTTCGTGCAGTGGGGCATCTACGGGCGCCAGTACTTCGTGAAGAACCTGGAGACCTCGGGCGCGGCGGCGAAGCTGACGCACCTGCTGTACGCGTTCGAGAACATCGACCCGGTGAACTTGACCTGTCTGTCCGGGGTCACGAAGGGCACGACGGCCAACCCCCAGGACCCCAACCAGGGCGACGGCGCCGGTGACGCCGAGGCCGACTACTCGCGGCCGTTCTCGGCAGCGCAGTCCGTCGACGGCGTGGCCGACACGGGCTGGGAGTCGCTGCGCGGCAACTTCAACCAGCTCAAGAAGCTCAAGGCGAAGCACCCCGGCCTGAAGGTCCTGGTTTCTCTCGGCGGCTGGACGTATTCGAAGTACTTCTCCGACGTCGCGGCCACCGACGCGTCGCGCAAGAAGTTCGTCTCGTCCTGTGTGGACACGTGGCTCAAGGGCAACATCGCGCCCTACGGCGGCGCGGGCGGGCCGGGCACCGCGGCCGGCCTCTTCGACGGCATCGACCTCGACTGGGAGTGGCCCGACAGCGCCGACGGCCACCCCGGCAACCACTGGAGCCCGAACGACAAGAACAACCTGACGGCGCTGCTGGCCGAGTTCCGCACGCAGCTGGACACCTACGGCGCAACCACCGGCAAGCGGTACCAGTTGCACGCGTTCACCCCGGCGGACCCGGCGAAGGTCGCCTCGGGCTGGGACGTCTCGAAGATCTTCACCTATCTGGACGTCGCGAACGTGCAGGGTTACGACTTCCACGGCTCGGGCAGCGACAACTCGTGGGAGCCGAACCGCACCGGCCACCAGGGCAACCTGTACGCCGACGCGGACGACCCGTACAACTTCCACTTCAGTGCGGAAAGCGCGATCAACGCGTACACGAATGCGGGCGTCGATCCGCGTCGGCTGACGCTCGGCCTGGCGTTCTACGGCCGCGGCTGGCAGGGCGTCGCGGACGGCGGGAAGATCGGCGAGTGGCAGTCGGCAACCGGCGCGGCGCCGGGCCAGTTCGCCGAGGAAGCGGGCACCCGCGGGTACGCCAACCTGGTGGCGGGCGTGCCGGGCTGCACGGTCCACCACGACACGGCCGCTGTCGCGACGTCGTGTTACACGGGCAATGGCGGGCAGTGGTGGACGTTCGACGATGCCTGGTCGATCGGGCTGAAGACGACGTGGCTCAAGTCGCGCGGGTTGCTCGGCGTGATGGCATGGGAGATGTCAGGCGACACCGGCGCGTTGATGAACGCGGTGAGCGCCGGACTCGGCTGAGGTTCCGTTCAGCCCGCTGAATGCTCCTGTTCAGCGGGCTGAACCCTTTCTTTGGCGCACAAAGAAAAGCTTGACCCGCGATGGTCTGGACCACGACACTGAGCCGGCGCGCGCCCCCGGACACCGTCGTCTCGAGGAGAGCCATGTCCCGCTTCCGCAAGGTCCTCGCGCTGGTCCCCCTGCTCCTGGGGGTGCTGGCCACCCCGGCCCCGGCAGCCCCGGCGGCGTTCACCCACCCGGGCGTGCTGGTGAGCCGTCCACAGCTGGACTTCGTCAAGACCAAGGTGAACGCCGGCACCCAGCCGTGGAAAGCGGCGTACGACCAGGCACGGGCCAGTGCCTACGCCTCCCTTTCACGGACGCCGAAACCGCGCGCGGTGGTCGAATGCGGCTCGTATTCGAACCCCAACTACGGGTGCACGGACGAGCGCGAAGACGCGATAGCGGCGTACACGGACGCCCTGATCTGGTACATCACGGGCGACGCGCGTTACGCGCAGAAGTCGATTGCGCTGATGGACGCGTGGTCGGCGGTGATCACAAGCCACACGAACAGCAACGCCCCGCTGCAGACGGGCTGGGCGGGCTCATCGTGGCCGCGCGCGGCGGAGATCATCAAGTACACGTATTCGAGCTGGCCGAACTCGGGACGGTTCGCCACGATGCTGCGCACTGTGTACCTGAGCAAGGTCATCAACGGCAGCAACAGCAACGGAAACTGGGAACTGTCCATGATGGAGGCCGCGGTGGGCATCTCAGTGTTCCTGGAGGACAAGGCAAGCTACGACAAGGCGGTGGCCCGCTACCGCAACCGGGTCGCGGCTTACGTCTACCTTTCGACGGACGGTTCCCTGCCCAGGACGGTCCCGGGCAGCGGCCTGTCGTCCCGGGACCAGATCGTGAACTACTGGCAGGGCCAGTCGACCTTCGTGGACGGCCTGACCCAGGAAACCTGCCGCGACTTCACCCACACGGGCTACGGAATAGCAGCGATCGCGGACGTGGCGGAAACGCTCCGCATCCAGGGCGAAGACGTGTACTCGACGGACCTCGGCACACGCCTGCGCCAGGCCCTGGGCTTCCAGTCGAAGTACCAACTGGGCGCGGCGGTGCCGTCGTGGTTGTGCTCGGGCCACCTGAACCTCGGCCTCGGCCCGGTGACCGAGGTGGGCTTCAACGCGCTGAACACGCGATTGGGCATCGCGATGACGAACACGCAGACGTTGACCGAGCGCCAGCGCCCGGCGGGCTCGAACAACCTCTTCGTGGCGTGGCAGACCCTGACCCACGCCGGCAACCCGGCGTGATCTTCAGCCTCGGTCCTCCTGGCGTGTTTTCGCAGGTCAGGAGGACTGGGGACCCTGCTTGCAGAGGCGCTTGAGGGGCACGCTAGAGTACTTCTCACGCACTCAGCGAGTGCGGGTCCGGGCTGTGGCGCAGTTTGGTAGCGCACTTGACTGGGGGTCAAGGGGTCGCAGGTTCAAATCCTGTCAGCCCGACGGACACACTTGCAGGGCCCGTGAGCAGCATAACCGCAGCTCACGGGCCCTTTGTGCACCTACTCCCCCGCATCTCCTCCGGCTCGCGTCAAGGGCGGAAATGCGACGCGAGTGACTAACTGGGTGACTGCGCCTCACCACCACGATCACCGGCCTGATCTGATGCCGGCAGACCTGCTCCGTGACGACCGTGCCGCTGTGCCCGCACAGCCTGGCGATGTCCTCGATCGGCACCCGGGCGTCCGACAGCAGGGACACGAAGCCGTGCCGCACAGTCGAGGCTCAGGCCCCCAGTGCAATCGTTACTTGCACGCGCGCTACAGAGTGTTACATCCGTACGGCGTTCGACGACACAGTCAGCATGGCCGACGACAACGACCCCGTAGAGCCGACCAACGGCAACGGTGAGCCGAGCTCGGCGTACCGCGTGCTTTCGAATCGAGTGATACTGACTTGTGCCGTGGTCCTCCTCCTGGTAGCTGGCGGAGCCGCCTGGCTTTTGCTAGCTCAGCTTGGAGACGGCACCGATGCCAGCAAGACTCGCTTAGACGCCATCAGAACCGTTGGCACCATTGTTCTTGGAGCCGGCGGCGGGGTCGCCTTGCTCTTAACGGCCCGCAGACAGCAAACCGCTGAACGGGACCTAGTCGAGCGACGGCGAGACCTCAGCCTGAAGGCACGCGCGCAAGATCACGCGGAAGAAGTTCAGCGGCACGCCGAGAAGGTTGCCGCCGAAGCTCAAGCGCATCAACAAATGGTTGCGGAGTCCACGGAAGCAGATGCACGCGCGAGGCGAATCACCGAGTTATTCGACACTGCAGTTGACAAGTTGGGTTCAGAAAAGGCCGCAGTTAGATTCGGCGGCCTGTACGCACTTGAACGACTGGCCGATCACGCCCCCGAGCAACAACGACCGATTGCCCATGTTCTTTGCGCATACCTGCGAATGCCATATACTGAACCCGATAAACACCCACCAGTCGACGCAGACGAGAAAACCCACAGTCAATATCAACTTCGCCGCGAAGAGCGCGAAGTGCGCCTAGCAATTCAACGCGTGATCGCAGACCATTTGCGTCCAGGATCAGACCGGAACCGACCATCGCCTTCTTACTGGTCAGACGCGATAATCGACTTGACTGGCGCCACACTGATCGACTTGGACTGGAGTGAATGCCACCTCACAGGAAAGGTACTCCTAGGTCGAGTCAGGTTTGTCAATCGAGCGCAATTCGAAGGAACAACGTTTTCGAGAAGTGTGAATTTCGCGGAAGCAGAGTTTGAAGCCGGAGCCGTATTCGCGGGCGCAAGCTTCCAGGATTCGACCACCTTCGATGGAGCCAAATTTTCGAGGAACACATCGTTCGCTGGAGCAACGTTCAACGGACGAGCATCGTTCGAAGGTGCCACATTTTCGGACGTCACGTGGTTCAATGGCGCGGAATTCTTCGAATTTAGTCGATTCAACGGGGTCAACTTCCATGGCGCATCAATGTTCGACGAGGCACAGTTTCATCAGGACACTTGGTTTGACTTCGCGACCTTTTCAGCATTGAACTTAAAGGGGGCCACTTTCCATGGTGACACACGATTTGGATCTACGAAATTCAATGAATCAGTCACGTTCCCTGCAACGTTCTACCGTTCCGCCTGGTTTGATAAAGCCATTTTTGCAAAGGAAGCTATTTTCGATGTCGCCATATTCGACAATGCTCCCGTATTTAATGGCGCCACCTTCAGCGACCTCGTCACGTTTCCTGCGGAAATGAAGCCTCAGTTACATTCTGCAAGGATTTGCCTAATGCGCAACGATCAGAGAGTAAATTCAGCAATTTGGCCTGGATGGCATGTGGTACCAATACACGATTTACCGTACCAAGAAACCGAGAAATGGGGGAGGCTGATTCAAGCGTAGCTGCGACAAGTCCGTCGTCACGCAAGACCCCTTCGACTCGGTAAATCTCCCCAACTGCTCAGCGGGGTCGAGCAGGCCGTGAGGCCCCCGGCTCGACCGGCAGCCCCGCAGAAACACCCGGTGACATCCCGGGGACAGCGACCCGAGCGTTTGGAGCGAAACCCCTGGAAAGGGGCGACATGGGAGCAATCACGGGTTGCTGTTCTTGCAGGTCAGTGCCTTACCACAGTCCTGGGGTCAAGGTGTCGCAGGTTCGAATCCTGTCAGCCCGACGGACACATTTGCAGTGCCCGTGAGCCGCGAAACCGCAGCTCACGGGCCCTTTGTGCATCTACTCCCCCGCACCTCCTCCGGCTCGCGTCGAGGGCGGAAATGCGACGCGAGTGACTAACTGGGTGACTGCGCCTCACCACCCCTTGCCGGGAAGATGCTCTCCATCGCCAGCGCACCCTCCACGATCACCGGCCTGATCTGATGCCGGTAGACCTGCTCCGTGACGACCGTGCCGCTGTGCCCGCACAGCCTGGCGATGTCCTCGATCGGCACCCGGGCGTCCGACAGCAGGGACACGAAGCTGTGCCGCATCTCGCGCGGCGTCCACTCCTCCGGCACCAGGCCGGCGGCCTTCACCACCTTCCGGAAGCCGCGCCGGACGTTGTGCGCGTCCAGCTCGGTGCCGAGATGGCGGCCGCACGCGCTGAGGACAGGGCAACCGCGCGCGGCTATCTGGCTGAGGCTGACGAGGCGGCTCGGCGCCTTGGTGTCGACGGCAACCACCTCTGGACGGCATTCGGACCGACGAACGTGGCAATCCACCGCGTGAACACCGCCATGGAGCTGGGAGACGTGCAGGTCGCGCTCGATATCGGCCCTGAACTGGACACGGCGGCCCTGCCGGTCGAGCGGCGAGTGCGCCACATGCTGGACGTCGCCCGCGCGTTCCACGTCTCCGGACGCCACGATGCCGCGGTCGCTACGGTGCTGAATGCTGAGCGGATGGCACCCGACCAGGTCAGGCACCACTACCTGAGCCGACAGCTCGTCATCACATGGGTGCGGAACACCCACGGTAAGCCGGGCTTCGAGCTCCATCAGCTCGCCAAGCGGATGCACGTCGTAGGCTGACCCACGTGACGGACGAACCAACGGACAAGTTCGCAACGCCCCGGATTGCCGCCGGGGCGTTGTTCGTAGACGGAAGCCGCGTTCTGCTGGTCAGGAAGACGTACGGGAACCGCTGGGACATCCCCGGCGGCTACGTCGACCAGGGCGAGTCGCCGGCGGCGGCCTGCGCGCGGGAGCTGCGAGAGGAGATCGGTCTAACTCGGTCAGCGCGGCGGCTACTGGTGCACGACTGGGCGCCCAACGACTCGGAGGGCGACAAGATCCTTTACGTCTTTGGATGTGGGGATCTCGGCAGTGACGAGGACGCCATCGTCCTGGACGGCGTCGAACTCGACCACTGGGAGTGGGTCCCGGTCGACAAGCTGGACGAGTACCTGATTCCGCGTCTCGCCCGCCGGCTCAATCACGCATACCAGGCCCACGTGACTGGCACGACTCGCTACCTTGAGCACGGCGAGCCAGCTCTAAAGGAGGAGTAGCTGAGCCGCTTCGCCCTCCCACCGCCATGACGAGGCACCCAGCATGCCACGAGGGGGCTGCTCGTTCGTCCTCAGACCACAGCCTGACGCAACCATCCGCGTGTAACACCCTGCTCGCATGAGACGACCTCTCCCGGTAAGCATGGATCACGCGCAATCGAGAGCTCAGCAATACGACAGCCGGAGGACACCATGAGCGAATTGAAATCGTTGCCAATTCGCAAGCTGTTAGACAAGTTGCACTCCGGCCAAATTCGAATTCCCGCATTCCAGCGCAACTTCGTGTGGGACCCGCAACGTATTTCACATTTCATGGACAGTCTATATAAAGGCTATCCATTCGGATCGATTTTATTATGGGAGACTCAGGATAAACTAAAGGAAGAGCGAAACTTGGGGCCTTATCGGCTTCCCGAACCGGAGAAACGGCACCCCATCTCATACGTGCTCGACGGTCAACAGCGACTGACATCCCTCTTCGTGACCTTCCAAACTGATTTTCCTCTGCCTTCAGACGAAGAATGGATGCCCGTATATTTTGACATGGTCGCATCCGAAAGTCCTCAACGGGCCCAATTTGTAGCCTTACACGAGAACGAGGTCGATCCGGAGCGACATTTTCCACTGTCTTGTATTTTTGACGTCGTCCGGTTCAGGCAATCCCTCCTCACCTTTTCCAGCGAACGGCATATCCATGCAGCGGACACTCTTCACAACATATTCAAAGAGGTGCAGATACCCCTCCAAGTCATGGAGACAGAGGACAGGGCCACGGTCGCCGTCGTCTTCGAGCGAATAAATCGCTTCGGCGTTAAGTTGACCACCCTGGAACTTCTTGCCGCATGGACATGGACGGAAGAGTTCGACCTTGGCGGCCAACTAGAGGAGCTTCAGGAAGAACTCTCGTCTTTCAACTTTGGAGACCTAGCAGAGCAACCTGATCTAATTCTTCGATGTGCGGCTGCAATTCTTAACGACTCGCCCGCAATAGAGTCGCTACTGACCCTGACGGGCGAAGACATACGAACTGCGTTCGACGTTGTAAAAAACGGAATCAAAGGTGCCGTAGATTTTCTACGTGATCAGCTTCATATTCGCACCCTCAAGACTCTTCCAAACCAGCTGATATTTGTGCCGCTTTCGGTGTATTTTGCAGTTTCCGACAGGAAGATGCTGAGCCACCGAGAAGACACCCTTCGAACTCTGCGGAAATGGTTTTGGCAAGCGAGCTTCACCGAGCGATACAGCGGCCAGACAGTAAGGGCTGCCAAAGAAGACATAGCACTGATGAAGCGCCTCCGAAGAGCAGGTAACACGAACACAATTGATCAATCGCTTCCATACGTACGCGTACCGCCATCCTACTTCCTGCAGAACAACTTTCGAACTGGCGCGACGAAGACAAATACATTTGTAAGTATGCTCGCGCAACTCCGCCCACGGACCTTTATTTCAGGGTCCTATATTAATGTCGATGAAGTTCTACAGAATTACAACAAGGCGGAATTTCACCACATTTTCCCGCGCGCTTATGTCGAAAGAGAGCATTCGGACGACAGTTCGTACGTTAACTCACTTGCAAACTTCTGTTTCTTATCCCGAGTGGATAATAATAAGATCAGAGACAGGCCCCCCTCCGCCTACTTGAAGTTGATGCCCGAGAACACTTCGGCCCTGCTCGACGTACTCGACTCATCCGCTATAGATATCAGCGATTTGCTCGACAATGACTTTTTCGCATTCATCCAACATAGAGCGAGAGTCTTGGCTTACATCGCGAATTGCCTCATGGACACCGGCGAACCGCCGAGCAATAAACTGGTCAGAGAACAATATTCTCGCCCTCAAACCGACGAGAGACCGGTAGCTGCGCGCTACCAAATACATGTCGGCAATACCGACCCGCTGAGGTTGGATCGCCGCGCAGGCGGGGTTTCATCACCCCCACCCCCTCAGTAGATCAACGCGCATCGTACAGTTCGGCGGTGTCCCCCAAGCTCCCCTCTCGCGAAGCTGCAGTTACCCTCTGGACGCCCCGTTCCGTTAAGGGTTCGATAAGGGGTTGCCTTGACCAGCGCGAAGCCGACGGTCAACTTTCGCGCCGCCGCAGCGTGCTCGCACCGGAGCCGGGGCACGCCTCGCTGCCTGGCCAGCTGCCTGGCAATGACCGCAGACTCCGACGGACGTCAGTGAACTACTACAGTCAGGCAGCCATGGCGCTCCGACCAGGTGTTTCCCGACGTCCTGCCCCATACGAATGAACGACGTCAACTCACCACCATGCCCCGATGGTCTCCGGGCTCTTCCACGCATCTTTCGTGATCGTGCTGGCATCATGCTCCGCATTGGTGAGGTCCGCGCCGACGAAGTCCGCGCCAGCAAGTTTCGCGGAGCGGAAATTTGTACCGGTGAGGTTTGTATTTTCGAAGCGTGCGTAGGTGAGGTCCGCGTTGAAGAGGTCCGCTCCCGCGAGGTTCGCCTTGCTGAGTTGCGCTTCGGTAAGTAGAGCGTTGTCGAGTTGCGCATTGGTGAGGTCCGCCTTGAAGAGGTCCGCTCTCGTGAGGTCCGCGACGGCGAGGTGTGCGTTGGTGAGTTCCGCGTCGGCGAGGTACGCGTTGTCGAGGTACGTGCCAGAGAGCTCAGCGCCGCTGAGATTCGCGCGGAAGAGCCCCACCTTGGTTAGGCGCGCATCGGAAAGGTCTGCGCCGACAAGGTTCGCTCCGGTGAGGTTCGCGCCAGCCATACAGACCTGGTGGAGGTCGATGCTGGTCCCGCTGTCCTGACTGGTGTCGCGGCGACCCAAGACTGTGAGAGCGGCCTGAACGTCCAGGGTGATAGCTGCCGGCGAGGAACAGGTCCCTCCCCGGAGGGGCGGACTCGTGATGTGAGGGGCGTTGCTTCGAATGAAGGCCGACAGGACTTCGATGATCGTCGGTTGATCGCGTGGTGAGTCGTGGGCCAGCCGTTCGAGGGCATAGACGCCGCCGAGTCGGGTCTCCAGGTGATCGTTTCCCGTAGTGCCGATCTGGTCGATGGCTTTGGTGTAGCGGTCGGTGACCTGGCCCTGCTCGGTCGCTTTTAGCGAGAGCGACGTGAACAACAGAGCACCGATCGCGGTGAACGCTGTGATTACGGACGTGATTGCTGTCCAGTTCCATCGCGATTGCAGCGCGAGCTCACTGGGTGCCCGCGTCGCGGCGGGGCGCGCGACGACGCTGAGTTGGTCAGGCCCCTCGACCCATCGCACCGGTACAGGTGGCGTGGTCGCGGACCGCTTCCCTCGTCGGTGAAGCATATATGCGCCACAAGCGAGCCACGCCGCGATCAGCACCAGATACCAGTTGCCCAACCAGTCGAGGATGCCGCCCAAGCTTGGCCACCATGGCTGTTCAACCGCGGTGAGCACCAACTGGATCGCGACCAAGGCGCCGCTGACCGCGATCAAGCCAACTACAGCATGCCTGCGCTTCCACCTCGTAGACGTCACCCTAGCTATGTCGGCCAGAAGGACCAGCGCGCTACCAAGTAGCGTCCAGACGAACTCACACGAGATCCAGATCGGCACGTAGAGCTTCAGCAGGGGCAGCTGAGTGACGAACTGAGCGACAACCGTCCCGGACACACGCGGACGTTCGCGGACGTCATCGGACATTCGCGAGTCACCCAGCTAAGCCGCTGACCAGGCTTTTTGAGGATGCGAGGTGCCTGGGGGTCAAGGGGTCGCAGGTTCAAATCCTGTCAGCCCGACGGACACACTTGCAGGGCCCGTGAGCGGCACACCGCCGCTCACGGGCCCTTTGTGTTGCCTTGTCCCGTTCCGCTTGCACAAGGCGATCCCCTGGCTACTTTCCGCATCGCCTCTTGATCCCGAATCACCTCCTCGAGCACTTCCCCATTTCGCGACATTCAGTGGTTGTCCCCTTTTGACTGAATGATCGAGTTGGCAAGCGGGTCGCGCCGGTGGGAAAATTACCCGCGACCAAAAGGTGGATCGGCCGTTCGGCGCAGTGACCGAAACATCACGCCCGGTCGGCGAGCCGATCTATTCCTTCTTTGGGCTCTCACCCTTGCGGTGAAGATTTCGCATTTACGGAGATGCCTGCTCGCTCCTCACGACAGAGGATCGCTGCAGGGAGAAGCGTCGGAATCCGGTGCCGAAAACAAACAATGAGCTCCGAGGAGCGGTGATGTTGAACCGAAGAAAACTACTGGGGTGGGCGACGGCCGGAGGCGTGGTCGGTGGGGCGGCGCTACTGCCCTCGGCCCTGACCCGGGAACCGAGCGCCGCAGAACACGTCGGGCATGCCCCGGCCGCGGGCTCCGCGGCGGGCGGGGGCCGTCCGGCGGCGGGGCTGGGGGTTTGGTTCTCCCAGCGGCTGCCGATACCGCAGCAGCTGACGCCGATGCGGCGCGGCGACGGCGTCGACGTGTACAAGATCCCGATCAAGGCGGCGCAGCACGCCTTCCTGCCCGGCAAGCCGGCGCCGGTGCGCTCGTTCGGCGGCCAGTTCGTCGGGCCCACGATCCGCGCCAGGACCGGCACGCCGGTGGAGGTGACGTTCACCAACCAGCTGGACGTCCCGTCCAACGTGCACCTGCACGGCGGGCACAACGCCCAGGCCGACGACGGCTACCCGATGGACCTGCTCGACCCGGGGCAGAGCCGGACCTACCACTACCCGAACCGCCAGCAGGGCGCGACCCTCTGGTACCACGACCACGCCCACCACCTCGAGGCCGAGAACGTCTACCGGGGACTCCACGGCTTCTACATCCTCGACGACGAGGCGGAGCGCGGCCTGAACCTGCCTTCGGGGCAGTACGACGTGCCGATCATGCTCCGCGACATCCAGCTCGACGCCAACGGGGCCATGGTCTACCCGAACTTCCCCCCGGACCGCACCACCATCCTCGCCAACGGTGTGGTGAACCCGTACTTCCAGGTCGCGGCCCGCAAGTACCGGTTCCGGCTGCTCAACACCTCCAACGAGCGGCAGTTCCGCCTCACCCTGGGCGGCGTCCAGATGACGCAGATCGCCTCCGACGGCGGGCTGCTGCCGGCGCCGGTGCCGCGGTCGGAAATCCTGCTCGGATCCGCGGAGCGGGTCGACATCGTGGTCGACTTCTCGCAGGTGCCCCTGGGTTCGCACCTGGTGCTCAAGGACATCTCGGGACCGGTGCTCCGGTTCGACGTGACGCGCCTCGCGCTCGACAGCAGCCGCGTGCCCGCCACGTTGCGGCCGTTGCCCGCGCCGGGGACGGCGACCGTCCAGCGGGAAATCACCATGCGGTTCGACGAGGCGACCTTTGTCGGCCTGGTCAACGAGCAGGTCTACGACCCCAACCGGGTGGACATCAAGGTCAAGCGCGGCGCGACCGAGATCTGGACCGTCCGCAACACCGACACCGTCTTCGGTGCACCCCACTCGTTCCACCTGCACCTCGAGCAATTCCGCGTGCTCGACCGCAACGGCGGCCCGCCGGGACCGGACGACGTGGGCCGTAAGGACACGGTCTTCCTCGGTCCGGGTGAGTGGGTCCGGCTGCAGACCACCTTCACCGACTACGTCGGCCGGTACGTGTACCACTGTCACTTCCTCGACCACTCGACCCTCGGCATGATGGCGCAGATGGAGATCGTTCCCTGACGGGTGGGCACGCGGGGCAGGCGGGCGCGTCCGCCTGCCCCGGCTCCCGGCGGTTCGGCACTCGTTGACCGCCACGCTCGGCACTCCGTAGGTTCGTCCCTGAACGAAGGAGGTCCGGATGAGCCATCTGGTGCGGTTCGCCGACGGAACCGGCGCCGTCCGCGTCGGCCTGCTCACCGGTGAGCAGCTGCGACCGCTCGCGGTGGCGTCGATGAGTGACCTGCTGCGGCGCCCCGTAGCCGAGATCCGCGAGCTGGCCGAGGCCGCCGGCGAGCCCGTGTCCACGGCCGGAACGCGGCTGCTACCGCCGCTGGACGGGCGGATGGAGGTGTGGGCCGCCGGGGTGACCTATCTGCGGTCCGAGGAGGCGCGACGCGAGGAGAGCGCCGATGAGGACGTCTACGCGCGGGTGTACCGCGCGAAGCGGCCGGAGTTGTTCTTCAAGTCGGCCGCGTGGCGGGTGGTCACCGACGGTAAGCCGATCGCCATCCGCGCCGATTCGGCCAACAACGTGCCGGAACCGGAGCTCGGCCGAGTACGGTCACGCCCTCGCGCTTGCTAGCGCCGGCCACACCACCGCGCACGCTTGGGCCTTTGCCAACCTCACCGGCACCAAAGCCCGCGAGATCGGCGAGAAGGCGTGGCGACGATGGTTCTGGCCACCACGATCGCCGCAGCCGAATCCAATCTCACTGAGCAGCAAGCTTGGGACCACTTCTACAGAGCGTCGCCAACTCAGGCAGCTTACATCGGACGTGATGCGTGGCGCCGTGATCGCTGGTTGCCCGCGCTCCGGGAAGCAGAGGAACGCAGGCCACGTCGGCTTCGGCTCGGGATTCGCTGCGACGACGACGGCAGGCGAGAGTCACCATATCGCCTCGCTCGACAGGTTCAGGCTGAGCTGCAAACAGCCCTCGACCAACGCTTGTCAAGGGCCAGGGTGCGAGCCGACACGATCGGTGGGGTGCGCGTCAGCACCCTGCGCGCCGCGCTCGATGCGCTTGCGCACGCCATCGCCACGACCCAAGGCTCGATCTCCGTACGCCGATGGTCGGAGCACGCACGCCTCGACCCCAAGACCCGTCCGACGGGCTCGAGACGTCGCTCTGACGCTCGGGATTATCAAGAACCAGCATCAGGAGGATCGACTTCGATGGCATCGCCGCACGACGAGGCCAAGTGCAGGCACGCAAGAATCCACCAAAGGATCCAAGTGTCGCGTAGGTGACAAAAAAGGTCAGCTCCATACCCCTTCCAGATACGAAAGATTCAACTACTTCCAGGCCACGCTGGCACCACAAGCCACTACGCGCACGAAAGTCGCATACATACCAAACCTGTCAGCCCCTTCGAACCAGGCCGCCCTCGTAGCGGCAGATAAGCAACGGCAACTCCATTCAGGGTTCGACGAGCGCCCTCCCCCTGGGCTCAATCAACAGAGGGAGTGAGTAATGGAAAATCAGTCATCAAAAGATCACGGGCTAACCCCGGCCCAGCGATCTATTCGAGCACGCATCGCCGCACACACGTCCTGGTCACGCACCGAAGACCGGACAGAGCGAACGGCGCCAGCACGCCGAGCCGCGCCGGCCAGATTCGAACGATTGGTTGACCCTGACGGCGTCCTGGATGAAGTGACCCGGAGGCAGCGCGCAGATGCGCAAAGAGAGCACACTTTCAACGCTTGGCGCTGCTCAGCTCCCGCGCGCGCCGCAGGGGAACCAACAACTGACGCGCCCCATGGCCAACAACGAGGCTCAGTGGCATCACAAGGCGGCCTGCGTAGCCGCCCCGACCTCGACTGGCACTCCACCGATCCAGACCAACTTGCATCGTGTCGCGTGATCTGCACCAGCTGCGAAGTGCGAGAGCCTTGCCTGGCCTTAGCCCTGGCCAATCACGATCCATGGGGACTATGGGGCGGACTGTCCCCAGACGAACGCGAGAAGTTAGCGGGCCTGAGGCTGTCCGAATCCTGCCGTCTCACGGAACAAACCCTCGATATAGCAAGCACCGTTGCAGATGCACCTCGTGTCGCATTGCCCACTCTGCTTATGAGCGGAACCGCCGACGCCAGTCGAGGCTCCGGAGGAAGAAGTAGCGCCCACCAGCCAAAGGCGGCTTTACTAAACGGGGTCCAGCAGCATCAGCGCAGCCATCAGACTGGACTTCGAAACCCGATATGCTATGCTTTAACCCGAACTGGAAAAACACCGGTGAGCACACCGTTCGAGCCCCAGATACTGGGGGTCAAGGGGTCGCAGGTTCAAATCCTGTCAGCCCGACGGACACAGAAAGCCGCCCGACTTGGATGAAGGCCCAGGTCAGGCGGCTTTTTTACTCTGCTCTTGATCTTGCAGTTAATCATGACCATGCCTCCTTGGGGACCATATGGGGACCACTGTCGAGTTTGAGTGCGTGCAGCGCACTTGACCGCTGCTGATATGGGGCGGGTTGCGGCGGTCACCAGCCCCGCCGATTCCCCCCGGTCGTCGGCATGTGAGTGTCTCGCGGTGGACGACCGGTCAGGGAAATGCCCACGGAGCAGAGGAGAAGTCAGGGTGTCCAGGAGCCGGTGAAGAGCGCCATCTCTACGCGGTCCGGTTCGCCGCCGAACTCGGGACGAACGGCTTGATCCGCCGCCCAGCGCAAATAGGCCAGCCAGGTGCCGGCCCACCACGCCGTCCGGTACTTTCCCGCTGGTCCCGCCGATGCGGGCAGCCGGCCCGCCACGACCCGGTCCAGGATCAACGGCTGGATCCCTCCGGCGCCACGACGATAGCCGGCGAAGTAGAGCAGCTTCGTGAAAAAGGCAGCTCCAAGACCTGGGATCTTCGCCGTGGCCGTGAACTGCCCGTAACAGTCCTCGAGCACGGTCGGGGTGACGACGTGCGGACGTAGGCCGCCGAGTGCGGCTTCCAGCCGCTCGTCGGCCTGTTCCCGGGCGAGGATGCGGCCGGTGCGGAACGGCCCGTACCCGCGGATCCCGTGGCCCCAGGCCAGCACGCCCGCCGCGAGCTGCACGCTCGATACCTCTCGCGCGCGCCAGCGCTCGGCGAGGGCGAAGACCTCGTTGCGGCAGACCTTCCCACTCACGGCGAAGCCCGTCGGCCAGGTACCCGGAGGGAGTCCGGCAGCCCACCGCGTCGCGTCGACCAGGACCGGGCCCGGCTCACCGGGAAGTGCGCCATACGACACGAGCACGAAGTCGCTGCGGAGCGGCCGTTCATTACATCTCACGGCCTCACCCGACGGTGATCGCCGCTGCGTAGTGGTCGCGAAATTCCGCGCGATCGGCGGCATGAGCATGCGTTGGCGTGGCAGTGTGGCCACGATCCTGTACCAAGCGACGGTACGTTCGCCTTCCGTACGGCGATCGCCGAGGTTGCCCCCATCGGAGACTGGTCGCCGGCCACCGCTCGCTACCGGCTGGTGGGCTGGGTGATGTCCGGGCCGCCGGTGTGCGGCGTCGGGACGTAGCCTTGTTCCGGCTCCGGCGGCGCCGCAACACAGTTCGCGGGGCACACGTTCACCAGCAGCGGCGCCGATGTCCGCTCGTGCCGACGAGCGGACGCCAATGCGGTTAATCGGTGCAGCCCGTTGCGACTGCACCGGCTCCCTCAGCCGGGCATCACCCGACGCCGACCAGGTGCCGTCGAGAGCAGATTTTCGACACGGAGGCCGCGTGCGGCGAGGCAATGACGGATCCAGTCCTGTTGGTGCCGACTTCGGTCGTACCAGGTGAACTGCAACGCGTCTTGAGGGCGACGTGGTCCGGTCGGCCGCAATCCGGGGACGAGGTTGTCACACAAGTCCGCCGGCTCACGGATCTGCTGCTGGTAGTCACAACCGGGGAAGAACTCATCGCACATGCTTTCCCGGCGATGCGACATCGCCCTCATCAACAGAACCGACTCGTGAACTACGATGACGATCGCCTCCGCGACCACCGACGTCCGGCCTGACTTGCCCCTCCACATGATGCTCAGTCTCCCGGAACCGCCCGGAGCGCACTGAAGTAAACTCGCCGTGGATGACCGGTCGCGAGGCGTAGCTGCCGAGCTCAGACGCCCCACGGATCCGGGATGCCCCGGCGCGGTCGGCCGGGCCGCGCTGCTCGGAGTCGCCGTGGCGTTCGACCGGCAACTCGTCACGCGGGGCAGGACATCGCCTACACCACTCCGTCCTCCGTGGACAATCCGGTCTGAGGGGCCGCTCCGTCGCGGCGGGGTGCGGGGCGGCCGGTGAACTCGCCGTATTCGTCCTCGACCCAGCGCGCGAGTCGCCAGCGGCCCGGTTCGTAGACCAGCTCCGCGTAGCTTTCGCCGGCTCCGCGCAACGCCAGCCTTGTCTCTTCGGCGAAAAGGAACACGAATGCGTTGATCACCGGCCGCCGCTCGATCACCTCGAACCCGATCGTCGCGGTGAGCCCGATCCCCAGCGGACCGGCGATCGGCCGCGTCGTCGCCACCCGGCAGGTCAGTGCGACGTCGTCGATGACGTCCCGGTCCTCGACCCGCAACGGAACCCCCAGCGCGTCCGACAACGTGTCGATGAGCCGGTCCACGATCGCGGTCCAGTCCTCGGACGAGCGCCGGGCCGGGACCGGCGTACGGAAGATCAGGTCGTCACTCACCGGTACTCCCCGGACGGATCGTGCGGCCGTTACGCGGGTTGATCTCCACGTAACCGGGCTTGTCCGCCCATTTCGAGACGTCGTTGAAGGAGCCCGTGCCGTCCGGATCCGAAGGCCCGTAAGCGGTGATGACCTCCTCCTTGCGGCCCGCGACCGTGATCGCCACGTCCCCGTTCTCGCGATAGTAGATGTCGACGGGCCTGCCGTCGCTGTTCAAGCCGGTGAACACGCGGTCCGGCCGGTTGAGGAGGTCCGCCTGCATCTGCTCCGACCAGCCATGGCCCGAACGCGCGTGCCCGGTCTGGCCGGTGCCACCCTCGGCGGCCGGGGCGCCGACGACCTCGTCCGGCGCAACCCGCCGGCGGAAGTTCGCCCGTGTATCGGCAGATCCTTCGACGCGGGCGCGTTCGGCGGCTCGCTCGGGCGGTTCCCCGGCGACAGGGCCCTCGACGATCTGTTCGCCGGGCAGGTCGCCTTCGGTGATCCGCCGCAGCTGCCCTTCGAGCGACTCGACCTGGGCGCTCAGCGCGTCGAGCCGCTGCCGGGATTCCGCCAGCATGGCCGGATCACCCAGCTCGCGCGCGGCTTCCGCGTCGGCCCGCGCGGTTTGGAGCTGCTCCTCGAGCGTGTGCCCTTCCTGGTTGCGCAGCTGACTCTGCACGTCGCGTTCGAAGGCACGGTTGCCCCGCCGTCCGGCTGTGACCTCGGGTTCGGCCAGGAGATCGCGGACCCGGCGGATGCCCGCGTCGATCTCGGCCGGATCGGCCGCCGCACGCGCCGGCGGCTCCCCGGAAGCGATCGTCGGCTCCTCCGGAGCGGTCGTCGGTGTCTCGCCGTCGCGTTCACCTGGTGCGGCGGCCGCGGGCGTCGTCTCGCCGTCGACGTGTGGCGTGCCGCCACCCGTGCCCGGCTGGTTCTCGTACCACTCGCCGTAGGCTTCCATGGACCGGAAGCGTTGGGTCACCGGGTTTCCCTGGGCGTCCGGATACGTCAGCGAGTACGGCTCCGGGTTCGCCGGATCGTAGCCGTAGGTGACGGTCTCGTTGCCGCGCTCGGTGACGATCCCGATGGTCTGCTCGACCGGCCGCCCACTGGCCTCGGCCTGCAGCCGCGCGACATCGAAGTCGCCGCCGCGGCCGCTCGGGTAGCGATGCGGCTCCAGCGTCACGCCGCTTGCGGGGTCGACCGGATGCGAGTGCTCCACGAGGTCCCAGCGGCCGGGCTCCCCGGGCCTGCTCTCCAGGAACTCGCGCATCGCCGGGTTGCGGCCTTCATAGGCATCGACGAACTCGTTGTTGCCCTGCACGACGATGCATTCGCCGGTCTCGCTGTTGCGGTAGACGGCGACCTCGTTGTGCGGTGCGTCGTGACGGGCGTTCTCGTACATCACGCGCGCGTCGGCTTCGCTCATCGGATGCTCGTCGTACATGACGACGCCGTCCGGCATGTCCTCGACCGGCAGGCCGGCGTGCTCGTCACCGGGGATCGTCGGCCGGTCTTCCTCCGGGCCACCGGGGATCGTCGGCCGGTCTTCCTCCGGGCCACCCGGCATCGTCGGCCGGTCTTCCTCCGGCACATCGGGCACGGTGGTGCGTTCGTCGGCCACCGGCGCGGCGGGCTCCTCGTGCGGCAACGCGCCTTCGAGCGCGGCGTCCGGGATGGCGTCCGCCCGGGCCTGCATCCGCGCGGAGGAGGCGTTGATCTCCGCGGGCGTGACGTTGAACGCGTGCCCGCTGTCGACCATCGCACCGCGGGCGCTGCTGGTGACGTTCTCGATGAACCGCCCGCCCGGACCGTAGGAAAGGGCCAGCGACATCCCGATGTTGACCAGCAGACCCTCATGCCACGGACGGCCCGCGACGACGTTGTTGACGATGCCGAGCGTCGCGCCGGTGATGACGTTCGCGGCCTTGCCGATGGCCAGCGCGCCGGCCTGGGTGATCAGCTGCCGCTCGACGGCTGCGCCGAGCGCGCCGCTGACGCCGCCGCCGATCGCGCCGCCGATGGCACCGAAGATCGCGCCGACGACCATCTGCCTGCCGAGCTCGGACCAGTTGGTGTCGCGGCCGTGCACGGCGTTGTCGGTGAGCGTGGTCGCCGCCGCGGACAGCGCGCCCGCCAGCGCGCCGGCCAGGATCAGCGCGCCGATACCCGTTCCGAGGAGCGCGACCACCGCGATGGTGACCAGCAGCCCGACGACCAGGCCGGCGACCATACCCCACGGCACGCTGCGCACCGCGTTCTCCAGCCAGCTGCGATGGGTGGCCTCCTCCGCCTCGCGCATCGCCTGGTCCATCCGGCCATCAAGCGTGCTCAACGGCTCCCGGGCGCGCCCGGTCGCCTCCGCGGCACGGTGGGCCAGCGCCTCGCGGAACTGCCCGAGCGCCTGCCCGAACCGGGCGTCGAGGTCGGCGATGGTGCGGTCCAGGCTCGCGAACGCGCCGGTGATCGTCTGGTCGCCGGACTGCTGCGCGCCGGACACCAGCCGGGCCAGCTCTTCGGCCAGCGACGCGGCCTGGCCGTCGGCGCTCACCTTCCCGTCGGCTGCGGTCTGTGCGGCCTGCTCACGTGCTTGCCCCGCCGCCGTACGGACCGCGTCCAGTGCCTCGCCCGCGGTCGTGCTGAACGCCTGGGCGATCTCGGCGAGCGCGACCCGGGCCTGCTGCTCGGTGTCCCCGAAACCCTGCCGCACCTTGGCACTCAGCTCACCGGCCAGCCGTGCGGCGGCGGCGCGGCGGACGCGGCGATCGGCGATTCCGCCGAGGATGTTGTCGAGCAGCGCCGCGCCGCCCTGCGCGGCCTGGTCGTGCTGCGCCTGCCCGGCCGAGACGGCCTGGGCACCGGCGTCACGCACGGAGGTCTTGGTCAGGTCGACCTGTTCCCGGATCGCCTGCGTGACCGACGAGCGCATCGCGGCGAGCTGCCCCGCAACGTCGGCGCCGAGCCGGGTGAGCGACGAGCAGCCCGCAGAAATCGCCTGGCCGAGCTGGCTGCCGGCGCCTTCGGTGGTCTGGGTGAGCGCGGCGGTGATCGTCGGCAGCTGGGTGCGGATCCGTTCGGCGATCTCGTTGGCCTGCTCGACCAGCTGAGACCGGGTCTCCGGCCCGAGGTCGCGCAGCTGCGTCACGGTGTCGCCGAGTGACTCGGAGATCCGGGTGGCGGTGTCGGCGGCGACCTCGCGCGCGGCCGCCGCCCTGGCCTGGGTTCCCTCGGCGTCGGCGCCACCGGGCGACGCCGCTCGCTGCGCACCACGCGTGCGCGCCTGCGCAGCGAGGCCGTCGACCTGGGTGCGTGTGTCGGCGGCGGACGTGTTCGCGGCGGTGACGGCCTCACTGCCCTTGGTCGCCCCGAGGGTGCGGATCTGCCCGGTGCGCGTCGTGTAGCCCTCGTCGAGCCGGCGGCCGGCCTCGGTGGACCAGGTCGTCAGCCGCGCCTGCTCGGTCTGTCCGGCTTGGCGCATCCGCTGCTGGGCAGCGGAAATGGCGGTCGTGACCTGGCCCTCGGCCGCGGTGAACCCGGCCTCCACCGACGCGAGTTCACCCGTGGTCTCCTGCTCGATCGTCTCCTGCTGGTCCTCGACCGTGGTCTCGATGAGCGCGAGCTGCTCGTCGACTGCGGCAGCCAACGTCGCCTGGCCTTCCGCGCCGGCCTCGGCGACGGCGGCCACGACCTGCTCAGTGCCCGCCGGCGCTGGTGGTGCGGTGACGGCCGTCGGCTGCGCCGGACGTCGCATGCCGACCCCGTGGTGCACGGCGGACGGGGGTGCCGGCACCTTCGAGGGCCGGGCCGACGGGGGCAGCTCCGGGACCGCGACGGGCTTCACCGGAGAAACCGGAGGCGGAACGTGGACGTCCTCGAGCTCCGGCTTCGCCGGGGCGGCCGGCGGCGCCTCCGGCGGTGGGGCCGGACGGCGGCCACGGACCTCGGCGCCCAGCAGCGCGCTGACCGCCTGGTTCCCGGCGCCGCCCTGGAGCGCGGTGATCGTCCGCGGGTCCATCGGCCCGCCGGCGCGCACCGGCGGGCCGGTCTCGAGCCGTTCGACGGCGACCAGCGGCCGCGGACTCTTCCGGTCCGTTTCGCGATGCTCCTGGTTGCCCACGCCCCCTCCCTCGTTCGCCCCGTCCAGGATCGCGCGCGGAGCGGCCCGTGCCGCCGACCGGACGGGCACCCCAGAGGGCAGGAGCCGCGGTCCGCACGGGCGAAGGACTGATCCGTGCATCGATGCTCTCGACCTTCGGACCGAACTCACCGGAACGACATCCGGCCAGAGCACCCCTCCGGATGCGACTCGGCGAAACCGGAGCAGGCGTCAGCACCGGCCGACGGCGGGGTCGCACTCCACATGCGACAGATCGCGGCAATCGTCATCGGACGATGGTTGCCTGGATGGCTCCTCCCGTGGCGGTCGACGATCCGAGACGTCGCCGCCACCACCCTCAGCTCATCTGAATGCCGACAGCTTCAAGGCAGGCGTCGATCCGAGCACGAAGATCGTTCGCCCTGGCGGCGGTAGTGCTGCTGGAGCCGTCGTCCTGTTGCCGGGTGATTTCGATGATGCCGCCGACCAGGAAGTCCGCGAGAGCGTCGGCGGGCCGCCGCGAAAGACCGGCCGCCAGCCGTGCGCACGCCGGACGGATCAGGGCCCGATAGGCGTCGGCCGTCTGCTGGGAAGCGGCACTGGGATAGAGGTTGCGGTACAGGTCGGCGTGCTCGGCGGTGTAGTCGCACAGGCGGTGGAGCAGGGCCACCGGCTGCTCGCCCGCCGTCTCCGCGGCCACGGCCGCCAGCGAGGCGGCCACCGCCGCCGAAACGGCGTCGTCGCGGTCGCGGAAGTGCTGGTAGAAGACCTGGCGGCTGACGCCGGCGCGCTGCGTGATGTCGCTGACGGAGATCTTCTCCACCCGGCATTCCTCGATGAGTTCGAACGCGGCCCGGCGCAGGAGGTCGCGGACCCGGGCGGCCCGGGGATCGGCGCTGTCGGTGCGCGCGGGGGCCCGCAGGGCTTCGTTCGTTGACACGTGTCCACGATAACAGTAGCGTCGATTTCGACGACAGGTGTCGACGAAATGAGGTGGCCGGGATGGCACGTCCGGTCCGGATAGCGAACTTCTCCGGCGCGATGGGCGACCGGTTCTCCGCGTTCGAGGAAGCCGTGCACGGCGACCCGGACGTCGTGATCGGTGATTCGATGGCCGAGATCACCATGTCGATGGTGGTCGCCGGCTTTCACGAGAACCGCCAAGCCCGGCGAGGATTCTTCTCCGAGTACTTCCTGCGGCAGCTCCGACCGCAGCTGTCCGCGATCGCCGGGAAGCGGATCAAGGTGGTGACGAACGCGGGCATCTACCACCCCGCGGGCCTGGCGGAGGCGATCCGCACCGAAGTCGCCGCACAGGGGCTGGATCTGAAGGTCGCTCATGTGACCGGCGACGACCTCACCGACACCGCGAAGGACCTGATCGCCGACGGGCAGCTCGGCCACCTCGAAACCGGCGCGGTACTCGACCGCGACCCCGGCGAACTGCTCGCCGTCAACGCCTACCTCGGCGCCTGGGGCATCAAGACCGCGCTCGACGCAGGCGCCGACATCGTGATCACCGGCCGCGTCGCCGACGCCTCGCTGGTGACCGGGCCGGCCGCGTGGTGGCACGGCTGGGACCGCGACGAACTGGACAAGATCGCCGGCGCGACGGCCGCCGCGCACATCATCGAGTGCGGCCCACAGGCCACCGGCGGCAACTTCGCCGGGTTCACCGGCATCGAGGACAACACCCTGCCCGGGTTCCCGATCGCCGAGGTCGCCGGGGACGGGAGCGCCGTGATCACCAAGCGACCGGAGGACGGTGGGGCGGTCACCGTCGACACCGTCACCGCGCAGCTGATGTACGAGATCCAGGGCCCGCGTTACCTCAACCCCGACGTCACCTGGCACACCGACTCCCTCGAACTGGCCCAGGACGGCCCAGACCGGGTCCGCGTCACCGGCGCCCGGGGCAGCGCCGCGCCGGAAACGACCAAGGTCGGCGTCAACTTTCAGCGCGGCTACCGCGGCGCGACCTGGCTGTTCCCTACCGGCCTGGACGTCGACGTGAAGATCGACGTGCTGAAGGCCCAGGCCGAGCGGGCGCGGCAGGACCACCCCGTGGGGGAACTGCACTTCTTCGTCTGCGGGCAGCCGGTTCCCGATCCGCGGAACCAGTGGCAGGCCACCGTCGCGGTGCAGGTCGCGGTCGCCGCACCGGACGCGAAAACGGTGTCCGGGTTCCTGAACCAGTTCTGTTCCTACGGCCTCGGAAGCATCCCCGGCTTCTACATCGACATGACTCAGATGTACTCGATGGCGGGGCAGCCGCGCATCGACTACTGGCCGGGCCTGGTGCGCCAGGCCGATCTGCACCACCAGGTGCACCTGCCGGACGGCCGGGTGCTCGACATCGCTCCCCCGCCGAACACCGCCCCGTTCACCGGCCAGCCCGAAACCGCGGCGAGCACCACGGATCCGGCGTCGTTCGGTCCGGTTCGGACCGTCCCCTTCGGACAGGTCGCCTACGCGCGCACCGGCGACAAGGGCGCCAACGCCAACCTCGGCGTCTGGGCCCGCGACGCGGCCGCGTGGCCGTGGCTGGCGGCGTTCCTCACCGTCGCAAGGCTCCGCGAGCTGCTGAGCTGCCCGGACACCGTGGCCATCGAGCGTTACGAACAGCCGAACCTGCACGGCATCTCCTTCGTGCTGCGCGGCTACTTCCCGCCGTCCGGCTCGGCCAACCTCGCCCTCGACCAGATCGGCAAGTCCCTCGGCGAGTTCCTGCGCGCCCGCCACGTCGACGTCCCGACCACCCTGCTGCCCGCCTGACCGGAGAGTCCACAGTGGAAACGACCGACCCGCGGCTGCTCCGCGAAGCCATGCTGAAAGCCGTCCACGACCGCGCCACCGGCGACGAGTTCGACCCGCACGCGGAACTCCGCGCCATCCTCGCACCGCTCGGCCTCACCCCGGACGACAGCGGTGGCAGCATCACCTTCCTCAAACGCGACCCGCTGATGCCGAGCAGCATCCGCATCGGCGGTGCGGCCGCCGTCGCGCTGGCGCAGCAGTCGGTGATCGCCGCGAAGCTGTGGCGGATGCGCACCGGCCTCGGCCAGGACATCACCGTCGACCTCGGCCAGGCCATCCGCCGCCTCGCCCCGGCGTCGGAAATGAAGTGGGAGACCCTCAACGGCTACCCGGCCGACTTGCCCGACCGCAGCGTCTTCGCCTACTTCGGCTTCTACCCCACCCGCGACGGCCGCCACGTCATCCCGCCCAACATCTACCCCGGCCTGAAGTCGAAAATGCTCGCCGTCCTGGACTGCGCCGACAACCCCGAGGCCCTCGGCCGCGCCATCGCCCGGCACACCGCCGACGAGCTGGAAGCGCTCGGCGAAGAGCACGGGATCGTGTTCGCCAAGGTCCGCAGCGTCGAGGAGTTCGTCGCCGAGCCGGTGTTCGAACACCTCGCGTCCCGGCCGCTGATCGACATCGAGAAGGTCGCCGACACCCCACCCGAACCGCTGCCGGAATGGGGCACCCACCCCTTGTCCGGGATCCGCGCACTGGGCATGGGGCACGTCATCGCGGGCGCCGGTATCGGCCGCTCCCTGGCCTCCCTCGGAGCGGACGTGCTCAACGTCTGGCGCGTCGCTGAGTTCGAGCAGGATCCCCTCATCGCCACCGCCAACGTGGGCATGCGCTCGACCCGCCTCAACGTTCGCGGGCCCGACGGCCGGGAAACCCTGAGAGCCCTGCTCCGCGACGCGGACATCTTCTTCGCCAACCGCCGCCCCGGCCTGCTCACCGAACTCGGCGTCGACGCCGGACAGGCCTTCGCCGTCCGGCCCGGCCTCATCCACGTCACCGCCAGCTGCCACGGCGAAACCGGCCCCTGGGCCACGCGCGTCGGCTTCGACCAGGTCGCCGGCACCGTCACCGGCATGGTCGCCGCGGAAGGCAGCCTCGAGGAACCGAAGCTGCCCCCGACGTCGATCATCAACGACTACCTCGTCGCCTGGCTCGGCGCGACCGGCGCCATGGCCGCCCTCGCCCGCCGCGCCACCGAAGGCGGCAGCTACCGCGTCCACGTCTCCCTCACCCGCGCCGCCATGTGGGCGGTCACCCTCGGCTTCTTCGACTGGGACTACGTCCACCGAGCCGTCGGCAGCGGCGGCGAACACGAGCTCCTCGACCCCCAGCTCTTCACCTCGCTCACCCCGCTCGGGATTTACCAGGGCGTCACCGAGAACATCACGCTGTCCCGCACCCCGCACCACTATGCGAACGTGCTCTCACCCCGCGGCGCCGACCAACCGACCTGGCTGCCACGGCCGCAGAAAGTCGACGTCACCGCGCTGGCCGCAGCCCTCCGGCGCTGAGCACATCCGTAGCCGTGATTCCCTCTCGACTTCATCAACTGCGAGGACGTGGGACGAGAACCAGCCGCGCGCCGCGCTGCCGGCTCGGGAACAGCGATCGGCTGGGCCCCAGGAGTGCCGTCACCCGGTGATCTTGCGGGCGGCCGCGAGTTGCCGTTCCTTGTGCTGCTGCTCGCGCGCCAGGTCGGCGGCCTGGTACGGGATGAGCGCGTCCTGCACCACTCGCTCGACCGCGACCCACGTCCGGACCCAGCCGGTCCGCTCCTTGCAGTGCACGTCCCGCGTGGCGACGGCGATCTCCTGCGCCGAGGCGCGGCCGGCGCGGAACGCGGGATCATCGATCGCGGCTTGGGGGTCGGCGTACCGGAGACCGGCCTCGGCCATGCACCGCGACCACGCCGCCGCGGCCGCGGTGACCGGCGGCGTGGTCCGGGTGATCTCGTAACTGCGCTGGCTCAGCCCGAAACTCACCGGTTCCTGACCAGGCTTGGCGTCCGGTGTGAGAGTCCGGTCGGCTTCGCCCGCACAGCCGCCGGGCGGAACACCACGGCGGTCGCTCGTACCGGTGATCACTGCGACGACCTCCGGCGGTGGCTGTTGCCGTCCGTCAGCACGCCGTGGCGTGAAGACGGCCGGGTCGCGGTAGCCATAGGTTGCCGCTTCGGCCGCGTCGACGAGACCGTGCCGCCGGGGCTTGGCGGCGTCCCGCTCGGGATCGACCGGCGGGAAGGCGTACGTGAGCTCGTGGCCGGCGAGGCAGTGTTCGATCAGGGTGTTTCGCGCCTTGACGATTTCCAGTTCCTCGACCGGGGTGAGCTGCGACTTGTCGAGCGGGAGGTCGAGGCCGTGCACGGTCGACAGGTCGCGGGGGATCCGGCCGAGCGCGGCAGCCAGATCGGCCGCCCCGAATTCGGCCGGGGCGGCCGGTGTCCCCGAGCAGCCCGCGACGATCGCCATTGCCAAGGCGAAGGCGCCCAAGCGGCCGAGTGTGAGCACGGCTGGACCTCCGGGTTCGCGACCGGGGCCGCGCCGGCGTGCGCGGCCCCGGTCCGGGTGGCTAGAACTGGTCGCGGTTGGCGCAGTCGAAGTATTCGCCGAAGCTCGTCGGCCACCTGAAGCTCGCGTTGTTGTTCTTCATGGTGGAGTTGAAGTTCCCGGAGGAGTACGGGCCGAACGACTGCGACGCGACGCTGCCGTTGCAACCGCTGTTGTAGTAGACCGTCGCGAGGTAGCTCCAGTTGTTGTAGGCCGACGCGGCGTTGTTCTTCACCTGGACGTTCAAGCCGTTGCTGGAGGTGCCGACCTTGTTGAACAGCTCGTTGCCGAGGTCCCCGTCCGAGCGCAGGTAGTCGGCGTGTGCGCCGCCGTAGTTGCTGTTGAAGTAGAAGCAGAAGTACGCACCCGGGCAGCCGGCGCTCACGGCCTGGCTCGCGGTCGCCGCTTGCGCGGCCGGGGCCGCAGCGAGCCCGGCCGCCACCAGAACGGCGCCGATGGCCGTCTTCCGGACGTTCGACATCATGTGGTCCTCCCTCGTCAGCGGGTCATGTCATCCCCTTCACGCCCGGAACGGTCGGCGGTTGAGACCAACGCGCCGGGTGCACCCGAGTGGAGTAATTCGCGTACCGGCTCTGCTCGCGAAGCCCACGGCGGCGAGGTCTTCGCCGAGCCACGCCCCCGGCGGGCGGCACGGCCATCGGTAGCCTCGGGTATGGCAGCTGGTTCGGTCCTGCGACGACACGGTGACAGAACTCGGGGGAAGCATGGATGTGATCAGCACGGCGGAGGTATCGGAGGGCGAACGGTTCGACTTCTGGCGCGAGGTGAATTCGAAGCTTTGGGGAATCCGGGATCTCCGTTGTGATCCGCAGCGGGAACGGGGCTTTCAGGCGCAGGTGGGTATCAGCGAGTTCGGTTCCGTGCAGGCGACGTTGATGACCACGATGCCGCACTCCCTCCGCCAGGCACCCAAGCTCGCTCGCCAGGCAGATCCCGAGGTGGTGAAGCTGAGCTGCTTCGTACGCGGCGGTGGCGTGGTCGCTCAGGACGGCCGGAGTGTCCAGTACGGAGTAGGGGATCTGAGGCTGTACGACACCCTGCGTCCCTTTGGGGCCGAGTTCGCGCCGGATTTTCCGCTGAGTCAGTTGCTGCACCTGCGTTTTCCGCGCTCACTGCTTCCTTTTCCCGCCAAGGACCTGCGACAACTGAGCGCGGTTCGGCTCGAGGGCGCCGAGGGAGTCGCTGCGCTGTCATCGCAGTTCCTGCTCCAGCTCGCCCGGCACATGCACGAATTCAGCACGTCCGACGCCGAACGGTTGTCGACCCTGGCGGTCGATGTGCTGACGGTGGCGCTGGCGCACGCGCTGGACGCACAGGGTGTCGTGCCACCGCACGCCCGGCGGCGAGCCCTGATGGCCCGGATCCATGCCTTCATCCGGGAGAACCTGGGCGACGCGCACCTGACCCCGGACACGATCGCCGCGGCACACCACATCTCGCTGCGCTACCTGCACAGCCTGTTCCACCAGGACGGGCACACCGTCGCCGGCTGGATCCGCCGGCGGCGCCTGGAGCAATGCCGTCGCGAACTCGCCGAACCTCGCCTGAGCCAGCGCCCGATCACCGTGATCGCGGCCCGGTGGGGGTTCAACAGCCCAGCGCATTTCAGTCAGGTCTTTCGCGGCGCTTACGGTCTGTCTCCGCGTGAGTTCCGCCGGCTGTGCGCGACGGAAGCGGCCCGAACCGTCCCGGCCGGCCGGGACGGCGGAGTCGCTCGGCAAGAGTTTTGATCCCGGGCCGGCACCCGCCTACCGCTGGAGTTTGATCGACTTGACGACCTGCATGTTGTCCATGTCAAGCGTGTCGCCGGGATCCAGCTCCCACTCGATCGGACAGTTCGTGCCGTTGAGCCCAGCGCAGAGCCACATGGTCGCGGCGTCGGTCTGGTTGTTGTAGGAACGCCAGCGTCCTGAAACTCCCGTCAGGTTGTAGTACCCGTAGTGAAAGTAGACAAAGGGATGGCTTTCCCAGGTCCAGCCCTTGTACAGACATCCGTACCCCGGCGGGCATTCGGCCAGCGAGTCGACGGTCGTCGGCGCGGCGGATGCCGGGGTCGTCAGACTGGTGCCGACGAGTGCCAGTGAGGTGAGAGCGATTGTCATGATCTTTCGGAATGCCATTGTTCTCCCCGGTGCGATGAGTCTTGCTGTCGCCTTCTCGGCAGAGGATAAACCCGTATCCGGGCCTCTTATTACGTGTGAGTGCACTGTTCTTCGGTCTGCGTGCACTGTCGCACGCGGGCCGAGCTCGTGTCGCCGGAGCACGCGTGAGCCGGCGACCGGGCCGCCTGGCAGACGTCCGTCCCGGCAGTCGCCGCGAAGTGGCGCTGCGTCGAACTTTGCGCCGAGCACACTCCCGAATCGCGGAGAAATATCTCCAGAAAACCGCCGCAAATGTTTTTTCCGGACGGCGACCCACGCCGCCGGACCTGAATTCACTGACAGAAACGGCTTCGACAGCCCGGTTGGCCGAATGCGCCTACACCGTTGGCCGCGTCGGCTTCGGCGCCGGGTCGGGTAACGTCGATCGGTCGTCTCGTCGCCCACCACCAAAGGTATCAACGAGCGGAGGCCCGTTGAAGATCTTATTGCTGTGCTCGGCGTTCAATGGACTCAGTCAGCGCGCTTGGCTCGGGCTGCGTGCCCGTGGCCACCGCGTCACGGTCCGGATCGTGCAGGACCCACCGGAGATCGCCGCCGCCGCGGCCGGGGTCGATCCTGCGTTGATCATCTGCCCGTTCCTGCGGCAGCGGGTTCCCGAGGTGGTCTGGCGGCGCTACCGCACGATCATCATCCATCCCGGTCCGGAAGGGGACCGCGGCCCGTCCGCGCTCGACTGGGCGATCATGGACGCCGCGCCCACCTGGGGCGTTACCGCCCTGCAGGCGACCGAGGACCTCGACGGTGGTCCGATCTGGGGCACCCGGGTGTTCCGGATGCCGGCCGATCCGCCGCGCAAGAGCACCCTCTACAACACCGAGGTGTCCGACGCCGCGCTCAGCCTGATCGACGAGGTCGTGACCAAGGCCGAAGACCCCGGGTTCACGCCACGACGCCAAACCCGCCGAGTGAACGCGGCCCGTCCCCTGGTCCGGCAGGCCGACCGGGCCTTCTCCTGGGGCGACCCGACCGAGCACATCCTGCGCCGCATCCGCGCCGCGGACGGCCGGCCCGGCGTGCACACCGAACTGGCCGGGGTGCCGGTCGCGGTGTTCGACGCCCACCGCGGAGAGGCGGGTCCCGGCGAGCCGGGCACCATTCCGGCACGCCGGCAGGGTGCCGTGCTGGTCCGCACCGGAGACGGCGCCCTGTGGATCGGGCACGCGCGGCGGCTGGCGCCCGGGGCCCCGGGCACGACCGTCAAGCTGCCCGCCGCGCTCGCCCTCGGGGACAGCGTGCGCGAGGCGCCGCCGGCCTCCGTTCCGCCGAGCCTCCGGGAAATCGGCTACCGGCGGGTGGGCAACGTCGGCTTGGTGCGCTTCGCGTTCTACAACGGCGCAATGTCCACCACCCAGTGCCGCCGGCTCACCGCGGCCCTGCGCCACGCCGCCGCGCAGGACACCGACGTGCTGGTCCTGGCCGGCGGCGAGGTGTTCTCCAACGGGATACACCTGGGTGTCATCGACGCCCAGCCGAATCCCGCGGCGGAGGCCTGGCGCAACATCACCGCGATCGACGACCTCTGCCGGGAAATCATCGACTGCACCGACCAGCTCGTGGTCGCCGCGCTCGCCGGCGACGCGGGTGCGGGCGGAGTCGTGCTGGCCCTCGGTGCCGACAAGGTGATCGCCCGGGACGGCGTCCTGCTCAACCCGCACTACCGGAAGATGGGCCTGTACGGCTCGGAGTACTGGACCTACGTGCTGCCTCGCCGGGCCGGCGAAGAACAGGCCCGCCGGCTGACCATCGACTGCGAGCCGATCACCGCCGCCGGCGCCGCCGAAATCGGGCTCGTCGACCACCTCGCCGCCGGCCGCGACGATTTCACCGCCGCCGTGCTGGATTACGCCACCGAACTCGCCGCCGACGGACGAACCCAGGCGCTGCTCAGCCGGAAACGGGCGGCCCGGGAAGCCGATGAGCAACGCCGGCCGCTGGAAACCTACCGGATCCGGGAACTCGCCGAAATGAGCCACGACATCTTCGACGACCGCCACGGCTTCGCCGACGCCAGGCGCGCCTTCCTCACCGGCCGGCCGGCCGCGCCGGAAGCGCCTCTCCTGCCCGTCCCCCGGCTCCCCCAGATGACACCGGCCCACTGAGCCCCGGAAAGTCTTCGCAGGAAACGATTTCGCGCCGCCGGACCGCGCTCCGACGTCCGGTGGTGACCCTGGAGCGGCTCGGCCCGCTAAGGTTAGGCGGGCCGACTCGAGGGGGACGACCATGACCGATCAGGAAGGCGCCGACTGGATTCCGGCCGGCGCGGATCTCTCCCGGCCCAGTGCCGCCCGGATCTACGACTACCTGCTCGGCGGGGCGCACAACCTCGCGCCCGATCGGGAGGTGGCCTGGAAACTCGAGGCCATCCAGCCTCAGGTCGGCTCCGTGGCCAGGCGGAACCGGGCCTTTCTCGGGCGGGTGGTGCGGTTCCTCCTCGACCAGGGCATCCGGCAGTTCCTCGACCTCGGCTCCGGCATCCCCACCGTCGGCAACGTGCACGAAGTCGCCCAGGAGGTCGATCCCGGCGCCAAGGTCGTCTACGTCGACTACGAACCCGTTGCCGTGGCGCACAGTCTCATGCTTCTCAAGGGCAACCCCGGCGCCGAGGCCCTCGAAGCCGATGCCACCGACACCGAGGCCGTGCTGAAGTCCGAACAGGTGGACCGGCTGCTCGATCTCCGCCGGCCCGTCGGGTTGCTGGCCATCACCCTGGGGCACTACCTGCCCGAGGTCCGCGGGGTGTTCGCCGCCTACCGGGATGCGCTTGCGCCCGGGAGCTACCTGGCGCTCACCCATCTCACCAACGACTTCGCCGTCTTGAGCGATCCGCGGGTGGCCGAAACCATGCGCAAGACCCAGGACCGCATCCACCCACGGACGAAATCCGAGGTCCTTGCGCTCTTCGACGGCTTCGAGCTCGTCGAACCCGGGCTGACCACGTCCGGGAACTGGCGGCCCGACCGGCTCGCCGCCGCCGTCGATCCCGAAGAAGACGGCCTTTACGCCGGAGTGGGTGTCAAGCTCTAGGCGAACCGCTCCCACGCCGACTGGCGGGTCATCCCCAATGCCTCGCCGATCTGGGACCACGTGCCGCCCAGGGCCCGGGCCTTGCCCACCCACGCCGCCAGGTTCTCCTGGACCTGGGTGCTCGCCGCCGATACCGGGGCGAGGTTCGACAGGACCTGCGGAAGCGGCAGGTCGTGCTCCCACGGTGCGATCAGCGGCGCGTCCGCCGGCTTGCCGTCGATCACCGACACGCACAACTGGACGCAGCCGTCGCAGATGAACACGCCCGGGCCGGCCACCAGCGTCTCGACCTCCGTGTTGGGCTTCGAACAAAACGAACAGCGCGCGAACACCGCAGTACTCATCGAAAACCTCCTTGTCAGGCGCGACCTTACAGGCGTAAGGGTGCGCCTGACAAGAGGAACGCCGCCGTCCACTCGGACAGCTCCGTCAGCCGGGTGGTCAGCTCCTCGATCTCCGCCCAGCGCCGGTGCTCACGGCCCAGATCCGGCACCAGGAAGTCCTCCACCAGCAGCAACAGCGTCGCGATCTCGTAGGCGACGTCGGCGAGCTGCAGGAACGGCCGGTACTCCGCTTCCGTCCCCGCCCCGTGCCGCGCTGCCCACTCGCGGGCGCCGCGGCCCGCGGTCCGGCACACCGCCTCCACCGTGCGCCGCAGTTCACCGCGTCGGGAGCCGGGCGGTCCGTCGGGCGGTCCGTCGGGCGGTCCACCGGCCAAAGGGGCGACGTTCCAGGCCACCGACAGCAGGCAGCACCCGGCGTCGTCCATCGACTCGTTCATCACCGGACGTACTCTGCTGACCGGCGCGCACAGTCCCGCCGGTCCGACTCGCCGAGTCACCTCATCGTGTGGACTTCCAGCCCGGATCGGGTGAGCATCGGCAGCGAGACGAAGTCGGAAAGGGCCTGCTGACCGGCCGCGTTCGCGTGGATGCCGTCGCCGTTGTCGTACGCCGGCAGGATGCTGTTCGGCTTCAGCGGGTCCTTCAGCACCGTGTCGAAGTCCACCACCCCCGAACACGTGCCGCCGCAGGTGTTCCAGCGCTGCACGAACAATGCGATCTCGTGCCGGGCCAGGTTCGCCTGGTCGTCGTACCCCGGCCGGGGTGTGCTCGGTGTGACGTACACCGCGATGCCCGCCGCCCGCAGCCGCGCGAAGACCGCGCGGTAGCTGTCGAGGATCGTCGCCGCGTCGCAGCCGTACGCCAGGTCGTTGGTGCCGTAGTAGTAGATGACCGCCGTGACGCCGTGCAGGGCCAGGACGTCCCGGTCCAGCCGGCTCGCCGCGTCCAGGCCCGCGACCGACGGCGGCATCCCCGGACAGGTCCGGGCGCTCGTCGTCCCCGAGACGCCGGCGTTGGCGACGGCGAGCGGCGCGGCGGAGGCCACGATCCGCCGCGCCAGGTCGTCGGTCCACCGGCGGTTCGTGCCCGGCGTGCTGCCGATGCCGTCGACGACGGAGCTGCCGAACGGGACGACGACGCCCTGCAAGGCCGCGTTGTGCACGTCGACGGCGCTGACGACGTACGTCGATCCGACCGTGGCCGTGAAAGCCTCGCCGGAGACGTCGGCGGTGTGGTCGCCCGAGCCCGGCGGCGTCAGGTAGTTGTCGCGCAGGGCCGCGCCGTGGCGGCCGGGCACGGCGGTGCCCTCGACCGACATGCTCACCGCGAGGTCCGAGTCCGGCCGCGTCGCGAGCCTGGTCTCGTCGCTCCAGACCTCACCGCCGGCGGGAATCGTGACCGCGGGACGGCCGGCGAAGGTCAGGTCACGCGAGATGGAGACGGCGGCGCCGCCCGCGCTCGGCCCGGCCGTGGCGTGCGCGATGGTCAGCGGCCCGGTGCCGAAGGTGTTCTGGAACCGGACGCGCGCCGCGTCGCCGCCCTGGCTGAGATGGGTGATCATCCGCAGTGACCGGGCGGTGACCGCGGTGTCGGCCCGGCCGTCCTGCGACTGCGCCCACGAGGTGAACCACGTGCGCCCGGCCCCGGCGGCACCCGGAGCGGAGCCGACGACGGCCGCGGCCACGGAAATCGCGGCGAGAAGGGCGATCCTGCGCACGGCGCCTCCTGAGTCCACAAAGGACGAGCGACGAACAGCTCCCCCTGCTGATCGTAAGCAGGCGGTCACGGAAGCGACAGGGTTCTGTCCGATCTTGTCAGCGGCAGCGGTTTTCGGTTCGATGGCGGCATGACCGACTCCCGCATCTTCGGCGACCCGTACGACACCCCGGACGGAACCACGGTGATCCCCGTCCACCGGCCGGTCGGGGTGTTCACCGTCCGCGAAGGCCAGGCCCGCTGGGAGCCGGCGGTGGACGCCACGCGCGTCGCGCTGCTCGGTATCGGCGTCGGACTGGTCGCCGCGACCCTCGCCGGCGTCGCCATGGTGCACCGGCCGCCGTGGCCGGACCTGCGCCTGCGCCGCTAGTACTACAGGGACACTTGTGTGCGTGACCTGGGGAACCAAGGTCACCGTTTGCCGTGGCTGGTGGTCGTGAGTGGTAATTCGGGTTCTAACCCGAATTACCACTCACGACGAGCTGCGGCAGATTGGCAGGTTGACGTCCAGGATTGTCCTGGCAGGCTGTCTTCGGCCGCACCGAACAAAGATCTCGCCCTGCAGTACTAGCCTGCGTCCCGGAGGGCCGCCGGGCGCCACGTCATGCGGACCGTCGTTCCCGTACCGCTGGTGTCTATGTCGGACTGGTCCGTCACCTGGTCGATCAGCAGCAGGCCGCGGCCACCTGAGGTGCGCAGGCCCGCCACGCGCGGGCGCGTGGCCGGGATGCCGCAGCCGGTGTCCGTCACCGTCACCGTGATCGCGTCGCCCTCGCGGCGGGCCTGCAAGCGGGCCCAGCCGTAGCCGTCCGGGTAGGCGTGGGTCGCGACGTTGGCCAGGGCTTCGTACGTTGCCAGCGTGATGTCGTGCCGGCTGTCCGGGTCGAGGGGGAACGCGCCCAGCCAGTGGATCAGCTTGCGGCGCAGGCCGGCCATCTCGTTGGGCAGGGCCGGCGCCAGTTCTTCGAAGGTCGAGGCGACCACGACTCCGGCGGTGAAGTGCTCCGGGGCCGTGGTCCCGGCTTGGTCGGCGTCGGTGCTCTCGCCCGTATCGACGCCAGTTTCCGGGGTATGTCGATACACGATCCGCTCCCATCGTTCAGCCGCGGTTCCCCCGTTTCAGCGGGCTCTCCGGTGGACTACCCATCGCCACGAAGTCTTACCCCTTGTGCTTCGTGGGATTGTGCTTCGTGGGATGTGTCGCTACAGTGGAGGTGCTCCTCGCGGATGTCGGCCCCTCGGCCGCCCGGAGGCAGCTTCCCGGAACCAGGCCAGTCGGCCTCTTCCTTCTTCCCGGCCTCGCCGTCCGTGCGCAGGCCCATCGTCACCTCTGGAGAAACCCATGTCTTTTCACGGAATCCTCGACCTGTCCGGCAAAACCCCGTTCGTCCGGCCCGGCTACCGGCCCACGCCCGACGACGTCGCCATCCCGCTTTCCCTGGTACGTAAGCACAACCTGCGTCCTGGCGACGAAATCGCCGGTACCACGGAGAAGATCACCAGCGTCAACGACCGCGACCCGCACGAACCGCGCCCGCGTTTCGCCGACCTCGTGCCGGTGCACCCGGACCGCCGGCTGCTGCTCGAAACCACCCCGACGCGGCTGCTGCCGCGCGTCATCGACCTCGTCACCCCGCTCGGCCGGGGGCAGCGCGCTCTGGTCGTTTCACCGCCGAAAGCCGGGAAAACCACGGTGCTGCAGGAAATCGGCCACGGGCTGTCGGTCAACCACCCCGACTGCCGGCTGCTGGTCCTGCTCGCCGACGAACGACCGGAAGAGGTCACCGAGCTGAGCCGCACCGTGCGCGGCGAGGTGATCGCGTCCACTTTCGACCGTCCGCCCGCCGAGCACGTGGCGGTGGCGGAACTCGCCGTCGAGCGCGCGAAACGCTTGGTGGAGCACGGCGAAGACGTCGTCCTGCTGCTCGACTCGCTGACCCGGCTCGGCCGCGCGTACAACCTTTCGGCCCGCCCGTCCGGCCGCACGCTGTCGGGCGGCGTCGACGCGGCCGCGGTGCAGCCGATGAAGCGCATCCTCGGCGCCGCCCGGAACATCGAGGGCGGCGGCTCGCTCACGATCATCGCGTCGGCACTGGTGGAAACCGGTTCCCTGGCGGACACGGTGTTCTTCGAGGAGCTGAAGAGCACCGGCAACGCCGAGCTCAAGCTCGATCGCAAGACGGCCGAGCGACGCATCTTCCCGGCGGTCGACGTGGCGGCCTCCGGCACCCGGCGTGAGGAACTGCTGGTCACCCCGGGTGAACTGGCGGCCATGCGCGAGGTCCGGCGGGCGTTGCCGGGGCCGCACGCGATCGAGCAGCTGCTGGAGCAGCTCCGCAAGACCGGTTCCAACGCCGAGTTCCTGTTCCGCGTCACGGGCGCAGCGCTGCCGGAAGCCGCCTGAACGCTCAGCTTTCGCGACGCGCCCGTAGCTCACCGATCACTTTCGCTCCGACACCGCGGGCCTCTTCGGGACTGTCCGGCGGTTCGCCCTCGCCGGGGCGGTAGAGCCGGTCTTCGGCACGGCCGGGATCCGGGGTGCCGGGCCGCGCGATCTCGGGTTGCTGTTCGTTCGGCTGGGACATGCCCAGGAGATACCCGGTCCGCGAGCCTTCATTCGTCGAGGCGGCTGTCTGCGGTCGAGGGAGGGCGCCGCGCGGCGGCGGAGCGGGGATGTGACCGCCGAACTGCCCGGTGGATCCCCGCTCGCGGTGAAGCCTCACGTGCCGCGGCCGGTCGTCTTCTGCAGGGCGTCGATCCGCTCGGACGCCTCCGCCTTCGTCAGGCCGTCCGGCACCTCTTCGCCGGCTTCCTGCGCGAGCGTCTGCAGGTACGACTTCTGCGGCCCGGTCATCGGCTCGTCGCCGGTGGTCCAGTCGCTCGGGTCCTTCTCCGGGTTCGGTTCCACCTGGTCGGTCATGTCAACTCCAATCGAACATTTGTTCGCCTGCGTTCGACTGTAGCGCAGGGGTCCGACAGTCGCCGGTCACGTGCCGGCCGGGGGCGTGCTCGGGCCGCCCGCCTCGTGGCCCGGTCGCCCGTGCGTCCGGCGGTCGTCCTTCATCTGCTGTTCGTGCAGGTGGCGGCGCCCTCCGGTGAGCGAAGTGAGCAGCTCACGCTCAAGGTCGCGGCACGCCTTGTAGTAGCCGTCGTCGTACTCCTCGACGACCTGGAAAGTCCACCGATCGGGTACTACGTTGAGCCCGATGAGCTCTTCGGAGATCCGCCGTGCCCACTCGCCGTGGCCGGCCTTTTCGAGCTGCTCCACGGCCTCGCCGAGGGCCAGGTCCGCGCTCCCGGTCAGCTGGTGGAAGGAGTAGAGGTGCCCGCGGGCGCGCTCGATCGTCTCGAGCGCCTCGGTCACCTTGCCGACGGCTTCGACGGTGGCGGCGTCAGGGTTCTCGTCCATGCGCGAAAAGTGCCCCGTTCCGCGATTTCTACACTTCGCGGGAACGGGGCACTGTCCGAACGTCAGGCCGTGGGGCGCGTGGCTCCCGCGTACTCGCTCATCAGCGGCGAGATCTTGACGACGTCGCCGCTCGTCGGCGCGTGCACCATCTTGCCGTTGCCGATGTACATCCCGATGTGGGACACGGGGGAGTAGTAGGCGACCAGGTCGCCCGGCTGAAGCTGGTCGCGCGACACCGAAGCGCCGAAGCCCGCCTGTGCCGCGGAGTTCCGCGGCAGGGTGATGCCGGCCTGCTTGTACGCCCACTGCATCAGGCCGGAGCAGTCGAACGTGCTCGGCCCGGTGGCGCCCCAGACGTAGGCGCTGCCGAGCTTGCTGAGCGCCGCGTTGACCGCGGCCTGTGCCGCCGCGGTGGGCGCCTTGACGTTCGGCGCCGCACCGCCGGTGTCCTTCTGAGCGGCCTTGTCCGCGGTGCTGAGGCTCCGGCTCTGCGCCTCGATCTGGTCGATCTGGCCCTGCAGGTCCTTCTTCTTGGCCTCGATGTCCGAAGCCAGCTTCGCCGCCGCGTCCCGGGCGTCCTGCGCCCGTTTCGCCGCGTCGGCGGCCGACTTCTCGGCCGCCGTGGCCTTGGCCGCCGCGCCGCCGAGGTTGGCCATCGCGGCGTTCTTGTCGGTCGCGATGACCTCGAGCGCCGCCGAGCGGTCCAGGAAGTCCTGCGTGGACGTCCCGGCCAGCAGCGCCGACAGCTTGTTCATCTGGACGCCGCCGGTGAACGAGGCGCCGGCGAACTTGTCCACTTCGGACTGGTACTGCCGCTTGGCCTCGATGGCCTGGGCGCCGGCGTTCTTCGCGGCCTCGACGTCGGCGCTGGCCTTGTCGAGCTGGCCCTGCTTCGCGGTCAGGTCGTCCTGGGCGCGGAGCAGGTCCTCGTTGAGCTTTTCCGCCTGCGCCGCGAGGTCGCGGTACTTGGCGAGGGCGTCCGACCCGGCGGGGGGCGCCTGGAGGACGGGGACGGGGGCGGCGATGGCCACCGGCTGGGCCATGGTGACGAGGGTGATCACCGAGGCCGCGGCGAGGGCACCTGACACCACGCGCTTGACGGGATGCGAACGCATTCTCGCGCGGGTCTCCTTTGCTGATCGGCCGCCGGCGGGGACCGGGACGGCGAGCGGGGGTCTCGCCCGTGCCCAGGGCGCGCTCGACCGCAACAGGAAGAGCCCGCGGTGGGGTCCGGCACCCGACAGGGGGTATCGGCGGCGATCTCGCGTCGCCGTCGGGGGACGACCGGGGGCCGCGAGATCTCAAACAGGTTACGAAACGAGCACGGAAGAGTCCAGGGCGGGGGCACGGAAACTCTCCGTGACGGTGATTGGTACGGCTGGACCAGTGGGAATGCGTCCGAATGTGGCTGGGATTACATGCCGTGACGATCACCTAGGCCCTACCCCCGTACCGTATCGACGGCGGCTCGGGCGTCACAAACGGCCCGGGCTGGGCGGATCCGGTTTGTACGTCCCTTGTATCCGGTTGCGTGATCCTCATGGCCGTAGAGATTCCGAACCCATGGAGGACAAGGATGTTCACGAAGGCCGCCGTACTCACGGCGCTCACCGCCGCCACGTTCGCCGTGGCCGCACCGGCTCAGGCCGAGACTGCGGCCACGACGGTGCTGCCCGGTGCGAACATGGAGGCCGTGCTGAAGGCGGCCCAGATCGACCCGCGCCGCGCCGACGACACCCTGACCCCGGGCGCCCACGACAGCGTCCTGCTCGTCGAGCAGGCGCTGCAGGCGAAGGGGCTGCTGGACAGCCAGTACGTCGACGGCTACTTCGGCACCACCACGATCACGGCGTACTCGCAGTACCAGAAGTCGCTGGGCTACACCGGTCTCGACGCTTCCGGCCTGCCGGGCAAGACCTCGCTGGAGAAGCTGGGCGAAGGCCGGTACACGGTCACGAACCCGATTTCCGCGGGCAGCCAGGTGACCTACCACGGCAAGACCCTCAACACCCGCACCAAGGCGATGCTCGTTGCGGCGGAAGGAAAAGCGGGCTTCCAGGTCACCCTGACCCAGGGCTCGTACAACGCCGGTGGCGTCGACGCTTCGGCCGGGACGCACGACGGCGGCGGCGCGATGGACATCTCGGTGTCCGGTATGTCGTCGACCAACCGCACCACCCTGCTGAAGGCGCTGCGCAACGTCGGGTTCGCGGCGTGGTACCGCACGCCCGCGCAGGGCTTCGACTACCACATCCACGCGATGGCGGTCTCCGACCCGGACCTGTCGTCGGGTGCGCAGCACCAGACCGGTGACTACTACCTGGGCATGAACGGCCTCGCCGGCCGCGGCTCCGACGACGGGCCGCAGGTCACGAAGGTCACCTGGGAGGAGTACCAGCGCGGCTGATGCCGGGTGTGCGCCCGGCCGTGGTGGCACGGCCGGGCGCACCGGTGGTTTGATCGAAGGACCAACGATGTGGGGGTGTTCCGATGCCGCAGAAGGCGTTCCGGTTCGGCGTGGTCGCGGGCGCGACCGGGGGCGGAGCGCAGTGGCTCGCGACCGCTCGCCGCGCCGAAGAGCTCGGCTATGCGACGCTGCTGTGCCCGGACAACGTGAACATGCCGACGCCGACCGCGGCCCTCGCCGCGGCCGCCGCAGCGACGACCGAACTGCGGGTCGGCTCGTTCGTGCTGGCCAGTCCGCTGCGCACCGCACGGGCGGCGGCCTGGGAGGCGCACAGCCTGACCGTCGTCACGGGCGGCCGGTTCGAGCTCGGCCTCGGCACCGGACGGCCGGAAATGCGGCAGCAGGCCGAAGAACTCGGGCTGCCGTACGGTTCGGGGCAGGACCGGCTCGACTCGATTTCCGAGACGATCGACCACGTCCGGCGGCTCGACGGCGACGGGCACACGCCGGTGATGATTGCCGCCGGCGGGCCGAAGGTGCGCCGCCTCGCCGGGCTCAAGGCCGACATCGTCACGATGGCCGGCGGTGTCCTGACCACCCGGGAAGAAATGACCGGGCACGTCGGGGAAGTCCGTTCGGCGGCCGGTGACCGCGACATCGAGTTCGCGATGAACATCTGGGTCGTCGGCACCGAGGTACCGCCGTGGATCCGCGGCTTCATCGGCGTCGACGCCGAGACGCTCATCGAGCACGACTCCCTCGGCCTGCTCCGCGGCGACGTCGACGACATGGTGGCGGAGCTCGAACGCCGTCGCGAGGAGCAGGGCGTGTCCTACTTCAGCGTCAACGGCGCGTTCCTCGAGGAGTTCGCCCCGGTGGTGGCGCGGCTGTCGGGGAAGTGAGCGTGGCGGGGTCGGTGTTGGCGCCGCAGAGCAGAACGGCGACCCGCTCTCCCGGCGCGGGCCGGTAGGCGCCGGAGAGCAGGGCGGCGAACGCGGTCGCCCCGCCGGGTTCGACGGCCAGGCGGTAGCGGTCCCACAGCGCCGCCCGCGCGTCGGCGATCGCGGCGTCGGCCACCAGCACCGAGCCGGCGTCCGTGCGGGTGGCGACCGCGAAGGCGATGTCGCCGAGCCTGGTCGCGCCGAGCGAGTCGACGGCGACGCCGGAGACGTCGACCGGGACCGGCTCACCGGCGGCCAGTGCCGAGTGCAGCGTCGGGATCGTGCGCGGTTCGACGCCGACCACGCGCGCCCGGCCCTCGACCGCGGCGGCGACGCCGGCCAGCAGCCCGCCGCCGCCGACCGCGACGAGGATCGTGTCCAGGTCGCCCGCCTGGTCCAGCAGTTCGAGGCCGAGGGTGCCCTGTCCGGCACAGATGTCGGGCTGGTCGTAGGCGTGGCAGAAGAGTTCGCCCGAGTCCGCCGCGTGCTTGACGGCCGCGTCGTAGGCGTCGGCGTACTTCTCGCCGGCCAGTTCGACGGCCGCACCGAGCTGCCGCAGTTTCACGACCTTCACCGCGGGCGCGGTCGCCGGGACGTAGACCCGTGCCGGGAGACCGAATTCCCGGGCGGCGTAGGCGACGGCCAGACCGGCGTTGCCGCCCGACGCGGCCACGACGCCGGCTTGCTCGCCCGCGGCGATGATCCGGTTGAAGGCGCCGCGGGCCTTGAACGACCCGGTGTGCTGCAACTGCTCCAGCTTGAGCCACACGCCTTCGTCCGCGGCGAGCACCGGAGTCCGGCGGATCCGGCCCTCGATGCGCGCGGCCGCCTGTTCCACATCCGCAGTGCTGATCATGGGCTCCAGCATGCGCGCGGGCCACCGTAAGCACCAGCGACGTCTCCTATGCTGGAGTTAGCAGAACTTACGGCTGGAGGCTTCCGTGCTCGACGCCCACCGCCTGGCCGTGCTGGCCGAAGTAGCGCACGCCGGCTCGATCGCCGCGGCCGCGCAACGGCTTTCCTTCACCCCGTCCGCCGTCTCGCAGCAGCTGGCCAAGCTGGAGCGCGACGTCGGTGCCCGCCTGCTGGACCGCCACGCCCGTGGCGTCACGCTCACGCCGGTCGGGGAGGCGCTGCTCGTCCACGCCGAGGCGATCGTCGGGGAGCTGCGCACCGCCGAGCGGACGGTCCGGGCGCTGCTCGACGAGGAACTCACGGTCGGCACGTTCGCGAGCGCGGGCATGACCCTGGTGCCCGCCGCGCTGGCCGGCTTCCGCCGCGACCACCCCGGCGTGGCGCTGCGGCTGCTGGACCTCGAGCCGCCGGACGGGTACGGCCTGGTCAGCTCCCGCGAGCTCGACCTGCTGATCACCCACCGCTATCCCGGCGCACCGCTGCCCGACCCGCGCGGTCTGCAGCGGTCGCTGCTGCGTTCGGAGCGGTTCCGGCTGATCCTGCCGAAGGGGCACGCGAAGGCCCGCACCCGCCGGCTCACCCTGCGGGCGCTGGCCGCGGAGGACTGGATCTCCGGCGGCCCGGGCGTACCCAACCGGGCGTGTCTGGAGCAGCTGGCCGAGGCCGCCGGCGTCCGGCTGCGCGTGGCGTACGAAACCCGGGACTACCAGGTGATCGTGGCGCTGGTGGAGGCCGGGCTGGGCATCGCGTTCGTGCCGGAGACCGTGCTGGAGCGAGTGGGCGCGGACCGGGTCGAAGTCCGCGACGCGGTGGACGCCCGGCCGGTGCGGGAGATCTTCCTGGTGCACCACCGGCGTCCGGGCCGGCTGGTGACCGAGATGGTGGCCCGGCTCAGCCGGTGACCCGGCCCACCGGACGGCCCGCGCTTTCGAACCTCGCCGAGGCGGCCCGTAGCGCGTCCAGGCACGCCCGCACCGCCCCGCGGTCCTCTTCGCCCGCCCGGCAGACCGCGTGGATCGTGCGGCTCAACGCCGGCCGCGTGGTGAGGATCCGCACCCCCTCGGGCAGCCGGTCGCGGGCCAGCCGAGGCACCAGCGCCGCGCCGATGTTGCCCGCCACCAGGGCCAGCTGGGTCGGGTAGCCGCCGACCGTGCAGCTGATCCGCGGCTCCAGCCGCTGGTTGCGCAGCACCTGCACCAGCCACTCGTAGCACCCGGACCCGGCGCTCCAGCCGATCCACGGCAGGTCGTCCACTTCGGACAGGTCGACCGCCTTGCGGTGGGCCAGCCGATGGCCGGCCGGCAGGGCGAGGTCCGCGACGTCGGAGAACAACGCGATCCGCGTCGTCGACGGCGGGATCACCGTCGGCCGGTCTTCCCAGCTCTCCAGCACCCCGACGTCGAGATCGCCGGCCAGCACGCGGGGCAGCGTCTGCTCGGCCTCGCCCTCGTGCAGCGTCACCGCCAGCCGCGGGTGCTGTGCCGCGAGGGTGGCCAGCGCCGGCGGCAGCAGCGCGTGGACCGTCGTCGGGATCGCGCCGATCCGCAGCGGGCCGATGACGTCCTCGCGCAGCAGCTCCAGGTCCGCCTTCGCCTCGGCGACCTGCGCGAGGATCCGCTCCGCGTGCCCGGCCAGCACCTGGCCCGCCTTCGTCAGCCGCACGCCGCGGCCGCGCGGCTCCAGCAGCCGCTGCCCGGCTTCCCGTTCGAGCTTCGCCAGCTGCTGCGACACCCCGGACGGCGTCACGTGCAAGGACTCGGCCGCCGCGGCGACCGAGCCGTAGGTCGCAACCGCGTGCAGCGCCCGCATCCGCTCCAGTCCGAACACGGTAGCGATGCTACCGAATTCACCGCAGAAACATTCGCTTGTCCTTGACAGTTACCGTCCGCACGCTGGAGGCGTGCTCACGACCGCCAGTCGCCCCGCCCCGACGTTCACCGACCGCTTCGACCCGCGGCTGCTCGCCGCGCTCGGCAGCTTCTGCATCTCGTTGTCGTCGGTCTTCATCAAGGTTTCGCACGTCAGCGGCAGCACGAGCGCGTTCTGGCGCTGCCTGCTCGCCCTGCCCGTACTGCTCCTGCTGGCCGGGCGCGAACGGCGGAAGGCCGGCCCGGCGCCGCGCCGTCGCGTGCTCCTCCCGCTGCTGGCCGGGACCGGTCTCGGCCTGGACTTCGTGCTCTGGGGCGAAGCGATCCCGCGGGTCGGCGCCGGCATCGCGACCGTGCTCCTCGCCGTCCAGGTGGTGATCGTGCCGCTGCTGGCGTTCGCGTTCCTGGCCGAGCGGCCGTCGAAGCGATTCCTCGTCGCGGTGCCCGTGCTGCTCGCCGGGATCGTGCTGGCCGGCGGGTTCGCCGGCACCGGGTCCTTCGGCCCGGACCCGGCCACCGGCGCCGTCGCGGCGCTGCTGGCCGGCGCCGGGTACGCCGGCTACCTCTTCCTGATCCGGCTCAGCGGCGGCACCGGCACGCAGGCGCACTCGCTGGTGCTCGCCACGGTCTCGGCCGGCGTGGTCGCGGTCGTGCTCGGCGTCCCGACCGGGACGCTCGACCTCACGCCGGGCTTGCCCGCGTTCGGCTGGCTGGTCGCGCTCGCCGTCATCGGCCAGCTGGCGGGCTGGCTGCTCATCTCCGCCGCGCTGCCCCGGATGTCCGCCACCACCGGCGCGACGCTGATGCTGCTGCAGCCGGTCGGCGCGGTGCTGCTCGGCATCGGCCTGCTCGGGGAGACGCCCGGGTGGGCGCAGCTGATCGGGTGCGCGGGGGTCGTCGCCGCGGTCTGCTTCGCCGGGGGCGGACGATCTGCGCGCGAGGGCCGTCCCGGCTAACGTCGCGGGCATGCGGGTGCTGGTGGCCGGGGCGTCGGGGTTCGTCGGCAGCCGGTTGTGCCCGGAGCTCGAGGCAGCCGGGCACGAGGTGCTCGCGATGACCCGCCACCCCGCGAAGTACCGCGGCGCCGGGACAGCCGTCCGCGGCGACGTCGCCGACGTCGGCTCGCTGCGGGACGCGCTCAAGGGCGCCGAAGCCGCGTACTACCTCGTGCATTCACTCGACAGTGCGGACTTCAAGCGCCGCGACGCCGACGCCGCGCGCGCGTTCGCCCGGGCGGCCGAGGGTGCGTGCCTGCGCCGGATCGTCTACCTCGGCGGGCTCGGCGACGACGACGATGCGCTGTCCGAACACCTGGCCAGCCGGCGCGAGGTCGAGCGGTTGCTGGGGGAGACCGGTGTGCCGGTGACGGTGCTGCGCGCGGGGATCGTGATCGGCCACGGCGGCACGTCGTGGGAGCTGACGAGGCAGCTGGTCGAGCACCTGCCGGCGATGGTGACGCCGCGCTGGGTGAGGACCCGCACGCAGCCGATCGCGGTCGCCGACGTCGTCCGGTACCTCGTCGGCGTCCTCGACCACCCGGAGGCCGCGGGCCGGGCGTTCGACATCGGCGGTCCCGAAGTGCTGGCCTACCGCGACATGCTGCAGCGGGTGGCAGCGATCGAGGGCCGGCCGTTGCTGATCGTGCCGGTGCCGCTGCTCTCCCCGCGCCTGTCGTCGTTCTGGTTGTCGCTGGTCACGGACATCGACGTCACGACCGGGCGGGCCCTGATCGACTCGATGACCAACGAGGTAGTGGTCCGGGACGACACCATCCGCCGGATCGTCGAGTTCGAGCCGATGGGCTACGACGAGGCCGTCCTGCAAGCGTTGGGCGAGCGCGCGAAGAGCCGGCGGACGGCGTGAAGCCGTTCCTCGCCGCGGTGACCGCCGCCGGATCCGGCCTGCTCGGCGCGTCGTTGGCCAGTCGCCCCGGATCCCGCCGCTTCCACGTGCTCACGGCGTCGGTCGCGGCGACCTGGCTCGCCGGAGCCCAGGCGGCCGGACCGGTGCACCGCGGTCGCCACGACGTCGTCCGGCCCGTCGCGGCGGGCGTGGGCGCGTTCGGCGTGTTCTACGGGTGCGCGCTGGTGGCCCGGCGCATCCCGCCGTTGCGCCGGGCGATCACCGGAGTGCTGGACCACGCCCGCCGCGGCTCGACAGCCTCGGTGGCGGCGACGACGTTGCTCACGGGAGCGGCGGAGGAGGTGTTCTTCCGCGGCGCGCTGTACGACGCGGCGGGAGCACGGGTTTCCACCGCGGTGTACGTGCTTTCGACGACGGCGACCCGGAACCCGGCGCTGGTGCTGGCATCGGCGGTGATGGGCACGGTGTTCGCGTGGCAGCGCGGCCGGTCGGGCGGGGTGCAGGCGCCGCTGCTGACGCACGTGGTCTGGTCGGCGCTGATGCTCGCCTTCATGCCGCGCCTCTTTTCGCCGGAGGACAGTCCGCCTCGGTGACGACGTGGTGACGGGGGCTCCTGCGAGCCCGGAACCCGTAGCCCGCGGCACCGCAGAGCACACTGGCGGCAGCGGACGACAGGCCGGACGCGGCCACGCCCACGGCGAGCGCGCCGATGAGCACCACCGCGATACCCGCGGCGACGCAGAGCAGCTTGCGCATGTCCTTCGATCGTGCCCGGGAGCTCATCACCCACTTCAGGAAGGCGAACAGGTCGGTGGAGCTCGTGGTGCCGGTTCTGGTGCTCGAGGAGTTCATGGCTACAGAAGACCGTGCCGGACCCGTGTTCCCCAGCGATGCGAACGAAGCCGGAACGATGCGAACGAGAGGGGACAGTCCGGAACGGAACGCGTAACACCCCGGCGCGCCGGCGCGACCGGTTGATGTGGTCTTATCCCCGTCATCCAGCCTGTTCGGCGATCTGGTCCCGGGCCAGGCGAACAGCGTCGCCGACTTCGCCGGCTTGCTGCGGCAGGTCAGATCACGCTCGGGGATGACCTACGACGAGCTGGCCAGGTCGTCGTCGAACCGGCCGAAGTCGCTGGCCAAATCGACCATGACCGACCTGTTCAACGGGACCCGGTTGCCGCGCGAGCACCAGCTGGTGACGATCCTGCTCGCGTGCGGGTTGCCCAGCGACGCTCTCGAGCCGTGGCAGCGAGCCCGGGCACGGCTGGAAACCCCGCAGGAGCTCGATCTGGTCGTCGTCCGGAACGACTTCGACGACGTCTCCCGTGACCTGGGCGACCGCCTCGTCGAGGCGCGCCAGGAAGTGTCCGACCTGCGGCGGCGGGAGCAGGACCTGGCGGCGCGGCTGGCCCGCGAGGAGACCAAGTGCCGGCAGCTGGAGGCCGACCTGGAGCGGTTGCGCGCCGGCCGGACAGCCGCCGGAGCGGTGGTCTCGCCGGGCGATGTCCGGCGCGAGCAGGACCTGCACGTCCTGCACGACCGCGAACGCGAGCACATCGAGAACATGAAAGCCGAGCTGGCCGAGATCAACGAGGCCAGACGCCAGGCCGAAGAGCAGGTCGAGCTCGTCGCCGCCGAGTCGAAGGACAGCCGGCAGCAGCTGGGCCGCGTCGTCGACTTCATGGAGCTGCACTTCACCCGGGCCGAATACGAGCGCCGCCGGCGGGAGAAGCTCGAAAGTCAGCTGGAGGACGCTCAGCGGCGGATAGCGCAGCTGCAGCGGGTCCTGGCCCTGTACCAAGAGCCCCTCTGACGCCGGACGTCGCCCGACCTCAGCAGGGTGGCGTCTCCCGGCAGGCTTCCACGCCCGTCTTGCTCGTCGCCTGCTGCAAAAGCGTGTAGAGCGTCTCGCGCTGATCGTCGCTCAGCCCGCTGAACACCTCGTCCTCGACCGCTGTCAAGGCGAATTCTGCGCGCGCCAGCAGCTTCGCGCCCACATCCGTCAGCTCGACCAGGTGCCGGCGGCGGTCCACGGGTGACCGGCGCCGCTCGATCAGGTTCTCGGTCTCCAGCTCGTTGAGCAGGGTCACCACGTTCGTGCTGTCCATCTCCAGCGTCTTCGCCAGGTGCTGTTGCGAGCTGCCGCCGCCATCGCGCAGCACCGTGAGGGTGATCAGGTGACGCGGCCGGAGGCCGAGCGGGGCCAGCACCGATTCGCTGCGCAGCCGAAGCCGGCGCGCGAGGTGGTCGACCAGCGCGCCGCAGCGGTGCGGGGGCTGGTTGACGACCGGGAGCTGGGTCATGCGCCCAGTATATGGGCAACCCAATGGTCGATGTGGTATCAATAGTTTGTCTTACACCAACGATCTATGGGCGGCTAACGACATGGCTCATCTCCTGCACATCGACTCGAGCATCCAGGGCGAGGCCTCGGTGAGCCGCCGGCTCAGCGCGCGGGCCGCGGCGGCGTGGCGCTCCGCGCACCCGGACGGCACGGTCACCTACCGCGACCTGGGCGCGCACCCCCTCCCGCACCTCGACGCGGCGGGCGCGCTGGCCGACCGGACGCCGGCCGAGGAGCACACGCCGGAGCAGGCGGCGGCCTGGGCGCGGACCCTCGAGATCGTCGGCGAGGTGAAGGCGGCCGACACCGTCCTGCTGGGCCTGCCGCTGTACAACTTCGGGCCGCCGAGCAGCGTCAAGACCTGGGTCGACCACCTCATCGCCCCGGGGCTCTCGGTCGACACCGAGACCTACGCCGGCCTGCTCGGCGGCCGCGAGTTCGTCGTGCTGGCCAGCCGGGGCGGCGGCTACGGCGAAGGCACGCCCCGCGAAGGCTGGGACCACGCCCAGCAGTGGCTGCCCCACGGCGTCTCCCTCACCGGGCTGGAGCCGCGCTTCATCACGGCGGAGCTGACGCTGGCGCCGGTGCGCCCGGCGATGGCCGACCTCGTCCCGCTCGCCGAGGAGAGCCTCGCGGCGGCGGAACGTGCCATCGACGAACTGTGGGTTGCGGCCCGGGTCTGACCGGCACCAGGCGCCCGGCCGCGGCGGAGTGCGCGCGGCCGGCGCGCCGACCTCGCACCCGTGGCCCCGACGGCGGTCCCGACCGGCCAGGGCGGTAGCGTGCCGCGGCGGGCGGACTGACGCGGTGCGGCACGGGTCGCACCTGGGCGAGGAAGGTCGGGTTTGAGCGCGCACACCTCCCAGATGGACGACATCCGGCTCGTCGCGCAGCCCAGCGCACTGCCGGTCACCGAGCTGTTCGTCCGCCTGATTCTCACCGACTGGTCCCTGCTGCCGATGCTGGAGCAGGTGACCGCCACCGCGAAACGGCTGGTCGGAGCCGTGGTCGAAGCCGGAAACCCGAAGGCCCCCGCCTTCGTGACGGTGAGGCTGCGGCTACGGGCCGACGTGCTCTCGATCGAGGTGGACGACGACATCCCCGGCCGGCCGGACCCGCAGGCGCGGCCCGGCGAGCGGCTGGGCGTCGAGCCCGCCGAGGGCGGCGGCCGCACCACCTGGTGCGAACTGGCGCTGCCGGGCGGGATGAGCGCGCGGCAGGTGCGCCTGCCCCGGCGCCAGGACCGCCGGACGCTCGTCGACGAGCCCGTCTCCGGCGATCCGGTGGCCGCGGACCCCGAGGTCCTGGAACGGCTGCTGACCCGGCTGAGCGGCTGGTCCGGCCAGAGCTGAACGCTTTCCCTCGCGTATCCGTGCATCCAGGCAGGGGGCGACGTGGACGCGAGGAGGCAGCCGTCGTGCGGATCGTGATCGCGGAGGACGACGCCCTGCTGCGGGAGGGGCTGGTGCTGCTCCTGCGCAGCGAGGGGTTCGAGGTCACCGCCGCCGTCGACCACCCCGGCGACCTGGTGGCGTCGGTGGAGAGCGAGGAACCGGACCTGGCCGTCGTCGACGTCCGGATGCCGCCGACGTACACCGACGAAGGGCTGCAAGCCGCCCTCGAGGCCCGGCGCCGGGTCCCCGGTCTGGCGATCCTCGCGCTGTCGGCGTTCGTCGAAGACGGCTACGCGGGCGACCTCCTGGCCGCCGGCGGCGGGGGAGCGGGGTACCTGCTCAAGGAGCGCGTCGGCAGACCCGAGGAGTTCCTCGACGCGCTGCGGCGCGTCGCGGCCGGCGGCACCGTCCTGGACCGCGACGTGGTGGCGGTCCAGCTGTCCCGGCCCCGGCCCGGCGACCCCGTGGCGACGCTGACCGCCCGCGAGCGCGAGGTCGTGGCGTTGCTGGCCGAGGGCCATTCGGTGCCGACGATCGGACGGCTGCTCGGCATCGGCACCGCCGCGGCCCGGCAGCACGCCGGGGACGTCAGCACGAAGCTGCGCGTCTCCGACGGCGCCCAGGCGATGCTCAGCTACCTGCGGGCGTGAGGACTTCGGCCTGCCGCTCGCGGTACCGGGCCACGGCGGCCAGCTTGACGTCCTCGTAGCCGCGGACGAGATCGGGCAGCTCGGCCAGCGCCAGCGCCCGTGCCCGGTCCTCGGTGCGGAACGCCTGCAGGACCACGCTGCGGTAGTCCTCGATCAGCTCGCGCTCCACCCGCCGGACCTCGGCGCGGCCGAACGGGTCGAAGCGGGTCCCGCGCACCCGGCGCAGCGCGTGGAGCAGCCGGAACGCCGGGCGGAACCACGGGCCGAGGCTGATCTTGCGCTTCATCCCGAGCGCCCGCAGCACCGGCGGGTGCAGCCGGTAGGCGTACCGCGTGCCCGCGCCGAACTGCTCTTCGAGGCCGTCCGTGAACGCCGGGTCCAGCGACAGCCGGGCGACCTCGTACTCGTCCTTGTACGCCATCAGCTTGTACAGGTGCTTCGCGACGGCCTCGGTGATCTCGGTCGGCCCGCCCTCCAGCACCCGCACCCGCTCGACGAACTCCGCGTAGGCGCGGGCGTAGGCCTTGTCCTGGTAGGCGACCAGGTCGGGGATCCGGATGTCGAGCAGCCGCGCCAGCTCGGAACCGGGCTCGGCGTGCACCAGGGCCCGCGCGGCGCCGGGCTTGGTGGCCGTCACGGCCTTCGGGGCTTCCACCGCGGGCTCGGCCACGAGCAGGCGGCCGCGCCGGAACGCCTGCAGGTTCGCGGCGACCTGGGTGCCGTTCAGTTCGATGGCGCGTTCGATCACCGACGCGGGCAGCGGGATCGCGCCGGTCTGGTAGGCCGCGCCGAGCTGCAGCACGTTGGCGAACTGGTCGTCGTCGAAGAACTCCTCGGCCAGGCCGCGCGCGTCCAGCGAAACCGTGCGCGACGCGGCGGTTTCGATGGGCGCGAGCACGCTGCCGGCGTCCGGGAAGGACACCGTCGTGTCGACGACCATCCGGCCGGTCGGGACCTCGGTGGTGGAGACGACGGCGGTCGTGCGGGCCGGATCGGCGACCCCGAGGTTCGCCGCGTCCGCCCCGACCAGCGCGTCGCAGGCGAGGTAGAGGTCGCACTCGCCGGCGGCGAGCTTCGGGGCCTGTTCGACGAGTTCCGCCGTCACCTTGAGGTCGGAGACGACCGCGCCGCCCTTCTGCGCGAGCCCGGTCTGGTCGAGCGTGCGGACGTGCCGTCCGTCGAGCACCGCGGCGGTGGCGAGGATCTGCGTCACGGTGACCACACCGGTGCCGCCGATCCCGGTGATCCGCACGGTGAAGTCCTTCGCGGCGGTCTCCGGCGCCGCCGGGACGGCGTCGGCGGCGAGCTCGGCGGCCTTCCGGCGCTGCTTCCGGCCGGACGGCACCACGGTGACGAACGACGGGCAGTCCCCGGCGAGGCAGGAGTAGTCGACGTTGCACGACGACTGGTGGATCGCGGTCTTGCGGCCGAACTCGGTCGCCACCGGCTGCACGGACAGGCAGTTCGACTTGGTGCCGCAGTCGCCGCAGCCTTCGCAGACGCGTTCGTTGACGACCACGCGCGTCGCGGGGGCGGTCTGCTTGCCGCGCCGGCGCTTCCGGCGCTTTTCGGCCGCGCACTCCTGCTCGTGGATCAGCACGGTGACGCCCTTGATCGCAGCCAGTTCCTCTTGCGTGCGCAGGAGTTCGGTGCGGTCGCGGACCTCGACGCCGGGCGGCAGCCGCCGGTGTTTCGCCGGTGCGTCGCTGGTGATCACGACCCGCTTCGCGCCCTCGACGAGCAGCAGCTGGGCGACCTTCTCGACGGGCAGCGCGCCGACCGCGTCCTGGCCGCCGGTCATCGCCACGGCGGAGTTGTAGAGCAGCTTGTAGGTGATGTTCACGCCGGCCGCGACCGCCGCGCGCACGGCGAGGCTGCCGGAGTGGGTGAACGTGCCGTCGCCGATGTTCTGGACGAAGTGCTCCGCCTCGACGAACGGCGCCATGCCGATCCACTGGGTGCCTTCGCCGCCCATCTGCGTCACGCCCAGGACGGTGCCGACCTGGTCGGGCTCCATGAACAAGGCCATGGTGTGGCAGCCGATGCCGCCGCCGACGAGGGTGCCTTCCGGGACCTTCGTCGACGAGTTGTGCGGGCAGCCCGAGCAGAAATACGGCGTGCGAGCGAGCAGCGGGACGGCGATGCGCTCGCGGCGCCGGCGTCCCCGGTAGGCCTCGACCGACGGGATGTCCTCGGGTAGCCGGCGGGCCAGCCCGGCCGCGACGCCGTCCGGGTCCAGCTCGCCCAGTTCGGTGAACAGCGTGCGGCCGTCGAGGTCCTTCTTGCCGGTGATCCTCGGCGCGCCGGGGAGGCCGTAGAGGATCTCTTTGAGCGCGGTCTCGACGAAGGCGCGCTTCTCCTCGACGACGATGATCTCGTCGAGGCCGTCCGCGAACTCGCGGACGATCGCGGGCTCGAGGGGGTGGATCGCGCCGAGCTTGAGGATGCGGATGCCGTGCTTCTCCTGCGCCTGGGTGTCGAGGCCGAGGGTGCGCAGCGCCTGCTGGACGTCCAGATAGGACTTGCCGGCGGACACGATGCCGATCCGGTCGGCCCGCCCGCGTTGCGTGATTCGGTTGATCTCGCTCGCGCGCAGGTACTCCGTGACCAGGGGCAGCCGGACGGTGAACAAGCTGCGCTCCAGCTCGGCGAGGCTGGTGCCGAGCAGCCGTGACGTCGGCCGGTGCCGGTAGGCCTTGGCGATCTTCGGGGCGCTCCACTGCGGACTGACGGTCGCCGTGCCGGACGCGTCGGCGACGTTGGCGACGACCTTCAGCGACGTCCACACCCCGGCCGCGCGCGACAGCTCGACCGCGTGCATGCCGAGCTCGAGGACGTCCTGGGAATCGGTGGGGTAGAGGATCGGAATGGCCAGGTCGGCGAGGGCGAGCTCGGACGCGCAGGGAACGGTGGAGGACTTCGCGTTGGGATCGTCCCCGACGAGCGCGACCGCGCCGCCGCGCGGATCGGTGCCGGCCAGGTTGGCGTGGCGGAGAGCGTCGGAGGCGCGGTCGAGCCCGGGCGCCTTGCCGTACCAGAAACCGGTGACGCCCCGCTGCCCGCCGGCCCCGGCGACGAGCTGGCTGCCCATGACCGACGTCGCGGCCAGCTCTTCGTTGAGGCCGGGCCGGTGCACGACGTCGTGCTTCTCCAGCAGCGTCGCGCGGCGGCCGAGCTCGAGGTCGTAGCCGGCCAGCGGCGAGCCCTCGTAGCCCGAGACGAAGACGGCGGGGTCGCCGCCGCGGGCACGGTCGTGGCGGACGCGGTCGAACAGCAGCCGGACCAGGGCCTGCACCCCGGTCAGGTGCACGGTCCCCGCTTCCCGCAGGTAGCGGTCCTCCAGCGTGAACGTCTCCACGGCGCGGCTCCCTTCGCCTCGGTGCGCTTCGGGGCAGACTGCGACGTGGGCCACAGCGACGCAACAGGCATGGTCACTTTACTGATCCGCGCGCAAGGTTTTTCGCGCTTCGGTTGAATTTGACGCCGATTTTTGCGTGAGCTTAGGCTTTGACGCATGCCCGAAGAGCTGCTCGACGTCACCGACCACGAGATCCTCGGCCTGCTGCGCGAGGACGCCCGCCGCACGCTGTCCGACATCGCCGGCCGCGTCACGCTCTCCACGGCGGCGGTCAAGCGGCGCATCGACCGGCTGCGGGAGAGCGGGGTGATCACCGGCTTCACGGTCCAGGTCGACCACGCGAAACTGGGCTGGGGGATCGAGGCGTTCACCGAGCTGCGGTTCGTGGGCAACACGAAGGTGGCCGAGATCCTCCGGACGACCACGCGGATGCCGGAGGCCCAGGCGGTGTTCACGATCGCGGGCGACCCGGACGCGCTGGTGTGGCTGCGGGTCCGGGACATGGCCCACCTGCAGAAGACGATCGACGAGATCCGCCGGCACCACCAGGTGACGGGGACGAAGACGTTGATCGCGCTGGAATCCTGGTCGCGTTAGCCGTGACGCCGCCGCTGTTGGCGAATTTGGGTTCGTGCCGGCCGCAGCGGCCAATACGCCGACCGCAGCGGCCAACTCAGTGGCCGGAACGGCCAACACGCCGGGGAGCTGGGCGAGTTGGCCGCTGCGGGGGGCGAGTTGGCCGTTCCGGGGGGTGAGTTGGCCGCCGAATCGGCCTCGGCGCACCCGCCCGAATTCGCCGACAGCGTCGTCTGACGCAACCAAGGCCGCCTTGGGGCGCTTGAGGCGGGCCGCTGTCGACGAACCTCAGCCGTGCGACACTGATTAGCCGCGCAGCAGGACTCCCGACGTTCGCTCCCGCTCGAAGAACGTCTCCGGCCACTCGATCGAATCCGGCGGTGCATCTATCGCCGTGGCCCGGCGGCGGAGCTCGGCCAGGTAGTCCGCGTCCAGGACGGCCCGGGCCGACAACGGCTCGCGCAGCAAGAGATCCGCCGGGCCTTCGTACAGGTACGCATCCACCCCCGGATAGCCCCGCGTGCCCGGCGGGTAGTCCCGGTTGACCGGGAAGTACGTCGTCTCCAACGATCCCAGCCACGAACCCTTCAGCGGCACCAAAGCCGACCACGAACCCAGCCGCTGCTCGAGGCGCGCGTTGTCCGTCGTGAACCCGCGGTGGTCCGCGATCACGTACGCCGCCCCCGGGTACTCGCGTTCCAGTTGGGCCACCGCGCCGCTGCCTCCGTCGTGGGTCAAGTGACCCAAGCCGAACAACATCAACGCCTTCCGGTTCTTCTGCAGCACCTGTGTCTTCACCACCGACACGATCGAGGCGTCCCGGTCCAGGAACGGCTCCAGGTCCGCCGGCGACCGGACGTGGCTCCAGTCGATCGGCGGATCCGTTGCCAGCACCCGGATCTTCCGCGACGCGGGCAACGTCGTGTTGACCTGCCGGACCAAGGCGAACAGCTGCTCGTAAAACGTCGAGAAGCCGCAGCTCGGCTGCGTCGTGTCCCGCCACACGTGGCTGATCTCCGGGACCGCCGACCCGGCGATGTACGCGTCCAGCACCGGCTGGAGACGCGCGTTGCCGCACTCCACCGCTATGTCGTCGACCCGGCCCGGAAATCTCGGGTCGCGGATCAGGTCGAACACGAACGTTCCCACGTCCGGGCTGGACTTCGCCACGATCGCGTGGCTCTCGAACGCCGCCAGCACGGCAGCCGCCGGGTCGGGGCGCGGCTGGGCCGCGTCCGCCGGTGAGACGAGCAGCATGGCGGCCGCGAGTACGGCCAGGAAGAGTCGCACCTGAGCTCCTCGAGTAGTTCCCCCACTGTCCTACGACTATAAGACAACTCGGTCAGCATTCAGGGCCGCCGGAGCCGTGTCAAGGGTGGGTCAGTGGCGGAATGCCTCCGCCAGCCACCATGATCCGCCGTCGTCGGCGATCTTGGCGTCGATCACCAACGGGGCCGGACGCGGTCCCGCCAGCCACTCGCGCACCGCCGGCAGATCCGCGGACGAGCGCACCGTGACGCCCGTGCAGCCGAAGCCGCGGGCGATGGCCGCCAGGTCGGAGTCGGGGAAGCGGACCGTGGTCATGTCCGCGTCGCCGAAGTGGTGGATCTCCGCTCCGTACGCCGCGTCGTTGTAGACGATCACCACCAAGGGCAGGCCCAGGCGGACCGCGGTGTCCAGTTCGGACAGTGCCATGTGGAAGCCGCCGTCGCCGGTGCCCAGGACCGGCAGGCGGTCCGGGCGGGCCAGGGCCGCTCCGATCGCCGTACCGAGGCCGAGGCCGATGCTCTGGAACGCCTGGGTGAAGCAGAACCCCTGCTCGTCGGGCACCGACAGGTATGCGCTCGGGTAGCCCATGAAATTGCCCGAGTCGATCGAGACGATCCGCTCGGACGGCAGCAGCTCGTCCAGGAGCCTGCTCAGCGTGCGCGGGTCGATCCGGCCGTCGCCGGACAGGTCCTCGTGCTCGACGTCGTTCCAGCGTCCCGCCGCGATCCGGGCCGCCACCTCGTCGGTGCGGTAACCCGCGCGTTCCGGCGCCAAGGGGAGCACATCGACGGCGGTGCAGGCGACGTCGCCGACGACGCCCAGGTCGATCGGGCGGTGTGCACCGAGCGCTGCCTGCTCCACGTCGACCTGGACCAGCTTCGCGTGTGGGCTGAGCAGCTTGCCGTGGCGGGTCGTCCACATGTTCAGCGCGCAACCCCAGCCGACGACCAGGTCGGCGCCCACGATCAGCTCGGCCGCCGCCGGGGACGCGAAGCCGCCCGAGATGCCCAGTGCGAACGGATCGTCGTGGAACAGACCGTGCGCCACGGCGGACGTCGCCAGCAGCGCGCCGCACCGTGAAGCCAACTCTCGCAACGGCTCTCGGCTCGAGCGGGCGCCGCGGCCGGCGATGAACACCGGCCGCTCGGCGGCCGCCAGGAGATCCGCCAACGCGGCCACCGAAGCGTCGTCCGGTCGCACGGGAGCGGGGCCGGAGATGTCGGGCAAAGCAGGCGAGGAGGGCGCCGATGCGGCCTGGACGTCGAGCGGCAGGTTCAGCACCACCGTCCGGCGCTGCTGGCGTGCCGTGCGGAACGCCCGCACCGTGTCGGCCACCGCGCTCCCGGGCGAGTGCACGCGCTCCGGCACCGCGCCGACCGCCGCGGCCAGGCCGTCCTGGTCGATGCGGAAGTTCGACAGGACCGAGGCGGCCGCGGAGTCGGCCGTGAGCACCAGCATCGGCGTGCGGCTCTTGGCCGCCTCGGTGATCCCGGTGACCGCGTTGGTCAGGCCGCAGCCCTGGTGCAGCGACAGCACCGACACCTTGCCGCTCATCCGGGCGTACGCGTCGGCCATGCTCGCCGCGCCGCCCTCGTGGCGGGCGGCGACGAACCGGACGCCGCCCGCCCGCAGCGCGTTGGTCACCTCGAAGTTGCCGCTGCCCACCACGCCGAACGCCGTGCCGACGCCGAGGCCGGCCAACGTCCGGCCGACCAGTTCGGCGACGTTCACCGCTCGGCCAGGGCCAGCACGCGGGCGGGGCTGCCCGAGCCGCCGACGATCGGCAGCGGGGAGACCAGCAGCAGCACGCCGGTCGGCGGCAGCGCCGCGAGGTTCTGCAACTGCGTCAGGCCGTGCTTCCCGGCGCCCAGCAGCAGCTCGTGGCAGGGGAACATCGGCTCGAGCCCGGGGGCCTGTCCCGCGTCGGTGCCGACCGTTTCCACGCCGAGCCCGGTGATCGGCGTTTCCTCGGCGAGCCAGCGCGCGCACCCGGGTGCGACGCCGGGGGTGTGCGAGCCGGCTTCGTCGGCGTTGAGGAACTCCTCCTGGTCGCCGCTGCGGGTGTCCCAGCCGGTGCGGTAGAGCAGCCAGCCGCCGTCGGGCAGCGGCCCGTGCTCGGCCGTCCAGGCGCGGACGTCGTCGATCGAGAGCAGGAAGTCCGGGTCCTCGGCCACCCGGGCGGAGAAGTCGAGCACGACCGCCGGCGCCACCAGTGTCTTCAGTGGTACCTGCGAGACGTCGTGACCGTCCTTTCCGGACACCCAGTGCACCGGGACGTCCAGGTGGGTGCCGGTGTGCTCGCCGGTGTGGATGTCGTTCCAGTACCACCGCGGGCCGCGCTCGTCGTAGCGGCTGATCTCCTCCAGCCGGAACGGGATCGTGTTGGCGAACGGCTCCGGCAGCCGCAGGATCGGCGTGCTCGAGCTCAGGGGAGCGGTCAGGTCGACGATCTCGATCGCCCCGCCCGCGATCGCCTTGCTCAGCCCGTCCAACAACGACATGCCTGCCTCCCGGTGCCGGTGTGCGTCCGTCGATCGAGACCCTAGTGCCTTGACAGTCGTACACCGGCAGGTGTTGTCTTAATGTCGTAAGACAATAGGAGGGTGGGCAGGGTGATCGAGTTCGTCCTCGACGGCCGTTCCCGGGTTGCCACGTACATGCAGCTCGTCGTCCAGGTGAAGCAGGCGCTGCGCGTCGGCCTGCTGCGGCCCGGCGACCAGCTGCCGAAGGTGCGTGACGTGGCCGAGGCGCTGGCGATCAACCCGAACACCGTGCTCAAGGCCTACCGCGAGCTCGTGCTGGAGGGGCTGGCCGAAGGCAAGCCGGGGGTCGGCACGTTCGTCACCGGCAGCCTGGCCGGGCCTTCGCTGGGCCACCAGGCGCAGTTGCGCGACGAGCTGGTGGCCTGGCTGGAGCGCGCCGAAACCGCGGGGCTGTCGCCCGACGACATCGCCGCCCTCATCGAGACCACGATCCGCGGCACCCGGGTGCCGCACGACCTGTCGTAGGGAGTCCGGAATGGAACTGGCGGTGGAAGCCGAGGCGCTGGGCAAGCGCTACGGCCGCACCTGGGCGTTGCGCGACTGCGCGCTGGAGGTGCCTGCCGGGCGGATCGCCGCGCTGGTCGGCCCGAACGGCGCGGGCAAGACGACGCTGCTGCACCTGGCCGTCGGCCTGCTGAAACCCGACGCGGGCGAGGTGCGCGTCTTCGGGCGTGCGCCGCGATCCGCGCTCGAAGACATCGGGTTCGTCGCGCAGGACACTCCGCTCTACCGCGACTTCACCGCGGCGGAGCTCGTCATCATGGGCGGCAAGCTCAACCGCCGCCGCTGGGACGCCGCGCTGGCCCGCGACCGGCTGGCCATGCTCGGCATCCCACCGGACAAGCCGGTGGGCAAGCTGTCCGGCGGGCAACGCGCCCAGGTCGCCCTGGCCTTGGCGCTGGCCAAACGGCCGCGGCTGCTGCTGCTCGACGAACCCATCGCCAGCCTCGACCCGCTCGCGCGCCGCGAGTTCATGCAGACGCTGATGGGTGCCGTGGCCGACAGCGAGACGACCGTCCTGCTGTCCTCGCACCTGCTCGCCGACCTCGAACGCAGCTGCGATCACCTGATCGTCCTGCAGCGCTCCCAGGTCCGGCTGGCGGGCCCGGTCGACGACCTGCTCACCGGCTTCTGCACGCTGACCGGCCCGCGGGCCGGCAGTGAGTCCATCGCCGGCGTGGCGGAGGTGGTCCGCGCGAGCCACACCGAACGCCAGTCGACGCTGCTGGTCCGCCGCGGCGACGGCCCGATCGATCCACTGTGGACGGAGCACGAAGTGACCCTGGAAGACGTGGTGCTGGCGCACCTCGCCGAGGCGGAGACCCGCGTCCCCGCGTCCGCGTGGGAGGTGCCGGCGTGATCTGGCTGATCTGGCGGCAGCACCGCAAGCAGGCGCTGTTCACCCTCGCCGCCCTGGCCGCGCTCGCGGCGATCATGGTGCCCACGGGCCTGACGATGCACGCGAAGTACGACAGCCTCGGCCTCGGCGCGTGCCGGTCCACGTTCGGCAGCGCGTCGTTGATGACGCAGACCGAGGCGACTTCGCGCTGCGAAAGCCTCAGCCACCAGTTCCAGCAGGATTTCGGCGGCATGATGCTGATCGCCGTGCTGTTCGTGGTGCTGCCGGTGCTGGTCGGCGTGTTCTTCGGCGCGCCGCTGGTCGCGCGGGAGGTCGAGCAGGGCACCCACCGTCTGGTGTGGACGCAGGGAGTCAGCCGCCTGCACTGGGCGCTGGCCAAGTTCGGCCTGGTCGGGGCGATCACCGCCGTGCTCGCGGTCGGGTACGCGCTGGGGGTGTCCTGGTGGTTCGAGCCGCTGGTCGGCGCGAGCGCCGGCCGGCTGACCTACCTGTCGTTCGACGTGCAGGGGATCGTCCCGGTCGCGTACACGCTGTTCGCGCTCGCGCTGGGCGTCTTCGCCGGGACGTACTGGCGGAAAGTCCTGCCCGCCATGGGAATCGCCCTGGTCGGGTTCGCGGTGGTCCGTGTCGCGATCGAGGTCTTCGCCCGGCCGCGGTATCTGCCCGCGCAGAACCTCACGTTCGCCCCGGGCGGAAGCCAGACGCCGAATCCGGCGTCGGGCGACTGGGTGATGGACCTCGGTGTCCGCAACGCGGCCGGGGAGCTGGTGCTGCCGAACGCCCAGATCGGCCCGTGCCCGCCCGGCGGCTGCCTCGACACCGAGGCCGGCCCCGGCGCGACCAACTGGCTGCGGTACCAGCCGGGGGACCGGTTCTGGCTGTTCCAGGGCATCGAGACCGGGATCTTCGTGCTCCTGGCGGCGGCGCTGGTTTTCTTCGCCCTCCGCCGGTTGCGCACGATCGCCTGACACCACTCACCGAACGTCGTCGCGGGTTCGTGAGTTCCCCACGGCCACGCGGAGTTCGGCGGCCGATCGGGTGATCTGCGGGGGTAAGCGGGCTAACCCGCCCCGGAGTGTCGGTGCCGGGTCGTAAGGTCGCACCCGGTGAGGGAGCACAACGGTTCTGCCGAGGGGCGCGCGGGGGATCCGGAACCGTGGCGAGTGTGCTTGGTGCACTCGTCGGGCCGGGCACTGGGCGCCGGGATGCTGCTGGGCGAATCCACGGTGCTCACCTGCGCGCACGTCGTGCAGGCCGCGGGGGAGGAAGCGCTTTCGGGGGCGCACGTGCTGGTGCGGTTCGTCGGGCTGGCCGGAATGCCCGAGACGCTCGCCGCCGTGCGGCCCGGCTGCTGGGTGCCGCCGTCGGAGGACGGCCGGGGTGACATCGCGCTGCTCGACCTCGTCGAAGCGTTCCCCCACGTGCCCGGCGCTCCCTTGGTGCGGCTCGGTGCCGTCCGCGACCGGGTGGTCCACACCTACGGCTTCCCGGCTCCGCACCGCTACGGCGTCTGGGTGAACAACGCCGAACTGGCCGGTCCGGCCGGCGCCGCCGGGGAGTGGATCCAGCTCAACTCGCCGCTGCCCGGCGAGCGCGTGCGGCGCGGGTTCAGCGGCGCCGGCGTGATCGACAAGGCGACCGGCGCGGTGCTCGGCATGGTGGTCACCGAGTACACCGACGAACGCGCGGGGCTCGCCTACCTGATCCCGGTCGAGGTGATCGTCCGGCACGTGCCGGACGTCGCCCGGTGGGTGGGCGAGCCGCCGCGGCCGTCGGCCGGCCCGCTGATCGTGGTGATCGGGGACCGCGACTCCGCCGTCCGGGAGGGCTTCCTGGCGCAGGTGCGGCGCGAACGCCGGGGATCCCCGGTCTCCGGCGAGCGGCTCGCCGCGATCGTGGACGCGACCGGCAAGACCGCCGGCGAGGTGGCCGAGCACGTCAGCGCCGGCATCAGCACCGGCGAGGTCCTCACCGTGCTGGCGACCAACCCGGAGGACGTCGCGGTGGCGGTGACCGGCGTCGAAGACGCCCGCGCGCCGGAGGAAGTGCTCACCGACGTGGTGCGGCCGCTGGTGGACAAGGGCGCGACCGTGCTGGTCCAGTTCAGCGGGCCAGACTCGCCCGGCGTGCGCCTGGCCCGGCGCTGGGAGCACGAGCGGAACGCGCGCCGGCTGGACCGGCTGGCGTTGCTGGTCGACATGGTGGAGCACGAGGAGGACCGCACGCGGGAACGGGCCGCCCGGCTCGGTTCGCGCGTGGCGGTGCCCGGCAGTTCCGCCGACCTGCGCCTGCGGCTGGCCGCACTGCGCTCGGCGGGCGAGCGGATCGAACCGGGCCGCGTGCGGCGGGCCCTGGCGGCGACCGAGCGGGACGCGGAAGCGGCCCGGTGGGCGCTGGTGCGGTTGTACGCCGAGCTCGACGCGCTGGCCGCGCGGCACGACGAACTGCACGGACGGCTGCGCGGCTACAACGCGAAAGCGACCGATGCGGGCCTGATGGAGGACGAAGAACTGGCCGAGCTGTACCGCCCGGCCATGACGGCGCTGACCACGAGGCCGGACGAGCCGGAAGCCGCCGCCGGGCTGGTCGAGCGGTATGTGCAGGCGGTCCGCCGCCGGCTGGAGGGCGCATGACGGCGGAAACGGCGTGGTGCCACGGCCGTCCGGTCGGGCCGATCGGGTTCTGCGAGGTGTGCGGCCACCGCCGGGTGCCCGCCGAGCCACCGGCGGCGTCGGCCACGGAGAGCACCCGGCGCAGTGGTGAACTCGGGCGCAGCGGTGAACTCTGGAGCGGCGAGGCGGACTTCCAGTCGCTGCCTGCGATCGAGGTGCCGGACCCGGAGAAGCTCGTCCTCGCCAACCCGGACTACCCCGAGCAGCACCGGTTCTGCGGCCACTGCGGGTACCCCGTCGGCCGCGCCTTCGCCGGCGAACCGGCGTTCGCCAAGGGGTTCTGCGAAAACTGCGGCGAGCCCTTTTCCTTCCTGCCGAAGCTGAACCGCGGCGAGCGGGTCGGCGACCGCTACGACGTCCTCGGCTGCTTCGCCCGGGGCGGGCTCGGCTGGGTGTACCTGGCCGCCGACACCGCGCTCGCCGGCCAGCACGTCGCGCTCAAGGGCGTGATCAACAGCGGCAGCGCCGTGCTGCGTGCGATGGCGCGGGTCGAGCGCGACGTGCTGGTCCGGCTCGACCACCCGAACATCGTCCGGATCAGCGACTTCGTCGAGCACGTGCCGCCGGGCGGCGGTGAACCGGACACCTACCTGGTGATGGAGTACGTCGGCGGCCGGTCGCTGCGGGACCTGCTGAAGCAGGGGCCGCCGCCGCGCGTCGAGCACGTGATCGTCTACGGCCGGGCGATCCTCGGCGCCCTGGACTATCTCCACGGCGAAGGCCTGCTCTACTGCGACATGAAGCCGGAGAACGTGATCCACGGCGACAAACGGGTCAAGGTCATCGACCTCGGCGCGGCCCGCTCACTCGACGAACCGGCCGGGCCGAGCGTCGGCACCGAAGGGTTCCAGGCGCCGGCGCACGAGCTCGCCCGGCACGGCCTGACCGTGCGGTCGGACCTGCACACCGTGGGCCGGACGCTGCAGGTGCTGCTCGAAGCCGCGGCCGAAGACATCGACCCGGACCGGGTCGCCGGTGGACTGGACTCGCTCCACCGCGTGCTCGAACGCGCCGTCGCGCCGTTCGAACGGCGGTTCGCCACGGCGTCGGAAATGGCCGAGCAGCTCGACGGCGTGCGCCGGGAAATCCTTTCGCTGCGCGACGAACGGCCACGGCCGGCGCCGTCGGCGCTGTTCGAGGACACCGCGGAACTGCTCGACGACGGCCTCGGCGCGGTACCCGGCCTCGACCACTGGGCCAACACCCCCGCCAAGGGGGCACTTTCACGTGAAAGTGACCTGGAGGGGGGATCTCCGGATGGCCGGCTGGAGCTTGGTCTGCCGGGTGCCGCCGACGGCGCCGGCCGGCTGCCGATCCCACGGGTCGCCCCCGAGGACGCCGCGGCCGAGTTCATCGCCGTCGCGGGTGCGCCCGGGCCGGACCGCTGGCTGGGCAAGCTGGCGATGTTCGGCGCGCCGTCGGTCGAGATCGAGTTCGCCAGGACGCGGGCACAGGTCGCGCTGGGGGACGCGCGCGCCGCGGCCGCGGCCTTGGCGAAGGCCGAAGAACAGCTCGGGACCGAGGCCGCCCGTGACTGGCGGGCGGCGTGGCACCACGGGCTCCTGGCACTGGCCCGCGACGACACCGAGCAGGCGACGGCCGCGTTCGACCGGGTGCACCGCAGCTGGCCCGGCGAGATCGCCCCGAAGCTGGCGCTCGGGTTCTGCGCCGAACTGCGCGGGCAGACCGAGCAGGCCGAGCGCTGCTACCGCTCGGTGTGGTACCGCGACCACGGCCAGGTCAGCGCCGCCTTCGGCCTGGCCCGCTGCCACCTGCGCACGCACGGCCGCGACACCGCGGTCGCCCTGCTCGACGCCGTGCCGCCGATCTCGCGCCACTACGACGCCGCGCGGATCGCCGCCGTGCGGATCCGGGCCGGGCGCCTGCCGTCCGGGCCACCGAGCCGGGACGACTTCGCCGACGCCGCCCGGCGGCTGCCCGAGCTGTACCTCGACCAGGAAGCCCGGGACCGGCTGGAGGCCTTGGTCCGCGAAGCCGCGCTGACCGGGCTCGACGGCGGTGAAGGCTGGGACGGCGGCGCGCTCCTCGGCGAGCGCGTCTCCGAACGCGGCCTGCGGTCACTGCTGGAACAGTCCCTGCGCCGGCTCGCCGAGCGGGCGCGCGACCGGAACGAACACGGCGTGCTGGTCGACCTCGCGAACTCCGTCCGGCCGAAGACGAGAAGGTGATCGCATGCCCGAGCGGGACCGCCCGTCGTTCACCCTCCAGCTGAGCCAGAACAAGTACCTGGCGCCCTCGGACGACCGGATGGACGTCGTGCTCACCGTGCGGGTGGGCGACGCCGGTGTCCCCGCCGCCGGGCCGCCGCCGACCGCCGAGCTGCTGCTGGTCGACTGCTCCAGCTCGATGGACTGGCCGCCGACGAAGATCGAGGCCGCGCGGCACGCCTGCCGGGCGGCCATCGGCTCGCTGCGCGACGGCGTGCTGTTCGGGGTGGTCGAATGCACCAGCCGCGCCCGGCTCGTCTACCCGGCCGAGCCGCCCCTGGCGGTGGCCGGCGAGCGGACCCGGCACGAGGCGAAGGCCGCGGCGTCCGGCCTGATCGCCGGGGGTGGCACGGCGATGAGCACGTGGCTTGATCTGGCCCGTGACCTGTTCGGGAAGACCCCGGCCGCCATCCGGCACGCGGTGTTGCTCACCGACGGCAAGAACGAGTCCGACCACCGGGGGGCGCTGGACGCCGCCCTCGACCGGTGCCGGGGCCGGTTCGCTTGTGACGCCCGGGGCATCGGCGACGACTGGGAACCGCGGGACCTGCAGCGCATCGCGTCGGTCCTGCGCGGCAGCGCGGACGCCGTCCTCGAGGAGGCCGAGCTCGCCGGCGACTTCCGGCGCCTGGTCGAGCGGGCGATGGGCCGGACCGTGCCGGACGTCCGGTTGCGGATGACCACGATGCCCTACAGCCGGCTGCGGTTCGTCAAGCAGGTCTTCCCGACCGAAGTCGACCTCACCGCGCAGTGCCACAAGGTAGGCCAGGTGCTCGAGCTGCCCACCGGGGCCTGGGGCGACGAACTGCGCGAGTACCACCTCTGCCTCGACGTCGAGACGGCGGAGCTGAGCCGGTACGAGGACCGGTTGCTGGGCGCCGTCACGCTGTTCGCCGACGAGCCGGTCGCGGAGCAGCAGGCCGTCGTCGGCTACCTGACCGACGATCTGGCGCTTTCCAGCGTGCCGGACGACGACGTCGCCCGCGTCACCGGGCAGGCCGAGCTGGGCCGCGCGGTCCGGGCCGGCTGGGACGCCTTCGAGCGCGACGACCGGGTGGTGGCGGCCCGTGAATGGGGCACCGCGGTCCGGCTGGCGACCGAGCTGGGCAACGCGGAGATCCTCAAGCGCCTGGGCCGGTTGATCGACGTGCGCGACGACGGCACCGTCACGATCAAGGACGCCGTGCGCCCGCGCGACGGCTTCTCCGCGGTGCTCGGGTCGACCATCTCGGCCTACCCCGGCGCGGCGGAACCCGCGGCCGCGGTCACCCCGCCCGAACCCGGCGGCGTCCCGCGCGAGTGCGTCCACTGTGGACATAAAGCACCCCCGACGGCGAACTGGTGCGGGCACTGTAGTGAACCGTTCGAACCGGGAGCCGCCTCGTGACGGCGACCAGCACCACCCGGCAGACCCTGTGGTGGCTGCGGCTCGGGCTCGTGGCGGGAAGCGTGCTGCTGCTGGGCACGGCGCTGGCGACCTTCCTCGGCGTGCGGTCCAGCATCGCCGAGGTGCGGGAACGGACCGCTCCCGCGGTGCTCGAGGTGTCGCTGGCCAAGGACGCGATCGTGGCCGCGCACCGCGCCGCGGTGGCCGCGTTCGAGACCCGGCAAGCGCGCCTGACCGGCCCCAGCGAGCAGTACGAGGACGAAATCGCCCGGGCAAGCCAGCAGCTCGCCCAGGTCGCCGAGCACAATGCGGCGGGCGAGGCAGGTAGCCAGACACTGCGGTTGATCGAAGGGCTGCTGCCGTCGTACAACGGCTTCATCGGGCGGGCCGATGCCCACTTCCGGCAGGACGCGGGCGGCCCGCTCGCCGCGAGCGACCTGCAGTCCGCGTCGGACCTGCTGACCGCGCCGGAGAACGGGATCCTCGCCCAGCTCGACGCGCTCGAGGCCGCTCAGCGCGCCGCCCTCGACCAGCAGCTCGGGGCGAACTGGCTGGGTCCCGCGATCACGGCCCTGTGGGCGGTTCCGCTGGTGCTGCTGCTCGCCACGCTCGTCTGGGCCCAGCGGTTCCTCGCCCGGCGGTTCCGGCGCACGGTGAACACCGCGCTGCTGGCCGCCACGGTGGCGTGCGTGCTGCTGGGCGCGGGAACGGCGCTGCTGCTCGGCATCCAAGCCGACGCCCGGGACGGCGGTGCCGCGCTGGAGCACACCGTCGACGCGCGGTCCGCGGCCACCGCGGCCGCCGCCGGCCGGGCCCGGTGGACCCTCGCCCACGTGCTGACCGCCCAGTGCGGGATCGAGGGAGCGGCCGCGTGCGGCCACACGGTGACCGCGTTCTCCGCCGGGACACCCGTCCCGCCCGCCGTCGCGGACGCACCTCCGGGTGCCGTGGACGAATCGGCGTTGCTGGGCCCGGGATTCACCGAACCGGGCTGGAACGGTGTGCTCGGGTACGGGATCCCGGTGCTGGGCGCGGGGATCGGCGTCCTCGCGGCCGGTGGCCTGCAGCCCCGTCTCGACGAATACCGGTTCCGCGGGAGGAAAGAGCCGTGATGAAGCGCGGTGCCGGTGCGGCGCTGGCCCTCGTGCTCCTGATCTCCGGGTGCTCCGCCGGGACCGGCGCGGAGCCGGTGACCGTGCTGGGGTCGTGGACCGGCGCCGAGCAGACGGCGTTCCTGCGGGTCCTCGACGGGTTCACCCGGGAGACCGGGATTCCCACGCGCTACCAGGGCACCCGTGCGCAGAACCAGGTGCTGCGCGGGGACCTGCAGCAGGGCACCCCGCCCGACGTGGCGGTGCTGTCCAACCCGGCCGAGCTGGCGGGCTACGCGCGTGCCGGGCAGCTGAAACCCCTCGACGGCGTCCTCGACGCGGACGCGACCACCGCGTACAGCCTGCCTTGGCGGAAACTGCAGCAGCTCGGCGGGAACACGACGTACACGGTCGTGGTGAAGGCGGATCTGAAGAGCATCGTCTGGTACGCCCCGGACCGGTTCCGGGAAGACCCGCCGGCCACCTGGGACGCGCTCGTGGCGACCTCCCGGCGGCTTTCCGCCGCCGGGCAGCAGCCGTGGTGCCTCGGCATGGGGGCGCCGCCGAACTCCGGGTTCCCGGGCACCGACTGGCTCGAGGACATCCTGCTGCACCAGGCCCCGGACGAATACCGCACGTGGGCGGCCGGTGAGCTGGCCTGGACCGACGAGGTCGTGCGCACCGCGTGGCAGAGCTGGGGCACGCTGGTCCTCGCGCCGGGCGCGGTGCGGGGTGGCAGCACGGCGGCTCTGCTCACCTCGTTCGCCGACGCCGGCCGTGGCCTGTTCGCCGAGCCGCCCGGCTGCCTGCTGGAGCACCTCGGCTCGTTCGCGATCGGTGGCTACCAGGCGATCCCGCGGCCGGCCGGGCCGCCCGTGCCCGACCGGGACTTCCGGTTCTTCCCGTTCCCGGGCACCGGGAAGCCCGCGCGCTCCGAGGTCTCGGCCGACCTCGCCGGGATGTTCCACGACACCCCGGCCGCGCGCCGGCTCATGGTCTACCTGGCCGGGGAGCGGGGGCAGCGGATCTGGCCGTCCGGCGGGACGACGTTCTCGGTGCACCAGCGTCTTGCCGGCCCGGACGTCTACCGCAGCGAGGTGACCCAGCGGATCGCGACGACCCTGGCCAACGGCACCGACCTGTGCTTCGACGCGTCGGACCTGATGCCTTCGGCGATGACCAGCGCGTTCTACCAGGCGGTGCTGGAGTACCTGGCCCACCCGGACCGGCTGGACACCCTGCTCGGGGAGCTGGAACAGGTGCGCCGGGGCATCGGCCGGGAGCAATGGCTCGACCTGCCGTGCTGAATCCGTGCGAGAGAAGGAGATCCGGTGCAGGAGTTCGTGCGTTTCCCGCTGGCCGACGGCGGTTCGGTGGTCGTCGAGGTCGAAGGGGAACCGGGCCTGGAACAGGCGTCGGTGCCTTCGGGGGTGCTCCGCAAGGCGACCACGACCTTCGAGCACGCCCTGAGCGAGGTCCGTGCGGCCGCCTCCGCCGCGCTGGCCCAGTTCCGCGACCTCGGCCCGGACGAGGTCGAGCTCAAGTTCGGCGTCAAGCTCGACGCCCAGGCCGGGGCCGTGATCGCGCGCACCGGGCTGCAGGGCCAGTTCGAGGTCAAGCTGAAGTGGGTGCGCGACGGGGTCGTGCCGACGGAGGAGGCGCCGGCCGAGGAACCGGACCGGTGAGGCGTTACGGCTTGTAGCCGACGATCCCGGCGACGCACCGGGCCGAGCCGCTGAGCGGCGTGAGCCGGGGGCCGTCCGGCCACCACTCGTCGCAGACCGCCATGCCCGGGCCGGACGTCGCGTTCGGCTGGACGATCTCGAGGCCGGCCATCATGGCTTCGATCTCCGCGCGGGTGCGGAAGCGCCCGGCGCCGAGCGGCCCCTGGACGAGGATCTGCTCGATCCGCTTGGCGATCGCGGTCAGCTCCGGCACCTCGGGATCGAAGAAGTGCGACAGCACCACGTACGAGCCGGACGGCAGCGCGTCGACGTACTCGCGCATGATCTCGAAGACGCCGTCGCCCTCGTAGTGGTGCATCGTGCCCACCTGCAGCAGCGCGACCGGCTCGGAGAAGTCGACGTGCGCCAGGACTTCTTCGTGGCCCAGGACTTCCTGCGGCTTGAAGATGTCCGCCTCGACCATGTGCGTGAAGTCGTTCTCGACGAGCAGCGCGCGGCCGTGGGCGAGGACCACCGGGTCGTTGTCGAGGTAGACGACCGTGTTGTCCTTGTCGATGCGCTGCACGATCTGGTGGGTGTTCTCGGCCGTCGGCAGCCCGGACCCGCAGTCGACGTACTGGTGGATCTTCGTCTGGTTGGCCAGCATCCGCAGTGCGCGGTTGTGGAACCCGCGGTTGCCGCGGGCGATGTCCACCGCTTCCGGGACCGCCGCGCGGATCTTCTCCATCACCGCGCGGTCGACTTCGTAGAAGTTGTGGCCGCCGAGGAACCCGTCGTAGATCCGCGCGATGCTCGGCCGGGCGGGGTCGACCCCCACCGGCGTCTGGCTCGGGGACAGTGCGGGCGACGTGTCGGACATGGCGACCTCGCAGGACTTCGGCGGGCGGCGTGGGGGCCACCCAGAGTAGTAGGCCGCGTTCCCGCGGTGAACGCGAGGTGGCCCGTTCGGCTACCCCAGCCGGCGCACTCGCTGGTCGGGGATGTCGGCGGCGCGCTGGACGCGTTCGCGGCGCAGCCGCTCGAGGTGCTGGTCGATCCGCCGGTCGAGGTCGCGCGCGGCCTCGGACAGGTCCGTCAGGTCGCGACGGGCCGCCGGGCGCCCGGCGGCTGCCCCCGTGTCCCTTTCGTCCCCTGCCCTGTCCACTGGCGGCACCTCCCGGATCGGCCTGGCTGCCTGCTCTTGGCGTTACTGCCCCATTCGGGGGCAGCCAAAACGCCCGTTCGCGTGAGCCGGGGCACGGACGGTCTCGCATGCCGCCGTCCGGTGGACCCGCCGGGAAACCCCTGGTGGCAATTTTGACCAAGTGGTAGAAATTGAGGAGCCGTAGCGGACGGCCGCCACGGAGAAGTGGAGAAGCCGGTGATGAGCGTGCCTTCCGTGCAGCTGTATTCGGTCCGCGACGCCTTCGCGGCCGATCCCGCCGGCACCCTGCGCCGGCTCGCCGCGATCGGCTTCACGCAGGTCGAGCCGTACGGCGTCCTCGAAAACGCCGAAGCACTGCGAGCCGGGCTGCCCGCCAACGGCCTGACCGCACCGACCGCGCACGCGCAGCTGCTCGGCGCCGACCAGCACGCCGTGTTCGCCGCGGCCACCGAACTGGGCATCGGCCTGGTGATCGACCCGTTCGTGCCGCCCGAGCGGTGGCAGGACGCGGGCGACATCGCGGCCACGGCGGCGGCGCTCAACGCCGCCGCGAAGCTCGCGGCCGAGCACGGCATCCGCGTCGGCTACCACAACCACTGGTGGGAACTGGAATCCCGGATCGACGGCCGCAGCGCCTTCGAGGTGTTCGCCGAGCAGCTCGACCCGGCGGTCGCCCTCGAGGTCGACGCGTACTGGGCCACCGCGGGCGGCGAAGACGCGGCCGCCCTGCTGCGGCGGCTCGGCGACCGGGTGCGGGCCATCCACGTCAAGGACGGCGGGCTCGCCACCGACGCCACCGGCCAGGTCCCGGCCGGCCAGGGCCAGGTGCCGCTCGCCGAGATCCTGGCCGCCGCGCCGGATGCGCTGCGTGTGGTCGAGTTCGACGCTTTCGACGGCGACCTCTTCGAGGCCATCGCCGCCAGCCACGCCTTCCTGACCGGCGCGGGCCGGTGACCGGCGGGCCGGTCGGTGTCGGGATCATCGGCACCGGCGTCATCAGCGGCAGCTACCTCGAGAACCTCACCGCCTTCCCGGACGTCCGCGTGGTGCGCGTCGCCGACCTCGACACGGCTCGCGCCGCCGCGCGGGCGGCCGAGTACGGCGTCCCGCACGCGGGCACCGTGGCCGAGCTGCTGGACGACCCGGACGTCGAGCTGGTCGTCAACCTGACCGTCCCGGCCGCGCACGCCGACGTCGGGCTCGCCGCGCTCGAGGCGGGCAAGCACGTGTGGACGGAGAAGCCACTGGCGCTGGACCGCCAGACCGGCCGCAAGCTCCTCGATCGCGCCCGGGAGAAGAACCTGCGCGTGGCGAGCGCGCCCGACACCGTGCTCGGCGCCGCGTTGCAGACCGCGCGGCAGGCCGTGGATTCGGGCCGGATCGGGCGTCCGCTGACCGCGCTGGCGCTGTTCCAGGTGCCGGGCCCGGAACGCTGGCACCCGGCGCCGGAGTTCTACTTCCAGCCCGGCGGCGGGCCGTTGCTCGACATGGGCCCGTACTACCTGACGGCGCTGGTGCACCTGCTCGGTCCGATCCGGCGCGTCACCGGGGCCGGCGGGCGGGCGCGCGACACCCGGGTGGTCGGCTCCGGGCCGCGGGCGGGCACGGAGTTCCCCGTGTCGGTGGCGACCACCGTCACCGCGCTCGTCGAGTTCGAACGCGCGTCGGCCCAGCTGGTCCTGAGCTTCGACTCGGCGCTCAAGCGGCCCGCGCTGGCCGAGCTGACCGGCACGCTCGGCACCGCCGTGCTGCCGGACCCCAACCGGTTCGACGAGCCGACCCGGCTGCACCTGCTCGACCGGGACGAGCCGGAAGAGCTGGCGCCACAAGGACATGCGGCTTCGCGCGGCACCGGCGCGCTGGAACTGGCGCGGGCGATCCGGGCCGGCACGCCGGAACGCGCGTCCGGCGAGCTGGCCTACCACGTGCTCGACGCGATGCTGGCCATCGACGAATCCATGACGCGCGGGCAGACCGTGGAGGTGGCGAGCACCGTCGACGTCCCGCCGCTGCTGCCGGCGGGATGGGACCCGTATGCGAAAACCCTTTAGAGCGGGACGGAGAGCAGGTTCTGCAGGTAGAAGCGCAGCGAGCCGACCAGGTCGACGTCGCCGGGCACGGTCAGCCACTGCACCTGCAGGCCGTCCATCAGTGCGATGAACGTCAGCGCGGCCAACGCGGGCTCGACGCCGTCCCGCAGCTCACCGCGGGCGGCGAGGGCTTCGAACGACTCGTGGACGCCGTCGCGCGCGGCCCGGTAGTGGCGGACGAAGTACTCGTGCGCCGGGTGGTCCGGGGCGACCGCTTCGGCAGCGAGCCGCGAGTAGAGGTCGACGATTCCCGGGTGGCGGACATTGTGCTCGGCGAGCGCGACGAAGTGGCGCAGGACCTCGAGGCCGGGTGGCACGGTGAGCTGCTCGCGCTCGGAGTCCTCGGCGTCGCGGCGTTCGAGGACGGCGGCGAGCAGGGCTTCCTTGGTGGGGAAGTAATAGAGGAGGCCGGCGTGCGAAATCCCGACGCGCTTGGCGATCTCGCGCAACGACGAGCCGTGGTAACCGAGTTCGCCGTACGCCGCGGCCGCCGCCGTGATGATGTCTTCGCGGCGGATCCGGCCCTTCAGGTAGCCCCCGGTCACGGGGTCGCGGTGGTCTCGGCGGCGTGCACGCCGCCCATCATGCCCCAGTGCCGGTTTGCGCAAGAGTGGTGGTTCGCACATGCCGCGTGAGCGAACGAACAAACCGGTTGTGCGAGCGCGCCCGGATTGCGAACATCACGGCGTGAAGAGCGCAGAGCGGCAGCAGGTGATCGTGGAGCGGTTGCGCGATGTCGCCCAGGTGGGTGTCGCCGAGCTGGCCGAAGCGACCGGGGCGTCGGAGATGACCGTCCGCCGCGACCTCGACCACCTGGCGTCCCGGGGCGTGCTGCGCCGGGTGCACGGCGGCGCGGTCGCGGCCAAGCCGTCCGGGGTCGAGCCGCCGTTCGCGGCGCGCGCGACGGCCGGGATCGCGGCGAAGCGGGCCATCGCCGCCGCGGCGGCCGAGCTGATCCGCGACGGCGAGACCGTCGTCCTCGACAGCGGCACGACGGCGCTGGAGCTGGCGCGGCTGCTGCGCGGGCGCCCGATCACCGTGATGCCGCTGTCCCTGCACGCGGCCCGGGAACTGGCCGAGGTCCCCGGCGTCCGGCTGCTGCTGCCCGGTGGTGAAGCGCGGCCGGGGGAGCAGGCCCTGATCGGCCCGCTGACGCGCGCGTCGCTGCGGGCCCTGCGGTTCGACGTCGCCGTGCTGAGCCCCTGCGCGTTCGACCTCGGCTCGGGACTCACCGCCTTCGACCTGGACGACGCCGAGGTCAAGCGGGCCGCCCTCGACGTCTCGGCGCGGGCGATCGTGCTCGCCGACGGCGCCAAGTGGGGCCGGTCCGCGTTCGCCTGCGTCTGTCCCGCCGACCGCGCCGACGTCGTGATCACCGACCCCGGCGCACCCGAAGACCTGCGGGCCGCGCTGACCGAGCGCGGCGTGCTGGTGCACGTTGCCGTCCCCCTGGAGAGCCGATGACCGTCCCGCCCCGCCCGCGCGCCGCCCGGTTCGCGACCTTCATGTTCTTCGGCCTCAACGGGTTCGCGATGGGCATGTGGGTGGTGCACATCCCGAACGTCGAGCGCGCGACCGGCATCTCGCACAGCACGCTGGGCGCGCTGCTGCTGGTGCTCGGCGGCGCCGCGTTCGCCGGCATGCAGGTGGCCGGCCCGCTCGTCGACCGGCTCGGGCACCGGCGGCTGGTGCCGGCCGGCGGGATCCTGGTCGGCCTCGGCGTGTGCGGGCCCGGGTTCGCGAACTCGTGGTGGGCATTGGGCCTGTCGCTGATCTTCTTCGGTTTCGGCAACGGTGCGATCGACGTCGGGATGAACTCCCACGCGGTGGTCGTGGAACGGGCCTACCCGCGCCCGATCATGGCGGCGTTCCACGCGGTGTGGTCGATCGGCGGCGCGATCGCCGCGGTCATCGGCGCGGCGACGCTCAAAGCGGGCGTGCCCACCGGGGTGACGCTGACCGGCGCGGGCCTGCTGTGCGTGCTGCTTTCCGTGCTGTCGGCGCGATTCCTGATGGAACCTGCTGATGTGCCTGCCGTCGTCGCCTCTTCCGACGCGTCCGAGCCGGTCGTCACGCGCAGGCCCCCGGGCCGCACGGTCTGGCTGCTCGGCCTGCTGGCGCTGGCGCTGATGCTGTCGGAGGGCGTCGCGAACGACTGGGCCGCGCTGCACATGGAGAAGGTGCTCGGCACTTCGGCGTCGACGGCGGCGCTGGCGTACGGCGCGTTCGCGGTGGCGATGACGACCGGCCGGTTCCTGACCGACCGCGTCGCGGCCTGGGCCGGCCCGGCGGCGATCGTCCGGTACGGCGCGATCCTGGCGGCGGTGGGCCTGACCACGGCCGCGGCGGCGCCGTGGGTACCGCTGTCGCTGGTCGGCTGGGCGCTGTTCGGCCTGGGTCTGTCGGGCGGTGTCCCGCAGCTGTTCACGGCGGCGGGCAACCTGGACACGCGGGCGTCGGGCGCGTTGATGGCCCGGGTGGTCGGCCTCGGGTACGTCGGGCTGCTGGCGGGCCCGGCCGTCATCGGCGGGCTGACGCGCTGGATGCCGTTGAACGTGACCTTCGCGGTGCCGGTGGTGCTGTGCGTGCTCGCGGCGGTGTTCGCCGGGGTGCTGAGCCCGAAGCCGGAACCGGTCGCGCAGCCCGTCCGGTGCTAGTACTGCAGGGACACTTGTTTGCGTGACCTGGGGGAACAAGGTCACCGTTTGCCGTGGCTGGTGGTCGTGAGTGGTAATTCGGGTTCTAACCCGAATTACCACTCACGA
>NZ_JAJPWR010000022.1:0-152075 GCF_046548995.1 Amycolatopsis sp. lyj-109
TCGTGAGTGGTAATTCGGGTTAGAACCCGAATTACCACTCACGACCACCAGCCACGGCAAACGGTGACCTTGTTTCCCCAGGTCACGCACACAAGTGTCCCTGCAGTACTAGCCCTCAATACCACTCACGACAAGCCGCGGCAGACCACCCGACTACCGCGTCCGACGACTTCGCCAACAGCACCGCCGGACGTCCCGAATGAGTCATTCGCGACCTTCCGGCGAGCGCGAGCCGCGCCGGAGGTCCGCCCGGCGGCGCGGAAACGTCCGAAGAGGACGGTCAGTGGGCGAAGGCGGTGAGGAACCGGTCGCGGAAGGAGTCCATCTTCCAGATCGGCGCCTGCGCGCCCGGGTGCAGGCCGTCCTGCCAGCCCCAGCCGGCGATCCGGTCGAGCACCTTCGGGTCCTTGGCCACGATGGTGATCGGCACGTCGTGGACCGCGCCCTGCGGGGTGACCACCGGCGGCTGGTGGTCACCGAGGAACACCAGGACCGTGTTTTCGTCGCCGTACTGCTTGACGAACGAGATCACCGTCTTCAGCGAGTAGTCCGTCGCGTCGCGGTAGGCCTCGCGGATCTTCTCCGGATCCTTCCAGACCGACTCCGGTGCCTCCCCCGCCGCGGGCTGGGGGTTGAAGATCGAGCCGTCGCCGACCTGGTTCCAGTCGACCAGCCAGGGCCGCGGCGACCACGGCGCGTGGCTGGAGACGAGGTCGACCTCCGCCATCACCGGCCGCTGCGGCGAGGCGTTCGCGAGCTCCTTGCGCTGCAGCATCGAGAGCGAGAACTGGTCGGGCATGGTGGCGTAGGCGTAGCCGGGCCCGTGGTACCCGATGGAACGGGCGTCGTAGTAGGCGTCCGGGTGGTAGAACTTCTGCCCCTCCGGCCAGTCCTTCGTGTGCGCGGGCACGTCCCAGACCGTCCGCCAGCCCGCCCGCTGGAACGCCCCGCCGAGGGTCAGCCGGTCGCTGCCGAGGAGGTCGTTGTACCGCTGCTGGTTGTCGATCCACATCCCCGACTGCACCGTCGAGTGCGCCAGCCAGCTGCCGCCACCGAACGTCGAGGAGGACAGGAAGGCGCTCTTCGCGCCGATGCCCGCCGCGCGCAGCTCGGCCGTGCCCGCGTCGAGCGTCGGGCCGATCTTCGCCCCGATGACCGGGTCGTCGAGCGCGACCCGGCCGTAGCTCTCCACGAAGGTCAGCACGACGTTCTTGCCGCGCAGCCCGGTCAGCAACTGGGCGCCCGGGGTGGCCCGGAACGCGTCGTCGGCGGCCACCTCCCCGAACGGCCGCTGGTCCTTCAGGTCGGCGCCGACCTGGCGCAGGTCGCCGTAGGCCAGCGCGGCGGCGCTCTGCGCGGCGACCGGCTGCCCCGGCGCGATCTCGACGCCGAACACCGAGGAGACGATCCAGACCACGGCGAGGACGGCCACGACCCGTGTCGAGCCGGTCCGCCGTCCGGCGGCGACGCGGCTCAGCCGCAGCATCGCCAGCACCATGAGCACCACGACGGCGACGGCGAGCAGGCCGGCGCCGATCAGCGCGGCGATCGTGGCCGCGTTGCCGATCTGGCCGGCCAGGAACTCCACGCCGGCGTGGAAGAAGCTCCAGTCGTAGATCGGGTCGAACGGCTTCTCGAGGGTGGCGTAGAAGCCGGTGTCGAGGGCCTTCATCAGGGTCAGCAGCCCGAGGCCCAGCCCGACCAGCACGGCGGCGACGCGGCGCGCCCGCGGCGGCAGGACCAGCAGGAACGCGCCGATGACGAGCCCCTCGACCGGCACCCGCACCAGCGCCGCGAGAGAAAACGAGCCGAGGTCGTCGGGGGCGAGGAGCCCGAACAGCACCAGCAGCGCGGCCAGCACGGTGAGGACCCGGCCCGCGACGACGTGACGGCGCCGCCCGGGCCGGGGCAGCCCGAAGTCGGGCAGCGCCGCTCCCGCGATCGGGATGCGGCGGCGGACGCGCCGCCCCAGCGGCAGACCGATGTTTCCAACCATGGCGAGCCTCACGTCGTGGTGCACGGTGGTGACCGCCGGCCCGTGCGGCCGGGCGGCGATCGTCACCCCGATATACGGGCAACGGCGGCCCGTGGTTCACGCGCCCCCGGGTCCGCACACCGCCGGCGGCCGGAGGTACGCCTTTTCCGGGACGATCCGGACGATCGGCCGCCCGGCATCCGGTTCCGGCGGCGGCGCCCGCCCCGTACCGGCCGGCGCCGCGTCCGAAAGGCGTCCCCGGTACCCGGACGTGCTCGCCCCAAACCCCGCACACCGCCTTTCACCCGCGCAACCGCCCGAAATCCCCGGGACAGGGGAAGGAGCGTTGCGGGCCCGCGTCACCGGTGTTCTCCTCGGGGTGTCCGAAGATCGGATTACCGACGGAGGCACACGATGAATCTGTTCGACAAGGCGAAGGAAGCGCTCGGGAAGCACCCGGACCAGGCCGACCAGGGGGTCGACAAGGCCGCCGAGGCCGCCAAGCAGCGCTTCGGCGAGCACGCCGACAAGATCGACCAGGGCTCGGACAAGGTGAAGGACTACCTGCGCAAGCAGGGCGGCGGGGAGCAGGAGGCGCCCCCGCAGTGAGCCCGGCCCGGTGCTCGCCCAGCCGTCCGGGGGACGCACGCTTCACCACCCCCGCGGCTGGGTACCACCGGCTCCGTGGTCGCCACCTACCTCGTCCCCGTCCGGACCGCCCTGCTCCTGTTCCCGCTCGTCGTGCTGGCCGTGATGCTCCCGGCCGCCTTCGTCAGCTACCGCCGCCGCGGCCGCGCCGGCGGGTGGCCGACGTTCGTCTTCTACGCGTTCCTGTTCTACCTGCTGGCGGTCGCGACGCAGACGGTGCTGCCGCTGCCCGCCGACCCGGCCTACTGCGCGGGCCACACCTACGCGAGTTCGCCGCAGCTGCGGCCGTTCTACTTCGTCGAGGTGGTTTCGCAGCGGGCCCGCGGGCACTGGAGCCCCGGTGCGCTGCTGCACAACCCGGCGGTCTGGACCACCGCGCTCAACGTCGTGATGCTGGCGCCGCTGGGGTTCTACGCCCGGTACGCCCAGCGGGTGCGGCTGCTGCCCACCACCCTGATCGGCTTCGGCGTGTCGCTGTTCTTCGAGCTGACGCAGCTGACCGGCCTGTGGTTCGTCTACCCGTGCCCGTACCGGCTCTTCAGCGTCGACGACCTGCTGCTGAACACCGCGGGCGTCGTCACGGGCTGGCTGCTGGCCGGCCCGCTCGCACGCCTCCTCCCGTCGCCGGAACCCGAGCACGACCGGCGCCGCTACGCCGCGAAGGTCACCTTCACGCGGCGGCTGTTCGCCCTCGCCACCGATCTGCTCGGGTTCGCTGCGCTGCTCGGGTTCCTCTTCGGCCTGCTGACGCTGTTCGGCGAGGACCTGCACCACCGCGACACGCCGGTCGTCATCCTCGCCCTCGTGTGGTTCGTGGTGCTGCCCACCGTCACCGGGTCGACGCCCGGAAAGCGCGCGATGCTGCTGCGGGTGACCCGCCGCGGCGGGCGCCGGGCCGGGCCGATCGCCCTGCTGGTCCGCAACGGCGTGCTGCTCTCGCCGCTCTGGCTCACCTGGCTGCTGCTGGACCTGGACCGCTGGGACCTGGCCGGGCACCCCGAGCAGCTGCTCCTGCCGGTCGCGCTCGCCGGGTCGGTGTTCGTCGTCGGTGTCTGGACACCGCTGGCGGTGCTGCTCGACAACGAGCACCGGGCCCCCTACGAGCGGCTGACCCGCACCGTGAACGTCGCCGTCGTGCCACCGGAGGCCGCGGAGCCGGTACCGGTGCCGGGGCCGCCGGAGAAGGTCCTTAAAGGACAGTGACGGGATACCGCGCTGCCCGGGATCGACAGCGCTGGTAGATTGCGTGCGGAACGGGTTGAGCCGCCAGCCCGGATCCGCCCGTCCCCATCCTGGAGCTTTCGATGACCACCGACGCAGCGCGGCCCCGGCAGCGGCATTCGGGTGACGTCCGGGCGTTCGAAGCTTCCTCGGGTGCGGCATGACGAACTCGGACGACCGTGTCGGCGAGCCCGGTTCCGGGCATGAAGAGGGGGAGGGCCTCCCCACGGGGGCCGGCACGGCGAAGGAGGCGGACATGAAATTCCGAGCTGTCCGGCACGAACTCGGCATCTCCCCGGAGCTCTCCGAACTGGCGCGGGTCCGCCACTGGGTCCGGACGGTCCTGCGCGGTTTCCCGGCGACCTTCGTCGGCACGGCCGTCATGGTGGTGGACGAGCTGACGTCGAACGCGCTGCGCCACGGCCGCGCGCCCTTCCACGTCCGTCTGCTGCCCGGCGCGGCCAAGCTGCGGATCGAGGTCGACGACGGCGGGGGCGAGCCCGCCCGCCGCCGGGCGCCCTCCGACCACGGCGGACGCGGGCTGCTGCTGGTCGAACGCTGCGCGGCGGCCTGGGGCCAGCTGCGCCGGCCCAGCGGCAAGACCCTGTGGGCGGAACTGGCCACCGACCCGGATCCGGCGGGCGCCCGTGGCTGATCCGGCGCACACCGCGCCCGCCGTCGCGATCGACGGCACCGGAGGCAGGACGGCCGCACCGGCCGAAGCCGTGGTGATCGACGGCACCGGAGGGCGGACGACCACACCCGCCGCACCCGCTCCGACCGACAGCATCGGAGGCTGGACGACCGCACCCACCGCCGCCGTGGTGATCGACGCCGCCGGAGGGCGGACGACCACACCCGCCGCACCCGCCGCGATCGACAACACCGCAGACCGGACGACAGCACCGGCCGAAGCCGTGGTGATCGACGCCGCCGGAGGGCGGACGACCACACCCGCCGCACCCGCCGCAACCGACAGCACCGGAGGCTGGACAGCCGCACCCACCGCGGCCGTGGTGATCGACCGGTCCGGGACGATCCGCGCGCTCAACGATGCCGCCCACCTGCTGTTCCCTTCCGCCGGGGCCGGCCGCGCGGCGGCCGACACGGTCGCGGGTTGGCTGGTCGCCGCCCACGACCGCGGCTCGGACGAGGTCGTCCGGGGCGAGGCCGGCGAGCGTGCCTTCGTCGCGTACCCGGCGCCGCACGGCGAGGCCGTGACCTGGTGGCTGGTCGACGAGACCGACGCCCGCTCGGCGCGCGAGGCACTGGCCCGCGAGCAGCGGCGGACCGCGTTCCTCAGCGAGGCCTCCGCCGCGCTGCTGGGATCGCTGAACCTGGACCGCTGCATGGACGTCGCCGCCCGGCTGGCCGCGGAGCACCTCGCCGACGCCGCGCTCGTCGTGGCGCCCGCCGCGGGCCGGGGGTTCCCCGCCGTCTCCTGCGTGCGTGGAGGCCGACCGGCCCGGGTCCGGCTGGACATCGACCCGGACGAGCTGCCCGGTCTCGGCGAGGCGCTGCAGGGCTTCCCGCCGGTGCCGTCGCGCTGGCTCGACCCGGGCTCGGCGCCGTCCTGGGTGCTGCCGGCGGGCTTCGGGCCGGTCGGCTCGATCGTCGTGACGCCGCTGCCCGGCCACGGCGTCCCGGCCGGTGCACTGGTCCTGCTGCGCCGCGGCGACCGGGCGTCGTTCACCGACCAGGAAGAACTCTTCGCCCGGCTGTTCGCGGCGCGGGCCGGCGCGGCCATGTCGGCGGCCCGCGTGTTCGCGCTGCAGGCGTCGATCACCGACACGCTGATGCGCGAGCTGCTGCCGCCGACCCTCGCACAGCTCGGCGGGGTCGAGTTCGCCGGCCGCTACCGCCCGGCCCGCGACGGGGAGCGGATCGGCGGCGACTTCTACGACGTCCACCCGGCGATCACCGCCGACGGCGACGAGTCCCTCGCCGTGCTCGGCGACGTCTGCGGCAAGGGCCTCGACGCGGCCGTGCTGACCGGCAAGATCCGGACCACGCTGCGGGCGCTGCTGCCGATGGCCGGCGACCACCACCGGCTGCTCGAGCTGCTGAACCGCACCCTCGGCGGCAATGCCGACGCCCGGTACGTCACGCTCGTGCTGGCCTCCGTGCGACGCGAAGGCGCCACCGTCCGGCTGCGCGTGACCTGCGCGGGGCATCCACCGCCGCTGATCGTGCGGACCGGCGGCGGGGTCGAGGAGGCCGACAGCCGGGGCACCCTGATCGGGGTGCTGCCCGAAATCAAGGCGACGAGCGCGGACATCACGCTGCAGCCCGGGGAGACCTGCTTGCTCTACACCGACGGGATCGTCGAAGCGAAGGGCGGCCCGCTCGGAGACGCGATGTTCGGGGAAGAGCGGTTGAAGCAGGTGGTGGCCGAGTGCGCGAACATGCCGGCCGACGCCGTCGTCGAGCGCGTGCAGATGCTCGCCTCGCAGTGGATCGGGCGCGGCACCCACGACGACATGGCCGTGCTGGCGATCACCGCGCCGCGCGCGCAGCCGACCGGTCCTGACCTCGCATGAGCATCGCTGCCCACCGCACCGGGGTGGCCGAGCACGCCGAACGGCTCTGGGCCGCCGTCACGACCGGCGACGAATCCGCCGCGGTCGACGTGGTGACCCGGACGCTCGGCGACGGGACCGACCCGGAGACCGTGCTGCTCGACGTGATCGGCGCGGTCCAGCGGCGGGTCGGCCGCGAGTGGGCGGCGAACCGCCTCTCCGTCGCGCAGGAGCACGTGGCGACCGCGATCAACGACCGGGTCATCGCCACCTTCGGCCACCTGCTGAAGCGGCCGGAGCCGCACCTCGGCCGGATCGCCGTCGCCTGCGTCGACGGCGAGTGGCACGCCATGCCGGCCCGGCTGCTGTCGGAAGTCCTGCGGCTGCGCGGATTCCAGGTCGACTACCTCGGCGCGCAGGTGCCGGCCCCGCACCTGGTGGCCCACCTGCACCGGACCGGCCCGGACGCGGTGGCGCTGTCCGGCTCGCTGGCGACCCGCCTGCCGACGGCGCACGCGACGATCACCGCGTGCCAGGCGGCGGCGACCCCGGTCATCGCGGGCGGCGCCGCTTTCGGGCCCCACGGCCGGTACGCGCGACTGCTGGGGCGCCGAAGCGTGGGCCCCGGACGCGCGGGCGGCCGCCGACCGGCTGGCCGAGCCGCTCCCCCGGCCGCACAGTGCTCATCAGCCGCTCGACGATCTGCCGCACCTGGCCGACCAGGAGTACACGCTGGTCACCCGCAGTTCGGGCCGGCTGGTGAAGACGGTGCTCGCCGGCCTGGAGGAGCGGCTCCCGGCCATGCGCGCCGACACCGACCTGCAGCGCCAGTACACGGCCGAGGATCTCGCGCACATCGTCGAGTTCCTCGCGACCGCCCTCTACGTCGGCGACGGCGAGCTGCTCACCGGGTTCCTGACCTGGACGGCCGGCATCCTGACCGCGCGGGGCGTCCCGGCGGTCTCGCTCGTGCCGGCCCTCGAGCTGCTCGAAGCGGAACTGCGCGACTTCCCGCGGGCCACCGGCATGCTCCGCAGCGCGCGAACGGATCTGGCGGAGCGGCCCGCCGGATCGGCCCGGCCGGCATGACGATCACCGGCGAAGCGCGGGATTTCCGAGCTTGGCTCGATTCCTGAATCGTCGCCGAGCGGCCATCGCCCGGACGTGGTCGGCGGTAAGGGTGCTGGCCGACCGGGCGGACGAGCATCTCGTTCACGTCCACCGTGGCGGGCCGGCCGACCGCATGAAGCACTGCCCCGGCGACGTCGGCGGGTCGAGCTTGGGGTGTTCCACCCCGGCCTGCCGCCCCTGCACGGCGCCCAGGCCGGCACCCGGTTGGAACAGGGTGCCCGGACCGGCCGCGACGCTGGTCGCGCAGGCCCAGGTCCGGTCCGGTGACGTCGGGATCATCTTCGCCAACTCCGGCGTCAACGCCTTCCCGGTCGAAATCGGCGACGAGCTGATGCTCTGAAGGCCCGCGACCGGCGCGCTCACGCCTGCCGGCGCGCCGGCTTCGACGGCCACCAGATGCGCCGCCCGACGTCGATGGTCAACGCGGGTACCAGCAGGGAGCGCACCAGCAGCGTGTCCAGCAGCACCCCGAACGCGACGATGAACGCGATCTGCGCCAGGAACAGGATCGGGATCACCGCCAGCGCCGAGAACGTCGCGGCCAGCACCACGCCCGCCGACGTGATCACCCCGCCCGTCAGCGACAGCCCGCGCAACGTCCCCTCGCGCGTTCCCCGCGTCAGCGCTTCCTCGCGTACCCGGGTCATCAGGAAGATGTTGTAGTCGATCCCCAGTGCCACCAGGAAGACGAACCCGAACAACGGCACCACCGGGTCGGCGCCCGGGAAGCCGAAGATGTGGTTGAACACCAGCGCCGACACGCCCATCGTCGCCGCGAACGAGAGCACCACCGTCGCGATCAGCAGCAGCGGTGCCAGCAACGACCGCAGCAGCAACGCCAGCACCAGGAAGATCACCAGCAGCACGATCGGGATGATCAGCGCCCGGTCGCGCTTCGACGTCTGCTGGGTGTCCAGCTGGATCGCCGTCGGGCCGCCCACTTTCGCGTTCGCCTGCGGGACCGCGTGCACCGCGTCGCGCAGGCGGGCGACCGTGGCGACCGCCGCCTCCGAATCCGCCGGATCCGTCAGCACCGACAGGATCTGGACGCGGCCGCCTACCTCCTTGGGGCGACCGTCCGGGCCGGGCACCGGGAACGACTGCGCCACTCCGTCTATTGTGGACGCCTTCAGCACCGCGGGCAGCGCGCCGGCGTCGGCGATCGTGATCGCGGGTGCGCCGAGGCCGCCCGGGAAGTGCCGGCCGAGGACCTCCTGGCCGGTCCCGGATTCGACCTCGGTCAGGAAGACGTCCGACTGCGCGGTGCCGGACGCCTTGAGCTGCGGCAGGAACGCGACCCCGACGCCGAGCACCAGCGCCGTCACCACCCAGACCGTGCGCGGGCGGCGGCCGACCAGGCGCGCCACCCGGCCCCAGATCCCGGACGTCTCCGGGTGCGGCGAGCCCAGCGCCGGCTTGAACGGCCAGAACGCGCCGCGGCCGCACAGGGCCAGCGCGGCGGGCAGGAACGTGGTCGAGGCCAGCAGTGCGGCGCCGATGCCGATCGCCGCCACCGGGCCGAGGCCCTTGTTCGAGTTCAGGTTGCTGAACAGCAGGCACAGCACGCCGAGCACGACCGTGCCCGCCGAGGCCGCGATCGGTTCGAGCGTCGCGCGCCAGGCGAGCTTCAGCGCGTCGAACCGGCTCGGCGTGTCGCGCAGCTGCTCGCGGAACCGCGCCACCAGCAGGAGCGCGTAGTCGGTCGCCGCGCCGAAGACGAGGATCGAGAGGATGCCCTGGCTCTGGCCGTTGAGCGCGAGGACGTCGTGCTTCGCCAGCAGGTAGACGACGAGACTGGCGAGCCCGAGCGCGAACACCGCCGACAGCAGCACCAGGAACGGCAGCAGCGGGCTGCGGTAGACGGCGATGAGGATCAGCGCGACCACGCCGCCGGCCACGAGCAGCAGGATGCCGTCGATGCCGCCGAACGCCTTGACCAGGTCGGCGATCTGCCCGGCCGGCCCGGTGACGAGCACGGTGAGCCCCTCCGGAGCGCCGCCGAGGCGCGCCCGGACCTCCTTGACGACGTCGGCGGGGTTGCCGTCGGCGAAGACGGGCACCGCGAGCTGCGCGGCCTGGTCGTCCCGCGGTGCCGGCTCCGGCTCGCCGAGCGGGCCGGCCACCCCGGGCACACTGCCCAGTTCCCGCGCCCTGGCCTCGAGGAACCGCCGGTCTTCGCCGGTCAGGCCGTCGGTGCGCTCGACGACGACGGTGGCGGGCAGCACCTGACGCGGGCTGAATGCCTTCTGCTCGTCGGAAACCTCGGTGGCTTCGGCCGAGCGCGGCAGGAAGGCGGCATTGTCGTTCTTCGCGACCTCGCTGAGCTTGCCGGCGAACGGCCCGCCGAAGCCGCCCAGGCCGAGCCAGGCGATCACCAGGAGGGCCGGGATCAGCCAGCGGAGGCGGCGCGGGTTCTCGTTCATAGTCGCTAAGGTCCTTTCGAGCGCGAACACGCCCAATTGTTCAGCAAGCTGAACATTCTGCACGATGACCCTGACGACCCCTGAGCGACGGGTGAGCACAGCACGGTGAGCACGACCCCCGAACCCGATCTGAGCACCTGGCCGACCGGCCGGCTGCTGGCCGTGGCCGCGCGACTGGTGGAGCAACGCTGGGTGGCCGTGCTCGATGGCATGGGCCTCACCCACGCGGGCCTCATCGCGCTGCACACCCTGCGCGACGGGCCGCTCCCCCAGCGGACGCTGGCCCAGCGCTGCCAGGTGACCGACCAGACGATGAGCCGCACCCTCGACCGCCTGGCCAAGGCCGGGTTCGTGAGCCGGGCAGCGGACCCGGCCGACGGCCGCCGTCACCTGACCCGGCTGACCACCAGCGGCCGGGCCGTGCACGAACGGGCCGTGCGCGCCGAACCCGCGCTGCTCGGCGGACTGGGCGACGACGACGCCTTCCGCACCGGCCTGCTGGCCCTGATCACCCGGTTGTCCGCGGGCGATTGAGAGCGCGCGGCTCGGGGTAGCTCTTCCTACATGTGGATCGCGCTGAGCACACCGGTGGCCGTCCTGATCGCTACCGTCCTGATGGAGCGGTTCGAGCGACGATGCAGCCCGGTGCCCAGCGCCGAGACCGAAAGCCCGCCGGCCCGAGGCTGACGCGGACCGCACCCCTCCCCTGTGATCCACGTCTCACTCTCCTCCTGAGAGAACCTCGACCACCCCGCCCGGCGACTGACCGGGCAGATCCGGTGCGACGAGAACCGGGTTCAAGGGAGGAGAAGATCACCATGCGCGGCACGAAATCCACCCGCACGGTCACCGGCCTGGCCCTCGCGGCCGGGCTGGTCACGGCGGCGAGCATCGGGATCGCCGGCGGCGCGTCGGCGGATCCGGGATCCACGGAGGGGACCATGACGAACGCGAATCAACCGCCCCGGGGCGCACGGGCGACCGTGCAGGTGAGCCCCAACCCCACCACCCAGCGGGGCCAGGAGGTGACCATCACCGGCAACTGCGGTGGCGGCACCGGGCTGAAATCCGTGCTCGGCGGGTTTCCCGAGCGACCGGCCCTGGAGAACATCCGGATCATCGAGTCCGGCCCGGACCGGTTCGTGGCCAAGGCGAACGTGGCCGGGCACATCGGCAACGGCGTCGGGCCGGTGTTCGTCGACTGCGGCGGCGAGGCGGGGGTGACCCTGCTGGTCACGCACGTCTGAGGAGGTACGGCAAACCCGCTCACCGGCACAAAGCCCTCAGCCGGTGAGCGGGCGCCGCGACAATGTCCGCCGGAATTCAGCAGGTCTTCCACGCGAAGTGATAAATCGTGTCCACGCTCGCGTGTTCGGAATCCATTTCGATGTAACTGCCACCGGACGAGGAACCCGCATCCGCCCGCAGTTCCGCATTGATGTTCAGGTTGCGGCTCTCGCCGCACGGGGCGAACACCAGCTCGGCCACGTCGGTGACGTCGGAGGCTCGCCACACCCCGTGGAACGGGCCGGGGAAGGTGTGCCGCACCCGGGCGGTCGGCGCCGTCCCGGCGAAGTAGTAGTTGGCTTGCTCGAGTGCGCTCGCCCCGCTCTCGATGTGCGCGTAGCCGCGGTACGACGCCTCGGCGATCGCGTACGTGAATCCTTGCGGCACGTGGACGAGCACGTTGATCTGGCAGTTCTTCCGCCCTTCGAGCGCGGACACGCCACCGCCGGCCTTCGCGGTGAAGTTCGTGTAGTGCACCGTGAACGAGGTGTTGTCGGACGCGACGTCGGCCGACGCGGTGGCCGTGCCCGCCGGGCAGCCCGAGCCGTTGATCGTCTTGATGTCGAGCGTGATCTTTTCGGTCGGAGCCGACGCCGCCGAGGAATCGACGGGAGCGACGAGGGTGGACAGAATCATTGCGCCTACGACCGACATACCGAGCATGACGCTCCTCCAAATGGGCCACGGTGCCTGGTGGTGATGATGATCGCGCGCGGAGAGGATCGTAGCGCGATCGCAACCTTTTCGACGGCCACTGAACGGAGTAACACGACTGCACAGAGCACGGGAAATCCATTTCCCGCTATTTCACGTTTCCCGGGGCCCGAAATTCGGGGAATCGAAGGTCAAGAAGACTGGTCCAGACCACGGGTGCGCAGGGTGTACGGCGGGATGCAGCCGCCGACCAGCGCTTCGGCGTCCAGCGTCGCCGCTGCCGTCCCCCGCTCCGCGAACCGCCGCGCCACCAGCGCGCCCGGGTTCTCGACCGGGTCCGCGCGGCCGGACAGGAACGCCCACTCGTGCTCGTCGGAGCCGAAGTACAGCACCGCGCCGAACACCTCGCGGAACCGCTGCCAGGACGCGCGCAGCGTCTCGTTGCGCCACAGCGTCGGGCAGCCCGCCTGGCAGGTCACCACCCCGCCCGGCGCCAGCAGGCGCGCGCAGCGGACGAGGAAGTCCGTGCCGTACAAGCGGTTGTGCTGTGCGTCCGGATCGGTGTTCTCGTCCGGCAGGTCGATCACGACCACGTCGTAGGTCTCGCCCCGGTCTTCGGCCGCGGCGAGGAAGGCCCAGCCGTCCGCATAGGACACCCGGATCGGCCCGTCCCCCCGCTCGGCGCGCGCCAGGTCCGCCGGGGTGTAGCCGTAGGGCAGGTGCTCGGCGCAGGCGCGCACCGCCTGCTCGTCGATGTCGACGTGGTCGACCAGCTCGGCGCCCGCGGCGACGGCCAGCTCGCTCGCGACCCCCTCGCTCGACCCGACGACGAGCACCCGCCGCACCCGCTCGGCCAGCAGGAGGGCGGGCACCATCAGCGCTTCGTGGTACACCAGCTGGCTCGCCTCGGTGCTCTGGCGCTCGCCGTCGCAGAACAGCGAAACCCCGTGCGCGGTCGTCCCGATCAGCACTTCCTGGTACGGCGTGCGCTCGTGGAACCGCACGTCGCCGACCTCCCAGACGCGGGTGAGGCCGGCACCGAGGAGTTCGTGGATCAAGGGCATCAGCGTTCTCCCCGGTGGAGGACCGACAGGTGGACCGAAGCGGCGTGCAGCGAGGCCGCCAGCAGCCGCAGGGCGTGTTCGGGATCGGCGCGTTCCCCGCAGGTGAACACGTCGGCGAAGAGCGACCCGTGCTCCGGGTAGGTGTGGACGGACGCGTGCGACTCGGCCAGCAGCGCGATCACCGTGGCGCCCTGCGGCGCGAACTGCTGCGCCACCACGTCGAGGACCGTCGCGCCCGCCTCGGTCACCGCGGCCCGCAGCAGCTCCCCGAGGCGCACCGGGTCGTCGAGCAGGCCCGGGTCGACCCCGTGCAGTTCGGCGAGCACGTGCCGCCCGGTGAACCGGCCGACGTCAGGCATCGCCCCACCTCCCGACGCAGTACGTGCGCAGCGGCTCGATCCCGTTGAACCCCACCGACGCGTAGCTGGCGGTGTAGGCCCCGGTGCCCGGCAGGTCGAGCCGGTCGCCGCTGCGCAGCGACCGGGGCAGTGCGTACGGGGTCCGCTGGTAAAGCACGTCGTCGCCGTCGCAGGTGGGCCCGGCGAGGACCACCGGGCCGTCCGGGCCGTCGGGTGCGTCCACGGGTTCGAACCGGTAGGCGATGGCTTCGTTCTCGGCCTCGGCGAGCCCGTTGTAGCGGCCGATGTCGAGGTAGACCCAGCGCCGCTCGTCCCGCTGCGCGACCAGCACGACCTCGGTCCGCAGCAGCCCGGCGTCCGCGACGAGCACCCGGCCGGGCTCGAGCAGCAGCTCCGGCCACCCGGCCGGGAAGGACGTGCCGAGGGCCGTCGCGATCGTCGACGCGTACGCGGCCAGCGGCGGGACAGCGGTGCGGTGGGCGGTCGCGAAGCCCCCGCCGAGGTTGAGCCGCGTCATCCCGACGCCGTGCGCCGCGGCTTCGCCGAACAGCTTCGCCGCGGTGGTGATACCGATCTCCCACGCGGTGACGTCCGGCTGCTGCGAGCCGACGTGGAAGGCGATGCCGGGCCGCAGCCCCAGCGCGGCCGCGCGCAGCACCAGGTCGAGGGCTTCGGCCGGGACGCAGCCGAACTTCCGGCCGAACGGCGTCGCCGAGTCCGGCGCGTCGAGCACGACGCGGATCGACACCGCCGAGCCCGGCGCGTACCGGCCCAGGTGGTCGACGTCGGCGGGGGCGTCCGAAGTGAACTCCCGGACCCCGCGCTCGAACGCGAAGGCGATGTCCCGGGGTTTCTTGATCGGGTTGCCGTAGGCGATGTCCTCCGGAGCGGCCCCGCGCCCGAGGCACAGGTCGAGTTCGGCCGGCCCGGCGACGTCGAAGCCGATCCCGGCCGCCACCAGCGCGTCGAGCACCGGCGGCGCCGGGTTGGCCTTGACCGCGTACCGGATCAGCGCGCCCGGGAACGCCGAGCGGAACGCCCGTGCCCGGTCGGCCACGACGTCGGTGTCGACGACCAGGCACGGGGTCGGCGGGTTCCGCTCGGCCAGGAACCGGCGGATGGGGTCGGCGCACACGGCGCCAGTGTCGCAAACGGCGTCAGACGAACCGCCACAGGTGGTCCGGCGTCCCGTTATCGTCCCACTGGGTCACCTGCGCACCGTCCGCCGTGGACTGCTGGTCGACGGCCATGACCTTGCCGCTGCGGACGTTGACGAGCTTCGACCAGCCGCCACCGGCGTCGACGATCCGCCAGTTGTGGTCCGGCGTGCCGTTGTCGCGGTACTGCTGGACGTGCGCGCCGTTGTCGAGGCTCTGGTCGTGCACGGCGAGGACCTTGCCGCTGTTGCGGTTGACGATCCGGACCGTGCCGTCGCCGTTGTCCACCACGGCCCAGAGGTGGTCGGCGGTGCCGTTGTCGGCCCACTGCGTCACCTCGGCGGTGTCGGCCAGCGACATGTTGGAGACGGCCAGGACCTTGCCGGACCGCTGGTTCTGCAGTTTCCGCCACACCGTCGCCGACGCGGCCGGGCGGGTGAGCAGCGCGAGGTAGCCGCCGGCGACCGGGCGGGCCTGGAAGCCGCGCTGGGTGGCGTCGGCGACGACGTACCAGTCGCTGAACGGCACCCGCTGGGGCGTGGTGTTCGCGTAACTGTAGACGCCCTCGACCAGCGTGGTGCGGATGTTCGGCTGGTCGGCGAGCCAGGCCGCGGTCCACAGCTCCCAGTCGGCTTTCGTGTAGTTGTTGCGCGGGTCGAGCAGGACGCCGTGAGCACCGGCGCGAGCCTGGTACCAGGCGGCTTCCTGCGCCGCGACGCCGAGCGGCACCAGGTCGAGGCCGAGCACGCGGTCGGCGAAGCCGTTGTACTTCAGGCTCCACGTGCCGGGCTGGTCGTAGGCGAGCCGCAGGTGCTGGCCGTCCTCGGCGAGCGTCACCCACTGGCTGACGTAGCTGCGCGAGGTCGAGCGGTACCGCCGGGCGTCGGCCGCGTTGCCCACCGCGGCGGCGATGACGCCCATCGCGCCGATCCCGACGATCCCCTTCAGGGCGAGGTTCGCGCTGTGGGCGATGAACCCGGTGAAGTCGTCGGTCTGGTTCTGGAAGCCGGGGTCGAGGGCGTTGGCGACCAGGTACTCCGCCCACTGCCGCAGGATCGGGTAGTGGGTGTTCGCGAACGCGGTGGCGTCGGCCGCCGGGAGCCGCTGCACCAGCGCGGCCGCCATGATCAGCATGTTGGCCGACTCCTCGACCGGCATGCTCTCCTCGTTGCCGTCGTTGTGCCCGGTCGCGTCCGGGTAGTGGGTGCCGAGGTCGTGTTCGGCGAACGGCATCGGCCAGCCGCCGCGCTCGGCGTAGTCGAGCAGCGGCTCCAGCAGCAGCCGCAGGTAGGCGGGCGACAGCTGGAGATAGGCCGGGAACGCCGGGTAGGTGACGTCCACTGTGGACATGTTGCCGTTCGAGGAGATCTCCTTGAGGAACGCCCAGGGCGCGCCGCCCCGGTCGACCAGCTCGGTGCCGCCGAAGGCCTGGCGCAGAGCGAGCGCGCAAATCCCGGCGTAGTGCTCGCCGGTGCTGCCGCCCCCGGCCGCGGCGACGGCGTCGTCGTGCAGGCGCTGGTCGATCGCGGTGGCGGCCGACAGCGCGGCGGCGTAGTCGTTCGCGAACCACACCGCCATCTCCGGCCAGCTGCCCCAGTAGTGCGTCCACCAGGGACGCAGCTCGGCGCCGAGGTAGCGGACCGCGGGGGTGCGGACGTGCCCGATCGAGAGCGTGAACGGGGCCGACGTGCCACCGGCGGCGATCGTGCCCAGGTTCTTGTTGAAGGCCAGCACCGGCCAGCGGTCGTTGATCGCCCGCGGCTGCGCGGTGTCGCTGGTGCCGGCCAGGGCGCCCTGGCTCGCCGAACCGGCGCGCACCACGGTGTCCTGCCCGATCTGCCAGGTGGTCCCCGCCGTCGGCGCGGCGAGGACCAGGGAGCCCCAGCTCGCCTGGTCGCCGTTCTCCTGCAGCACGCCCGGGCTCGCCGGGGTGCAGCTGAGGAGGGTGTAGCCGCTTGTTTGCTGCTGCGTCCAGGTGACGGGGGTGGCGGTGTTGCCGTGCACCCACTCGGCGGAGGTGTCGAAGTGCAGGTCGACGGCGTGGGCGCGGCCGTCGGCGCTGGTGGCCTGGAGGGTGACGTACCCGAACGGGACGCACTGGCGCTGCAGGTTCGCCGGGTCGACTGGCGAGAAGAACGTGACGGTGAGGTTCACGCCGCCACCGGTGAGGACGTAGGTGGAGCGGGTCCCGGTGACCTGGAGGCTGAGCTGCGTCATCGGGGTCAGGGCCGGGCCGGCGGGCAGGGCGGGTGAGCCGGCGAAGACGTAGGCGGTGCCGTCGATGCGCGCGAGGCCGCACAGTGCGGTGATGTGGCCGGTCCAGAAGCTCGACCAGGTGCCGGCGAGGGTGTCGGCTGGCTGCCAGGTGGACAGGTAGGGCGAGCGGACGATCAATGGCGTGGCGGGCGGCCGGATCGGGCTGAAGGTCCCGGCGGCGGAGGCGGTCCCGGGCAGCCAGAGTGCGGCGCCGACGGCGGCGGCGGTACCCCCGGCGAGCCGGAGCAGATCGCGGCGGGTGAGGTGATCGCGTTCTCGGTCTCGGGAGGACATCGGTGGCCCCTTCCAGCGGCGGTCGAGCCGGGCAGGGACTTTTTTACATCGTTGATACAACGTTGTAAATCCGCCGATGGTTGCTGCCGGGCCGGGGTGCGGACCAGTGGAGCCGCAGGTCCGGCCAGCGACGTCCGGAATGACTCATTCCTGGCGTCGGAGGTCCTGAATGAGTCATTCATGACCTTTGTTGCGGGGGTGAGTGGGTGCCGGAAGCAGGTGGCCGGGCGGGCGCCGGCACCACCTCGCGCACCTGCAACTCGTCGACCCCGCCGACGTCCCGCGGTTCCGGCGGCTCGGCGCGACCGCGACCGTCCAGCCGCTGTGGGCGGTGCACGAGCCGCAGATGGACGAGCTGACCATCCCGTTCCTCGGCGACGCCCGCGCGGCCCGGCAGTACCCGTTCGGTGCCCTGCTGCGGGCCGGGGCCCGGCTGGCCGCCGGCAGCGACTGGCCGGTGAGCAGCCCCGACCCGCTGCAGGGCATCCACGTGGCGGTCAACCGGATCCCGTACGGCGAGGACGTCCCGGCGTTCCTCCCGGACCAGCGGATCGGCCTCGCCGCGGCGATCACGGCCTACACAGCGGGTTCCGCCTACGTCAGCCACTTCGACGACAGCGGCGCGATCCGCCCCGGCCACCGCGCCGACCTGGTCGTCCTCGACCGCAACCCCTTCGACGGCCCCGACCGCGAGATCGGGGCCGCGAAGGTGGCGATGACGTTCACCGGGGGCCGCTGCGTCCACGGGTCGTGACGGCCGCTTCCGGCTCGACGCTCACCCGCGGCCGCAGAGGCCGGGCTTCGAGGCCCTCGACGTCGATCACCAGGAACCAGTGGGCGTTGGCCGGAATGTGGATCTTGAACATCGGCGCGGTGGCCACCCCGCCGTGCATGCGGTAGTACTGCCGGCGCCGGTAGGCCTGGAAGTTGACCGCGGTCAGCAGCCTGACGTTGGCCATCGCGTCCAGGCGGACGGTGACCACGGCGTCTCTTCGCACCTTCCCGAGGTCGAACACGCTCGCTTCCATTTCGTCCCTCTTCCACGCGTGAATTTCGGTTCGGATTTCGCGGTCGCGGGCAGCGCGGATCGCGCCGCGGAGCACACGACGGACGGAAGGTCGGGACGGGACTAACCGGGCCCGGTGCCCGGCTTGCACGGCCGCCAGAGCGGCACGAAGTCCCCGTGCGTCCAGGGGGACGCGCGGAAGCGGTGCGGAGCGTGGCCCGCGGCCAGGAAGGCGGGCGGGACGCCGGAGCCGGCGCCGGTGGCGGCGTCGGAGGACGGCCCGGGCGAGCCGGGATGGGCCGGGGCGTCCCCGGGCCGGTGGTTGCCGGCGGTGGCGCGGTGGATCGCGGTCCTCTGCGGCCTGGCCGAGGTGGGCGCGGTGCAGGTGCGGCCGGGGGTGGCCGGGTGCGCGGCCTTCCCGGGGGCGGGAGCGCGCTTCCAGGCCTGGTCCGGCGGTGGGCCGGCCGCCGCGGTACGAGCGAGCGGGGTTGCCGGCCGGACGCCGGAGCCGGCCGCGGGCGCTTCGACGGCCTCGGTCACCGGAGCGACGACGGGCCGGCCGGCGCCGTCGGCGACAGGGGTGAGGATGTCGTTCAGGGCGGGCGAGGTGCCGCCGGTTACCGGTTTGACGACGCCGGTCAGGGCGGAGGCGATCGGTTCGACGAGCGGGGCGGCGGCCTTGGTCAGCGGGGAGAGGAGCTCCTTCGCGGCGCCTGAGACGGGTTCGAGCACGGGCCGGGTGGCTCGCGCGACGGGCGCTACGACGGCAGCGGCGGTTTCCGTTATCGGGGAGACCACGGCTGCCACGGCACGCGTCACCGGGGCGGCGGCACGCACGACCCCGGTCACCGGCGCGGCAACCACAGCCACGGTGTCGCCGACCGGCGAGACCACCGCTGCCACGGCACCCGTCACCGGGGCGGCGGCACCGGCCACCGGCGCGGCAACCTCAGCCACGGCTACGCCCATCGGCGAAACCACAGTGCCCGCCACCGGCTCGGCAGCACCCGCCGCCGATGCGACAACCGCAGCCGCAGTGTCACCCACCGGCGAAACCACCGCACGCGTCACCGGCCCGGCAACACCCGCCACCGGCGCGGCAACCACAGCCGCAGTCTCACCCACCGGCGAAACCACAGCACGCGTCACCGGCCCGGCGACCGCGGCCGCACTCGTCGCACCCGGCGAGGCAACCGTCCCCACGACCCGCGCCGCAACCGCGGCAGCGTTCCCCGACGACACCGCCGCCTTCGCCGTAAGCGAAACCGCCGAGCCGGCCGCGATCGGCGCCGCGACCGCATCGGCAGCCGGTCGCGAAGCCCGCGTGGCAGCCCGCTCCCCGTTCCGCGGTGCCTCGACCGCCGGTACCCCGCCCGTGCTCTTCGGCTGAGCCACCGGCGGCACCAGCGCGTCCACCACCGCCCCGATCGGATCCCCGCCACGGCCCGGCTGCCCAGCCGCCTCGGCGTTGCCCGACGTCAGCCAGCACACCAGCCACAAGCCCGCCACCGCTCCCGTCACTACCAGCAGCCGGCGGGCGACGACGGACGCGCCGCCCACCTCGCGAGCCCGGGTCACGTCGGCGAACCTCCACGGTGAGAACAGGCCTGGGACGTACCCTCCAACGCCGGTACCCACACCCCTGCTACGGGCCGTCCGGCGCTTCCACTCGGTCGGCCTAGTGCTTCCGTCGCGGCAAGCCCGGCTCGGGACTCCAGTCGGGCGAGACCGATGGGCCAGGTGCCCGCGCCGGGGTGCGTCCGCCCCGGTCAGGCTTCCTGTGCCCGCCGCTGCCCCGAAAGCGTGCCCAGGGCCGCGACGCCGTGCTGCAGGCCCTCCCGGAACGTCGCGCGCTGGCCCGGGCTCAGGTCGGCCAGGAGCGCGCTCTCCAGCTCCGCGACCGCCGGTGCGCAGCCCGCGAGCAGTTCGCGTCCGGCTTCGGTGAGGCCGGCCAGCAGGACGCGCTTGTTGCCCGCCTTCGGGGTCCGCGCGATCAGGCCGCGCTTCTCCAACGTCAGCACCATTTCGTGCATCGTCTGCGGCCGCAGGAACGACCGGCGCGCCAGCTGGGCCGAAGACAGCGCGCCGCTGGCCTCGAGGACGCTGAGCGCCGTGTACTGCAGCGTGGTGAGCCCGAGCGGCCGCAGGGCGTCGTCGAGCAGCGCCCTGATCACCAGCTCGAGCCGTTTGACCAGGTAAAGGGTCAACGGCGCGCCGGCGGGCTGCTCCTGGGCCGAGGTCGTCACGGCGCTCATCATGGCACGCGCCCGCCACTATGCTCCGATCATGGACCTCGGTCGGCAGACCCGCGTGCGCCAGGCGTTCGACACCTTCTTCGGAGCTGCGGAACCGCCGGCGGAAAACCACGTCCTCGAGCTCTTCCACCGCACCGCGGAAACCGTGCCCGCGTACCGGAAGTTCCTGCGGGAGCACGGGATCGACCCGGCGAGCGTCACGACGATGGCGGGCTTCGCGCGGCTGCCGCTGCTCGACAAGGCCGGCTACCACCGGAAGTACCCGCTGCCCGAGCTCTGCCGCGGCGGCACGTTCGACGAGCTCGACATGATCGCCGTCTCCTCCGGCTCCAGCGGCCGCCCGACGATCTGGCCGCGCGCGCTCGAAGACGAGCTGCACGTCGCCCGCCGGTTCGAAACCGTCCTGGCCGGCGCCTTCCAGGCCGACCGGCGCCGCACGCTCGCCGTCGTCTGCTTCCCGCTCGGCACCTGGGTCGGCGGCCTGTTCACCGCGGCGTGCGTGCGCCACCTCGCCGCCAAGGGCTGCCCGATCACCGTCGTGGCGCCGGGTAACAACAAAGCCGAGATCCTGCGTGTGCTGCCCGAGCTCGCGCCGCACTTCGACCAGGTGGTGCTGCTGGGGTACCCGCCGTTCGTCAAGGACGTCGTCGACACCGGGCTCGCCGAAGGCGTCGACTGGCCCGCGTACGCGATCAAGCTCGTGCTCGCCGGCGAGGTGTTCAGCGAGCAGTGGCGCGAGCTGGTGGCCGGGCGCGCCGGGATCGCCGACCCGGTCCGCGACATCGCGTCGCTGTACGGCACGGCCGACGCGGGCGTGCTCGGCACCGAAACCCCGGTGTCGGCGGGCATCCGCCGGTTCTTCGCCGGCCGCCCGGACCTGGCCCGCGAGGTCTTCGGCGACGCGCGGCTGCCGACGCTCGTGCAGTACGACCCGGCGAGCCGCTTCTTCGAGGTGCACGAGGGCACCCTGGTCTTCACCGCGGACGGCGGCATCCCGCTCATCCGCTACCACATCGCCGACGACGGCGGGCTCCTGCCGCACGCCGAGCTCCTCGGCTTCTGCGCCCGGCACGGCTTCACGCCGCCACCGGGCCCCGAGCTGCCGTTCGTCTACGTGTTCGGCCGCTCGCTGTTCACGGTGTCGTTCTTCGGGGCGAACGTCTACCCGGAGAACGTGACCGTGGGCTTGGAGCAGCCCGGCATCAGCGACACCGTGACGGGCAAGTTCGTCATCGAGTCGGTCGAGGACGCCGACCGCGACCGCCGGCTGCGCGTCACGGTCGAGACGGCGCCGGGCGCCACCGCCGACGCCGGCCGGATCGCGGCGGCCGTGCGCGATCAGCTGGTGCGGCTCAACAGCGAGTTCGCGCACTACGTGCCGCCGGAGCAGCAGCTGCCGGACGTCGTCCTGCGGGCGGCGGGTGACCCCGAGTACTTCCCCGTCGGAGTCAAGCACCGCTACACGCGGCAGGCCTAGTACTGCAGGGCGAGAACTTTGTTCGGTGCGGCCGAAGACAGCCTGCCAGGACAATCCTGGACGCCGGTCTGCCGGTCTGCCGCAGCTGGTCGTGAGTGTAATTTCGGTTTCTACCCCGAATTACCACTCACGACCACCAGCCACGGCAAACGGTGACCTTGTTCCCCAGGTCAAGCACCGCTACACGCGGCGGGCCTAGGGCCGGGCGAGTTTGCGGAACCGTTCGCGGCGCTCGTCGGCCGACGAGCCGTCGGCGATGTCGTCGTCGAACCACGAACACAGCGCCGCCCACAGCTCCGCGCGGGCCGCGAAGTCGTCCGCGACCACCGGGGTCTGCTCGAGTTCCGCCACGTCCGCCACCAGGTGGTCCAGCCGGCGGTCGCACAGCCGGACGTACTCGCGGACGACGATGTTCGCGTCGAGGTTCGTCTTCGCGCGCGGGCCCGCCGCCCCGCGCAGCTGGGCGTGCAGGCTTTCCTCGCAGTAGCGCGGGAATCCGGAGATCGAGCCCGGGTAGCCGGACTCGGCCGCCCAGTCGCGGAACGCGCAGATCGCCTGGTAGCGCGTGTACCAGTCCTGCTTCCCGGCCGCCAGGTTCGCCAGCTTCCGCCAGGCGTCGCGGTCGGCCGAACGCCAGCGGTCGAGGGTGCGGCCGTCCGGGAGCGGTCCCTCGTCGAGCGCGCGGACGCGCCAGAAGTGCGCCCGGCAGCCCGCGATCTCGGCGACCAGCCGGCGGACGTAGCCGACCTGCTCCCAGACGTGGGCGCGCTGCGGCCGCAGCGGTGCCGCGCGGTCCGGGGAGAACGTCACCATTTCGAACACGCGGAACAGCTCGTGCCCGCGCAGGGCCGCGAGGTCCGGGTCCTCGCCCATCACCCAGGAGCGGCGCTCCGGCAGCCGGCCGCTGTGGCTGATCGTCGCCGCGTGGTAGAGCTCGCGGACCGCGCGGCGGGCCACCTCGTCCCGCGCTTCGCCGAGCAGACGCGGGTTGCGCGCGCGGTCGCGCAGGTCGCGTTCGCCGCGCGGGCCGACTTCGAGCATCGCGATCGCGTACACGCTCGCCGCGTTGTAGCACTCCTCCCACGACCGGCGCGGCCCCGCGGCTTCGACGGTGTCGTCGAGCGCACCCGGGTCCGGCGGCCAGCGCCGGTCCGGGCAGACGTCGGCCAGCCGGACGCGGCTGCCGGGGTAGGCGGGCCGGGGCTCGGGTACCGCGCCGGTGACCGGTTCGACGTCCGCCATCGCGCGCCGCACCACCGACCAGACCAGCGACAGGTCGAGCGCGCGGTTCGTCAGCTGCTTCCAGCTGGGGCGCCAGCGGCGGCCGAACCGCCGGTAGTCCTCGATCAGCCGCTCGATCTCGTACTGCGACAGCGCGCCCAGGTACGACCGCATCTCCGCGGCGCGCTGGTTGTACTCGGCCAGCTGCGCCGGGGTCGCCTCGCTGATCAGGAGCTCCTCGACCGGCACCTGCAGCACGCGCCGGTGCAGCTCGAGCCGCATCTCGCGGGGGATCGCGTACGGGCGCGTCCGGACGTCGAGGTCGACGTACCGGCGGAAGCGCAGCTCGATCGCCACCCGCAGTTCGGCGCGGCGCAGCGCCCGCGCGTCGCCGGGGGCGCCCGCGGTGGTGCGCCGCACCCACCAGGACCCGGCGACCGAGTCGCCGTGGCCGAGGACGAGCGCGTGCCGGTAGCGGGCGATGAGCAGGGCGACGGCGCGGCCGCGGCCGGCGTGGCGGGGCTGGCGCGCGAAGTCGGGGCCGATCCACCAGCGGGCCAGCCGCGGGTGCCCCCGGCTGCAGACGGTGATCACGTCGTCGTAGGTGGCGAGCGCGTCGAGGTGCAGGTCGAGCTGTTCCTGCAGGGCGGCGATCTCGAGCCTGATGTAGACGTTCGAGGGGTCGAGGCTGACCGCGCGGTAGTACTCGGCGAGGGCTTCGTCGTAGCGGCGGTAGGCGATGAAGTGGTTGGCGCGCTGGTAGGCGTCGAAGAGCTCGTACGGGATCTTCGCGCCGCGCCAGGCGGCCCAGTGGATGTTCGTGCGGACGTAGGCGCTGCGCGGGATGACCAGCGCGGCCACGGCGTTCGCCGCGCGGTGCAGGACGCGCGGCCAGTTCGCGTCCTCGATCACCAGGGGACTCGCGGCGAACCGCGGGACGCGCACGAGTTCCAGGATGAGCTGGTGGCGGCCGGGGGTGTTGCCGGGCCGCACGGTGCCGGTGACGGTGAACGCGGCGGGCGGCTGGGCGAGCCGGATCACCTTGGTGACCGCCTTCCACCAGCCGTCCGCGGAATCGCCGGCGTGCTCGACGATCTGGAGGAAGTCGTAGGAGCTGCCGGCGCCCGGGACCGGTGTCGGGGTGTAGAGGCGGGAGGCGTTGAGGAACCGCTTGAAGGTGGCGGTCAGCTCGACGGCGGAGTCGATCTCGCGGTCGTGGCTGCCTTCGGCCCGTTCGTCGACGAACACCCGGATGTCGATCTGGTTGGCCCGGTAGGCGGCGGCTTCCAGCCGCGCCTTGCCGACGAAGTACAGCGTCAGGACGGCGGAGATGACCACCACGGACGTCTGCAGCACGGTCCAGGTGATCACGGTGGCGACCTTCGGGTCCCGCACGAACGTCCAGGACTGGAAGAACGGCAGGTAGGGCACGACGGCGAAGCCGGCCGCGACGAGCCCGGCCGTCACCGCGGCCAGCCACCACCGGATCCGGTGGGCCGCGGGCAGTTCCGCCTGGTCAAAGCCGCCGAGACGCCGCGCGTGCACCATCGATCACCCCCTCGTGTCAGATTACTCGCGGAGGGGGTGCGGTGCGTTACGGCCCGTTATCCGCGACGTCGGCGATCACCTGGGCGTGACGTCGATCGTCCACCGGCCCGGGAATGCGCCCAGTGGCATTGGGTGCGTCAGATGGCGCTGTGGCGAAGTCGTCGGATGCGGTAGCCGGGTGGTCTGCCGCGGCTTGTCGTGAGTGGTATTTAGGGTTCTAGCCCTAAATACCACTCACGACAAGCCGCGGCAGGACGGTAACCGGACCCTGGCCCGCCTTCGCTAACAGCATGGTCACATGCACCCAACGCCACTTTAGGGCGCTTGTTCCGGATGGCAAACAACGCGCAACGCGCGACAACTAGTGCAGATGCACTATGCTGAGGGTTCACGGTTGAGCCGTCAGCCGCAGCCGGACGTTTCGCGCCCGGGCAGGCACGCTGCCTCGTCCGGCCATCTCCGTCCCGATACGTCCGGTCCGCCCCCGCTGCTTGACGAAAGGGTGCCGCGATGGTTCCGGAACCGCGCTTGGCCGACCAGCTCACCGCCACCGACCAGCTGATCGCCGGCGGCCACATGTCCCTGCGGGTGCGCTCCCCCGGCCCCCGCACCCTGCTGGTCGAGGTGACCGGCGAGGTCGACCTCAGCACCGCCCGCCGCCTCGACGAAGTCCTGCAGGACCGGGTCCACGGCGAACTCGATGAGCTCGTCATCGACCTCGACGGCGTCACGTTCTTTTCCGTTGCCGGGCTGAACTCGCTGCTGCGCGCCCGGCTGCTCGCCGATTCGGCCGGGGTCTGCCTCACCGTGGCCGCGGGGGCGTCCCGTGCGGTGCGGCGGCTGTTCACGCTGCTGCCGGCCGGCTTCGGCAGCCTCGCGAAGGTGCGGCCGGTCCCCTGACCGGTCACCCGGACGCCGGACGGCCCAGCCGCCGGATGGCCTCGACGATCACCGCGTTCGGCGCCCCCTTGACCAGGTACTCGGTGACGCCGGCCGCGGCCAGCCCGGCGATCGAGGCCCGGTCGGCGTAGGCGGAGAAGGCCAGGATCGCGGTGTCCGGGCTGCGCCGGGCGATCTCGCGGGCCGCCCGTGCCCCGCCGCCGCCCGGCATCCGGACGTCGAGGACCGCGACCGCGGGCCGGTGCCGCTCGGCGAGCAGGATCGCCTCGTCGGCGTCGCCGGCCACCGCGACCACGGCGATGCCGTCCTCGGACTCCAGGACCTCCCTGAGGACGTCGCGGATCATCCCGTCGTCGTCGGAGATCAGCACGCGCAGCTCGGTCACGGTTCGAGCTCCGTCGCGTCGGGCAGCAGGGGCAGCCAGAACTCGACGACGGTGCCCTCGCCGGGCGCGCTGTCCACCGAGAGCCAGCCGTGCGCCGCTTCGGCGCGTTCGTGCATCTCGACCAGCCCGAAGTGGCCCGCGCCGGCGTCGCCCCCGGCCGTGCCGACGCCGTCGTCGGTGATCCGCACCAGGGTGCCGTTGTCCACTGTGGACAGCGTGACGGCTACCCGGGTGGCGCGCGCGTGCTTGTGGACGTTGCTGAGCGCCTCCTGGCAGATCCGGTACACGGTGATCGCCGCTTCGGGCGACGGCTCGGCGGTCAGCTCGTCCCGCACCTCGTGCGTCAGCCCCCAGCGGCCCGCGACGTCGTCGGTGTAGGCCGAGACCGCCTCCACCAGGCCGTGCCGGTCGAGCTCCGGCGGGCGCAGCCGGGAGACCAGGCCGCGCAGCCGGGCGATCGCGGCGGCGACCGACTCGTCGAGGCTGCCGACGGCGCTCGCGTGCGGTTCCGGCAGTCGGGAGGCCAGCAGCTGCAGGCGCATGCCGACGGCCACCATGGACTGGATCGACTCGTCGTGGACGTCCCAGGCGATCCGGCGCCGCTCCACCTCCTGCGCCTCGACGAGGTGCCCGACCAGCCGGCGGCGTTCGCGCAGGGCCTGCTCGGCGTTGCGGCGTTCGGTCATGTCGCGGGTGACCTTCCCGAACCCGTGCAGCCGCCCCTGCGCGTCGTACAGGGCCGTGATCACCACGTTCGCCCAGAACCGGGTGCCGTCCTTGCGCACCCGCCACCCCTCGTCCTCCAGCCGCCCCTCCGCGACGGCGACCTCGAGCTCCCAGGCCGGTTTTCCGGCGGCGACGTCGTCCGCGGGGTAGAACACCGAGAAGTGCTGCCCGATGATCTCCTGCGCCGCGTACCCCTTGATCCGCTCGGCGCCCGCGTTCCAGCTCGAAATGTGCCCGCCGGTGTCCAGCATGAAGATGCCGTAGTCCTGGACGCTCTGGACGAGCAGGCGGAACCGCTCTTCGCTCTCCCGCAGGGCCAACTCGGCCATCCGGCGTTCGGAAACGTCGCGGGTGACCTTCCCGAACCCCTGCAACCGGCCCTGCTCGTCGTACAACGCCGTGATCACCACGTTCGCCCAGAACCGGGTGCCGTCCTTGCGCACCCGCCACCCCTCGTCCTCCAGCCGGCCGTCCGCGACGGCGACCTCCAGCTCCCGGGCCGGCTTCCCCGCCGCCACGTCTTCCGCCGGGTAGAACACCGAAAAGTGCTGCCCGACGATCTCCTCTGCCGCGTACCCCTTGATGCGCTCCGCCCCCGCGTTCCAGGTCGAGATCCGGCCCTCGGTGTCGAGCATGAAGATCCCGTAGTCGAGTACTCCGTGCACCAGCAGGCGGAACCGGTCGTCGTCCATGCGGCAACTCTGCCGGATGGCCGCCCGCCCGGCACGGCCACCGGCCCGGCTCAGCCCGCGAGCTCCGCGGGCGAGGCCGGCAGGACGCACCAGACCACCTTCCCGCGGCCGTGGGGCGCGGTCCCCCGCACCGAGGACAGCCGGTCGACGAGGACGAGGCCCCAGCCCCCGTCGGTCCCCGCGGGGCGCCGCACCGGGGGCGCCGGGTTGTCGTCGAAGACCTCGATGCGGACGTCCCCGCCGTCCACGCTCAGCCGCAGGACCGGGTCGCCGCCGCCGTGGCGCAGCGCGTTCGTCGCGAGCTCGGTGACGACCAGCAGCGCGTCGTCGACGGCGGCACCGCCGGTCCAGGCCAGCAGGGCGAGCCGGGTGAACCGGCGCGCGGCGGCGAGGCCGCGCGCCGAACCGCTCAGCACGCACTCCGCGGTGAGCGGGGCAGGAATGGTCACGCCGTAAGCCTGCGCGAAGGGCACCCGGCGGCACGAGATGCAAAAGCCCCCACCTGGCTGGTGCAGCTGCATCAGCCGATGAGGCCCTCCCGGCGGGCCACCGCGACGGCTTCGAGCTTCGACCGCGCGCCGAGCTTTTCCAGCACCCGCTGGACGTGGTTGCGCGTGGTGTTGCGGGAGACGCCCAGCCGGAGGCCGATCTCGTCGGTGGTCGCGCCTTCGGCGAGCAGGTCGAGGGTTTCGCGTTCCCGGGCGGTCAGCGCCGCGCCGCCGCCCGGCCCGCGGCCGGTGAGCCGGTCGAAGACACCGGGCAGCAGCTCCGGGTCGAAGACCACGCCGCCGGCGGCCACGTCCCGCACGGCGGACTCGAGCACGCCGAGCTGGGAGGACTTCAGCAGCAGCCCCGCGCCGCCCGCCTTGGCGACCTGCACGGCGACCGCGGGGGTCGCGTCGCCGGTCAGCACCAGCACCCGCGCGCCGCCCGCACCGAGCTGCGCGACGACGCCGAGGGCGTCGCCGTCGGCGAGCCGCCGGTCCAGCACCACGACGTCCGGGGCGTGCTCGAGCACGTCGGCCACCGCCTCCGCCCGGGACCGGGCCCGGCCGACCACGGTGATCCCGTCCGCGCGGTCGAGGGCCAGCTGCAGCGCCTCGGCGACCATGTCGTGGTCCTCCACGAGCAGGACACGGACGGGACGAGGCTCATCGGCGCTGCTCACGGTGTTCCCTCACTCCGATGGTGACTGTGACAACCGGGCCTTCGCCCCGAGGCCGGGGGCTTCGCCACCCGGACCCCCCGAAAGCGGTGTGCCCGCCCATCCTAGGCGCCCGGGCGCGGGATCGCCGCCGGTCACCAGGCCGGGGAACTCGGCCGCAGCAGTCCTTCGGGGCCGGTGACCGGCAGCCAGTCGACGAGGTCCTCGTGGTGGCCCGCCGCCCGGAACACCGGCGGCCGGAACGAGCCGGCGGGCGACCCGGCGGCCCGCAGCGCCTCGAGGAACCGGGCGACCGCGCACGGCGGGGGCAGCACCTCGGGGCCGCCGAGGTAGGCGAGCACCTTCGCCGCGTCCCCGCCGGCGGGCTCGACGACCACCGACCAGCCGTGCACCTCGTCCCAGATCAGGGCCAGGTCGTGCCCCGGCAGGTCCGGGAGCGTGCGGTCGAGGGCGACGTACCCGGAGGCGGGCACGTCGAGGTCGAGCGAACACGACTCGAAGCCGACACCGACCGCCCGCGCGACCCGGGCCAGGTAGGCACGCAGCCCCCGGGCGAAGTGGTACTCGACGTCCCTGCCGAAGCCGATGAGCTTGTTCATGGTTCCGCCTCCCGCACCCATTGCAGGCTCGGAATACCCGATTCGGCCGGCGATCACACTTTCGTGGTCATTCTTCGATGGCCCCGCCCACCGCCCGGAGGTGCGCACGGAAAGTCAAGGCCGGATCCGTTTCCCGGGCCGCAAGGAAATCACCGAAACGCACCTGCTGCCGCAACGGTTCGCCGCCGCGGATCCGGTCGGCCTGGCGGCGTTCGGTGTCACGGATTCCTTCGGCGAGGGTGAACAAGTCACCCGCCCGGGCGAGCGGGACGAAGAGGACGCCGTCGTCGTCGCCCAGCACGAGGTCCGCCGGGCCGATCCGCCAGGTCCCCACGATCGCCTCGGCGAGCCCGCCGTCGACACGCGGCCCGAGACTGAGCGGGCCGGTGGGCAGCGAGCCGAGGCTGAACACCGGCAGCCCGATCGCGCGGATGTCCGCGGTGTCGCGGTGCAGGCCCCAGATCACCACTCCGGAGAGCCCGGCGGCGCGCGCTTCGAGGACGACGAGGTCCCCTACGCAGCTTTCGTCGAGCCGGCCGCCGTTGTCGACCACCAGCACCCCGCCTTCGGGGGCGTCTTCCAGGGCTTCGAGGAAGACGTCGACGCTGCCGACGTGCCGGGCGGGGACGGCCGGGCCGAACAGCCTGCTGCCCGGCACCACCGCGCGCGTCGGGGCCGGCGCGCACCGCACCGGCAGCCCGGCGCGGATGCAGGCGTCGGCGAGGTGTGCGGTGGTCAGCGTGGCGAAGCGCTGCCTGAGTCCTTCGTGCTCCATGCCCGGAATCTAGTACTACAGGGACACTTGTGTGCGTGACCTGGGGAAACAAGGTCACCGTTTGCCGTGGCTGGCGGTCGTGAGTGGTAATTCGGGTTCTAACCCGAATTACCACTCACGACCAGCTGCGGCAGACCGGCAGACCGGCGTCCAGGATTGTCCTGGCCGGCCATCTTCGGCCGCACCGAACAAAGATCTCGCCCTGCAGTACTAGCCAGCGTCCCGGGTCTCCCCCGTCAGCCACGCCAGGTACTCGGCGCTGCCGCCGACGATCGGGGTGGCGATCACCTCCGGCAGGTCGTAGCCGTGCAGCTGCCGCAGGCGTTCGGTGAGCGCTGGCACGCGATCGGCGGTCGTCTTGATCTCCACCCGCCACTCCTGGTCGGTCTGCACCGCACCCTCCCACCGGTAGACGCTGGTGATCGGGCCGACGACCTGGGCGCAGGCACCCAGGCGGGCTCGAATCGCCTGCGTGGCGAGCTCGCGGGCTGCTGCTTCCGAATCCGTCGTGGACGTCACGATCACGTGTACTGCCGGCATGCCGCCGAGGCTACCGGCGAGGTCACGGCGTCGCCTTGGTCTTCGAGCTCGTGGTGGTCGTCGGGGTCGTGGTCGTCGTCGGAGTCGTCGTCTTGGCCGGCGTCGTCGTGCGGGGCGGCGTCTTGCGCCGGGTCGGCGGGGCCGTCGTGTGGGGCGGTACCGCCGTCGCCTGGGTGGTCTGCGGCTCCTCCGGCGGCGGCAACGTCACCAGCGTGGGTGTCTCGCTCGCCGCACTCGTCGACGGCGCCGGGGTGGTCCCCGACGGGCTGCCGCCGGAGTTGCTCACCGCCACCGCCACGCCGCCGATCGCCACGACCGCCACCGCGCACAGGCCCACCACCACGCCGCGACGGGAGGCCCGCCGGCCCGGGGTCGAGCCGGGTTTGGCACCACCCAGCGCCGGTGGCGGTGCGCCCGCCCCGAACTCGGGCATGACCATCGCGCGGGTCTCCGGCCGCGGCGACGGCACGCGCGGGACGTCCGGCACCGGCGGGACCGCCGGCCTCGACTCCGTCGCCTGCACCAGCCCGGAGCGGCCGGAGGCGAGCGCCGCCGCTCCGAGCGCGACGCCGTACTTCGGGTGGATGTCGACGGCCGTCGGGCGGCCGAGTTCCGCGGACACCAGCTGGGACACCAGCGGGATCCGTGACGAACCGCCCACCAGCAGCACCGCGCCGAGGTCGGCCGGGCGCAGGTTCGCCGAGCGCAGGGCGCGGTGCAGCGAACCGATCGTCGCCGTGATCGACGGGCGGATCATCTCCTCGAACTCGCCGCGGGTCAGCCGGACCTCGGTCTGCACCGACGGCAGCAGCACCGGGACGGCCACCTCGGTGTCCGCGGACAGGGCCTCCTTCGCCAGCACGCATTCCTGGCGCAGCCGCACGACCGCCGCCACCGCGCGCGGGTCGTCCGGGTCGACCTGCGACAGCGTCCCGTCGAGGGCCCGGTCGACGTGCCCGAACACGGCCTCGTCGAAGTCGATTCCGCCCAGGCCCTCGATGCCTTCCGGCGTGCCGAGGATTTCGAACCCGCCGCCCCGCTTGCGGAGCACGGTCGCGTCGAACGTGCCGCCGCCGAGGTCGTACACCGCGACGACCGCGCCGTCGTCCAGCCGCTCCTGGGCCGCGTAGTGCGCCGCCGCGGCCTCGGGCTCGGTGATCAGGCCGACGCGGTCGATCCCGGTCAGCTTCGGCACCTGCGCGAACAGCTCCCGCTTGTAGGGTCCCCAGTTCGCCGGGTGGGTGAGCATGATCCGGTCCGGGCGCCCGCCCTGCTGCCCGGCGACCGTCCGCACGACGTATCCGAGCAGGTGGGCCATCAGTGACGCCACCGAGTGCGGCGCGCCGCCGAGCAGCACCGGGGTCGGGTCGCCCAAGCGCCGCTTGAACTCCCGGGCCACGCGGTCGGGTTCGGCGGCCGCGCGCCGGGTCGCCGCGTCGCCGGCGAGCACGCTGCCGTCCGCGCGCAGCAGCACCACCGACGGGATGGCCGCCGTGCGGTCGCCGAGCGAAACCATCTCGACGTGGCCGGCCCGATCGACGGCGGCGGCCGTGAAGGTCGTGCCGAGGTCGATGCCCAGTCCGTAGCCCATGTCAGCCTCCGCCGCCGGTGTGCGCGTGGTCCCAAGTCGGGTGATCTGCGGGAACCGGTTCGGGCTCCGCGAAGTGGTGGTCTTCGTGCTCCGGCGGGTCGTGCGGCTCCGCCGGCGGTGGATCGTGCGGCTCCGGCGGCGGGTCGTCGGGCAGGTGCCGCGCGTCCGGCACGGCGTCCGGTTCCGGCTCGTGGTGCCGGGGCGGCTCGAACGGGCGATCCTTCCCGGCGGGATCCGGGTGCCGCGGCGGCTCGAACGGGTGGTCCTTCTCCGCCGGGTGCGGCCGGGTCCCGGTGACCTCGCCGGCGTCGTGGTGCACCGGTGCGCGTTCGGTGGCGAAGCTGTGCCGCGGGACCGGGTGCTCGGCGAGCGACGCCGACGCCGCCAGCGTGGTCTCGACGGCCACCGGCGCACTGTCCACTGCGGACGGAAGCCGGCCGACCGTGACGACCGGCGGGGGCAGCGGGCCCGGCAGCGCCGGGGCCGGGGCGGTGACCTGCGCGGTCACCGTGACGCCGCGGCCCTTGTCCGCGATCACCTCGGTCTGGTGGATGGCCGGCCCGGCCGGCTCGCCGAACGGGTCGTCGGCCGTGGCCTGCTCGTCCACGACGACCCCGACCTCGATCCCGGGCGGCCCGGTCTCGGCTTCGTCGAGGATCACCGTCTCCTCCTGGAACACCTCGATGTCGCCGTGCCCCGGCGCGTCGGGGGTGAGCTCGTAGGTCAGCGAGCCCTCGTGCTCCACGGTGATCGTGCCGTCCGGGTTCTCGTGGATGACGATGCCGGCGTCCTGGACGATGTCGATGTCGGTGTCGCCGGGGGTGCCGTCGCCGGGGACGACGAGGTGCTGGTGGTCGACGTACACCTCGTCGCTGCCGTTGTCGTGCACCACGAACCGTTCGGTCGCGTCGATGATGAAGTTGCCGAACTCGTCCTCGCGAACGTCGATCTGTTCGAACTCCTCGACGGTGGGCAGCTCCTTCAGCGGCACACCGCCGGTCGTCTCCGGGTGCCAGACCGTGCCGGTCCGCGCCTCCACGTGGCCGTCCTCGCCGCGGGTGACGGTGCTGGTCTCGACCTGCGGCACGTACTCGTGGGCGCCAGTCTCGTGAGCGGCAGTGTCGTGCGGGGTCTCCGCGGCGGCCGGCTCGGGCTGGGACGGCGGCGCGGCGGGTGATCCGGGCGCGAGCGCGTTGCCCGCCACCTCCGACGCGACGGCGCCGGCGACGGCCGCGGCCGTCCGCTTGATCTTCTTCGGCAGCTCGTTCACCGCAGGACCTCCGCCCTGGCTTCGCTGAGCAGGATTCCCTCGCAGGTGCGCACCAGCACGCGCGCCGCTTCGCGGACATCACGCGGGGACGCGGGGTGCTCGGCGCGCCGTTGCCACCTCAGCAGCTGCGCGCCGAGCGCCTGCCGGATCGCGGTGCGGCCCGCGTCCCCCGGCAGGCCCAGCCGGCTCGGCACGTCCACCCCGGTCGCGCCGAGCAGCCGTTCCGCGTCGCGGGCCTCGTCGGTGGTGAACAGCACGACGCCGAGCCGGATCGAGTCGATCAGCCGGATCTCGGCGAACTCGTGCGCCCCCGCGACGATCCGCTCCCATTCGTGCAGCAGGCCGCCGGTGCGGTCCGGGTAGGCGCGCAGCACCTGTTCCACCGCCTGCAGCGCCGAGCGGGCCTTGAGCACGTCGGCCCGCGCGGCGAACTGCGTGGTCAGCAGCGACCGGAGGCGGTGCAGGCCGCTGCGGGCCAGCAGTTCGCCGGACAACGCCCTGGCGCCCGTCACCAGCTCGCCGCCGACCAGCTCGTGCGCCAGCCGCACGCCGAACAGGCCGTAGCGGGCCAGCAGCTCGGCGCGTTCGGCCGCCGGGACGTCCACTCCGGGCTCGTCGGACTCGCCGGAGAACCGGTCGGCCGAGGTCAGCAGCCTCGCCACGGCGGCCTCCGGCGCGGCCGCGAGCCGCCGGAACGCGCGGAACTCGGACTCCTTGAGCGTCGCCGCGGAGCTGGCCAGCAGCCCGGCCACCGGGACCACGGTCTGGCAGAGCCCGCGGACGCGGGAGTCGCGGGCGTAGCGGCCGGCGATCTTCGCCGCCGAATCGAGCGCGTCGGCCCGGGCGTGCCCGACTTCGTCGGCCTTCGCCAGCACGCCGATCGTGTTCACCGGGCGGCGCTGCGCCGGGTCGTCGTGGAAGGCGTCGAGGAACCGGACGTCGTCGCCGTGCACGTGCCGCATCAGGTACACCACGGCGTCGGCGGTGCCCACGCCGTCACCCTCGGGCACCAGCGCCGCTTCGGTGCGGCCCGAGACCTCCGCGCGCGCCGAACCGAGCCCGGGCGTGTCGATCAGCGTCATCGCGCGCAGGGCGGGCGACGGCCAGTCGACGACGAGCCGGTCGACGTCGTCGGGCGCGATGCCGAGTTCGAGGCCGAGTGTGCCGGACAGCCTGCCGAAGGGCAGCTGGCGCGGCATGCCGCGGACGGGGTGCAGCATGATCCGGTAGGTCGGGCCGTTGCGGTACCAGGTGACGACCCGGGTGCACTCCCCCGCGTCGGTCGCCGCCAGTTCCTGGCCGACGAGGGCGTTGAGCAGGGTGGACTTCCCGGCCTTGACGCGGCCGGCGATCGCGACGCGCAGGGGTTCGGCGAGCCGGCCGGCGATCTGCCGCAGCTGCGGCTCGGCGGGCGAACCCGCGTAACCGGCGCACGCGCGGGCGACGAACCCGCGGACCTGGAGGTGGAGCTGGTTCATCGGGCCACCGCCTTGACGGGCTTCGATCCGCTGCGGACGGTGAGCTCGTCGGCGCGGCGGTGGAGCACCTCGAGGGCTTCGATGTCGGCCTCCAGCCGCTTGAGCTCCGCCGCCTCGGCGTCGTCGTCGACGACGGCCTTCTTGGCGTTCGCGAGTGCTTCGGTGAGGGAGCGCTGAAGTTCCTCGACGCGCGCGCTGTAGGCGTCGCGGAGTTCTCGTTGGACGGTGCGCATCGCGTCCCGGGAATCCTTGCCGACCTGGAGGTTGAACTCGTCGACGAACCGGCGCACCGCGGTCTTGGCCAGGCCGCGGCGCTTCTCCAGCTGCCGCTTGCGCTCGTCGACGAAGCCGGATCGGCCCATGAGCAGGCCGGCCGCGACCCCGAACGGCGTCGGGATGGCCAGCGCGGCCATCTTGGTGAGCATGGAGAACATCAGGAAGCCGCTGTAGGCCTTCTGGAACGCGGCCATCCCGGTGGCGCCGCGGGTCTTGACCCCGGTGAAGGACGAGTCGATGTCGATCTCCTCGACGACCTTCACCGGCGCCTGGACCTCGCGCGGCAGCACGGCCTGGGATTCGGCGAGCTCGAAGTGGTCGGCGACCCGGCCCGCCACGCCCCTGGCGTGCTTGACGAACGTCGCGTAGTTCTCGAGCGTCTCGTTCGCCAGGCGCTGCCGCAGCCACTTCTCGAACTCGGCCCAGTTCTTGGCGGGGTCGCCCTCCTCGATGGCCTCTTCGGCCTCGTGCAGGACGCCGCGGGAGCGGGCGCGCAGGTCGTAGTCCACATCGGACGAAATGTCGGCGAAGCCGTCGAAGAGCAGCTGCTGCCACTTCGCGGACTGGCTGCGCAGCGCGTCGACGCGGTCGTTGACCCGGCCCAGTTCCGCGACGAGCGCGGCGGACTGCTCGGGGTGGGCGAGCGCGGTGCGGCGGGCGCGCAGGCCGGCGTGCAGCTGCCCGACCGCGGACCCGACGTGCAGGCCGACGGCGTTGAGCGCGGCCCGCTCGGCGTCCCCGACCACCCCCTGCAGGCGCTTGACCAGCTGCGGGAAGCCGGATTCGACGTTCATTTCCTGGTCGGCCGAGCGGGCGGCGACGGTGCGGAGCTCTGACGAGACGGCGATCGTGTCGATGGTGATGCCGCAGGCCGCGAGGTGGCCGGCGTTGAGCTCGAGGATGCGCCGCCACTGCGGGTAGAGGTCGATCTTGGTGAGGACGAAGAAGACGGCCGGGCAGAGTTCCTGCACCGTGCGGAGGAACCGCAGCTCGGCGCCGGTGAGTTCCTGGGAGGCGTCGGAGAGGAAGAGGACCGCGTGCGCCCGCGGGAGGGAGCTCACGGTGACGGCGTTGTGCAGCGAGCCGAGCCCGCCGACGCCGGGGGTGTCGACCAGCACCAGCCCACCGGAGAGCAACTGGCGGCTGATCGACGCGGTGACCGACTTGAGCCTGCGGACGTTGCCGGGATTCCCGGCTTCGCTCACATGTGCAGGAAGGTCTTCGAGGGAGATCCGCTCGGTCCACGGCGGCGACGACGGGTCGGCCGGCTCGTAGGTCGCCAGAGCCCCGGACTCCGACGCGTACCGGACCACGGTCGGCACCGCGGTCGCGATGTCGTCGTCGACCGGGCAGATCTTCGCGGTCAGCAGGGCGTTGATGAGCGAACTCTTGCCCTGCTTGAATTCCCCGACGACGTAGACGGTGACGTCGGGTTCGGACAGCAGGCGCCGGGCGTCGGTGAGGCGCTGGACGAGATCGTCCCGCCCGTAGGCCTTCGCACCCTTGACGGCCAGGTCCAGGGTGTCGAGGGCGATGCGCCCCCCGCCACTCGGCTCCTGCATGACCGCTCCTCTTGCTTGTTCACTCGGTTGCCGGCGCCGGTTCAGTAGTGGTCGGCGTCGTGGTGGTGGTGATCGGCGTGGTGGCCGTGGTCTTGGTGGCCGTGGTCGTGGCCGCCGTGGTGGTGCTCGTGTTCGTGGCCGTGGTGCTCGGTGGCCGCCTGCTCGTTGAACTGGTTGCCGCCGTGGTGGCCCTGGGCCTGTTCGTTCTGGAAGATGTTGCCGTGGCCGCCCGTGGAGGCCTGCTCGTTGAACTGGTTGCCGCCGTGGCCTTGGCCCTGTTCGTTCTGGAAGATGTTGCCGTGGCCGCCGGTCGAGGCCTGCTCGTTGAACTGGTTCCCGCCGTGGCCACCCGAGCCCTGTTCGTTCTGGAAAATGCTCCCGTGGCCGCCTGTGGAAGCCTGCTCGTTGAACTGGTTCCCGCCGTGGCCACCCGAGCCCTGCTCGTTCTGGAAAATGCTCCCGTGGCCGCCGGTCGAAGCCTGCTCGTTGAACTGGTTCCCACCATGACCGCCCGAGCCCTGCTCGTTCTGGAAGATGTTTCCCACGCCGCCCGTGGAAGCCTGCTCGTTGAACTGGTTGCCACCGGAACCGCCGGAACCCTGCTCGTTCTGGAACACGTCACCGTGGTGGCCGGCCGACGCCTGCTCGTTGAACTGGTTCGCACCGCGGCCGGCACCCTGCTCGTTCTGGAAGATGTCCCCACCGCGGCCACCCGTCGAAGCCTGCTCGTTGAACTGGTTCCCACCCGAACCACCCGAACCCTGCTCGTTCTGGAAGATGTCCCCACCGCGGCCACCGGTGGAAGCCTGCTCGTTGAACTGGTTCCCGCCGTGGCCTCCGGAACCCTGCTCGTTCTGGAAGATGTCCCCGCCACCACCCGTGGAAGCCTGCTCGTTGAACTGGTTCCCACCCGAACCACTTGAACCCTGCTCGCTCTGGAAAACGTCGCCCGATGAAGTCGTCATCGTGTGCACTCCTGACATTCGGATCGGTGAAGCCCGCGCCCCTCCGTTGTCATCCAGTGTCGAGCCGCCGGACGTCCGGGTCATGAGTAGCGACCTACTCGGGTTCCCGCGCCCCGGCCGGCCGGTTACCTACGGACCGTCGCCCGGGTTACTCCCCGGCTCCGGCTGCCCCACCACCGAAGCGAGCTCCCGCCGCCCCGAAATACCCAGCTTCGCGTAGACGCCGTGCAGCACGTTGTCCACCGTGCGGACCGACACCACGAGGCGGTCGGCGACGGCTCGGCTCGTCAGGCCGGTGGCCACCAACCGCGCGATCTCCAGCTCCCGGACCGTCAGGTCGAGCGGGGTGTCCAGCAACGCCAGCGCCGGAGTCGCGGCGTCCTCACAGGACGCGAGCCACGCCTGGGCCCGCTGGGCCGAGCCGACCGCGCTGCCCAGCTTGCCCGCCGTGCGGTGGAGCCGCGCCGCCTCGGCCGCCGCCTCCGCCGCCAGCAACCGGGCCCCGAGGCCGGCGAACGCCGTTGCGACCGCGTCCACACCGGCCGCGTCCCCCGTGGACAGTGCCCGCGCGTGGGCCGCGTACAGCGACACCAGCGGCCCGTCCAGGCCCGAGGCGAACTCGGGCACGCCGAAGCGGACCAGGTCGTGCCGGATCTCCGCCGCGACCGCCGCCCGGCCCGTCGATTCCGCGGCCGCCGCCGCGGTTGCCGCCAGCTCCGCGGCCCGGGTCAGCTCGCCCCGGGCGGCGGCCGCCCAGGCGCCGGCCCAGTCACCGAGCGGGCCGGGCAGGTCCACGTCCTCGGGTCGGCCGGCCATCGCCGAGGCCCGGGCCCACGCCGCCGTCACCGCGGGGCGGAATTCGTACGGCTGGTCGTGTCCCTCCACGGCCAGCGCTTCGCGGAGCCGGCGGATCGCCGCCCGCACGTTGCCGTACGCGAGCGCGACCGTCCCGAGGGACGCCGCCGCGCCCGCCAGCGCCGGGCCCCAGCGGTCGCGGACCGCGTGCCGGTAGTCGTCGCCCGCCAGGTCCTCGGCCTCTTCCAGGCGGCCCGCCCGGCAGAGCGCGACGATCCGGGCGTGCTCCAGCCGGACCCGGGACCCCGGCACGGAGGCACCGGACGTCGCGATCGCGAGTCCCTCTTCGACGACGCCGAGGCACGCTTCGGTGCGCCCGGAATCGGCGAGTGCCCCGGCCGCGACCACGAGTGCCCCGAGGCGGAGCTCGTCGCCGCGGTGGTGGCGGTCCAGCACCGGGCCGAGCAGGTCCAGGGCCGCGCCCGCCGCGCCGGCCGCCGCGCGCAGGGCCGCCCGGGCGATCACGAGGTCGTCGGCCGGGCCGGACACCGCCGTCTCGGCCGTGTCCAGCACCGCTTCGGCGTCGGAAAACCGGTTCAGGCCGAACGCCAGGTTCCGGGCCCGTGTCCCGGCGACGCGCGCGTGCTGGACGTCCGACACCGTTTCGCCGGCGAGCTCCGCCAGCAAGGCATCGGCGTCGGCGTGCCGTCCGCCCGCGATCCGGACCTGGGCCAGCAGGAACTTCGCGGCGAACCCGCCGCCCAGCCGGACGGCTTCCGCGGCCAGCTGCTCGGCCTGCGGGAAGTCCTTGCGCAGCAACGTCTCCGCCGCGTCGCGGACGAGCTGCGGGTCGGTCGGCAGCCCGGCGGCCAGCCGCCAGCGCACCAGCCGCGGCTTGTCCTCGGCGCGCCGGGCGCCGGTCAGGTCCAGGGTGCGGGCGAGGATGCGGTAGGTGTCGCGCTGCCGCAGCGGCGACGTCCGCCGCCGGATCACCTCGGCGTAGAGCGGGTGCGCGAGGCGGACGTTCAGCCGCCGCCCGGTGCGTTCCGACACGACGAGCCCGGCCTGCTCGGTGGAGGCCAGCACGCGCGCGGCGCCGAGCCGCAGCAGTGGTTCGCAGCCCAGCGGCTCCCCGAAGGCCAGCAGTTCCAGCAGCCGCCGTTCGTCGGCATCGACGCGGTCGGTGCGGGTTTCGATCAGCTCGACCAGCCGCGGGGACGCGCTGAGGGCACCGCTCCACCGCCACAGGCCGTCCGCGGCCGACAGCGAACCGCTGTCGAGCCCGCCCTGGACGAGTTCCCGCAGGAACAGCGGGTTCCCGAGGGTCAGGTGCCACAGGCGGTGCTCCGCGCCGTCCTCGAGCCGCCCGCCCAGTGCCGCGGTGATCAGTTCGGCGGTCTGCGGCCGGCTCAGCTCGCCGACGTCGAGCCGCTCGGCGACGCGGTCCTTCCACATCGCGAACACCGGGCCGGGCACGCTCACCCCGTGCGGCGCGATCACGACGACGAACGCCGACGCGGTCGCGGCCAGCTGGTGCACCAGGGTCGCGGAAAGGTCGTCGAGCAGGTGTGCGTCGTCGACGCAGAGCACGAGCCGGCGCCCCTCCGCGCCGCGGGTGAGGTGGCCGGCGACCTGGTTGAGCCGGTGGGCGCGGTCCGCCGTGCCGTCCGCGCTGCCGGGCAGGAGGTGGGCGAAGGCGCCGAACGGGATCGTCGAAGCGGACGACATCGCGCGCACCCAGTGCGTGCGCGCCCCGTCGGCGGCCAGCTCGGCCAGCAGCACCTTGGCCAGGCGGGTCTTGCCGGCGCCGGCGCGCCCGGTCAGCAGCAGGCCGCACACCTCGGCGTCGGCCAGCGCCCGGCGCGCGAACGCCAGTTCCTGTTCGCGGCCGACCAGTGGCCAATCGTTCACCACCCCCACTGCCTCCCCGCCCGCCTGTCGTCCACGCACAGCTGTGTTGGGATAATGACAATGCCGGGACCCACGAAGTACCGAATCCGCACAGCAATTTGGCATAAATCGCCAAGCGGTGCGACAAAACCGACAAAGCAGACACTTGATCTGCAATTTGGTGAGCATTTTCCGGCAATTCTCCCGACACCGTGATCAACCGTTTTCGCGGAATTCAGGACAACGCCTCGCCGGAGGAGCCAGGATGGGCGAGCCCGTTCCCCGACGTGAGGATCCGAGGATGCGCCGCCTGCCCGCACTCGCCACCGCCGCGATCACCACCGCCGCCCTGCTGACCGCCGGGACCGCCCACGCCGCGAGCCCGCCGTTCTCCGCGTCGGTGTTCCGCGCGACCCACAACAGCTATTCGGGCAACGTCGACGGCGCCAAGAATTCCGTCACTTACCAGCTCGACCACGGAGTGCGGTTCCTGGAACTCGACGTGCACGACAACGGCTACGCGACGTCGCGCGACTACGCCGTCGGGCACGACTCGCCCGGGAACCTCGTGGACCACAGCGGCGGCAACCCCGCGTCGAACAACCTCCGCGACTGGCTGGCGGTGGTGAACACCTGGTCGGCGCAGCACCCGGCCGCCGCCCCGATCGTCGTCATGCTCGACCTCAAGGACGACCTGACCGACAACCCGTCGTTCGCGGCGGGCAACCTGACGGCGCTCAACCAGGAACTGGAGTCGGTGTTCGGCGGACGGCTGCTGCACGCACAGGACTACCCGGCGGCGCAGCCGGACGTCGACGCGCTGCGCGGGCGCGTGCTGCCGCTGCTGTCCGGTGACGGCGGCTCCCGCACCGAGTACAAGCGCGACGTCGGCTACCACCCGGCGGTCGCGCTGAACGGCCGCGGCCAGGTCGTCGAGGTGCACGACTCCGGGACCGGCGGGCTCTGGTACTGGACCGGGACCTACGGCGCCGACGGGCGGGTCACCTGGCTGCGGCACGGCAAGTACGACAACGGCCAGACGCCGGCCGTCGCGCTCAACGACAACGGCGACCTCGTCGAGGTCCACCAGTCCGAGGGCGCGTCCACCCTCTGGTACCACGTCGGCAAGCTCGGCGCGGGCGGCGAGATCACCTGGCAGGAAAGCCACCAGTACGACAACGGCGTGCTGCCGACGGTCGCCTTCACCGACGCGACGCACCCGCGGGAGATCCACAAGAGCCAGAACAACAGCCAGAACTGGGCCTGGGACGGCGTGCTGACGGGCACCACGGTGTCGTGGACCGGCAACGCCAAGACCTCCGACGCGCGGTTCGCCAAGGCGACGGCCACCAGTGCCGGTCGCACGGTGTCCGTGTGGACCGGCGCGGACGGCCCGACCTCGGCGCAGACGCTGCGGGCCGACACCGACCGGGTCGGCGGCGACCGGATCCGCTACCGGCAGGTCGCCTTCGACGAGTTCCAGAAGGGCGACAGCGCCGAGCTCCAGCAGGGCGCGCTGTTCTACGGCGCGCCCGCGTCGGAGTCCGCGTTCATCACCTCGGCGAGGCAGTCGGGCAAGCTGGTCCGGGGCTGGGACTTCGATTCGGGGAGCCAGGCCACCTCTCCCCTGGCGAACTACCCGGCGACGAACCACCCGTACGACAGCTGGTACCAGACGCTGCTGACGCAGAACGGCGCCGTCGAGTAGGCCACCGTCAGCGCTTCGCCAGGGACCGGTAAGCGGCCCTGGCGAAGCTCGACGGCATGAAGAACCCGACCGTCCTGATCTCCGGCGCGAGCATCGCCGGCCCCGCCCTCGCCTGCCTGCTGACCCGCCACGGCTGCACCGTCACCGTTGTCGAACGCGCCCCGGCGCTGCGGCCCGGTGGCCAGGCCGTCGACTTCAAGGGCGCCACCCACCGGACCGTCCTGGAGCGCATGGGCATCCTCGACGAGGTCCTGCGGCGGCAGACGGGCGGACAGGACCAGACGATCGTCGACGCGGCCGGACGCGCGCGGGCGGTGATCCCCGGCGAGTTCACCGGCGGCGAGATCGAGATCCGGCGCGGCGACCTGGCCGAAATCCTCTACGCGCACACGGACTGCGAGTACGTCTTCGGTGACACCATCACGTCCCTGACCGAAACCGCGGACGGCGTCGACGTCACCTTCGCCCACGCCCGGCCCCGCCGGTTCGACCTGGTCGTCGGCGCCGACGGCATCCATTCGAACGTGCGGCGGCTGGCGTTCGGCCCGGAGCGCGAGTACGTGCAGTACCTCGGCTACCACTACGCGCTGGCCGAACTCGGCGAGGAGATCGGCGGCGACGACGCGGAGATGTACAACGAGCCGGGCCGGATGGCCGCCGTCGGCGGGCCGAAGGCGTCGGCGTTCTTCGTCTTCGCCTCACCGGAGCCGGACTACGACCGCACCGACACCGAGAAGCAGCGGGAGCTGCTGATGGACGCCTACCGGGGTGCCGGCTGGCGGGTGCCGGAGCTGATGGCCCGGATCCCGCGGGCCCGCGAGTTCTACCTCGACTCGCTCAGCCGGGTCACCATCGACCGCTACTCGCGCGGCCGGGTCGTGCTCCTCGGCGACGCGGCCTACGGCAACACCCTCGGCGGCTTCGGCACCGGCCTGGCGGTCGTCGGCGCGTACGTGCTCGCGGGCGAACTCCGGGCAGCCGGTGGCGATCACCGGATCGCGTTCGCCCGCTACCAGGAACTGATGCAGGACTACGCGAAGGTCTCGCAGCGCGGCAGCGCCGGGCCCTTCCTGGCACCGCCGTCCCCGCTCCGGATCAAGCTGCGGGACTGGACGTTCAAGTCCCGCGTCCTGCTCGGCCTGATGCTCAAGGCGACCGACAAGTTCGCCACCGACATCAAGCTGCCGGACTACGCCTCGGGGTCGTAGGCCAGGTTCGGCCGCAGCCACTGCTCGACCTCGGCGATCTCCACGCCCTTGCGGCGGGCGTAGTCCTCGACCTGGTCGCGGCCGAGGCGGCCGACGGTGAAGTACTTCGAGTCCGGGTGGGCGAAGATCAGCCCGGACACGCTCGCCGCCGGCGTCATCGCGTACGACTCGGTCAGGTCCATGCCCAGCTCGCCGGCCGCCAGGAGCTCGAACAGCTCGCGCTTCTGGCTGTGGTCGGGGCTGGCCGGGTAGCCGAGCGCCGGGCGGATGCCGCGGAACCGCTCCGCGTGCAGGTCCGCCAGCTCCGGCTGCGCGTCCGGCTCGAACCAGTCGCGGCGGGCGCGCAGGTGGATGTGCTCGGCGAACGCCTCGGCGAGCCGGTCGGCCAGCGCCTTCACCATGATCGCGCGGTAGTCGTCCTGCTCGGCTTCGTACCGCTTGGCCAGCGCCTCGGCGCCGTGGATGGCCACCGCGAAGCCGCCGAGGTGGTCACCGATCGGCGCGATGTAGTCGGCCAGGCAGCGGTTCGCGCGGTCCGCGGGCTTGGCCGTCTGCTGCCGCAGCATCGGGAAACTCACGTGCGCGTAGTCGCCCTCGAGCAGGATGTCGTCGCCTTCGCTGTGCGCCGGCCAGAACGCGTACGCGCCCTTCGCGGTGAAGCTGCCGTCGGCGATGATCTGGTCGAGCAGTGTGTTCGCGTCGTCGAACAGCTCACGGGCGACCGGCTGCTCCAGGATGGCCGGGTACTTGCCCTTGAGCTCCCAGGCGAGGAAGAGGAACTGCCAGTCGACCATCTCGCGCAGTTCCGCGATGGCCGGCTCGATCACGCGGACGCCGGTGAACGCCGGGGTCGGCAGGCCGTCGAACGCCACCTTCTCGGGGTTCGCGCGGGCCTGCTCGAGGGTGAGCATCGGGCGCCGCTGCTTGCTCGCGTGCTGCTCGCGCAGCACCTCCTGGTCGGCCCGGTTCTTCTCGGCCAGCACGATCGAGCGGTCCGGGTCGAGCAGGTCGGACACCACGCCGACCACGCGCGAGGCGTCGAGGACGTGCACCGTCGCGTTGTCGTAGGCCGGGGCGATCTTGACCGCCGTGTGCTGGCGGGACGTCGTCGCGCCGCCGATGAGCAGCGGCATCTTCAGGCCGCGTCGCTGCATTTCGGTGGCGACGGCGACCATCTCGTCCAGCGACGGCGTGATCAGCCCGGACAGCCCGACGGCGTCGGCGCCTTCGGTGACCGCGGTGTCGAGGATCTTGCCCGCCGGCACCATCACGCCGAGGTCGATCACCTCGTAGTTGTTGCAGCCGAGCACCACGCCGACGATGTTCTTGCCGATGTCGTGGACGTCGCCCTTCACCGTGGCGAGCACGATCTTGCCCTGGCCGCTCGCCGACTCCAGCCGGCCCTCTTGGCGCGCCTTCTCCTTCTCCGCCTCCATGAACGGCTCGAGGTAGGCGACGGACCGCTTCATCACGCGCGCGCTCTTGACCACCTGCGGCAGGAACATCTTGCCGGAGCCGAACAGGTCGCCGACGATCTTCATGCCGTCCATCAGCGGGCCCTCGATGACGTCGAGGGGCCGGGGCAGCTGCTGCCGCGCCTCTTCGGTGTCGTCTTCGATGTAGTCGACGATGCCGTGCACCAGCGCGTGGGACAGCCGCTCGCCGACCGTGCCTTCGCGCCAGGAGAGGTCCACGACGCGCTTGGTGCCGCTGCCCTTGACGTTCTCGGCGAAGCTGACCAGGCGGTCGGTGGCGTCTTCGCGGCGGTCGAAGAGCACGTCCTCGACCAGCTCGAGCAGGTCCTTCGGGATGTCTTCGTAGACGGCGAGCTGGCCGGCGTTGACGATGCCCATGTCCAGGCCGACCTGCACGGCGTGGAACAGGAACGACGAGTGCATCGCCTCCCGGACCACGTCGTTGCCGCGGAAGGAGAACGAGAGGTTCGAGATGCCGCCGCTGATGTGGACGCCGGGACAGCGCTGCTTGATCCGGGGCAGCGCGTCGATGAACGCCTTCGCGTAGCCGTTGTGCTCGGAGATGCCGGTGGCGACGGCGAGGACGTTCGGGTCGAAGATGATGTCCTCGCCCGCGAAGCCGGCCTGCTGGGTCAGCAGGTCGTACGCGCGGCCGCAGATCTCCACCTTGCGGTCGGCGGTGTCGGCCTGGCCCTGCTCGTCGAAGGCCATCACGACGACGCCGGCGCCGTAGTCGCGGATGGTGCGGGCCTGGGCCAGGAAGGGCTCTTCGCCCTCCTTGAGGCTGATCGAGTTGACCACGCCCTTGCCCTGCAGGCAGCGCAGGCCGGCTTCGAGCACGCTCCACTTGGAGCTGTCGACCATCACCGGGATCCGGGCGACCTCGGGCTCGGTGGCGATGAGGTTGAGGAACGTCGTCATCGCCTGCTCGCCGTCGAGCAGGTCGGCGTCCATGTTGACGTCGAGCAGGTTCGCGCCGCCGCGGACCTGCTCCAGCGCGACGTCGACGGCGCCCTGGTGGTCGCCGGACTCGATGAGCCGCCGGAACCGCTTGGAGCCGGTGACGTTGGTGCGCTCGCCGATCATCACGAACCCGGTGTCGGCGCCGATGCCGAACGGCTCGAGGCCGCTGAAGCGGGTGAACGCGGGCGGCCCGGGCACCTCACGCGGCGTGACGCCCTTCGCGGCTTCGGCGATCTTCGCGATGTGCGCCGGGGTGGTGCCGCAACAGCCGCCGACCACGTTGACCAGGCCGTCGCGGACGAAGCCGCCGAGCAGCCCGGCGGTCTGTTCGGGCGTCTCGTCGTAGCCGCCGAACGCGTTCGGCAGCCCGGCGTTCGGGTGGCAGGCGACGTAGGTGCCGGCGAGCCGCGAGAGTTCCTCGACGTGCGGACGCGCTTCCTTGGCGCCGAGCGCGCAGTTCACGCCGACGACCAGCGGCTTCGCGTGCTCGATCGAGCTCCAGAACGCCTCGACGGTCTGCCCCGACAGCGTCCGGCCGCTCAGGTCGACGATCGTCACCGAGATCCACAGCGGCAGGTGCGGGGCGACCTCGCGCGCGGCGGCGATCGCGGCCTTGCAGTTCAGCGTGTCGAAGATCGTCTCGATCAGCAGCAGGTCGACACCACCCTCGGCGAGCCCGGCGATCTGCTCGGCGTAGGTGGCCTTGACCTGCTCGAACGTGACCGCGCGGTACGCCGGGTCGTCGACCTTGGGCGACAGGCTGAGCGTGACGTTGAGCGGGCCGATCGACCCGGCGACGAACCGCCCACCGTGTTCATCGGCGGCCTGGCGGGCCAGCTGCGCGCCGCGGACGTTCATCTCGTGGACGTGCGCCTGCAGGCCGTAGTCGGCCTGGCCGATGCTGGTGGCGGTGAAGGTGTTGGTCGTGGTGATGTCCGCACCCGCGGCCAGGTACTGGCGGTGGACGTCGAGGATGACGTCCGGGCGGGTGAGGTTCAGCAGGTCGGGGTCGCCGGTGACGTCGTGGGTGTGGTCGCCGAAGCGGTCGCCACGGTAGTCGGCCGGAGTCAGCCCGGCACCCTGCAGCATGGTTCCCCAGGCGCCGTCCAGGACCGCCACGCGCTGGTCGAGCAGCGCGCGCAAGCGTGCTTCTGAGTCGAACGCCGTGGACTCGTGCGGGGTGTTCACCGGCAGCCTCCCTCAGTCGGGAGGCGCCCTTGGTTGGTCATTCCCGACCGAGCGTGGCGGACCCGGCGGTCCGTCGCAGCGCCTCTCGGCCTGTGGTCCACGGTATCGGAACCGGCCCCGTGCACGCCATCCCGCCCCGCCGGCGCGTCCACGGAGTGGGACACTGTCCGTCCACAATGGATTATCCGGGTCACCCTGCACCTCCGTCGACCGACCAGCCCGCGGCTGCCGCCCCCGAGTGTGACAGTCCCGGATCGAGCGCCTCTCAAGACCACCGAAAGTGTCCAGCGAACGACGCAGAGTCACCATGGCGTCGCCTTGAAAACTGAAACACGTTCTAATACGCTCCCCGGGTGGACTACGGAATCGTGCTGTTCACCAGCGACCGAGGGATCACTCCGGCGGCCGCGGCGCGCGCCGCGGAAGCCGCGGGGTTCTCGACCTTCTACGTCCCCGAGCACACCCACATCCCGGTGAAACGCGAGTCGCCGCACCCGCGCACCGGGGACGCGTCGCTGCCCGACGACCGCTACAGCCGGACACTCGACCCGTGGGTCGCGCTGGCGACGGCGGCCGCGGTCACTTCGCGCATCCGGCTGTCCACGGCGGTGGCCCTGCCGGTCGAAAGCGATCCGATCACCCTCGCCAAGACGATCGCCAGCCTCGACCACCTCTCCGGCGGCCGCGTCACCCTCGGCGCCGGCTTCGGCTGGAACGTCGACGAGCTGACCGACCACGGCGTGCCCGGGAACCGCCGCCGCACCGCGCTGCGCGAGTACCTCGAGGCGATGAAGGCACTGTGGACGCGGGAGGAAGCCGCCTACGACGGGGAGTTCGTCTCGTTCGGGCCGAGCTGGGCGTGGCCGAAGCCGGTCCAGCCGCACATCCCGGTGCTGCTCGGCGCGGGCCCGACCGAGAAGACGTTCCGCTGGATCGCCCGCCACGCGGACGGCTGGCTCACCACGCCGGCCGACACCGACCTCGACGGGCACGTGGCACTGCTGAAGGAGATCTGGCGCGACGAAGGCCGTTCGGACGCTCCCCGGATCTGCGCGCTCGGCGAGCGGCCGGATCCGCAACGCCTGGCGCACCTGGACTCCCTGGGCGTCACCGAGACGATCTTCGGGCTCCCCGACCGCTCGCCGGACGAGGTCGAGGCGTGGATCGGGCGGCTGGCCGGCAAACTCACCCTGCGGGTCGTGAGTGGTAATGACGGTTAGAACCCTAATTACCACTCACGACCAGCTGCAGCAGGCCGCTTTCCGCGGGGTCAGCTCTTGACCGCGACGCCCTGGCGCGCCCGCAGGTCGAGCTCGATCTGCTCCAGCGAGCGGCCCTTGGTCTCCGGGACCAGCCACTTGGTGAGCACGAACAGCACCACGTTCACCCCGGCGAACAGGAACATCGAGCCGCCGATGCCGAGGGACTTCGGGTCCGAGATGAGCGGGAACACCGCGCTCACGATGCCGGTCGACGCCCAGAGGACCACGCTGCTGAGGCCCATGCCCGTCGCCCGGTACTTCAGCGGGAACACCTCGGCCATCATCACCCAGACGACCGCGCCCCAGCCGAGCTCGTAGCCGACCAGGTAGAGCACCATCATCACCAGCATCAGCAGGCCGCGCGTGCCGGTGTCGTGGACGTTCAGCACCACCAGGCCGGCCGCCACCAGCGTCAGCACCATGATGACGTTGCCGATGAGCAGCAGCGGCTTGCGGCCCCAGCGGTCCACCACGAACACGACCCACGCGGTGAAGAGGAACTTCGTGACGCCCAGCAGCACGCCGGACAGCAGGGCGGCCTGCGTGGCGAAGCCGAGGCCGATGAGCATCGTCGGGAAGTAGGCGTTGATCGCGTTGACGCCGCTGAACTGCTGGCCGATCGCGAGCAGCAGAGCCACCACGAGCATCGGCCGCACGAACCCGGAGAACAGGTCGCGGATCCGCGGCTTCTCCTCGGTGTCGAGCCGGATGACCTCGTGGATGGTCGCGATCTCCTCGTCGAGGTTCACGGTGTTGCCGTGCGCGCTGGCCAGCACCCGGCGGGCCTCGTCCTCCTGGCCGTTCTTGACCAGCCACCGCGGCGTCTCCGGGAGGAACACCAGCCCGATGAGCAGGATCACCGCGGGCACGATCGCGCCGGCGAACATCCAGCGCCACGCCGAGATCGGCCCGAGCCAGTAGCTGACCAGGAACGCGATCAGGATGCCCAGCACGATGAAGATCTGGTTGAGCGCACCCATCGCGCCCCGCCACTTGGCCGGCGCCAGTTCGGACAGGTACGTCGGGACGGTCGACGACGACAGCCCGATGCCGAGCCCGATGACCAGGCGCGAGAGCACCAGCAGCACGAATGTCGGCGAGAAGGTCGCCGCCAGCGTGCCCACGATGACGATGCCCGCGGCGACCATGATCGTGCGGCGCCGACCGAGGGCGTCGTTCGTGCGGCTGGAGAACAGCGCGCCGACGATGGCGCCGACCGACAGGCTGGCGGTGATCACGCCCTTGTCCCAGCTGGTCAGCGCCCACAGTTTCCCGATGAACGGGAGCACCCCGGAGATGACACCGAGGTCGTAGCCGAACAGGATGCCGCCGAGCGCGCCGAAGAAGTACAACGTGGTCCGGCCGATGTGCCGGGCCGTCGCTGTCTGTGTACTTGACTGATCGGTCATCTGCCGGGTCGCCTCTTTCGTAGGTCCAGTCCACCAGCGGCCACCACACTCACACGCCGGAAAATGGCGGGCAAGAAGATCCGTGATAACAATTCAGAAACCTGATCGACGTTCACGTACATGACTCCGGCAAATCCGGCACCACCTCGGCTGGAAATCCACTGTGGACTGTACTGCTCACCGAAATCGTCGAACGCTTTACAACGCTCGGAACACTGGTTTACCTTCCCTCTGGAAGCGCTCCCAGAGTGTGGAGGCCAAGGTGCACAACGTCGTGCCAAGAACGCATTCCCCGTCCAGGTTCCGATCAGCGAGACGCCTGATCGTCAGCGCGCTCGCCGTTCTCCTGCCCGCCGCCGTCGCGGTCACCGTCGGCGCGCCGGCCTCCCCGGCCGCACCGGCGGCCACCACCTGGCGCAACGCCGAGATCGCCGGCGGCGGGTTCGTCCCCGGCATCATCTTCAACCAGACCGAACCCGGGCTGGTCTACGCCCGCACCGACATCGGCGGGGCCTACCGCTGGAACACCGCCACCGGCCGCTGGCTCCCGCTGCTGGACTCGGTCGGCTGGACCGACTGGGGTCACAACGGTGTCGTCAGCCTGGCCACCGATCCGGTCGACCCGAACCGGGTCTACGTCGCGGCCGGCATGTACACCAACAGCTGGGACCCGAACACCGGCGCGATCCTCCGGTCGGCCGACCGCGGTGCCACCTGGCAGGCCGCGGCCCTGCCGTTCAAGCTCGGCGGCAACATGCCCGGCCGCGGGATGGGCGAGCGGCTCTCGATCGACCCGAACCGCAACAGCGTGCTCTACCTCGGCGCGCCGAGCGGCAACGGGCTCTGGCGCAGCACCGACTCCGGCGTCACCTGGGCGAAGGTGACCAGCTTCCCCAACCCCGGCAACTACGCACCCGACCCGAGCGACACGACCGGCTACTCCAGCGACATCGAAGGCGTCACCTGGGTGACGTTCGACCCGACGACCGGCACCCGCGGCAGCACCACCCAGACGATCTACGCCGGCGTCGCGGACAAGCAGAACACCGTCTACCGCAGCACCGACGGCGGCGCGACGTGGGCGCGGCTGGCCGGCCAGCCCACCGGGTACCTGGCGCACAAGGGCGTCCTCGACGCGGCGGGCGGCTACCTCTACCTGTCGACGAGCGACACCGGCGGCCCTTACGACGGCGCCAAGGGCGACGTCTGGAAGTACGCCACGAAGACCGGCACCTGGACGCGGATCAGCCCGATCCCCTCCGACAGCACCGACGACTACTTCGGGTACAGCGGGCTGACGATCGACCGGCAGCACCCGAACACGCTGATGGTCGCCACGCAGGTGTCGTGGTGGCCGGACGTCATCTTCTTCCGCAGCACCGACGGCGGCGCCACCTGGACCCGGATCTGGGACTTCTCCAGCTACCCGGACCGGTCGCTGCGCTACACCCAGGACATCTCCTCGGTGCCGTGGCTGAACTTCGGCCTCCAGGCCGCTCCCCCGGTGCCCTCGCCGAAGCTCGGCTGGATGACCGAGTCGGTCGAGATCGATCCCTTCGACTCGAACCACCTGCTCTACGGCACCGGCGCGACCATCTACGGCACGTCCGACCTCACGAAGTGGGACAGCGGCGGGAAGATCACCATCAAGCCGGTCGTCGGCGGCCTCGAAGAGACCGCCGTGCTCGACCTGATCAGCCCGCCGTCGGGCGCTCCGCTGCTGTCGGCCCTCGGTGACATCGGCGGGTTCCGGCACGACAGCCTCGACGCGGTCCCGGCCACCATGTACACCCAGCCGGTGTTCACCACGACCACCAGCCTCGACTACGCCGAACTGTCGCCCGCGACGATCGTGCGCACCGGCACGCTCGACCGGTCCGCGCGGCCGAACGACAACCGGATCGCCTTCTCCACCGACGGCGGGAAGAACTGGTTCCAGGGCGCCGAGCCGGGCGGGAACGCCAGCGGCGGCACGGTGGCCGCGGCCGCCGACGGCAGCCGGTTCGTCTGGAGCCCGGACGGCGCGAACGTCAGCTATTCCGTCGGCTTCGGCTCGTCGTGGACGGCGTCGACCGGCGTCCCGGCCGGCGCGGTGGTCGAGTCGGACCGGGTCGACCCGAAGCGGTTCTACGGGTTCGCGGCGGGCAAGTTCTACGTCAGCACCGACGGCGGCGCGAAGTTCACCGCGACCGCGGCCACCGGGCTGCCGGCCGGCTCAGCGCACTTCAAGGCGATGCCGGGCGTGGCCGGGGACATCTGGCTGGCCGGCGGATCCGGCACGGCATACGGCCTGTGGCACTCGACCGACTCCGGAGCGTCCTTCACGAAGCTGGCGAACGTCGCTGAGGCCGACAACATCGGGTTCGGCAAAGCCGCTCCCGGCCGGACGTATGCGACGTTATACACGATCGCCAAGATCGGCGGGGTCCGCGGGATCTTCCGTTCGGACGACGCGGGGGCTTCGTGGACGCGGATCAACGACGACCGGCACCAGTACGGCAACATCGGGGCGGCGCTGACCGGCGATCCGCGGGTGTACGGGCGGGTGTACGTCGGCACGAACGGCCGGGGCGTGATCGTGGGTGAGTCCGGGGGCAGCGAGCCACCGCCGACGAGCACCACGCCGACCACACCCACGACCACCACGACCACGACTCCGACGACCACCACCACGCCCACGACGACCACCACCCCGGTGCCGACGGGCTCGTGCACGGCGGCCTACGCGGTCACCAACCAGTGGCAGGGCGGCTTCCAGGCCTCGGTGAAGCTGGGCAACACCGGCACGGCGGCGGTGACCGGCTGGACGGCGACGTGGACGTTCGCGGACGGCCAGCGGGTGACGCAGGCGTGGAACGCGCAGGTCACCCAGAACGGCGCGGCGGTGACGGCACTGGACGCGGGCTGGAACAAGACCATCCCCGCGGGCGGGAGCGCGGAGTTCGGCTTCACCGGCTCGTCGGGAACGGCGAACAGCAAGCCAACGACGATCTCGCTCAACGGCCGAACCTGCACGACGTCCTGACCAAGTTCGTGAAGGCCACCTTGAGGAACTACAACTTCCTCAAGGTGGCCTTCACGAACTTCGGATGCACGGGCGGGAAGGGGGTTTCAACCCACCCCCAGGCGGTTGAAACCCCCTCCCCGCGCCCCCAGTCCAGGGCCCCCGCCCGAGCAAACCGCAACCTGCTCGGGCGACGTCCCCGGTGATGTCCACTCTTCCTGGTGCCGGTGGCAACCGCCATTCCTGCCCAAAGGGCACTTTTTCGCCCACTCACCACGTCGCTGAGCTGCGGAAACGCGGTTCGGAGGCAGCGAAAATACCCACCCGGGCGGGCAAAACTTACCCGGCGGACAGCGGGGGGCTCAGGCGCTCTCGAGCACGATCTTGCCGATGTGGGTCCGGGACTCCAGGTGCTTGAGCGCTTCGGCCACCTCGTCGAAGGCGAACCGGCGGTCGATCACCGGCTTCAGGCCGGTCCGCTCGATCGCGGTGTTCATCGCCTGGAACGTCTCGCGGGAGGCGTTGGTGAGGCCGCGCAGGGTCAGCTGCTTGACCAGCACCAGGATCGGGTCGGCGCCGCCTTCGTGGGTCAGGACGCCGGCGACGGTGACGTGGCCGCCGTAGCGCGCGGCGATCATCGACTGGCCGATCGTGCCGCCGCCGCCCACGTCGACGACGTGGTCGACGCCGCCGCCGGTCAGGCCGGCCACGGCGGCTCCCCATTCCGGGGTGGTCGCGTGGTTGAGCGTCTCGGCGGCCCCGAGCTCTCGCAGCCGCTCGAGCTTCTCGTCCGAGCTCGACGTCGCGACGACGTGGGCGCCCCCGAGTGCGGCGAACTGCAGCGCGAACGTGGACAGGCCGCCGCTGCCGAGGGTGAGCACGGTCTGGCCCGGGGTCAGCCGGCCTTCCTCGACGATCGCCCGCCACGCTGTCACGCCGGCGCTGGGCAGCGTGGCGGCTTCGGCGTAGTCGAGGTGCGCGGGCACCGCGACCAGGGCGTGCTCGGCGAAGACGGCGTACTCCGCGAGCACGCCGTCGAGCGTGCCGCCGAGGTCGTCGGCGGTCTTCTCCGGTGTGCCGGGTCCGGCCAGCCAGTCCGGGAAGTAGGTCGCCGCCACCCGGTCACCCGCGGTCCAGGCCTGCACCCCGTCCCCGACCGCGACGACCTCACCCGCGCCGTCGGACAGCGGGATCATGTCCGGCTTCACCGGTTTCGGGTAGAAGCCCTTGAGGATCATCAGGTCGCGGGCGTTGACCGCCCACCCGCGCAGCCGGACCAGGACCTGCCCGGGACCGGGTTCGGGCACCTCACGCTCGCCCAGGACGAGCCCGGCGCCGGGACGGGGCAGGGAAAAGAACTTCACAGCGGCTCCAAGGGGTCGGGAACACTCCTCAACGAGGCCAGTGTGTCGAAGCCGCGAGCTCCCCGTCGACGATCGCCAGGAGTTCCGGGGTGAGTTCGGCGAGCGACGTCGCGAAGTGGCGGACGCCGGCGGCGGCCATGAAGTCCCGCTGCCGCGCGTGGGCGGGGCTCGACGGGAACCCGGCGAACCCGGCGCCGTGCGCGCGGGCGTCCTCGGCCACCCGGCTGACGTCGTCGACGAACACGATCTCGTCGAACCCGACGCCGAGCACGGTCCGGGCGATGTGGCCGACGCCCGGCCGGTGCTCGTTGATGCTCACGTAGGGCACCTCGGGATCGAGGAGGTCCACGAAGTCGCCCAGGTACCGGTCGAAGGTGTGCTCGCGGGTCCGGCCGCCGTAGCAGACCAGCCGGACCGGGAGCTTCGACAGCGCCTCCAGACAGTCGCGCGCACCTTCGGCCACCCGGATCGGGTGCTCGGCCAGGTAGTCCTGCCGCGCGGCCCACAGCTGCTTCAGCGTCTCCTCGGCCGGCTGGTCCAGACCGCAGAGCCGGGTGACCTTCTCCGCGACGACGATGTCGCGCAGCCCGATGACGTCCCGCTCTGCCGCGGCGTCGTAGACCCCGCCGTGGCCGGTGACGAACCGGGCGATCATGGCCAGGTAGGTGTCGTCGATGAGCACGCCGTCGCAGTCGAGCGCGACAACACGCAGCTTTGCGAAGCCGCTCACCGCTGCGCGAACACTTCGCGCGCGGCCGCGATCGCGTTGAGCGCGGCCGGGAACCCGCAGTAGAACGCCAGGTGCAGCACGGTTTCCACGACTTCCTGCTCGGTGCCGCCGACGTTGAGCAGGCCGTGGATGTGCACCTTCAGCTGCGGCAGCGCGGTGCCCAGCGCGATGCACGCGGCGATCGTGACGATCTCGCGGTGGCGCAGGCTCAGGTGCGGCCGGCTGTAGATCTCGCCGAAGGTGAATTCGACGATGTAGGTCGCCAGGTCGGGGGCGATGTCGCGCAGGCCGTCGGCGACCTTCTCCCCCGCCTCGCCGTCGACGGCCTTCATCGCCGCCAGGCCGCGCTCGTAGCGGTCCTCGATGCCCGCCCACGGCACTGAGCCGTCGGCCTCCTCGGCGGCCGACGGCTCTTCGGCGGGCAGGCCGTCGAAGGCCGCCTTGAGCGCCGTCAGGGCGTTGAGCGTCGCCGGGAACCCGGCGAACGAGCTGACGTGGATCACGGCCTCGATCAGTTGGCGGCGGGTGCAGCCGACGTTGAGCGCGGCCTTGGCGTGGAACTGCAGCTGCGAACCCGCGTAGCCGAGCGCGGTGAGGGCCGCGACCGTCGCCAGCTGGCGCTCCGGCAGCGGCAGGCCGGGCCGGTGGTAGACGTCGCCGTAGATGAACCCGACGCACTGCTCCCCGAACTCGGCCTCCCCGATGCTCTCGAACAGGTCCAGCACGGCCGGCCGGTCGGTCCCGCCGAGCTGCTGGATGAGTTTCAGGCCCTGGGCGAAGGACGCGGAGCGGTCCTGCTGCTGCAGGTCGGACATCGTGGCGTGGTTTCCCTTCCGGAGTGACGGCTCAGCCGAGGTAAGCCCGCGTGGCCTGGTCGGCCTTGCGGCGTTCGAGGGTGTCGACGCGCCCCTGCACGATCATCGAGTACTCGATGCCGGCGGTGGCGACGGTGCGACCCTGCTGGTACACCGCCGTCGTGGCGCGGAACTTGAGGTTGGTCTCCCGGCCGAGGTCGGACTCGACGATCACCGACTCGACCGTGGCCGGCAGCGGGAACAGGAAGTCCTGGAAGGACAGGTCGATCCGCTTCCACACCCCGGCGTACGAAGCCGGGGTGAGGCCGGGGCGGATCGCGGTCTCGAACTGCGCGATGCAGATCTGGCGCATCGCCTCGATGATCACGATGCCCTGCACGTGCTCGCCGGTGTGGTGATCGAGGACGAGTTCGTTGTCCCGGTGGATCCGCAGCTCGGCCCGGCAGTGCGTGGGTACCGGGCTGTGCACGCCGGCGAGCAGGACGTTCTCCGGCCGGTTCTTGTGGACGACGACGGGTGGTTCGGACGGCAGCCGGAACGTCTCCGGGTCCGCGAGGCGGACGATGCCTTCGGTCTTCTCGCAAGCGGCTTCGAGCAGGTCGCCGTCGGTCGCGTCGATGCCCTGGCCGAAGTGGACGATCCAGCGGCAGCCCGACGCCGTGAGACCGCCGGAATCGAACAGCGCCAGCAGGCCGGACAGGGTGTACACCCGGTCGTCGCGGGCGAACTGCGCAAAGCGGTCGGCGACCACGACGACGTCCTGCCGGGTGCGCCCTTCGAACGTCCAGTCCTCCTCGCACGGGGTTTGCGGGCACGAGAGCTCGTGCGGTGCCACCTCGGGCGCCTCCGTCCGGTGTTGATCTGGGGTCACGGCCGCGCCGAGGCGTGGGCGTTCAGGAGTGCTTCGGCGAGGTTGCGAGCCGTCGTGGCAGAGCGCCAGCGCGGTCCGGACAGCTCGGTGGCCATCAGCTTCAGCATGGCACGCACCATGTCCGGCTGTTTGCCCACCCCGGCGTCCAGCAGGGGTTCGACCTGCGCCGCGGCGCCGTCGAGGTCGTCGAGCCGCAGGTGCGCGCGGCCGGTGTCGATCCGGATCATCGGATCCATCGCTTCCCAGCGGTTTTCCAGCGACAGCTTTTCGAAGGCCTCGCGGGCGGTGGTGAACTCGCGCAGCGCGGCCGAGGCCTGCCCGACCGAAAGCAGCGAGTTGCCGGCCATGTAGTGGCGCCGGTCCTTCGTGATGTTGAAGAAGCTGTCCTCGCCGCCGGCCCCGATGTCCGGGTCCTCGATGGCCGTCCAGCGCGCGATGGCGTCCAGCACCTGCCGCTCGGCCTGCACCGACGACCAGCCGCGCGCCTCGGCGAGGATGAGCGGGGCGTCGGTGAGGCGCCCGCCCGCGTGGTAATTGAGCCCGTCGGCCGCGAGTTTCGCGGACTCGATGCCGTTCCCGGCCCAGAACGCCACGCGCGCCTGGGACGTGCGCACCCAGCGCCGGGCGAGGAAGTCGTCGGCGTACTGGGTGTAGAGCCAGGCGGCGGAGTTGAGCTCGCGCGAGCGCCGGTACCGGCCGAGGTCTCCCGCGATCCAGGCCATCATCGCGCTCGACTTCGCCCCGACGAGCAGCAGGTCCTGGGTCTGTTTCGGCCGCTGCCGGCCCTTCAGCAGGGACGCGGTCCGTTCCTCGATCACGGCGAGCTGGCCGAGGATCGAGTCCGGCGCGGTGCGGGTGTAGGCGCCGCCCAGGAAGTCGAGGTCGGACCACAGGTCGTCGAGCTGCACGTCGTCGACGTTGGTCTTCGTGAGCAGGATGGCGTCGTCGAGGGCGCCGGCGCCGATCTCCTCGTCGGCCCGGGTTTCGGCGCGGGCGAGGGTGCGGGCCGGCGGTGCCGCCGGCCCGGGCGCGCCGGCCATCGCGGGCTGCAGGTCGGCGTGGTATTCGGCGAGGTCCTTGGCCGGCAGCTGCTCGAGGTCGTGCAGCCCCAGCAGGCACTTCCAGCTGGTGCCGTAGACCTGCGCCAGCACCCGCAGCGCGGCGACGGTGGGCCGGACGCCGCGGTCGGGCCACTGCTCGTACTCCCAGATCCGCGTGCCGCGCATGCCCGCGCGGGGGTCTCCGGTGACGGCGTTGTACTGGTGCGCCGCGACATCGAGCGAGAGCTCGGACGCCAGCCGCCACGCGGTGCGCGGCGGGATCCGGCATTCGACGATCAGGTTCTTCGCGACCTGGGCCGGGATCGCCTCCTCGGGAAAGCCCAATGCGGTCAGCCGCTCGCGCAATTGCGCGCGGTAGGGCTTACTCCCTGGTTTGGCCTGTCGACTCATCGTTCATCCAACGATTTCGGGAGTACGGGGGCATGCCGCCGACCCTACCGCAGCGTCAGCTCGGGGGCCCAGATCATCACCGGGCCGGGAACCGTGCGTTTCCCGAGAAGTTGAATATACAACAAGGGTTTGCGGCCGATCCGCCTCGGCAAACGTGCTGAGAGCGCTCCCAATTCGGGGCCAAAAGGGGGCCGCGGTGATCTTGGTGCGGATTTCCGGAATCCACCCCAACGGCGGCGTCCGGCCTCACCGCGTGGTGGCGCAGCGCGACCGGGACAAGTCCTGCACCCCCAAGGCATTCGGCCGTTCAGGAACGTTCAGTCGGGAGGCCGGACGCCCCGGCCGCGGAAAACGGACCACCGGATCGGTGCGCGTCCGGGTCGCTCTTTACAAGCACGACACACCGGGGTTACCTTTCCGGCGGCTGGAAGCGCTCCCATGCCAGGTCGCCTCGCCAGAACGCGGCCACCACCCAGGGGCGTCGTGGCGCAGGCCACGGCGCCCCTGTCCGCGTCCCCACGAGGAGCCACCCCATGAACAGGTTCGCCGGCGCCCTGGCCGCGCTCTGCCTCGCCGCGGCGGGCACCACCGCGATCGTCCTGGCCGGGCCGGCCGCCGCCGCGCCCGCGTGCTCGGTCGCCTACCGCGTCAACCAGTGGCAGACCGGGTACACCGCCGACATCACGGTCACCAACGGCGCCACCGCGGTCTCCTCCTGGACGCTCACCTGGCACTACGCCGGAAACCAGTCCGTCACCTCCGCCTGGAACGCCACCGTACGCCAGACCGGGACCGCGGTCACCGCGCAGAACCTGTCCTACAACGGCGCGGTGCCCGCCGGCGGCACCGTCTCCTTCGGCCTCCAGGGCACCTACAGCGGGTCCAACGCCACGCCCACGGACTTCGCGCTCAACGGCGTCTCGTGCGGCGACCCCGCTCCCCCGACTTCGACCACACCGACCACACCCACCACACCGACCACGCCCACCACCACACCGACCACGACGACGTCCGGGCCGCCGCCCGCCGGCTGCACGGGTGCCACGATCTGCGACGACTTCGAACAGCAGACCGGCAGCACCCCGGGCGGCCGCTGGACCATCGGCGCGGCCAACTGCCAGGGCACCGGCACGGTCGCCGTCGATACCGCGGTCGCGCACTCGGGCAGCCGCTCGGTCAAGGTCACCGGCCAGGGCGGCTACTGCAACCACGCGTTCCTCGGCACCAGCCTCACCGGCACCGGTTCCGGCCCGCTCTTCGGCCGGTTCTGGGTCCGGCACACCACGCCGCTGCCCACCGGGCACGTCGCCTTCATGGCGCTGCGCGACACCGCGGACGGCGGCCGCGACCTGCGGGCCGGCGGCCAGAACCGGGCCCTGCAGTGGAACCGCGAGTCCGACGACGCGACGCTGCCCGCGCAGAGCCCGGCCGGGGTGGCCCAGAGCGTGCCACTGGCGACCGGCACCTGGTCGTGCTTCGAGTTCGAGGTCGACGGCGCCGCGGGCAAGCTCCGGACGTGGCTCGACTCCGCCCAGGTGCCCGGCCTGGTCGTCGACGGCGTCCCGACCCCCGACATCGACCAGCAGTGGCTCGCCAAGACCTGGCGCCCGGCCTTGACCGACCTGCGCCTGGGCTGGGAGAGCTACGCCGGCGACGCCGACACGCTCTGGTACGACGACGTGGCCGTGGGCTCCTCGCGGATCGGCTGCTGACGACGCCCACCTACTTGGTCGTCACCGGAGCAGGAAGGGCCAACTCACCGCTCCCAGCGGCCAACTCACACACCGGAACGGCCAACTCGCCGGGCACGTTGTGAGTTGGCCGTTCCGGGGGGTGAGTTGGCCGTTCCGGCGGAGGTTGTGGTCGGTGTTGCTGCTTGCAGGGGCGGCCGCCGAAGGTCCGCTACCCGCCGAGGACGCGCTCGATCTCGGCCAGCTCCTCGTCGGTGAACTCGAGGTTCGCGGTGGCCGCGACGGTGTTCTCCAGCTGCGCGACGCTGCTCGCGCCGATCAGCGCGGAGGTGACGCGACCCTGCCGCAGCACCCAGGCGATGGCGAGCTGCGCCAGCGTCTGCCCGCGCCGCTTGGCGACGTCGTCCAGCGCGCGGACGGTCGCCAGGGTGTCCTCGGTCAGCCGGTCGCCGGTGAGGAACGGGCTGGCACCGGCCGCGCGGGAGTCGGCCGGGATGCCGTCGAGGTAGCGGTCGGTCAGCAGGCCCTGGCTCAGCGGCGAGTACGCGATCGAGCCGACGCCGTGGGTGTCCAGGGTGTCCAGCAGGCCGTCCTCGACCCAGCGGTTCAGCATCGAGTACGACGGCTGGTGGATCAGCAGCGGCGTCCCCAGTTCCTTCAGCGCGGCGAGCGCGGCCTCGGTCTGCTCGGGCGAGTAGTTCGAGATGCCCGCGTACAGCGCCTTGCCCGAGCGGACGGCGGTGTCGAGCGCGCCCATCGTCTCCTCGATCGGCGTGTCCGGGTCCGGGCGGTGCGAGTAGAAGATGTCGAAGTGGTCCAGCCCGGTGCGGGCCAGGCTCTGGTCGAGGCTCGCCAGGAGGTTCTTGCGCGAGCCCCACTCGCCGTACGGGCCGTCCCACATCAGGTAGCCCGCCTTGGACGACACCAGGATCTCGTCGCGGTACGGGCGGAAGTCGGCGGCGAAGTGCCGTCCGAAGTTCGCCTCGGCCGACCCGGGCGGCGGGCCGTAGTTGTTGGCCAGGTCGAAGTGCGTCACGCCGAGGTCGAACGCCCGGCGCAGCACCGCGCGCTGGACGTCGAGGGGCTTGTCGTCCCCGAAGTTGTGCCACAGGCCGAGCGACACGGCGGGCAGCTTCAGCCCGCTGCGCCCGGCCCGCCGGTACGGCATGTCCGCGTACCGGTCAGCGGCCGCGACGAAAGGCGACATGGTGCTCCTTAACAAGAGGGGCCGGCGATTGCAGCTGTGAATTTACGCAGTCTATCCGCGCGCGAGCAGCGCGCCGGCGAACGACGCCGACGGCGGCAGCTCGGGCAGCAGGGTCGCCTGATAGGCGTGGTAGACGTCCGGTTTGCCCGCCCACACTGTCGCGGCAGGACGGTTCTCCGGGTTGAGTTCGTGGTGCCACGAACCGAGTTCGCGGTCGACGAAGCAGGCTTCGGCGTGCGCGCACCATTCCTCGAACCGCGCCAGGTAGGCCGGGTCGCCGGTCTGCTGGTGCAACGTCCACGCCGCGGCCATCGCCTCGGTGACCACCCAGTGCAGCCGGGTGCGCACCACCGGCGTCCCGGCGAAGTCGGTCGTGTAGACGAAGCCCGGCCGCCCGTCGACGGCCCAGCCGTACCGGACGGCGGTCTCGAACAGCGCGGCCGCGTCGGGCACCAGCCACGGCGGCGCGGCGTCCCCGAGCGCCCGTCCGAGGTGGACGGCCAGCCGCGCCCATTCGAAGAGGTGCCCGATGGTCGCCCCGTACGGACGGAAGGGGTGGGCGGGTTCGTCGCGGTTGAACTCCAGCCGCAGGCGCCAGTCCGGGTCGAAGTGCTCCGGGAGCAGCCAGCCGTGCGCGCGGGCCTCGCCGTGGATCAGACGCTCCACAATGGACAGGGCACGCGCCGCCCACCCGGCGTCGCCGGTGACGTCGGCGGCGGCCAGGAAGGCCTCCACGGTGTGCATGTTGGCGTTGGCGCCGCGGTAGTCCTCCAGGCGCGTCCAGCCGCGGTCCCAGACGTCGGCGACCAGCCCGGGCCCCGGTTCCCAGAACCGGCGTTCGACGATTTCAAGGGCCTCGGCCAGCAGTTGCCGCGCGCCGTCCGCACCGGCCGCGGCCGCGCTCGCGGCCGCCAGCACCACGAAGGCGTGCTCGTAGGCCCGCTTCTCGTCCAGGGCCGTCGAGGCGTACCAGCCGCCGTGCCGGGCGTCCCGCAGCGGGCCGGTGAGCGCCGCGACGCCGTGTGCGACATGCTCGCCGGTGTCCGCGCCCCGCACTGCCGCGAGCGCGAAGACGTGCGTCATCCGGCAGGTGATCCAGGTCTCGACGGGCCGGTCGAGCACCGGCCGCCCGGCGTCGTCGAGCCAGGCGAACCCGCCGCCGGGGTGCGCCGCGCCGCGGGCGAAACCGAGCAGCCGGGCGGGTTCGGCACGCACCCAGGCGGGAACCGAGGAGGGACTGTCCACTCTCTGCCTTTCTCCACGGGCGCGCCCCGTTCGACGGCCCCCGCCAACGTAGGCCAAGGCACCCGCTCCGGCCATCGCGGGCTGTTCCGGAAGTGACCGCCGCCGCGTATTCTGACCTTGGAAGCGCTCCCAGTCTTCGACGCACGCAACCCAATGAAGGGACTGACGTGAACAGGAGACGAAGTACCATCCTCGCCGCCGTCACCGTGCTGCTGGCGAGCCTGACCGCCATCCTGGTGAGCACCGGCACGGCCGAGGCGCACGGCGCCATGATGAAACCGGGCAGCCGGACCTTCCTGTGCTGGCAGGACGGGCTCAGTTCGACCGGCGAGATCAAGCCCATCAACCCGGCCTGCGCGGCCGCGGTGGGCGTCAGCGGGGCCAACTCGCTGTACAACTGGTTCGGCGTGCTGCGCTCGGATGGCGCCGGGCGCACGCGCGGGTTCATCCCCGACGGGAAGCTGTGCTCGGGCGGCAACCCGGGCTACGCGGGCTACGACGGGGTCGGCGCCTGGCCGCTGACCCACCTCACGGCCGGCGCGCAGTTCGACTTCTCGTACAACGCCTGGGCCGCGCACCCGGGCTGGTTCTACACGTACGTGACCAAGGACGGCTGGAACCCGAACCAGCCACTCACCTGGGACTCCCTGGAGGACCAGCCGTTCCTGACGGTGGACCACCCGCCGGTGACCGGCCAGGTCGGCACGGTGGAGGGCCAGTACAAGTGGAGCGGTGCGCTGCCGACGAACAAGTCGGGCCGGCACATCATCTACTCGGTGTGGAAGCGCTCGGACAGCGCGGAAACGTTCTACGGCTGCTCGGACGTCACCTTCGACGGCGGGCACGGCGAGGTCACCGGCGTGAAGGAACCGGGCACCGGCACGACGACGACGCCCACCACCCCGACCACCCCGACCACGCCCACGACCCCGACGACGCCCACCACCCCGACCACACCCACCACGCCGACCACCACGACGACGCCGATGCCGTCGGGTTCGTGCATGGCGATGTACGAGATCACCAACACCTGGAGCGGCGGCTACCAGGCCACGGTGACGGTGATGAACCACAGCACGAGGGCGTACACGAGCTGGCAGGTGGGCTGGACACTGCCCGCGGGCCAGACGATCGCCAGCGTGTGGAACGGCACGCTGAACCAGTCCGGTTCGGCGGTCACGGTCCGCAACGCCAACTGGAACGGCGGCATCGCGGCCGACGGCACGGCCAACTTCGGAATGGTCGTCAACACGACAGGAGGAAGCGCGGCACCGTCGCCGACCTGCCAGGGCACCTGAAACGTCCTGAGTGGACAGTCCAGGAGGGCCGCTTCGGGGAACGTTCCCCGAAGCGGCCCTCACGCGTTGGCGGGGCCGGTGCTGCCCCGGGTGACCAGCCGCGGCCGGGACGTGTGGACGTCACCGGCCCGCTCCCCCGCCAGCACGTCCCGCAGCACGGACGCCGCGAGCGACCCGAGCTCGGCCAGCGGGCGCCGGATCGCGGTGAGCGCCGGGCGGACCAGCCGGCAGAGCGGGGTGTCGTCCCACGACACCACCGAGAGGTCCTTCGGCACCGCGAGCCCCAGTTCCCGCGCGGCGACGAGCGCGGCCACCGCGAGGTCGTCGGTGTCGCACAGCAGGGCCGTGGGCCGGGGGCGCGCGGCCAGCACCCGGCGGACCGCGTCGGCCGAAGGTTCCGGGTGGACGGTGCCCGGGTGCGGCAAGCCCGTCGCCGCCGTGGTGAACGCCCGCCGGCGCGCCGCGGGGTCGGCGAACACCGCCGCACCCGCGATGCGGACCACGCGCCGGTGTCCCAGCGCCGCGAGGTAGGCCAGCGCCTCGGCGGCACCGGTGACGTCGTCCACGAGCACCGAAGGCACCCCCGGCACCCCGCCCGGCCCGCCGAGCACCACCGCCGGCAGGCCGATCCGGACCAGCTCGGCCGCGCAGCCCGGCTCGGTGAGCAGCACCCCGTCGACCTTCCGCTCGGCGCGCCAGCGGCGGTAGGTGGCCAGCGCCGCGTCGCGGCCGTGGGCGACCTGCAGCAGCAGTTCGCCCTCGAAGCCGTCGAGCAGGGCCGGGACGAACGCCTCCAGCCGCCGGTCGAGCACCATGCCGAGCGCCCCGGACCGGCCGCCGGACAGCGCCCGCGCGGTACTGCTGGGCGCCCACCCGAGCTCCCGGGCGATCTCGGTGATCCGCCGCCGGGTGGCCTCCGAGACGCCGGGGCGGCCGTTGAGGGCGTAGGAGACCGCGCCCTTGGAGACGCCGGCCTCCTTCGCGATGTCGGTGATCGTCGGACGCTTCATCGCACCCTCTCTTCGCACCACAAGTCCGGGCACCTCAAGTTCGGGCAGCACCGCTCCGGGTACCGGGGCCGGACCCCGCGGTCCGTGTCCGCACGGACACCCGCCGTCGCGCACCTTGACACCCGCCGCACCGGGAAACGAGACTCGCCCCGGGAGCGCTCCCAGCCAACGGGGGCCGGGCGCGTGCCGCGAATGGGGAGTGCGCGCGCATGAGGCAGATCCGAAGACCGGCGGCCTTCGCCGCCGTCGCCGTCCTGCTCTTCCTGATCGGGGGCTGCGGACCGGGCACGCCGGAGCGGATCACGCTCACGATGGCCACGTTCGGCCAGTTCGGCTACGAGGACCTCATCCCCGGCTACGAATTCACCCACCCCGGGCTCACCATCCGCCAGGTCCGGACCGAGCAGGGCGGACCGTACCACGAGGACCTGCTGGGCAAGCTGCAGAAGAACCAGGACCTCGCCGACGTCCAGGCCGTCGAGGAAGGCCACCTCGCCGACGTGCTCGCCCACGCCGACAGGTTCGCCGACCTCGCCGAGATCGGGCCGCCCGACGTCAAACCCGGCCGGTGGCTGGAATGGAAGTACGAAGCGGGCCGCAGCAAGGACGGCAAGCTCGTCGGCTACGGCACGGACATCGGCCCGCTGGCCATGTGCTACCGCAAGGACCTGCTCGACACAGCCGGGCTGCCGACCGACCCGGGCTCGGTGAAGACGATGTTCGCCACCTGGGACAGTTACTTCAAGGCCGGCGAGAAATACGTCAAGCGCTCGCACGGCAAGCCGTGGTTCGACTCCTCCGCGCAGGTCTTCAACGCCAAGGTCAACCAGCTCCCGGTCGGCTACCTCGACCGCGAAAACCACTCGACACTGGAGACGAACACCGCACTGAGGGACGCCTGGAACCAGGTCACCACCGCGGTGAAGCAGGGGCAGTCGGCGGGGCTCACCGCCTTCGCCGACGACGGCAACAACGGCCTGCGCACCGGCGCCTTCGCGACGAAGGTCTGTCCTTCGTGGATGCTCGGCGCCATCGAACAGCAGGCCGGGGTCGGCAACGCGGGCAAGTGGGCGCTCACCGACGCCTTCCCGGACGGCGGCGGCAACTGGGGTGGTTCCTACCTCACCGTGCCGGCCTCGAGCCCGCACCAGAGGGAGGCCGCCGCGCTCGCCGCCTGGCTGACCGCGCCGGAGCAGCAGCTGCACGCGTTCCGGGTGAGCGGGAACTTCCCCAGCCAGGTCGACGCCTTCACCTCCCCGGACCTGCTCAGCGAGATGAACGGCTACTTCGGCGGGACGCTGAGCGGCCAGGTCTTCGTCGCCCAGGCCCGCAAGGTCGGGAAACCGCAGTACAAGGGGCCGGGTGACGGCAAGATCCAGGAGACGGTGATCGCGCCGTCGCTCAAGGCCGTCGAGCAGGGCGCCGACCCGGCCGTCGTCTGGCAGCAGGTGCTGACCGGGGTGCACCGGCTCGTCCCCTGACCGGAAACCCGCTCGGCGGAGCCCGCCGGACCGGGCAGGGTGAGGGACATGCTCACTCCCCTGCCCGCCCCCTGGCGGCACTTCACGATCCGGCACCCCGGCCCGGACGACCACCTGCCCGTGCTGGCCGTCCTCGACGACTGGTGGGGCGGTCTCGGCGGCGAAGCGGGCTCCCGCCAGCGGGCGCTGCTGCTGCCGAAACTGATGTTCCAGCACTTCACCGACAGCAGTTTCCTGGTGACCGCGGACGCGCGGATCGTCGCGTTCCTGATCGGCTTCCTCTCGCCCTCTCGGCCGGCCGAGAGCTACATCCACTTCGTCGGGGTCGAGCCCGCCGAACGCGGCCGCGGGCTGGGCGCGGCGCTGTACGAGCGCTTCTTCGCCGACAGCGCCGCGCACGGGCGCTCGGTGGTACGGGCGATCACTTCGCCGCAGAACAAGGGTTCGCACGCGTTCCACACCCGGATGGGGTTCGTCACCGAACCAGGGTCGAAGGAGTTCGAGGGGGTGCCGGTCCAGCCCGACTACGACGGGCCGGGACTGGACCGGCTGAGCTTCCGCAAGGACCTCTGACACGCCGGAGGCGCGCCCAGGAGTCCGGCCCGAGGCCTGTGCGGACGCCGGGCCGGACCCCGCCGTCCCACCCCGGACGGTCAGGCGTCCGGGTGGGACGGCGCGGCGAGCGGCCCGGCGGGACGGGCCGCTGCCACCGTGGTGGAGGCCGGGCCGGGCGGCGGCTGCGCGGCACCGCCCGGCCCGGGGTCTTTACTGCACCGGCGGGTAGGCGTTCTGGACCAGCTGCTCGAACTGGGTCTCGAACCACTTGCCGGACAGCGGGGCGTTCGGCAGGGCACCGGTCAGGTTGCCACCGTTGGCCTGGTCACTGCCGTGGAAGGTCGGGTCGCACATCGGGTCCGCGCCCTTGCCTTCGTCGTTGGGGATCTGCTGGCTCGCGCCGTCGGACTCACCCGGCGGCTTGATCCAGACGTAGGCGTCGAAGTGCGGTGCCGGGGAGACCGTCGGACGCAGGCCGAGGCCGGCGCCGCTCTGGTTGCACCAGTTGCCGCGGTGCAGCCGCCGGTCGATCCGGCCCGAGTCGACGTAGGCGTCCACAGTGGACCCCGAAGCCCCGCTGGGCCGGGCCGCCCCGCCCCAGCCGTTGCGCGAGGTGTCGATCAGCATGCCGATGCCGCTCGGCAGGCCCGCCGACACGAACGCGTTGTACATCGCCGTGCCGAACTTCGACTCGTCGAAGTACGGGTTCCACTGGTAGAACTTGGCCGACTTGAGCGGCTGGCCACCCACGTTCAGGTTCGAGTCCGGCAGGTACGGTTCGGTGACCGGGGTGTAGTTGGCCGTGGAGCTGATGAAGCCGTCGATGCTGTTCACCCCGGCGGTCGTGCCCTGGAGCAGTTGCTTGACCTGGTTGACGAACGGGCCGAAGTTGCTGTCCCAGCCGAGCCACGCCGAGTGCGCGATGTCCAGGTAGTTGTAGACGTTGGAGATCGCGTGCAGCTTGTTCAGCGCGTACTGGATGCCCTGCACGTACACCCCGGTCGACTGCGCCTCCGCGCACTTGGGCGTCGAGGTGTTGGTGATCAGGTTCGGCATCGAGTCCGGCTCGACGACCGTGACGATCCGCAGCGGCGCGTACTTCGCGTCGGCCATGATCGACGCGATCGGGTCGATGTACTCCGCCTTGTACCGGGCCAGGCCGTTCTCGGCGGCCTTCAGCTCACCGTTGGACGCCAGCGCCGCGCAGTCGCGGTTGGGCAGGTCGTAGACGACGATCTGGATGGTCACCGGCGTGCCGCCGCTCGCCTGCGCCAGCGCCGCGTCCAGGTGCCCGCGCAGGCCGCGCGAGTCCGCCGTCCCGGCGATGGCCGCGATCCGGTCCAGCCACACCGCGGTCGAGGTGTTCGCCACCTTGGCCATCTGGGCGCCCAGTGTGCCGCCCTTGGCCGCGGCCGCCGCGGACACCTGTCCCGACCAGTCCGGGTTCACGTACCCCTTCGCCCCGGCGTACGGGTTTTCCACGTGGGTCCCGGGCCGGGGCGTGGTGGTGACCGTGGTCGGGGTGGTGGGCGTCGTCGGCGTCGTCGGGGTGGTCGGGGTGGTCGGCGTCGTGGTGACCGTCGTCGGCCCCGTCGGTGTCGTGGTCGTGGGCGTGCCGTCGCAGTGGGCACCGTTGAGCGAGAACGACGTCGGGATGGCGTTCGTGCCCGAGTACGAGCCGTTGAAGCCGAAGTTGGCCGTGGCGTTCGAGCCCAGGTTCCCGCCCCACGACGGGTTCTTCGCGCTGACGTGCTTGCCGCTCTGGCTGAACGTGGCGCTCCAGCCCTGCTGCACCTGCTGGTTGCCGCCGAAGTCCCATTCGACGTTCCAGGACGAAACGGCGTCACCCAGGTTGGTCACCGCGAGGTTCGCGGTGAAGCCGGTGTCCCACTGGTTGACCGTGTAGGTGACCTTGCAGCCGGTGGCGGCGCCCGCCGGACTGCCCCCGGCCACCAGCAAGCCGGCGGTCATCGCCGCCGCCGTCACCGAGGACGCCACGGCGAACCGTGACTTCCTCTTCGCGGACCAGAATTCACTCCTCATCGAGTGCGCTCCTTAGTGTTCATCGGTGGGGTGGGTCAGGTGGTGCAGGCGGTCGCGCCGACGGCGAAGCCACTCGGCGTGCCGGTCGAGGCGCCGGTCGCCTGGATGCCGATCGACACGGATGCCCCGCCGGCCAGGTCGGGCGCCCAGGCGGGCGCCTTGGCGCTCGCCTGCTGCCCGGTCTGCGTGACGGTCGCGTTCCAGCCGCCGGTGATCTGCGTCCCGGACGGCACGGTCCAGCCGAGCGCCCAGTTCTTCAGCGCCGAGCTGCCGGTGTTCTTCACCGTCACCGTGGCGATGAAGCCGCCCTGCCAGGTGTTGTCGACGTGGTAGGTGACCGCGCAGCTCGCCGCGGGCGGCGGGTCGGTCGTGCCGCCGCCCGAGCCCACCGGCGGGATCAGGTACGGCTGCAGGATCGCCTGCTTGGTCTGGTTGACCGTGGTCCAGTCGTCGTTGAGGATGCCGCCGGTGTCCCCGGAGTTCGGGTTCCAGGACCAGTAGGTGAAGCTCATCCCGCTCGTCCCGGTGCCCGCGTACTTCATCAGTTCCTGCAGCCAGACCTTGTCGCGCGGGTCGGCGAGCGTGCTGCCGAACTCGCCGAGCAGCACCGGCGCGATGTTCTGCTTGTGCAGGTAGCCGAAGAAGTGGTCCCACAGCGCGGGCAGGTTCGCCGGGAACGCCGGGTCGGAGAACCACTTCTGGGCGAACACCGACGTCGCGTACTCGTGCGCCGAGTACACCAGCTTGTCCGGCTTGGACAGTCGCACCGGGAACTGTTTCGCCCCGGAGAGGTTGCCGCCCCACCAGCCGCACTGCGGGTCACCGGTGCCGCTGACGCAGTCGACGCCTTCGACGACGATCAGCCAGTCCGGGTTCGCCGCGAGCACGGCGTTGCCGGCCCGTTCGGCGGCGAGCCGCCAGTCGGTCGCGGTGTCGCCGCAGCCCCAGCACGCTCCCCCGCCGCCCTGGATGGCGTGCGGCTCGTTGTGCAGGTCCGCGCCGATCACCGTCGTGTTGCCCTTGTAGTGCTGGGCCAGCATCGTCCAGTCGGAGATCCAGCGGCTCTCCGAATAGGCGCTGGTGTACCAGAGCGGGGACTGCGCGCCGGAGTCCGGCCGGTGCCGGTCCAGGAGCACCCGCATGCCCTTGACGCCGGCGTAGGCGACGATCTTGTCGAGCACCTGCAGCCCGGACAGGCCCTGCAGGTCCGGGTTCTGCACCTGGTCGATGCTGACCGGCTTGGACCCGGCGTCGAAGAGCTGGTTCGAGTACGGCAGCCGGAGCGTGTTGTACCCGAGCCCGGCCATCTGGTCGAGCATGTCCTTGTAGTTGCGGCTCCACAGCCCGTGCGGCGAGTAGTTGCCGGTCTCGGCGCCGAACCAGTTGATCCCGGTCATCCGGACCGCTGCCCCGGTCGCGTCGACCAGCTGGGCGCCGGAAGCGTGCCAAAACCCGGCACCGGTGCCGCCGAGTGCGGCACTTTCACGTGAAAGTGCCGCTCCCAGGTGGGCACTTTCACGTGAAAGTGCCCGGGAGGGGGCCGCGGTGGCCGGGGACGCCGTGAGAACGGCGCCCCCGACCAGTGCGGCGACCACCAGCGAGAGCAGTCGCTTCATCAAGTGCCTCTCAGCCGAACAGGGCGACGTGCGCGGCGAACGCCGTGGCGATCTCCGACTGCGCCCAGAACCGGTGGTAGGTGAACGTCGGCGCGGCGCCGCCGTCCAGGTAGGCCTGGACCTTCGGCCACTGCGGGTCGCTCTTGTAGAACGACCGGATCGACAGGAACGTGGAGTTCGCGTTGATCGGGTCGCCGTTCGGCATCGTGCCCGTCCAGCCCGAGGGCACGTACAGCCCCTGGTCCGTACCGGCGTTGTACTTGTCGTCGAACCGGTCGTAGTCCGACCGGGTCTCCGGCACCGCGATGCCCTTGGTGTCCGTGTTCGCCGAAAGCGCCGTCAGCAGCTGCTCCCCGACCGTCTTGGCCTGGGCGTTGCTCGACCCGGACGCGTAGTAGAGCAGCGTCTTGGCGAGCGAGGCCGCGACCCCGACGTCCTGGCTGTAGTTCTTCACCGCGACGTGCAGGCCGGTGTTCGCACCCGGGCTGGTGGAGCTCCAGGTGTCCGGCTTGCCGCTCCAGGTCAGGTCGGACGGGATCTGGAAACTCCCGCCGGCCCCGACCGTGGTGTTCGCGATCGCCCAGGGCACCCACTTGTCGAGGATCTTCTTGGCCCGGGCGTCGTTCGTCGCCTGGTAGTACTCGGCGATGCGTTCCATACCCCAGGTCTGGAAGCCGAACCACTGGTTGCTCGGCGGGTCGTGCCAGACCGGCTGCCAGTCGTAGTACATGCCGTAGAAGGTCGGCGTGCCCGCGGGCGGGGTGGCGTACGAGCCGTCCCAGCTGTTGGTCGCACCGCCGGCGAGACCGCCTTCGGACGACTGCAGCCACTGCAGGAACTCCATCTGCCGGCCGAGGCTGGTCGCCCAGTCGGTCGCCCCGGTGGCCGAGGTGACCTTCAGGCCGGGATCGGCCGACAACGCGTACGCGGCCAAGGGGTTCTGGTAACCCTGGTGTGCCGCGCCGTCCCCGATCCGCCACGCCCAGGAGCTGGCCGTGTCGGCCGAGCCGCCCCACGCGTAGTACCACGAAATCAGGTAGTGCTCGCTGTCCTTGCCGGTGCCGGCCGGGCAGCTCGACGCGCCGACGCAGTTGCCGATCTTCTTGTAGTACTTGTCGAACAGCGAGTACCGGAGGTAGTCGCCCATCTTCGACGCCTTCTTCAGCACCGGCGCGATGTCGGCGCTCTTGCCCTGCGCCTGGGCCCACTTCTCGGCCTGGAAGGCCACCTGCACCACGCGGGCGTCCGCGTCGGGCGCGTCGGTGTACTTCCACTGCTTGGCGTAGGAGGAGTCACCGGTGAACAGGTCGAGGTACCCGTTCTTGCCGCCGAACTTCAGCAGGTCACAGCTGGGCTGGGTGACCGTCTCCCAGACCGACTCCTGCGAGCCGCGCTGGAAGGTGTTGATGAACGCCGGCGCGGTGTTGGTGCCGTCCTCGCAGTGGCCGAACTTGTAGATGTTGTCCACGTCGAGCAGCCAGTGCATGCCGTAGACGTCCGGCGAGCCGTAGGCCGCCTTCAGTTCCGCCGCGATCGGGTCGGCCCCGACCGGGACACCGGTCTGCAGCTGTGACGGGTAGGACTTCGGGCTCGGGTACTCCGCCGCGTACGTGGCCGGCTTGCTCGCGTTGTAGCCGGAGTTGCCCGGCTGGTCCGCCGCCGACGGGATCGCGTACGTCTCGATCGACGTCCAGGCCTGGTTGAACGGGGCCCAGTCGCCGGTCACCCGGCCGTAGGACGCCTCCAGCCACAGGTAGTAGCTGAACGCCTCCGACGTCGTCTCGTGCCCGTGGTCGGGCGCCTCGACGATCAGCGTCTCGATCGAGTGGTAGGGCACCAGGATGCTGCCGAACTTGCGGAAGTAGCCGTTGTTCGGGTCCTTGATCTTGTTGTACTGCGTGAGGAACGCGAGCTGGTAGTCCGAAGTGGACGACGAGATCTCGTTGACCGCCACCGTGGCCGCGGTGTAACCGCTGCTGCTCGCGGTGAAGGTCGCGCTGCCCAGCGCGCCCCCGTTGTCGGCACTGGTGACCGTGACGTTCTGCGGCACGTTCCAGTTCGCCGCGGTGAACGTCAGGGTCGCCGGGCTCGCGGTGAGGTCCGTGCTCCCCGCCGTCCGCGCGACGGCGACGGCGACCGAACCCGTCGGGGCGCCGGCGAGGGAGACGGCGAAGGTCGTCGTGCCGCCCTGCTTGACCTGCGCGGTCGCCGGGGTGGCCACGATCGTCGGCCCGGAGAGCACCTTCACGCTGACCGGGCTGGACGTCGTGCTCGCGCCCTTGTTGTCGTACGCCTTCGCCGAGATCGAGTAGGTCCCGGCCGGGACGCTGCCCCAGCTGCCCTCGAACGGCGCGGCCGTGTCGGTGGCCAGCAGCGTGTCACCGGCGTAGAACTCGACCTTGCTGACCGTGCCGTCGCTGTCGGCGGCCGTCGCGGCCAGCGGGATCGTCGCCGGGGCGTAGTAGGTGCCGGTCGAGGACGGCGCCGTCAGGGTGACGGTGGGGGCTTTGTTGGCCCCGGTGCACGAGGTGCCGTTCACCGAGAAGTCGGTTGGAGGGCGGTTGGCCGAGCCCTTCGAGCCGTTGAACCCGAACGACGTGCTCGCGCCCGTGTCGAGGTGGCCGTTGTAGGACATGTTCGTCGCGGTGACCGCGGCGCCGGACTGGGCGAACGTGGCGCTCCAGCCCTGCTGGACCTTCTGGCCGTCGAGGAACGTCCAGCCGACCTTCCAGCTGTCGAAGGGAGCTCCGTCGTTGCGCAGCGAGACGTTCGCGGTGAACCCGGTGTCCCAGTCGTTGGTGGTGTAGGTGACGGAACAGGCGATGTCGGCGCCGAGCGCCGGTGGTGGGGCGACCACCGCACCCGTGACCGCCAGCACGGCCGAGGCCAGTGCCAGCGCACGGGCGCGCTTTCGAGGAGAGGAACGCATGGCTGCGGAACTCCTTTGTCCGTAGGGAGCCAGCGATCTGGGAGCGCTTCCAGGCGCAGACGGTAGCCAGCCGGAAACCTGGATGTAAAGAATCGAGTCAGAAGGACACCGAGGTCCGGAACGTCACTTCTGCGCGTCCGGCGAGCGGTGGCGCACTGAACACTCCTGAACAGCCGCCCCCGATGGTTGTCACGTCACTCTTTCGGAGCAGCGAAGTGGTGACACACCGTTTCATGAAACGTTATTTAGCGCCGAACGTGTACACCTGGGTCGGAAAGCTCCCACCCACCGGGGAATGCCCGCCGATCGAGCACACGAGGAGCTCGCCGCGACCGGGCACCCCGGCACGCGCCCAGGTGGACGACACGCGTGTCCGGATGGACGACACGCGTGTTCGGCCGGGCACGGCGGGTCAGCTCGAGGCGCGGACCGCCAGGGAGACCGGGAGGATGTGCTGCCGCGGCTTCAGGTTCTGGTCGTCGAGCAGCCGCATCAGGGTCTCGACCATGGCGTGGACCTGCTCGCGCGGGTCCTGGTGGACCGACGTCAGGGGCGGGTCCATGGCCGGAGCGAGGGTCACGTTGTCGTCGAAGCTGACCACCGCGACGTCGTCGGGGATGCGGCGGCCCGCGCCGCCCAGGGTGCGCAGCGCGCCCACCGCCATCATGTCGCTGGCGACGAACACCGCGTCGAGGTCCGGGTGCCGGGACAGCAGGGCCGACATCGCGTTCGCGCCGCCCGAAAGGGTGAAATCGGCCTCTTCGACCAGGTCGGCGGGGTCGATCCCGGCGTCGAGGAGGGTCTTGCGCCAGCCGGCGAGGCGATCGATCGGGGCGCTCTGGTCCTGGGGGCCGGCGATCGTCGCGATCCGGCGGCGACCGGCCGCGACCAGGTGCTCGACCGCCAGGCGGGCGCCGCCCTCGTTGTCGAAGTCGACGACGTGCACCCCGCGGCGGATGCCGGCCGCCTGGCCGCCGAACACCACCGGGATGCGCAGCAGCCGCAGCGCCTTGGGCAGCGGGTCGGCCCGGTGCGGGGCGAACACCAGTGCTCCGTCGACGTGACCGCCCTCGAGGAACCGGACCGTCCGGCTCAGGTCCTCGCGGATGTCACTGAAGATCAGCACCATCTGGCGGCCGACGTCGGCGAGCTCCCGGTAGCCGGCCCGCATGACGGCCGCGCGGTACGGGTCGTCGAGCAGCCGGGACTCCGGCTCCGACAGCACCACCGCGACCGCGCCGGTCCGCCGCGTGACCAGCGACCGCGCCGCCTGGTTCGGGGAATAGCCCAGGTCACGGGCCGCGGCCAGGACCTTCTCGCGCGCCGCCGCGCTGACGTACGCGTCGTCGTTCAACGCCCGTGACGCCGTCGACCGCGACACACCGGCGAACGCCGCGACGTCCTCCAGTGTCGGCCGTTCTTCATCCCCTGCTCGAGGCCCCACGGCACCGCCCTCGCTCACCCTCTGCAACTCTGACGGACTCAGCTTAACGTTCACGCTCCTCCGCGTCCGGGAGCGCTCCTCGCAGGAAACACTCCGGTTACGAACCCTTGACACCGGTGAACGCCCCCAGCAGACTCTGCCACACCTGGGAGCGCTCCCAGATCGGCTCCCAGCAGTGAGAGCGCTCATTCCCGTCAACAAGGTGGTTGGACACGTGAGAACGATCCGGAACGGCCTGGTCCTGGCACTGGGCATCACGATGACGGCGCTCGGCGCCTCGGCCTGCAGCGGGGGCGGTGAACAGCAGCCCCCGGCAGCGGCGAACCCGAACGAGCACGTCGACCTGACGCTGGCGACGTTCACCGAGTTCGGCTACGAGGGCCTCATCCCGGAATACGAGCGGCTGCACCCCAACATCAAGATCACCCACCGCAAGACCGGTCAGGGCGGCCCCTACCACGAGGAACTCGTCACCAAGATGGCCGCGGGCTCGGGCCTCGCCGACGTGACGGCCCTCGAAGAGGGCCACCTGTCGGACTTCCTCGACAAGGGTTCGAAGTTCAACGACCTGAGCAAGATCGGGCCGGCCGACGTCACCCCCGACCGCTGGCTGAACTGGAAGTACGACGCCGCCAAGACCAAGGACGGCAAGCTCATCGGCTACGGCACCGACATCGGCCCGCTCGCCATGTGCTACCGCAAGGACCTCTTCAAGGACGCCGGTCTGCCGGACGACCCCGAAGCGGTCAAGCCGCTGTTCGCCACCTGGGACAGCTACTTCGCCGCCGGTGCGGACTTCGTGAAGAAGAGCAACGGCAAGGCCTGGTTCGACTCGGCCTCGCAGAATTTCAACGCCATGGTCAACCAGCTCCCCGAGGGCTACATCGGCACCGACGACAAGCTGGCCGTCGAGAAGAACCAGGGCCTCAAGGACGCCTGGACCAAGGTCACCGACGCGGTCGCCAAGGGCGAGTCGGCCAAGCTCACCGCGTTCAGCCCCGAATGGGAAGCCAGCTTCAAGCAGAGCGCGTTCGCCACGAAGGTGTGCCCGGCCTGGATGCTCGGCGTGATCAAGGAACACGCCGGCCCGGAGCTCCAGGGCAAGTGGGCGGTCACCGCGGCGTTCCCCGGCGGCGGCGGCAACTGGGGTGGCTCGTACCTGACCGTCCCGACGCAGTCGAAGCACCCGAAGGAGGCCGCCGAACTCGCGGCCTGGCTGACCGCGCCCGAGCAGCAGATCAAGGCGTTCCAGGCCAAGGGCACCTTCCCCAGCCAGGTCAAGGCGCTCACGGACCCGGCGCTGCTGAACTACACCAACCCCTACTTCGGCGACACGAAGGTCGGCCAGCTGTACGCCGAGCAGGCGAAGAAGGTCCAGAAGCCGCAGTACAAGGGCCCCGGCGACGGCCAGATCCAGGAAAACGCGTCCAGCCCGGCCCTGCAGGCGGTCGAACAGGGCAAGCCGGCGGCGGACGCGTGGAACCAGATGGTCGAAGCCGCGAAGAAGATCACGCGCTGAGCCGATGACCGTCCTCGACAAGGTCGCGCCAGAAGGGAGTAAGGCCGGGGAGCGCGTGTCTCCCCGGCCCACCTTCCGTCATCGGTTGAGCCGGTGGGACGTCAAGGTCTCGCCGTACCTCTACATCGCGCCGTTCTTCGTCCTCTTCGGGATCGTCGGCCTGTTCCCGCTGCTCTACACCGCGTACGTCTCGATGTTCAAGTGGGAGGCCGGGGCCGACCACCCCGACTTCCTCGGCATCGGCAACTACACGGAGCTGTTCGCCGACACGCAGTTCTGGAACGCGCTGGTCAACACGATCAGCATCTTCCTGCTCTCCAGCATCCCGCAGCTCGTCATCGCGATCCTGCTGGCGGCAATGCTCGGCGCCCGGCTGCGCGGCGCGACCGGCTGGCGCGTGGGCATCCTGCTCCCGTACGCGGCCAGTCTCGTCGCCATCGGCATCATCTTCGCCAACCTGTTCGGCTCGAAGTACGGGCTGATCAACGGCGTGCTGCAGACCATCGGGCTGGACCCGGTCGACTGGCAGGCCAGCCGCTTCGGCAGCCACGTCGCGATCGCGATCATGGTGAACTGGCGCTGGACCGGTTACAACGCCCTGATCGTGCTGGCGGCCATGCAGGCCATCCCGAAGGAACTGCACGAGGCGGCGTTGATCGACGGCGCCGGCACGTGGCGCCGCTTCTGGAACGTCACCTTGCCGCTGCTGAGGCCGACGCTGATCTTCATCACCATCACCTCGACGATCGGTGGCCTGCAGATCTTCACCGAGCCGAAGCTGTTCGACGCCATGCCCGGGTCGAACAACGGCGGCTCCACCAACCAGTTCCAGACCGTGACGCTGTACCTCTACCAGACGGCGTTCCAGAACGCCGACCTCGGCTACGCCTCGGCGATCGCCTGGGTGCTGTTCCTGATCATCGTGCTCATCGCGCTGGCGAACTTCTTCATCACCAGCCGGATCGCCAGCACCCCGGCGGTGAAGGTGAAGAAAAAATGACCACAATCCAGAGTGGACTGCGCAGGAGCGTCGCCACGCTCGGCAAGCCACGCAAGTCGACCTACATCGTGCTGGCGATCTTCGTGCTCGGGTCGCTCTTCCCGTTCTACTGGTCGTTCCTGGTGGCCAGCCGCGACAACGGGATGCTCACCGACCGCATCCCGCCGTTCGTGCCCGGCGGAAACTTCTTCGCCAACGCCGCGCGGGTGTTCGACACCGTGCCGTTCTGGAAGGCCCTGGGCAACAGCGTCATCGTCTCGGGCACCGTAACGCTCACTACGGTGCTGTTCTCCTCGCTGGCCGGGTTCGCCTTCGCGAAACTCCGGTTCCGGGGGAGCAACAAGCTGTTCGTGTTCATCGTCGTCACGCTCGCGGTGCCCACCCAGCTGGGCATCATCCCGTTGTTCATCGCGATGTCCGAACTGGGCTGGACGGGGAGCCTGGCGGCGGTGATCGTGCCCAACCTGGTCACCGCGTTCGGCGTGTTCTGGATGCGGCAGTACACGCTGGACGCGCTGCCGTACGAGCTCGTCGAGGCCGCGCGCGTCGACGGCTGCAGCATGATCCGGATCTTCTGGAACGTCTGCATGCCCGCGGTGCGCCCGGCCGCGGCGATCCTCGCGATGTTCACGTTCATGATGTCGTGGAACGACTTCCTGTGGCCGCTCGTCGTGCTGGACGCCGGCAACCCCACCGTCCAGGTGGCCCTGGAAAAGCTGCAGAGCGGCTACTACGTCGACTATTCGCTCGTCCTGGCCGGCACGACCCTGGCCACCATCCCCATCCTCATCGTCTTCGTCCTCCTCGGCCGCCAGATCGTGGCCGGGATCATGCAAGGTGCCGTGAAAGGGTGAACATGTCCGTACATCCCGACAGCGTTCGGGCGGAGACCGCGTTGATGTTCCCGCCTGGCTTCGTCTGGGGCGCCGCCACCGCGGCGTTCCAGGTGGAAGGAGCCACGACGGCCGACGGGCGCACCGATTCGGTCTGGGACGTCTTCGCCCGCCGCCCGGGTGCGGTCCGGGGCGGCGACAACGGCGAACCGGCGGCCGACCACTACCGTCGGTACTCCGAAGACGTCGGGCTGATGCGCCGGCTCAACCTCGGTGCCTACCGCTTCTCGCTGGCCTGGCCGCGGGTGCGGCCGGACGGCGGCGAGGCGAACACCGCCGGGCTCGGCTTCTACGACCGGCTGGTCGACTGCCTGCTCGAGTCCGGGATCCAGCCGTGGGCGACGCTGTACCACTGGGACCTGCCGCAGGCGCTGGAGGAGAAGGGCGGCTGGACCAACCGGGACACCGCCTACCGGTTCGCCGAGTACGCCGAAACGGTGCTGGAGCGGCTGGGCGACCGCGTCGCCAGCTGGTCGACGCTCAACGAGCCGTGGTGCGCGGCGATGCTCGGCTACGCGGGCGGCATCCACGCGCCCGGCCACACCGACCACCCGGCGGCCGTGGCCGCCACGCACCACCTGCTGCTGGGCCACGGCCTGGCGATGGACATCATCCGGCGGCACGCCCCGGACGTCCCGGCCGGCATCACGCTGAACCTGTACCCGGTCGTCCCGCACGACCCGGCGAACGTCTCCGACGTCTCCGCGGCCCGGCGGATCGACGGCCTGCAGAACCGGTTGTTCCTCGACCCGGTGCTGCGCGGCGGCTACCCGGACGACCTGGTCGCCGACCTCGAGCCGTTCGGGCTCGGCTCGGTCGTGCGCAACGACGACGCCGCGGTCATCGCCGCGCACGTCGACTGGCTGGGCGTGAACTACTACCGCGACTACCGCGTCGCGGGCCGTCCGGTGCCGGGCAGCGAGCCGGCGGGCCCCGAGTGGGTCGGCGCCGGCGACGTGCACTTCGTCCCGGACCCGGCGGCGCCCCGCACGGACTCCGGCTGGGAGGTCCAGCCGGCCGGGCTGACCGAGTCCCTGCTGCAGGTGCACCGCGGCTACCGGTCGCTGCCGCTGTACATCACGGAGAACGGCGCGGCCTACCCCGACGTCGTCTCCGACGGCGGTGACATCGTCGACACCGACCGCGTCGCGTTCCTCGACTCCCACCTGCGGGCCTGCCACGACGCCATCGCGGCCGGGGTCGACCTGCGCGGGTACTTCTACTGGTCGCTGCTGGACAACTTCGAGTGGGCCGAGGGCTACGCGAAGCGGTTCGGCCTGGTCCACGTCGACTACGCGACCCAGCGGCGGACGCCGAAGCAGAGCGCCCACTGGTACTCCCGGGTGATCGGCCTCAACGGGATCGGCTGACCCAAGCGCCCCAAGGCGGCCTTGGTTGCGTCTGACGCACCGAAGGCCGCCTTGGGTGCGTCAGACGCACCGAAGGCCGCCTTGGGGCGCTTGAGCCGGGGCGTGCAATCCGGGATCGCCGTTGCCAGACTGGCCGGTATGGGACTGCGCAGCGAAGCTTGGTTCAACAATCCCGCCGACCCCGGCATGACCGCCCTCTACCTCGAGCGGTACCAGAACTGGGGCCTCACCCGGGAGGAGCTGCAGTCCGGCCGGCCGATCATCGGGATCGCGCAGACGGGCTCCGACCTCACCCCCTGCAACCGCCACCACCTGCAGCTGGCCGACCGGACGCGCGAAGGCATCCGCGAGGCGGGCGGGATCGCCATCGAGTTCCCGGTGCACCCGATCCAGGAGACCGGCAAGCGCCCGACCGCCGCCCTCGACCGGAACCTTGCCTACCTCGGCCTGGTCGAGACGCTCTACGGCTACCCGATCGACGGCGTCGTGCTCACCACCGGCTGCGACAAGACCACCCCGGCGTGCCTGATGGCCGCCGCGACCGTCGACATCCCGGCGATCGTGCTGTCCGGCGGCCCGATGCTCAACGGCTGGTTCAACGGCGAGCGCACCGGGTCCGGCACGATCATCTGGAAGGCGCGGGAACTGCTCGCCACCGGTGAGATCGACGACGCCGGGTTCATGGACCTCGTCGCGTCGTCCGCGCCGTCGCCGGGGCACTGCAACACGATGGGCACGGCGTCCACGATGAACGCGCTCGCCGAGGCACTCGGGATGAGCCTGCCCGGCTGCGCCGCCATCCCGGCCCCGCACCGCGACCGGGCGCGGATGGCCTACCGGACCGGGCTGCGGATCGTCGAGCTGGTCCGCGAGGACCTCAAGCCGTCCGACATCCTGACGCGCGAGGCGTTCGAGAACGCCATCGTCGTGAGCTCCGCGATCGGCGGCTCGACCAACGCGCCCATCCACCTCGGCGCGATCGCCCGGCACATCGGCGTCGACCTGCCGCTGGCCGACTGGCAGCGGCTCGGCCACGCCGTCCCGCTCCTGGTCGACCTGCAGCCCGCGGGCAAGTACCTCGGCGAGGAGTTCCACCGCGCGGGCGGCGTCCCGGCCGTGGTGCACGAGCTAATGCGGCACGGGCTGATCCACGAGGACGCGCCCACCGTCAACGGCCGCACCCTCGGCGACAACTGCCGCGACGCCGAAGCCGGCGACCGGGACGTCATCCGGACCTTCGGCACCGCCCTCACCCCCGACGCCGGGTTCCTGGTTCTCAAGGGCAACCTGTTCGACGCGGCGATCATGAAGTCCAGCGTGATCTCGCCGGAGTTCCGGCGGCGGTACCTGGCCGGGGGTGTCTACGAAGGCACCGCGGTCGTGTTCGACGGCCCCGAGGACTACCACGCCCGCATCGACGACCCGGACCTCGGCGTGGACGAGCACACGCTGCTGGTGATGCGCGGCACCGGCCCGCTCGGCTACCCGGGTTCGGCGGAGGTGGTCAACATGCGGCCGCCCGCGGAGCTGATCAAGCGGGGCGTGCACGAGCTGCCCTGCCTCGGCGACGGCCGCCAGTCGGGCACCTCCGGCTCGCCGTCGATCCTCAACGCCTCCCCCGAGGCTGCCGCGGGCGGCGGCCTCGCCGTGCTGCGGACCGGGGACCGGGTCCGGATCGACCTCGGCGCCGGCACCGCGGACGTGCTGATCCCCGACGACGAACTCGCGCGGCGCCACCGGGAACTGGCCGAGGCCGGCGGCTACCCGGTACCGGAATCGCAGACGCCGTGGCAGGAGATCCAGCGGTCGATGACCGACCAGCTGTGCGACGGCATGGTGCTGCGCCCGGCCGTGGCGTACCAGCGCATCGCGGCGACGAAGGGAATCCCCCGCGACAACCACTGATTCCGTGCTTCGCCCCCGCGAAAAAGGGGTATCCCCACCGATAGCCGAGGCGAGGAGACCGCCATGCTCCCGGATCGAGAACGCCACGCCCTACGTGAAATCGAGGCGGAGCTGCGCGCCAGTGATCCCGCGTTCGCCGCCGCCTTCAACGGCCGCAAGCTGCACTCGCCCAAGCGGCCGAGCCTGCTGCTGGTGCTCTGCGACGTCACGGCGGTGATGATGCTGCTCGTCGGGCTGTTCGCCCGCGACGCCGCTCTCGTGCTCTGGGGCACGGTGAGCGCGGGTGCGCTGGTGGCCTGGCACATCGCCCGCGCCGAGTCGATCCGTGAGTCCACTGAGGACGGTGCCGCGCCGGCCACCGGAGCACGCTGAGGCCTTCTGATGCAGTATGGCCGCCCCCGGGAACTCGCACCGGGGGCGGCCGTACTGCGTCAGGGCGCCACTCAGTCGTAGGAGAGGGCCTCGACCAGCTCGCCGGTGCTCGGGTTCGACAGCGCCCGGGCCACGTCGGCCTGCGCGACGATCCCGACGAGGTCGTGCCCGTCGATCACCGGCAGCCGGCGGACGCGGTGCTCGGACATCGTGCGCAGGATCTCCTGGGCGTCGTCGTCCGCGCCGATCGTCACGACCTCGCCCTGGGCGAGCTCGCCGGTGTGGACCGCGCGCGGGTCCTTGCCCTCGGCCAGCACCTTCACCACGATGTCACGGTCGGTGATCATGCCCTTCAGCCGGTTGTCCTCGCCGCAGATCGGCAGGGCACCGACGCCTTTCTGCGCCATCGTGACCGCGGCGTCGTGCACGGTGTCGGACTCACGGGCACAGGTCACGTCCGACGTCATGATGTCGCGTGCGGTGGTCATCGTGAACTCCTTCCTCTGGGCTCCGGTGCCGGCTACCCGGGCCGGGCACGTTTACCCGTGCCCCGGACGGGAAATTCCGGGCACATGCCGGATTCCCGCGGCGCCGATCCGCCGGACACCACCGACCTCGGCCGGTTGCGGTCGGCGGCGTCCTGCTGCCAGGGCTGCCCCCTGTACCAGGACGCCACGCAAACCGTCTTCGGCGAAGGTCCCGCCGGGGCGAAGGTCCTCGTCGTCGGCGAGCAGCCGGGCGACCAGGAGGACCTCGCGGGCGAGCCGTTCGTGGGCCCCGCCGGGAAGCTGCTGGACCGCGCCTTCGAAGAGGCCGGCTTCGACCGGCGGTCACTGTATGTCACCAACGCGGTCAAGCACTTCAAGTTCAAGCGCGCCGAACGCGGGAAGCGCCGGATCCACCAGAAGCCGGGCCGCACCGAAGTCCTCGCGTGCCGCCCCTGGCTGCTCGCGGAACTGCGGGCGGTGGGCCCGGACCTGGTGCTGCTGCTGGGTGCGACGGCCGCGCAGTCGTTGCTGGGTGCGAAGTTCCGGTTGACCGCCCACCGGGGCGAGCCGCTCGAGCCGCCGGAGGAGCTGGCCGGGCTGGTGCCGTCGGCCATGGCGACGGTCCACCCCTCGGCGGTGCTGCGGGCCCCGGACCGGGACGACGCCTACGCGGCCTTCGTCGCCGACCTGCGGGCCGCGGTGAAGCTGCTCGGCTGAAGCCGGGGCGACGAGGATCCAGGGCCGCCCACGACGCACCTCAGCCCAGGTGTTTCAGCGCCCACGCGCCGGGCGACCGCACGCAACTCGGCGACCGGCGTGCCGTCCGGCGGGTCGAGGTCGAGCACCAGCCGGTCGGGCCGATCCGGTGCGTCCACAGTGGACAGCCAGGTGTGGAACACCGGCCAGGGTCGGCTCGCGCCCGGTCACGACGCCTTCAAGGCCTTCTCGAGTTCGGCGCGCGTCATCTTCGACCGGCCCTTCACGCCCTGTTCGCGGGCGAGCTTCTCCAGATCGGACTTCGACAGCTCGGACAAAGGAGGCTTCTTCGCGGCCTTCTTCTTCGGTTCCTTGCCGCCGCTCTTGCGGTTCTTCACGCTGCGCGACAGCGCCTCGAACAGGTCCACGACGTCAGCCGAGGGCTCCGGCTCCTCTTCGTGGGTGATCTCCTTGCCCGCTTCCTTCGCCTTGAGCAGCTCTTCGACGCGCTTCGAGTACTCGTCGCGGTAGTCCTCGGGCTTCCACGGCGCCGTCATCTCGTCGACCAGCGCGAGTGCCATGTCGAGTTCCTTGGGCCGCGGCTTCGGCAGGTCCGGCAGCGTGCCCATGACGTCCTTCGGCTTCCGCAGGTCCGCGACGAAGTGCAGCGTGTTGAGCACCATGACGTCTTCACCGGCACGGACGGCCGCGAGGTATTCCTTGCCGCGCAGCACGAACTTCGCGATGCCGGCCTTCTCGCTGCGGTCCATCGCCTGCAGCAGCAGGCCGTACGCCTTGGCGAAGTCCTCCTTCGCCGGCTTGAGCCAGTACGTCTTGTCGAAGAACCACGGGTCGATCTCGTCGAGCTTGACGAACTGCTCGATGTCGATCCGGCGCGATCGTTCGGGCGCGATCTCGTCCAGCTCGTCCGGTTCGACGAGCACGTGGTCGCCGCCGCCGAGGTCATAACCCTTGACGATCTCGTCCTGGGTGACCTCGTCACCGGTCCGCTCGTTGACGCGGCGGTTGCGGATCCGGTCCGATGTCCCGCGTTCGAACTGGTGGAAGTGGATCGTGTGGTCCGCCACCGCCGGGTACAGCTCCACCGGCACGGTGACCAGCCCCAGGCTCAGCGCGCCGCTCCAAACCGGTCGGGCCATGTCGTCCTCCTCGCCCTCAGGCGACGTCGCTGCTGCGCTGCCCGCTCCGGTGCAGCCCCAGCATGTCCAGCAGCCGCGCGCAGTCCTCGGGGTCCTTGGCCCGCGCCGCCACGGTCAGCGCCGCCTTGTGGCGCGTGCGCTCCAGCTCCGCCGGGTCGCCACCGTCGACGAGGAGGTCCGCCACCGGTCGCAGATCGTTGCGCTTGTCTCGCATGTTCGCTCCCCTCGGCAATTCCGTTCCCGTTCGCGGGCGGGTTACCCAGGATCACCGCAGGCCACACAGCTGTCACCGACGGAGTCACGAAGATCCGGTCCCACTAGGCCGAACGAGTGAATTCAACCAGCTTCGGGCCCGGACACAGGCAAGGTGGTGAGATCCACGTCACAGCAGGAGGCCGGATGGGCACCCAGATCCGCATCAGTCGCGAAGACGGCTCACTGCCCTGCGAGGTCTGCGGCTTCCCGACGATGCACGTGGCCCAGGTCGTCGCCGACGACGGCACGATCCTGGGCCGCACCCTGGTCTGCACGACGTGCCAGCGCAGCAAGCACCGCCCGGACCCGGCGCCGGTCGAGTCCGAGGCACCCCCGGACGAGGTCCCGGCCGGCTAACACCCTGCCGCGGCCCTCGTGAGTGGTAAGTCGGGTTAGAACCCGACTTACCACTCACGAGGGGTCACGTCGTCGTCGCCACCGCCGCCACGAACTCCGCCGCCACCTCGTGCAGCTTCCGGTTGCCGTCCTGCGAACGCTTCACCAGCCGCTGGAAGGCTTCCTCCGCCGTGATCCGGTGCGCCGCCATCAGGATCCCCTTGGCCTGGTCGATCACCGCGCGAGTCTCCAGCGCGCGGTTGAGCTGGTCGACCAGCTCGCGGGCCGCGAAGTACCGCCGGGCGCTGCGCAGGCCGATGACCACCGTCGCCGTGTACAGCTCGAGGATCTTGGTGCCCAGCTCGCTGAAGCCGTGCTCGCCGAAGCCGAACAGGTTCACCGCCCCGGACATGTCCTCGTCCACGGTCAGCGGCGCGGCGAGGAAACTGGCCACGCCCAGCTGCTCGGCCGACGTGACGAACTGCGGCCACAGGTCCCCGACCGCGCCGATGCCGACGCGGACCGGCTGACCCGTCTCGGCGGCGCGCAGGCACGGCCCGTCGCCGATCCGGTACTGCTCGCGGTCGAAGTTCACCGCCCGCTGGTCGGTGCTGGCCACCGTCTCCGGCACGCCGTCGCGCACCAGGGTGATGCTGGCCATGTCGGCCCCCGGCACCACCTGCACGACGTGATCGCACACCGCCTGCAGCATCTGGCCGAGGTCGAGCTCGCCGTCCAGCATCGCGGTCAGCGACTCCATCGCGAGCGTGACTTCGTCCAGCCGCGCGGTGAGCAGCTCCTCATGGCCGCCCGTCATCCTGGTGACGCCCCTCTTCTTTCGTCAGGGCGCTCTCAACCAGGGGGGACCCGGGCGCGCGCCACTAGTGGGCCGCTAGCGCTTTAACGGGTCCAGCGCGAGATTACTGCATCCCGATCAGGCCGGGCACGAGCGGTCACCGCCGCGGCGCGCCGCACGTCCGTTCGGAGCAACGACGGTTGCGAGCCGTGAACGCACGGTTAGGCTCGGTGGCACGGTTCAACCAGCAGCCGCCTCGAACCCCGGAGCGCGGCGCTGCGGCCGCGCCGTATCAGGACGGTGGCGAACCGGCATGAACCTTCCCCGACCCCGGAATTCCCGCTTGCGGCTGCGCACTACGTGGCCGGCCCCGCACGCGGTCCTGGTGACCGCGCGCGGCGACCTCGACAGCACGACGGCCCCCGATCTGGCCACGCTGCTCTCCGACCGCCTCTGGGCGACGCCGGAACGGCTGGTGGTCGACCTGTCCGAAGTGGACTTCCTCGGCGTGGCCGGGATCCGGGTGCTGCTGCACGCGGCGCTGCAGGCCGGGCAGGGCGGCACCGAACTGCTCGTGGTCACCGGGACCAACCGGGTGGTCCGGCGTGCTCTGCAGGTGACCGGGACGGACCGCCGCATCGCGCTCGCCGATCGACGGCCCGCCCCCGCACCCGCCTGACCGGCGGCGCGTGCTCAGCCGCGCAACGCCGGGAGCAGCTCCTTCTCGGCGAAGTCGAGGAAGCCCTCCTGCTGGTCACCGCCGATCTGGACCAGCGCCACGTCGGTGAAGCCCGCCTTCTCGAATTCCTGCACGGCTTCGGCGATCGGCTCGATGTCCGGGCCGCACGGTATCGAGCCGGCGACGTCGTCTTCGCGGACGAACTGCGTCGCGCCGGCGAACCCGGCCGGTCCCGGGAGCTCGGCGTTGACCTTCCAGCCACCGGCGAACCACCGGAACTGCTCGTGCGCGCGCCGCACCGCGGCGTCGCGGTCGGTGCCCCAGGACACGGGCAGCTGCCCGATCTTGCGGCTCGGCTCGCCGCCGAGCTTCGTCGCGTCCCACTCCTGGGAGAGCTCCGCCTTCGGCTCGACGGCGATCATCGCGTCGGCGACCGGGGCGAACCGCCGGACCGACTGCGAACCGGACACCGCGACACCGATCGGCGTCCGCTTCTCCGGCAGGTCCCACAGCTTCGCCGAGTCGACGCGGAAGTGCTTGCCGTCGTAGTCGAAGTAGCCGCCGTCGAACAGGCCGCCGATGATCTGCACCGCCTCGGCGAGCATTTCGTGCCGGACGTTGGCCGGCGGCCAGCCGCGGCCGATGACGTGTTCGTTGAGGTTCTCCCCCGCGCCGAGGCCGAGGGTGAACCGGCCGCCCGACAGGGCCTGCACGGTCGCCGCCTTCTGGGCGACCACCGCCGGGTGGTAGCGCATGGTCGGGCAGGTCACGTAGGTCATCAGCTCGGCGCGCTCGGTCACCTGGGTGACCGCGCCCAGCACGGCCCAGGCGTAGGGCGCGTGCCCCTGTTCGTCCAGCCAGGGCGAGTAGTGGTCGCTCATGACCTCGAAGTCGAAGCCGGCCCGTTCCGCTCCGGCGGCGAACCGGACCAGGTCGCCCGGGCCCGCCTGCTCGGTCATCAAGGTGTAGCCGATCCGCATCGGCGCCTCCTCTCGCTCGGGGGTTCCGGGTGGCGAACCCCCGGTTGGCACAGCTCTCCGCGTACCCCTGCCCTGCCGCCGGAAACCACCACGACCGCACGTTTACGCCGTGATCGAACGGGTACCCGCCCGCGAGACGAAGGGAGCGGACATGCCTCAGTCGTGGAGCGGCAAGCGCGAACGCCAGTACGAGCACATCAAAGACTCGGCCGAGGACCGTGGCGCGAGCACGAAACGGGCCGAGGAGATCGCCGCCCGGACGGTGAACAAGAACCGCGCGCGGTCGGGTGAGTCCCGGCAGGCGAGCAGGACGTCTCTGCAGGACAAGTCGCCGCAGAAGCGCGGCGGCGAGCGGTCCGGCAACCGCAAGGGCCCGGGCGGTCCGACGAAGGACCAGCTCTACAACGAAGCGAAGAAGAAGAACATCGACGGCCGCTCGAAGATGACCAAGAAGGAACTCGAACAGGCGCTGGGCCGGTGACCGTTCCCGAAATCCCTGATCACGAAGTGTCAGCATTACACCGGATGGGTAATACCTCACGCATGGAAGAAACTCGAAGCGACAGCTCGTTCGGCGGCAAGCCGACCGTCGACGAGCTGCTCGACGAACTCGTCGAGCTGCGGCTCCCCGCGATGGCGGAGCAGATCCCGCTGGTCCGGATGCTCACGCACGGTGTGGTTTCACGCGCCGACTTCGGGCTGGACGCCATCGCCGACGCCAAGATGGCCGTCGACGAGGCGTGCGCGCAGCTGGTCCAACTGGCCGAACTCGGCTCGCAACTGCAGTGCCGCTTCCGCCTGGCCCCCGACGGCCTGCACGTCATCGTTTCGACCCGATCGAGCGACCCGCGGCCGCCGAGCGACCGCACCTTCGGCTGGCACGTCCTGACCACCTTGAGCCGGTCGGTGGCCGCCCACTGCGATGTGCTTCCCGGCGGAGGTGCGGGCATCGTCACGATCGAACTGGTGCTCAACCCGGGAACGAGCGCGTGAGCAGCGAGCGGAAAACCGTCCTCCACCGCCCGGACGAATATGCCCACTGCGAGCCGCTGTTCGAGGAACTGGGCGGCCTCGACCCCGGCGACCCGCGGCGGGAAGTCGTCCGCAGCCGGCTCGTCACCGAACTCCTCCCGCTGGCCGAGCACATCGCGACCCGGTTCTCCGGCCGCGGCGAGCCCCGCGAAGACCTGGTCCAGGTGGCGCGGATCGGCCTGATCAACGCCGTCGACCGGTTCGACCCCGCCCGTGGCCACGACTTCCTGTCCTTCGCGGTCCCGACGATCATGGGCGAGGTCCGCCGCCACTTCCGCGACACCGGCTGGTCCGTCCGGGTCCCGCGGCGGCTCAAGGAACTGCACCTTTCGCTGAGCCAGGGCTCGGCGGCGCTCTCGCAGCGCCTGGGCCGCGCCCCCACGCCGACCGAGCTGGCGGAGCACCTGAGCCTGGACGTCGACGAAGTCCGCGAAGGCCTCCTCGCGGGCAACGCCTACCAGGCACTTTCGGTCGACAAGCCGGTCCACGACGACGCCGAGGCGTTGTCACTGGCGGACACCATGGGAGAACCGGACCACGAGATGGCCATGGTCGAGAACCACGAGGCCCTCCAGCCTTTGTTGCAGGAACTCCCGAAGCGCGAGCGGGCCATCCTGGTGATGCGCTTCTTCGGCGGCCTGACGCAGACCCAGATCGCCGACCGCGTCGGCATCTCCCAGATGCACGTCTCCCGGCTGCTGTCCCAGACGTTGGAGCAGCTGCGCGGCAAGCTCACCGGCGAAGCCTGAGCCCCGCTCCCCTCCCGAAGCTCCCCCAGGTCTCGCTGACGGCGGATCGGGCGAGAATTCGATGTCGCGAATGACTCATTCGGGACCCCGGAGGTCCCCAATGACTCATTCGCGACGTTGCCCCCGCCGGCAGCGCGGACTCACCCGGACTCAGCTCAGCCAACCAGGCCGCGCCCCCTTCCGAACCCGCCGCCACTCCCCCGCGAACCTCTCCCGCAACTCCGCGGCACGCTCCCCATCCCGGCCATAAAGCACCCCGAACGTGAACGTGTTCTGCCCCTCACCATGCCCGGCAATCGCCAGCCGCCGCAGCACATCCCGCCCCACCACGGTGTCCTGGTGCTCCCCCAGCGTCTCCTGCACGGCCTTGACGTTCCCCCGCCACTTCCGCAGCTTCTTCCCGTACACCGGCTTCACGGTGTCGGCGGCGTAGCGAGCCCGTTTGGCCTTCTTGCGGACCTCGTGCAAAGCCTCACCCAGGTCAGCACCGGCCAACCCCCGGGTAGCCACTTCAGCGCGCCTCAGCTTCCTGGCCGCCTTCCGCAGCGGCTTGCGCAACCCGGCCTTCGCAGGCTTGCGCGCCTCCGCCGTCAACGGCGGATCCTCCAGCAAAGCGTCCAACGCGCACAGCAGCTGCAGATAGCGCTTGCCGGTCAGCGCCGCCAGCGCACCGGTCCGCCCTTCCTCGGCCTCGCGGGCGAAGTGACGCGTGAGGAACTGGCGCAGCGGCCCGAGCACCAGCTCCGAAGGAACGTCGTCGAGCTGTTCACTCAGTCGCGCCTCGGTGACTTCGCTGTCCCTGGCCGGGGACAACCGGCGGCCGAGCCATTGCAGTTCGGTCGCGAGGGAGGCGGTCTTCTTCTCGTCGACGACGGACCCGAAGGTGCGAAGCGTGCTCCGCAGCTTCCGGATCGCGACGCGCATTTGGTGCACCGCATCGTCGGCGTCCAGCCGCACCCCGACGTCCGCCCGGCGCAACCGGGCGTAGTGCTCGTGCAACGCCGCCACCACGACGTCCCCCGCGGACGGCTTCTTTCCCAGCGTGGGCGGTGCGGGGACGCGGTCGCCGATCAGGCGGCGCAGCTTCGACGGCCACGGCGACGCCGAGGCGCCCGCCTCGGTCATCGCGCGGTCGAACTCCTCGAGCAGCCCGGGTTCGGCCGCGGGGTCCAGTTCGAGCTCCAGTTCGCGCCACTCGTCGAGACGCGCGCTCGCACCGCCGGCTTCACCGGTCACGTGGTCGTCGGTCAGCGTCGCGATGGTGCGGCCGTCCGCGTCGGCGAGCCGGTGGGCGAACCGGTCGGTGCGCAGGTGGGCGATCGGCACCAGCTTCTCCCCCAGCGTGTACGCCCGCACCAGGCGCCGGAGCCGGCCGGGCACCTTGTGCGGGTCGCCGCCCAGCGGCAGCTGCAGTTCCTGCCGCTCGTCGGCCGACACCGGCAGCTTCAGGTGCCAGCCGGCGTCGGGGCCGCCGACGCGCCGCCGCAGCGTGATACCGCTGCGGGCCAGCCGGAACGTCTCCGTGTCGTAGTAGGACGCGTCGAGGACGTGCTCCACCGGGTCGTCCTGGGTTTCGACGCCGCCGACGCCGACCAGGCGGGGCACGCCGCTGCCCGCGACGATCTCGTACTTGCGTTCGCGCTCGGTCACCGGTGTCGGCGCTGCCATGGTTGGTCCTCCCTGGGGCCCGGTTGTCCTTGTGGATACCCGGACGACGCGTGACCGACACGGGATTCGGCACCGGACCGGCGGGTATCCCCTTCTGCGAACCCCGAGCCCGGACCAGGAGAGTGCATGAACGGCAAGCAACCCGCAACCGACCTGACGACCGTCCTCGCCGCCGACCACCGCGAACTCGACCGGCTCTGCACCGAGCTCGAGCTCGGCCAGGGCAGCCCGGAGAACCGCAAGGACCTCGCCGATCACCTGATCGCGGAGCTGGTCCGGCACTCCGTCGCCGAAGAGCCCTACCTCGACGACGAGGGCGACCTCGCCGAAACGGACCAGCTGATGCGGCAGCTCGAAGGCGTGGGACCGCAGGAAACGCGGTTCGAGCGCCTGCTGGGCGGGCTGATCCGCGCCGTCCGGCGGCACGTCCGCGAGGAAGGGCCCGCGGCCGTGCGCGAGATCCGGCGCACCTGCTCCCCCGAGAGACAGGCCGAACTGGGCCGGGAAGTCGTCGAAATCCGGGAATCCGCGCCGACGCTCCCGCACCCGGACCTCGCCGATCGCGTGCCGCAGGCCGACCAGCTGTGGCCGGGACCGGGGTTCGTCGACCGGGCCCGTGCCGCCCTGCGCGCCCCGGCATCGGGTTGAATGGGCAGTCGGCATCCCGATCCGGAAGACAGCACCATCAGAACAGCGAGGACCCATGAGCGTCGGCGAAGAGGAGTGGGCCCGGGAACGGGCCGGGTTCGGGCAGGACGGTGAACCGGCGCCGGGCCTCCTGGCGGCGCAGTTCGCCGACCTCACGCGAACGCTGCTCGACGCGACACCGACGGTCGGCGGGGTGCTCAAGCTCGTCGTCGGGGCCGCGATCGCGCTCGTCCCGAACGCCGACCTGGTCAGCGTCACCCTGCGGGACGCCGATGGCACCTTCCACACCCCGGTCGGGACGGACCCGATCGCCGAGCGGCTCGACCAGGTGCAGTACGACCACCGGGAAGGCCCCTGCGTGGAATCGGCCCGCCCGGACGGCCCGGCCGCCGGCTGGTCGCAGGACCTGGGCCGGGACCCGCGCTGGCCGGCGTTCGGCCCGGCCGCCGCCCGCCACGGCTACCACTCGGTGCTGGCCACCGCCCTGCTCCCGGACGCCCGTCCGCCGCGGCTGTCCGGCGCGCTCAACATCTATTCGCGCACCCCGGACGCGTTCGACGTCCGGGCGATCGACATCGCGCTGCTGCTGGCGACGCACGCGTCACTGGCGTTGGCCCACACCCAGGCCGTGGCGTCGGCCGAGCTGGAGTCGGCACACCTGCGCCGGGCGGTGGACGGCCGCGACGTCATCGGCCAGGCGAAGGGCATCCTGATGCAGCGCCGCGGCATCACCGCCGACGAGGCCTTCGACGTGCTGCGCCGCGCGTCGCAGGACCTCAACGTCAAGCTCGCCGATCTGGCGAAGACCCTCGCCTCGCGGCACACCGAAGTCGATCTGCCGGCCGCCGAAGGCTGACCGCACGCCGGGAGCGCCGCTTTCACGTGAAAGCGGCGCTCCCGGTGTGCCGGCGCGGCTGGTTACGGGGCGGAGTACGGGGACCGGTTCTCCAGCGGCGGGCTCGCGGCCGGGTACCGGCCGTCCTGACCCGGCACCGGCGTGACCGGGGCGACCGTGGTGCCCTGCTGCTCCGCCTCCAGCCGCGGCCGGGGGCCGCGCTGGACGACCGCCTCCACCTCCTGCTCACCACGGATGCGGGCCAGCGCGCCGAGGGTGATCGCGTGGGCCAGCGCGAGGATCAGCAGCAGCACGCCGATCCGCCCGACCACGCCGGGCAGGTCGCTGCCGCCCATGTCGATGGTCGAGACGAGCGCCAGCACGCCCAGCGTCGCGAGGTGGAACAGCACCGTGACCAGGCGGGTCATCGAAGCGCCCGCCGCCGGATCGCCGTAGGAGTTCTCCAGGTACCGGCGGCCGCTGCGGTAGATGATCTGCCCGTCTATCAGGACCAGCGCAACGCCGATCGCGAGGAACGACAGGTACGCGTTCGTGGTCATGCCGGACGCTCCTTCCTGGGGGACCTTGCGGGAGGAATACCCGGCAGGTCGCGCGGGGAAACGCCGCCGTCACGCGGTGCGGGGGCGAGGCGGGTGATCCCCGCCTCGCCCCCGCCGCGACAACTCACTCCGGACAGGTCAGTGCCCCGGGCGGTCCACGTCACCGCGCCAGCCGCCGGTCTCCCGGCCGCGATCCTCGATGAACTCCTTGAACCGCTTGAGATCGCCCTTCACCCGGCGGTCGAGCACGCCGAGCTTGTCGGCGACGTTCTCCGCGAAGCCCTCCGGGTCGATGTCCATCTGCGCGGTCACCCGGGTGTGCGTGTCGTCGAGTCGGTGGAAGGTGATGACGCCGGCGTGGTCCGGCCCGGAGTCCGACGTCCAGGCGACCCGCTCCTCGGGGTGCTGCTCGGTGATCGTCGCGTCGAATTCGCGCGTCACGCCGCCGAACCGCGTCACCCAGTGGGTGTGGGTGGCGTCCACCTGGCGGATTTCCTCGACGCCCTCCATGAACTTCGGGAATTCCTCGAACTGCGTCCACTGGTTGTACGCGGTCGAAACGGGGACTTCCACGTCCACGATTTCGGTGATCGTGCTCATGCACTCCTCCTCGTCGATGGTCGGTGCTCAACTCGTCGTTGAGGGCGCACAACGGCTACCCGGCGCACGAGCGGCCAAACCCGGCGCGATTGGCCCCCGGCCTCGCCGGGTACCCGGCGACCAGGCAAGGAGGTGTTCCGTGATCGAAGAAGCAAACCGGAAAGCGGCGGCCGAGCGTTCGGTCGGCGAGCTGGTGACGGATCTGACCGACGAGGTCAAGCGGCTCGTCCGGGACGAGATGCGGCTCGCGGTTTTCGAACTGCAGCGCAAGGGCAAGAAGATGGGCCTCGGCGCCGGGTTGTTCGGCGCGGCGGGCCTGTTCGCGTTCCTCGGGGCCGGCACGCTGGTCGCGGCCGCCGTGCTGGCGCTCGCGCTGGTGGTGCCCGGCTGGCTGGCGGCGGTGCTCGTCGCCGTCGCGCTGTTCGTGGTGGCCGGAATCGCGGCGCTCGTCGGCAAGAAGGAAGTGACGCAAGGGGTGCCGCCGGTGCCCGAGGAGGCGATCAGCGGCGTCCGCGAAGACGTGGCGACCGTGAAACAGGGAGTGCGGACATGAGCGGGGACTTCCCGAAGAACGCCGAGGAGGCGCGGCTCGATCGGGACACCACCCGGGAAGAGCTGACCGAGACCTTGGAGGCGCTCGGGCAGAAGCTCGACGTGAAGACCAGGGTCAGGGAGAACGTCGACGAGAAGCTCGACCAGGCGACCGCGAAGGTCGCCGACGTGACGAACGCGCCGACCGCGGTCAAGTTCCGGCAGGGCGCCGACGCCGTCCGCGCCAACCCGGTACCGGTCTTCGCCGGGGTGCTGGGCCTGCTGATCCTGATCCGCCTGATCCTGCGCCGGAGGAACTCGTGAACAAAGCGCTCTACAAGCCGCTGAGCTGGGTGGTGGGTGCGCTGGGCGGCATCCTCGCCGGCCAGGTGTTCAAGCAGGTCTGGAGCCGCGTGGCCGGCGAAGACGACGCCCCCGACGCCACCGACCGCGACTACACCTGGCGGCAGGTGGTCATCGCGGCGGCGGTGCAGGGGGCGATCTTCGGTGCCGTCAAGGCCGCCACCGAACGCGCCGGTGCCGTCGGTTACCGCAAGGCGACCGGCGACTGGCCGGGCGACGACTGACCACGCCTTTATGTCCACTGTGGACGGCGGGAGGCGGGCCGCGGAAGCGGTCACGCCTCCCGGCCGGGCTCGGGGGTCAGGCCGGCGAGAGCGGCGCCGACACGGGGGTGGATCTTCAGCGTCAGGTCGGCGCCGGTGACTTCGAGCGAACGGGCGACCGCGTGGCCGCCGAGCACGAGGGCGAGTTCGGTGCGGGCGTTCGCCCGCAGCAGCGCCCGGACTCCGGCGCAGCTCAGGAAAGCGACCCGGGACAAGTCGACGACCAGCCGCTCACCGGTGGCGAGAGCGTCGTCGAGGGTGCCGGCCGTGGCGGCGTCGATGTCGCCGACCAGGGTGATCAAGGTGATCCCGCCCGGTCGTTCGGTCGTGGTGACAGTGAGGCCGGACGGTTCGTAGATCGTGCGGAAACAGTCGTACATGGCGCTCCCTATTTCAGCGTTGCAGGGGCGCTGACCGGAGCACGTGTCTGAACAACAGCCAACCCCCTGACCGTACGCCACTGGGCGGTGAGGTCAACCCCGCGGGTTTCCCGGCTCCGACCTCGGGTAATCCGTTCGGGACGGATATCCGGCCCGGAGGGAGATCCATGCGTGTCGTGATCGTCGGTGGCGGTTTCGCCGGATACCACGCGGCGAAAAGCGTCCGGCAACGGCTCGGTCGGCACGTCGAAGTCGTCGTGCTGAACCCGACGGATTATTTCCTCTACCTGCCGTTGCTGCCCGAAGTGGCGGCCGGGATCCTGGACCCGCGGCGGGTCGCGGTTTCGATTCCCGAAACGCTGCGCGGGGTTCGTCTCGTGCTCGGCGTGGCCACCGGCGTCGACTTCGATTCCCGCCAGGTCGCCTACACCGATCCCGAGGACAACGAGCACCGGATCGGGTACGACCGGCTGGTGCTCGCCGCGGGCAGCGTCAACAAGCTCCTGCCGATCCCCGGCGTCCCCGAATACGCACACGGGTTCCGCGGTGTGCCGGAAGCGCTGTACCTGCGCGACCACATCACGCGGCAGATCGAACTGGCCGCCGCGGCGGAGGATCCGGCCGAGCGCGCCGCCCGCTGCACGTTCGTGGTGGTCGGCGCCGGCTACACCGGTACCGAGGTCGCCGCGCAGGGTCCCGCCTTCACCGACGTGCTCGCCGCGCGCCACCCCGAACTCGCCGGGCAGAAGATCCGCTGGCTGCTGCTGGACGTCGCCGAGCGGGTGCTGCCCGAGCTCGGCAAGCGGCTCGGCCGGACCGCCGACCAGGTGCTGCGCGCCCGCGGGGTCGAGGTGCTCATGAAGACTTCGGTCGACCACGCCGACGCCAAGGGCGTCACGCTGACCAACGGCCACGCCGTACCGGCCCGCACGCTCGTGTGGTGCGTCGGCGTGCGGCCGGACCCGCTGGTGGCCGAACTCGGGCTCGAAACCGCGAAGGGCCGGCTCGTGGTCACCGAGCAGCTGAACGTGCCGGGCCGCGACGACGTGTTCGCCTGCGGCGACGCGGCCGCGGTGCCCGACCTCACCCGCCCCGGCGAGTACACCGCGATGACCGCCCAGCACGCCGAGCGGCAGGGCAGGCTCGCCGGGCGCAACGTGGCGGCGTCACTCGGGCACGGCCGCACGCGCACCTACCGCCACCACGACCTCGGCTTCGTCGTCGATCTCGGGGCCGGTGCCGCCGCGGCGAACCCGCTGCACATCCCGCTGTCCGGGCGGCCCGCGAAGGCCGTGACGCGCGGTTACCACCTCATGGCGATGCCGGGCAACCGCGTGCGCACGATCGCCGACTGGGCCCTGGAGGCGCTGCTCGGCCGCCAGACCGTCCAATTGGGACTCGTCCGGTCCGGCGCCGTGCCGCTCGACACCGACAGCCCGGAACTCCCCCGTCGTTGAGCCGAAAGGAACGCCCATGCCCGCCGAACCCGAACACGTCCGCTCCGAAGGCCCGTCCGTCGTGACCGCCGGGGACCCGTCGGGCCCCAAGGTGATCGTGCTCGACCCGGCGGGTGCCGGGAAGCACGACGAGCTGCCCGCGACCTGGCGGCCGCTCGCGGAGAAGCGGGCCGTCTTCTGGGGCCGGATGCCCGCCGGCGGCGCCCTGACCGAAGCCGACGACCTGCTCGGCGACGCCGGCCCCGGCGATCCGGAGATCGCCGTGGTGGCGAGCGGTCCCTTCGCGGCGGAGGCGCTGCAGCTCGTCGAGCGGCACCCGGGCGCGGCGACACACTTGCTGCTGGTCGACCCCGCCTCGGACGCGTTCCTCGCCTCCGGCGACGCCGCTCAGGCCAACGAGGCCTGGCTGGCCGAACACGCCGACGTCGTCTCGAAGCTGCGCGAGGCCGGCACGGACGTGCGGGTGGTCGCGTCGAGTACCGAGGGCCCGCAAGACCGCGTCCCGCCGCCGCTGCCGCTCGGCCACCCCGAGGTCGTCACGGCGGTGCGCTCGGTCCTCGGCGAGAACTAGCGCAAGCCCGGCCCCAAGGTCCTGAATGACTCATTCAGGTCTTGGGAGGTCCTGAATGAGTCATTCAAGACCTCCGCACCGGCCGCGGCGAGGGCCACGAAGGCCCGCACCACCGGGGACGCCGAGCCGGCCCGCCAGGCCAGGCCCAGGTCGATCCTCGGGGGCGGGTCGTCCAGGCGCCGCAGCACCACGCCCCGGCGGCGCAGCGCCCGCGCCCGGTGTTCCGGGACCGCGGCGAGGCCGGCTCCTTCGGCGACCGCGCGCATCAGCTGCTCGTCCTCCGGTTCTTCGCGGACGATCGGCGGCAGCCCGCCCGGCCAGACCTGGCTGCTGATCGCGTCGTACTGGCCAGGACCGTTCTCCCGCGGCCAGAACACCACCGGCTCGGCGGCGATCGCGGCGCGCCGCACCCGGCCGCGGCTGCGCGCGAGCGGGTGGCCCGACGGCAGGACCAGCAGGACCTCCTCCGACCCGACCACCGCGACCTCGATCCCGGGGGCGGTGACCGGCGGCCGCACGAATCCGGCGTCGATCTCGCCCGCCGCCAGCCGCGCCAGGTTGAGGCTGGTCCAGCCCGTCTCCAGGGCGAGTTCGACGTCCGGGTACCGCGCGCGGTACGCCGCGACCAGGTCGCCTGCCTGCGGGCCGGGCGCCGACCGCGTGTAGGCGATCCGCAGCCGCCCGGCGTCGCCCCGGCCGGCCGCGGTGATCGCGCCCCGGGCCCGGTCCAGCCGGTCGAGCAGGTCGCGTGCTTCGGCGGCGGCCACGCGGCCGGCCTCGGTCAGCGCGAAGCGCGGCCCCGTGCGGTCGAGCAGCGCGACCCCCAGGTCCGCCTCGAAGGCGCGGATCTGCTGGCTCAGCGACGGCTGGGACACGAACAGCCGAGCGGCCGCCTTCGTGAAGTGCAGCTCCTCGGCGAGCACGGCGAAGTAGTGCCATCGGCGCAGGTCCACCCGGTGATTATAGGGCGTTCCTATGATCTGATCAGGACGAAGTCTTGGACCGTTCACCCCCGCCGCTGCTGTCCTGGATCCCGTGACCACCACCAGCGCGCCCCTGACCCGCACCGACCGCAAGCTGCTGGCCATCGCCGCGGCCGCGGACCGCCGGCTCGCCGCCCCGATGGCCGGGTTCGTCGACCTCACCACCGTCCGGGAAGCCGTCGACGACCTGACGACGGCGTTCGCGCCGCTCGGGCGCGTCCAGCACACGGTCGCCGCCAAGGCGTGCGGGCTCGCGCCGCTCCTGCGGTTCCTCGGCGACCTCGGGATCGACGCCGAGGTCGCGAGCCCGGGCGAGACGGCGGTCGCCGAAGCCGCCGGCCTGCGCGGCCCGCGGCTGGTGCTCGACTCCCCCGCCAAGACGACCGCCGAGCTCGCGCACGCACTGGCCGAGGGCACCGCGGTCAACGCCGACAACTTCCAGGAGCTGGCCCGGCTCGACCGGCTGGTCGGCGCGACGCCCCCGCGTTCGGTGCTGGGTGTGCGGGTCAACCCGCAGGTCGGCGCCGGCCGGATCGGCGACACCAGCACCGCCACGGCGGTGTCGAAGTTCGGCATCCCGTTGCGGGACCACGGAAACCGGGGGCTGCTGCTCGAATCCTTCGCGCACCGGCCGTGGCTGACCCGGCTGCACGTCCACGTCGGCTCGCAGGGCTGCCCGCCGGAGCTGATGGCCGAGGGCGTCGCCGCGGTGCACGAGCTCGCCGAGCAGATCAACGCCGAAGCCGGGTACCGGCAGGTGACCAGCCTGGATCTCGGCGGCGGGCTGCCGGTGGACTTCACTTCCGACGAGCCGGGCCCGTCCTACGCCGGCTACGTCGCGACGCTGCTGGCCCGGGTCCCGGCGCTGGCCGGCGGGCGCTACGCGTTCGTCACCGAGTTCGGCCGGTCCCTGCTGGCCAAAAGCGGCTTCCTCGTCAGCGCGGTGGAGTACACGAAGGTCGCCGGCGGCCGGCACATCGCCGTGACGCACGCGGGCGCCCAGGTGGCCGCCCGCACGGTGCTCCAGCCGGAGCACTGGCCGCTGCGGATCGGCGCGTTCGACGCGACCGGCACCCCGAAGACGGGGCGCGAGGTGGCGCAGGACATCGCCGGTCCGCTGTGTTTCGCCGGCGACCTCCTCGCCCGGCAGCGGCCGCTGCCCTTGCTGGAACCGGGCGACCTCGTCGTCGCCCACGACACCGGCGCGTACTACTTCGGCGCGCACTACGCCTACAACACGCTGCCGCGCCCGGCCGTCCACGGGTTCACCGTGTCGCCGCGCGGTGACGTCGAGTTCACGCCGCTCCGCCGCGCGCAGACCCTCGCCGAGCTGGTCGCCGACGCCGGCGGCGAATTCCTCGGAGCGCTCCCGGAAGCGTGATCACCGGCGTACGATCCCGGGCACGCCGAGGGGAGGCTGTTGTGGGGGATGATCGGGAACTGCCGCGGTTCGCTGCGCTGCCGGTGGGAATTGTCGTTGCCGTGCAAGCCGTCGTACTGACGGCGTTGTCCGGGCGGTACGGCTTCCACCGTGACGAGCTGTACTTCGTCGCCGCCGGCCGCCGGCCGGACTGGGGGTACGTCGACAACCCGCCGATCACGCCGTGGCTCGCGCGAGCGTCAACGGCGGTGTTCGGCGAGACGCCGAGCGGCCTGCGGGTGATCGCGACCCTGCTGGGCATGGCGACCGTCGTGGTCGTCGCGCTGATCGCCCGCGAGGCCGGCGGCGACCGCGGTGTCCAGCTGTTCGCCGCGATCGCGACGGCGTTGTCGTCCTACGTCCTGGTCGTGTCGCACATGCTGGCGACCAACTCCGCGGACGTGCTGCTGTGGTCGCTGATCGCGCTGTCCGGCCTGCGGCTGCTGCGCACCGGCGACGGCCGCTGGTGGCTCGCCGTCGGTGCCGCCGCGGGGCTCGGCCTGGCGAACAAGTGGCTGGTCCTGCTCTTGCTGTCCGGGCTCGGCATCGGCGTCGCCGTGGCCGGGCCGCGCCGGGTGCTGCGGACCTGGTGGCTCGCGGCCGGCGTCGGGATCGCCGCCGTCCTGGCCGCGCCGGTGGTGCTCTGGCAGGCGTCGCACGGCTGGCCGATGCTCACCGTGGCCGGCGGGATCAGCGAGGACGACGGCGCCGAGAACCGCCTCCTGTTCGTGCCGATGCAGCTGGTGCTGCTCTCGCCGGTCCTGGTGCCGGTGTGGATCGCCGGGCTGGTGCGGCCGTGGCGCGACCCCGGCCTGCGCTGGGCCCGCGCGCCGGCGATCGCCTACCCGGTGGTCTGCGCCGAGCTCCTGATCCTCGGCGGCAAGCCGTACTACTCGGTGCCGCTGCTGCTGCCGCTGGTGGCGCTGGGCGCGGAACCGGTGCTGCGGTGGCTGGGCCGGGGCGGGACGGTCCGGCGGGCGCTCGGGGGCGCGGCCGCCGCGGTGTGCGTGGCCGTGTCCGTCCTCATCGGACTCCCGGTGGTGCCGGCATCGGCGTTGAACGGCCCGCTGCTGGCGATGAACAAGGAACCGGGCGAGCAGGTCGGCTGGCCGGGCTTCGCCGGCACCGTCGCCGGTGCGTGGCAGCGGATCCCGGCCACCGAGCGCGACACCGCGGTGATCCTCGCCGGCAACTACGGCGAGGCCGGGGCGCTCGAACGGTACGGACCCGAGCACGGGCTGCCGCAGCCGTACTCGCCGCACATGTCGTACGCGGACTGGGGCCCGCCGCCGGACCGGCTGGTCGGCCCGGTCCTCCTCGTCGGGCGGATCCATCCGGGCTCGCCCGCGGCCCGGCTGATCACCGGGTGCCGCCTGGTCGCCAAGCACCACACCGCCGAGGGCGTCGACAACGAAGAGGACGGCGTCGCGCTTTCGCTGTGCACGCTGACGCGGCCGTGGTCCGAGGCGTGGCCGCAGCTGCGGCAGTACTACTGAGCGGTTCACGCCCCCGACCCCGGCCTCCGTCAGCTCCAGGCGATCTTGAACACCCAGGTGTAGCGGCCCGCCTGCCGGGCCGCGGCCGGGACGTCGATCACCAGCGCGCCGTTCTCCACGGTCCAGTGCAGGGTGCCGCGGTACCCGAGCAGCGTCACCCGGTCACCCTTGCGGATCGGGACCGGCGCGTCCACCACCACCCGGCTGCCCGGCGCGGTCAGCGAGTGGACGTAGAAGGCCTCGTTCTGCTTGACCGTGAACCGCAGGTCGCCGAGCTGCGCCATCCGCGACCAGTACGTGGTCCCGTAGATGGCTTCGCCGTTGACCTTCAGCCACGCACCCGCGTCCCGCAGGTGTTTCCGCATGACGTCCGGGATCGTGCCGTCGAAGTCCGGGCCGATGTCGAGCAGGAAGTTGCCGTTCTTGGAGACGATGTCGACGAGCGTCCGGACGACCTCCTCCGCCGTCATGTACTTCTCGTCGGGGGTCGCGCGGTTGTAGCCGTAGGAGAACGGGTCGAGGCCGCGGCTCGCCTCCCACTTCGCCACCACGGTGTTCGGGTAGGTCGTGTACTCCGGCGTCGTGAAGTCGTGGTCCGGGATGCCGCCGCGGTCGTTGTAGGTGACGTCCTTGGGGCGCTTGCGGTTCTTCGCGCGGTTGAAGTACTCGGTGAGCACGGCCCGGCTGTCGTTGACGCCGCCGATGTCGAACCACAGGACGTCGGGGTCGAACTGCGAGATCAGCTCGAGGACCTGCGGCGCCTGGTAGTCGCGGACGAAGTCCTTGCCCGCGGTGTAGCCGGTGTAGGGCAGCGGCGCGCCGGTGTAGGGGTTGCGCGGCGGGTGGCCCATCCACGGGTTGTCCGGGTTGAACCATTCCGGGAGGGAGAAGTACAGGCCGTTGCGGAGCTGCGGTGTGTACTTGCGCGAAGCAGCGAACAGTTCGGCGACGACGTTGCGCTTCGGCCCGAGCTTCACCGAGTTGCGGTCGCTGACCTTGGTGTCCCACAACGCGAAGCCGTCGTGGTGCTTGGACGTCAGGACGTAGTATTCGGCGCCCGCGTCGGCGATCAGGTTCAGCCAGCCGCGCGGGTCGAACTTCGCCGCGGTGAAGAGCGGGATGAAGTCGTCGTAGGTGAAGTTTTCGCCGTACTTCTGCCGGTGGTAGGCGTAGGTCGCGCCGTTCGGGTCCTGCTGGTTCTGCCAGTACCACTCGGCGTACTGCTGCCCCACCGGCGCCCACGCGGGCACGGCGTACACGCCCCAGTGGATGAAGATGCCGAACTTGGCGTCGGTGAACCAGTAGGGCGCGCGGTGCGTCGAGAGGGACGCGTCGGCCGGGCGGAAGTCCGGGACGCCGAGGGTGATCGGCACCTGCTGCGTGGCGAGCGTGCCGCGGCCGGCGGTGACGCGGATCTGGCCGTTCGTGGTGGTGCCGGGCGGCACGGACGCGTTCGGGGCGAGCCCGAGCCGGACCGTCGCCTGCTCCCCGGGCGCCAGCGCGCGGATGGCCGCGGGCACGGTCGTCCGGCCGCCGGGGACGTCGACGGTGACGCTCACCCGGTCGCCCGCGCCGAGCCACACGGTCCCGGCGTTGACGATGGTCGCTTCGGCGGCCTGCGGGCCGCCGTCGGTCAGCAGGTTGGCCGTCGAGCGGCCGTCCAGGACCAGCGCCGAGCGGCCCACCGCGGCCGGCTGCAGGGTGAGCGCGAAGACGTGCAGGCTGGAGACGTTCGGCGCCGGGTTCGCCGTCGTGGGCAGGGTGAGCCCGACGGCCTCGCGGGCCGGGTCGATCCAGACCTGGCCGATGGCCACGGAGACCGGGTTGTTGTCGACGACGCCGCCGGGTGCGTAGCGGAACGGCGAGACGAGCGCGCCGCTGCCGGTGTACCAGTCGGGGCCGGAGAGGGAGCCGGTGCTCGTGCCGCCGTCGGCGTAGTGCACGGTCGCCGGGCCGCCTGCCGCGCCGTAGCTGGCCGCGACCAGGAAGTAGGCGACGAAGTAGCGGCCCTTCGGCAGGTCGATCCGCTGGCCGGTGGCGGCGATGTTGTTCTTCGCGCCGGCGGCCGCGGACCCGAGCTTGAACGGGAGGCCGCCCGCGGTGACGGTCTGCCCGGCCGGCAGGTGCTCGGCCGGGAAGGTGTAGCCCGAGCCGTCGAAGTCGCCGCCGGTGGCCGAGGCGCTGTCGATGCCGTCGTTGGTGAACCAGGTGTCGAGGGTGACCGGCACGGGTGGCGGGGGCGGGACGATCGGGGTGTCGGCGCGGTCGGGGGCGGCGTCCACGGGCACGGCGGCGCCGGCGGGTGTCAGGCCGGCCGCGCCGAGCGCGACGGCACCTCCCAGGGCGATACCGAGGGCTTGACGGCGGGGGAAGGTCGGCACAAAACCTCCAGGGATCGGATGACTACGGCGGAATGACGACAGAGTTCGACCCTAGATTCGACTCCAGTAGGCCCCGGCTGTCGCTGGCGGAACTGATTCATCCGATGAATGACCCTGCTCGTTGACCCGTGTCGTGTCAAGAGGCCAACCGGACCGATCGAACTGAACCGCCCTCGTGTTCGCCGCGTATCCCTAGGTAACGAGCTGCAGCACTCGCCGCCGAACCCAGCCGCACCGAAAGGCCAGACCGATGTCCACCGTCCCGAACGCGCTGAGCCGCCGCGCGATCGCCATGCTCAAGGCGATCGCCGACGGACGCGCCGAGCTCCGCTGCAGCTGCGAACCCGACCTCCGCGTCGACGGGCTGTCGTGCTGCGACCAGACCACCGCCCACGACCTCGCCCGCGCCGGCCTGGTCAGAGCCACCCGGCTGGTCGCCCCCGGCCAGTGGGCGCCCGCCGAACTGACCGACGCCGGACACCGCGCCCTGAGCGGAATGCCCGCCGCCGCAGCCTGAGCCTCCCGCTCGGAAAGCCGTGAAGGCCACCTTCAGGAACTACAAGTTCCTGAAGGTGGCCTTCACGCTTTTCCGGGGGTGGGCGAGAAAAGCTCGGGGCTGAGCTGAACCGGGACGGGCCGGGGGCCGTGCTTGGGGTGAGGGCGTCTCGCACACGCCCTCCGGGGTCACCACGACGCAACGATCCGGGCCAGCCTCCGCCCGATCGGGACCGGGTAGCCCCGGCGAGCGGCCGTCGCGGCAACGGCCACCTCGCGCGGGCCCGTCCGGCATCCCCAGAATCCCGGACGGGCCCGCCCCATTTCTCGCGAACCCTGTCTCGCGAACCACTGTCTCGCGAACCGCTGTCTCGTAAACCACTGTCTCGCGAACCACTGTCCGGGATCTTGTCCGATGCCCTCACCTGATCAGCGGTCGCCGCCCCGCGGACCCGCACGCGACGGTGAGGACATGCGACGATTCGTGGCCGTGAGCGCGGCCGTCCTGGCAGGCATCGGGCTCCTGACGACGTCCGGCAGCGCGCACCCGGAAAGCGCTGTCCCGGTGCTCGCCCAGCACGCCGTCGGTGGCTGGGTGGGTACGTGGGCCGCGGCCCCCGCGGCCGCCGTCCCGAACACCCCGGACGGCTACCCGGGCTACTCGATCCGCAACGTCGTGCACACCAGTGCCGGCGGCGGGCGCGCCCGCGTCCACCTGTCGAACGCCTTCGGCGCCGCTCCCCTGACCTTCGGGCACGTCACCGTCGCGGTCCAGGGCACCGGGCCGGACGCCGTGCCGGGCACCCTGCGGTCCCTGACCTTCGGCGGTGCCCCGGGCGTCGTCGTCCCCGCCGGCGCCGAGGCCTTGAGCGATCCGGTGAACCTGCGGATCCCCGCCGACGCCAACCTGCTCGTGACGACGTACGTGCCGGCGAAGTCCGGGCCGGTGACCTACCACCCGGCCGCGGCGCAGACGTCGTACTTCACCCGCGACGGCGACTTCGCCGCCAGTGAATCCGGCGCCCCGTACACCGAGCAGACGTCGGTGTGGCACTACCTTTCCGGCGTCGACGTCCAGGGCGGCGCCGACGCCTCGATCGTGACGCTCGGCGACTCGATCACCGACGGCGTCGGCTCGGCCTCCGGGGCCAACCACCGCTGGCCGGACTACCTCGCCGACCGGCTGCACGGCCGCTACGGCGTGCTCAACGCCGGCATCAGCGCCAACCGGCTGCTGCTCGACGTCCCCGGCTCCGGCGCCGGCCAGAACGCGCTCTCCCGCTTCGACCGCGACGTGCTCGGCGTCGGCGGGGTGCGGACGCTGATCGTGCTGGAGGGCATCAACGACATCCAGCAGACGCCGCACCAGACCGACCCGGCCGCGATCACGTCGGCGTACCGCCAGCTGGTGGCCCAGGCGCACGCGCGCGGCATCCGGGTCCTCGGCGGCACGCTCACGCCGTTCAAGGGTTGGCGCGTCTACGACGACACCCTCGAAGCGACCCGCCAGGCGGTGAACACGTTCATCCGCACCGGCGGGGTCTTCGACGGCGTCGTCGACTTCGACGCGGCGGTCCGCGACCCGGCCGACCCGCTCCGGATGCTGCCCGCCTACGACTCCGGCGACCACCTCCACCCCGGCGACGCCGGTTACGAGCGGATGGCCGCCGCCGTCCGGCTCGACCGGCTCTGATCACGCGGGATGAACAGCACCGCGACCAGGCTCAGCACCGCCACGGCCACCAGGTAGAGCGAGACTGAAAGCGAAGTGCCCGTGGCGGTCTGCAAGGCTGTCGCGATCAACGGCGCGAAGCCACCGCCCAGCACCGCGCCCACGGCGTAGGAGAACGAAGCCCCGCTGTAGCGGTAGCGCGGCTCGAACAGCTCCGCGAACAACGCCGACTGCGGCCCGTAGGTGGCACCGAGGCCGATGTTGAGCACCACCACCGCGACGATCAGCCACCCCGTGGCCTTCGTGTCCACGAGCAGGAAGAACGGGATCGGCCAGACGACCAGGAGCACCGATCCGGCCAGGTACACCGGTTTGCGGCCCACGCGATCGGACCACGCCGCCGCGACGAGGATGCTCACCAGCCAGGTCACGCTGCCGACGATCACGACCACCAGCAGCGTGGTGCGGTTGATCTTGAGCACCGAGGTGCCGTAGGACAGCAGGTAGGCCAGGAAGATGTACCCGATCGCGGTGTTGGCGATGAAGCTGCCGGACGCCACCAGCAGCGCCCGCGGCCGCTCGCGCAGCACCTCGACCATCGGACGGCTGCTGCGCTCCTCGGCCTCCCGCAACCGCGAGAACACCGGGCTTTCCTCGATCCGCAACCGGATCACCAGGCCGACTCCGACGAGCACGATGCTCGCCAGGAACGGCACCCGCCAGCCCCACGACGCGAACTGGGCGTCGGTCAGCGAGCGGCCGAGGACGAAGAACATCAGCTGCGCCAGGATCAAGCCGGCCGGGACGCCGATCTGCGAGAACGCGCCGTAGCGGCCGCGGTGGCCCTCGGGCGCGTGCTCGACCGCCATCAGCGCGGCCCCACCCCACTCGCCGCCCGCGCTCAGCCCCTGCAGCAGCCGCAGCACGAGCAGCAGGATGGGCGCCCAGACGCCGATCGCGGAGTACGTCGGCAGGAGCCCGACGCCCACGGTGGCGAAGCCCATCAGCAACAGTGACAGCACCAGCATCGCCTTGCGGCCGACGCGGTCGCCGAAGTGCCCCCAGAGGATCCCGCCGACCGGGCGGGCCAGGAACCCGACCCCGAGCGTCGCGAAGGCGGCGAGGGTGCCGGAAGCGGGCGACAGCGTCGTGAAGAACAGCTTGCCGAACACCAGCGCCGTCGCCGTGCTGTAGATGAAGTAGTCGTACCACTCGATGGTGGTCCCCACCGCGCTCGCCACAGCAACCCGCCGCAAGGGCCGGGCCGCGACCGCGCGGCCGCTCACGAGCCGGTCAGTGCGGCTGCCGGGACCAGGTCGTCCACGAGCAGGTCCATCAGCAGCCCGTCGTGCCAGCTGCCGTCGGGACCGCGCTCGTAGGACCGCATCGTGCCGACCGGCCGGAAGCCGAGCGACCGGTACAGCCGGATCGCCGCCTCGTTGCCGGCCGCCGGGTCGATCACCAGCCGGTGGTGCCCGCGCGTCGTGAACAGGTGTTCGGCCAGCGTGCGAATGGCGTCCGAGCCGAGACCCCGCCCCTGGAAGTCCGGGTGCATCGCGATGTCGATCCCGGCGTGGCGGTACTGCGGGTCGGCCTCCTCGAAGGCGAGTTCGATGCCGACGATGACAGTGTTCCCGACGTCGTCGTACTCGATGGCGTAGGTCGTGGTGCCTTCGTCGGGGTCCAGCAGATAGGACACCTGGGCGGCCACCGGCTCCTCGGCGTCGGCCCACCAGCGGGCGACTTCGGGGTGCGACAGGATCTCCTCGAACCGGGCGGTGTCCGGGGCGGCAGCTGGCCGCAGCCGGACACGGCTTCCGGTGATCAGGCCGGTCATCGGCCCAGTGTCGCCCGCCCGGGCGCCCGCTGTCGAGACCCCGAACGGGCCGCTCAGCCGTACACGGTGACGACGTCCTGCCCGGCCTCGGCCACCTTGCGCAGGGCGGCGAGCACGGCGTCGATCACCTGGGCGTCGTCCTCGTCCAGGTCGCCGGGGCGGGCCTCGCCCGCTTTCGCGAGGGCTTCGGCGAGCTCATCCGCCGGCACGAACCCGACCATCGGGTAGTCGTACCAGACGATGCCTTCGAAGTTCCGCGAGAGCAGGTGGTCGGCCACGTCGGCGCCCAGCAGCCCGGCGAGGACGCCATCGAACAGCTCTTCGCGGAACCGGTCGCCGCCCGCGGAGGAGTGCCCGGTCCGGCCGGCCTCCTCGCCCAGTTCCAGGGCCGTGCGCACGACCGCGTCCGCCACCTCGGGCGGAGGTTCGCCCCCTCCTGCGTCGCGGAACGCCGCGACCACCGGGTCGGCCGCGACCCGCGCCCGGAACTCGGCGACCGGCATCGCGCGGAAGACCAGCGCGTAGCTCATGACCTACTCCCCGTACCCCGGCGTCACCTTGACGACGGCCTTGCCGTCCGGGCCGACCGTCGTGTTGACCGGAACGTACTTCACCGGTGGGTTCTTGTTGTGGATGGCGTTCCAGATCGACTCGCCGACCTCGCCGCGGCCGTCGTAGGTGGCGTTCTCCGGCTTGCTGTTCTTCATGTTCGCGGCGACGTCCTTGAGGTACTCCGTGCTGCCCTGGTCCATCCGGTAATCGTTGGGCCGGTTCGCGGGCGGCACCGGGGCACCGGTGTCCGGGTCGAACTTCTGCACCCGGCCGTGCATCGGGCCGCCGGTCAGCGTCGAACCGTTGCCCTTCGCCTCGACGACGTGCAGGGTCTTGCCGTCCCAGTAGGCGACGTCGGCGACGTTGTTGCCGTTGAAGGCGACCGCGTTCGGCCACGGCTCGCCCGGCTTGGTGCCGTACTTGCCCGCCGGCAGCGGGTTGGCCTTCGTCGGCGTGATCATGTCGAGGTCGTCCTTGCCGGTGACCTTCTTCAGGTAGTCGTGCGCCCCGGCCTCGCCGACGTCCTCGGACCGCTTGACCTTCGTCTTGCCCTCGTCGTCCTTCAGGCGCCTGCCGAGCGGGTTGTCCGGGTCGTCCTTCGGGAAGTTCTTGTACTTGTCGATCGCCGGGTCCTTGAGATCGTCGTTGACGATGTCCCCGGGCTTGTAGTCCTTGCCGGTGTTCGGCTTCTTGTTCGAGCCCGAGCCGGACGCGTTCGTCGAGTCGTCCTCGGAGCGCTTGCGCTTCGGGACCCGGTCGTCGTTGACCTTCCCGCACGGCGACACCGTCGCCGTGAGCCCCAGCGGGTCCGCCGCGACGAGCGGGTTCGCCACGTACGCGACCGGGTTCGGCGCCGGGTCGAGGCCCAGCGGGTCCGGGCTCAGGTACCGCCCGGTCGCCGGGTCGTAGTAGCGGTAGACGTTGTAGTGCAGGCCGGTTTCGGCGTCGCGGTACTGGCCGGGGAACCGCAGCGGCGTGCCGCCCGGGTCGCCTTGGTCGGCACCCCACAGGTCCGCCTGCCCGCGCCACAGCAGCGATCCGGCCGCGTCGACGAGCTCGATCGGCGTGCCCACCTGGTCGGTGACCACGGTGGCCAGCCGCCCGGCGGCCAGCTGCGCCAGGGGCTTCCCGTCGTCCGGGTGGTACTCCCAGGTGGTGACCCGGGTGCCGGCCTGTTCCTCGACGAGCGTGGTGCCGTCCCAGGTGAACAGCACCTGCTCGGCCACCACCGGGGCGCCGCCCTGGCCGGCGGTGATCCGCTGCTTCGCGGTGCGCCGGCCGAGCGGGTCGTACCGGTAGCGCCAGTGGCTGCCGTCCGGCGTGACCACGCCGATGAGCCGGCCCAGGGCGTTCCACGTGTAGTGCCAGCCGGCGCCCGCGGCGTCCCGGCGCGACACGAGCCGGCCGTGGGCGTCGTACTCGTAGGCCGCGCTCTGGTGATCGGCACTCCTGGGATCGGCGCTCCTGGAATCGGCGCTCCTGGAATCGGCGCTCCTGGAATCGGCACTGTCCGAGGCGGTCAGCCGGGTGCCGGTGTAGAACCGGCGTTCCCGGGCCGTCCCGGTGATGTTGCCCGCGCCGTCGTAGCGGTACTGCTCGGCGCGGTTCGGGCCGGTGACCGTGGTGACCCGGCCGGCGGCGTCGAGCTGGTAGCGCACCGGGCCGGTGACGTCGTCGTCGACGCCGGCGAGCTCGCCGTCGGGCCGGTAGTCGTAGCCGCGCGTGTGCACCCGCCGCCCGGCGACCGTGACGGCCTGCCCGGTCAGGCGCTCCCCCGCGTAGGCCTGTTCGAGCACGACGTCACCGAAGACGCGCCGGGTTTCCGCGCCGCCGTCGTGCCCGAAGCGGATCGACTGGCCGGCGGTCTCCAGTGCGACCGGGACGCCGTCCGGGTCGAACCGCCACACACTGTCCACTCCGGACGGGGTGCGGCGGCGCACGAGGTGGTTCTTGTCGTCGTAGCCGAACGAAAGCGTCCGGCCGTCGACGGTGTGCACGAGGACGCGGCCCTGGTCGTCGCGTTCGATGTCCACCCGGGACTCGGCGTTCGCCGCGCCGGCGAGCCGGCCGACCGGGTCGTGGGCGAACGTCGTGAGCTCGTCGGCCGTGCGGCGGGAAACGACGTTGCCGAGCACGTCGTAGGTGTACTCGACGACCAGGCCGCCGGACTCGGAACGCACCAGGCGTCCGGCCGCGTCGTGGGTGTACCGGGTCACCCGGCCGTCGAAGTCGGACTCGGCGGCGAGCCGCCCGGCCGGGTCGTAGGTGTAGTGCCAGGTCAGCCCGGCCGGGTTGGTCACCGCGACCAGGCGCAGCTCGGTGTCGTAGGCGTACGTGGTGCGCGCGCCGGTCGGGTCGGTGACCGCGGTCAGCAGGTCGAACGGGCCGTACTCGCGGGCTTCGGCCTGGCCGAGCAGGCCGGTGTGGCCGAGTTCGTTGCCCTGCCGGTCGTAGCGCCAGGCTTCCTGGACACCGGACGGCGTCGTCCTCGCCAGGAGCTTGCCTTCGACGCTCCAGCGCAGCGCGGACCGCCCGCCCGCGGCGTCGACGACGGCTTTCGGGCGGCCGAACAGGTCGGTGCCGTCCCCGCGCTCGCGCACCTCCGCGGCGGTGGCTCCCGCGGTGCCGGGCTCGTCGGTGGCCGGTGCTTCTTCGGCGGAACCGTCGGCGATACCGGGCAGCGTCGTGTACGGGTCGGGCGCGGAGCCGGCCGGGTAGTGCCGCCGCCAGACCCGGCCGGCGGCTTCGACCGCGATGTCGAGGGCGCCGTCGAGGTGCCGGGTGACGGCGACGCGGCTGCCGTCGGGCCGCACGACCGCCTGCAGTTCGCCGGCTTCGCCGTGCTCGAACAGCGTCGTGTGGCCGAGCGGGCCGGTCCGGCTCTGCAGGCGGTCGTAGCGGTCCCAGGTGTAGGCGGTGACCGCGCCGAGCGGGTCGACGTCGCGCACGAGCTGGCCGAGCTCGTTGAAGTGGTGTTCGCTGGTGTGGCCGAGCGAGTCGGTGAACTTCGTGACCCGCCGGCCGCTGTCGTAGGTGAACCGGCCGTCCAGGAAGCCGCCGTCCCCGACGGTGACCACGCACCGCCCGCTGCCGTCGTAGACGTAGCGGTACCAGACGCCGTTGCGGTCGTGCCAGCCGGTGATCCGGCCGGCGTCGTCGTACTCGAACCGGACCGGGGTCTCCGACGAGTCGACCACCGCGACCAGCCGCCCGCGCGGGTCGTAGTCGTAGCGGACGGCGCGGACGCGGTAGCCGGTGTCGCGGTCGACGACGTCCACCGCCAGCACGCGGCCGCGGTCGGTGGTGAGCGCCACCTCGTAGCCCGCCGAGTGCGTCAGGCGCGACGGCTCACCGGAAGGCGTGTAGGCGCACGAAAGGACGGCGCCACCGGCGTCCTCGACCTGCTGCAGCGGCTGCAGCGCGCGGCCGCGGCCGGGCAGCGGTGCGAAGGTGAGCGTGCGCCGGGCCGGCGGGTCGTGCAGCGTGTAGCCGGTCGGCGTGCGGGTCAGCGGCCGTCGCGGGCCTTCCAGCGGCAGCACCGGGACGCCGGGCTCGGCGTGCGGGTAGACCAGGATCAGGCCGTCGGCGGAGAAGTAGCAGACGTGCTCGTCGTCGAGCTCCAGCCGCTGGTCCACAGTGGACGTCCACGTGGGACCGAACCACTGCCCGGCCCGGTAGGACGAGATGTGCGTCCGGTCGAGCACGAGCGGGAGCGGGTCCGGCAGCTCGAGGTCGCGCTGTTCCAGCACGACGTCGCCGTTCGCGACGTCCACCGGGTCGGACTTGCAGACCCGGTCGTCCGGGCCGACGCCGCGGTCGCGCGGGTTGTCCGGCTTGTTCGACGAGCCGCCGCCCTTTCCGCCGTCGCCCTTGCCCGCGCCCGACGGCGTGGTCGAGCCGCCGCCGGGTGTGGTGTCGGGGCCCTTCGGGTTGTCGTCGGGTCCCTTCGACGCCGGCGGCGGGTCGGTCTTCGGCGGCGGATCGCCCTTCGCGCCGGAGGGCGTGGTGCCGTCACCCTTCGCTCCCGACGGTGTCGTGCCGTCACCCTTCGGATTGCTCTTGATGTCACTGTGCTTCGGCGGCGGCGCCGACTTACCCGGCTTGATCTTCCGCAACGCCTTCGCCGCATCCGAAAACAGATCACCCGCCCGCTTCAACAGCGGAACCAGCGCCTTCAACGCCGTCACCAACCGCTTCACCAGATCCGCGATCTTCGACGCCGTCTTCGCCACCGCAGTGATCACCTGCGGCACCACCCAGGTCATCCCGATACCCAAAGTGAACAGCACCTGCAACGCCCAGCTGATCAAATGCCCGACCAGCTCCGCGATGATGTCCCGCACCAGGGCGCGCACCGCCGCGACAACCTCACCAGCGGTCTTCACCCCACTGGAGGCGCCTTCGCAGCCCTTCTGCGCCGTCTCCAGCAACGTCACCGTGTCCTGCGCCCGCTGCCGGTACGTATCAGCCGCCGCGCCGGTCCACGACACCGTGTCCGCCTTGACCATCCCGGTCAAATCCTCACCGACACTGCCCAGCTCGGTGGCGATGTTCTTCCACGTCTCCGACTGCGCCGCGATCTCATCAGCATTACCGGTGAGACCGTTCAGAGCCTCCTTCAACGGCCCGACATGCTCGATCAACCACCCCACCCCGGCCGCGAGAATCGCCCCGAACGGATCCATCGCCATCGACAACGCATCCAACGCCGTCCCGACAGCCCCGAGCGCCACCGACGCCCAGTCCCCGCTCTCGATCGCCGACTTCAGATCATTCGCCGACTCCAGCAGCGAAACACCCGAATACGCCTTCGTGGAATCCTTCGTTTCCGCGACGAGCGGATTCACCACGGATTGTTGTCCTCATCGTCGGGAGCAGCGGGCCGCCGCGGCGGTGGTGGCGGGGTTCCGGGGGCCGGCGGGGTCGCCGCGCCGGCCGTCGGGGCCGGCGGCACCGGAGCCGGCGGCGCGGGCGGCTGCTCGTCCGGTTCGTCCGGGTCGGGGAACCGGCCACGCAGATTGTCGAGCAGCACGCCGCGGGTTTCGCGGTCCTCGTCGCCGAGCTGCTCGGCCATCACGCCGGCGACGCGGTCGGCGATGCCGGCCTGCGCCCGGCGCATCGTCGTCAGGATCTGCCGCGACAGCTCTTCGAGGGGGAACGACTTGACCTTGTTCGAGAACGTGAGGTCGCTGACGGTGCCGTCCGCGCCGACGGTCACGCTGACCGCGCCGTCGGAGCTGGTCGCGGTCAGCCGCAGCCGTTCGGTCTGCTCCTGCGCCGCCTGGTAGCGCTGCGCCTTCGCCGCGAACCCGGCCGCCCAGTCGTCCATCCGGCGGATCGTCTCGTCGGGGTCCTGGATCAGGTCCCCCAGTCCTTGGGGTCCCGTCATGACCGCACCTTCACTTCCGCCGAGCGCGACGACGCCGCGAGCTGACGCTCGAACGGCTGCGCGTTGCCTTCTTCGCCTTCCCGGTAGGTCTTCGCGGCCGACGTGACGTTGTCCGCCAGCCCGCGCACGCCTTCCGCCGACGCCGTCAGCGCGTCCTTCGCCTCCTGACCCGTGGGCCGGATGATCGGCGGGAGGAAGGCGCACAGCAGCCCGTAGGCGTGGTCGGACATCGCCGAGTCGGCCGCCGAGCTCGCCGTGTTGAGCCGGTCCACCAGGCTCTCGACGTGACTCGCGTGCGCGACCAGGTCGTCCGGTTCGACCTCGAAACCGGGGGCTGTCATGCCGTCACTTCCAATCCTGGTTCTTCCAGTCGCCGATCACCGGCGGCGCGACGGCCTCCTCGCCCGCGAAGAAGTTCGGGTCGTCGCTTTCGAGGTAGTCGGCTGCCTTGTGTTCCTTGTCGTCTTCCTGCTTGCCGCCCTTGCCGGCGCCCATGCCGCCCATGCCCGGCGATCCCGCCGCGCCGGCCGCACCGCGGCCCGACATCGCGTTGCGCGCCGCCGCCGCTTCGGCTTCCGCGGCCGCGCCGGAGGCGGCACCGCCGCTGAAGCTGCCCGAGCCGCGCAGGCCTGCGCCACCGGCCCCGGCTCCACCAGCACCGGCTCCACCGGCCCCCGAGCCGCCGATCCCGCCGAGGGAGCCGCCGCCACCGCCTCCGCCGCCGCTCAGCCCGCCGAGCCGGCTGGCGATGCTGTCGCCGTTGATCCCGCCACCGCGGCCGATGGTCGGCATCTTCGCCCCGCCGGGGGTGTTGAGCCCGCCGCTGCCGGTGGGCAGCCCGGTGATCGGGTCGATGCCGGGTGGGGTGAACCCGGGGATCGGGCCGCCGACGCGGCCGCCGCCCCCGCTGCTCGGGATGTCCGGGATGTTCGGGATCGGCGGCGGGGTGAAGCTGCTGCCACCGGTGCCCCCGCCGCTCGGGATACCGGAGGGTGAGAAGCCGGAGGACGTCGTCGAGTCGTCGAAGTGCGGCAGCGAGGAGCCGGGGATGCCGGCGCCGCTGAAGTTGCCGCCGGCGGGCGTCCCGGGGACGTCGAAGTTCGGCGGGGTGAAGCCCGCACCGCCACCTGCGCCACCCGAGCCACCACCTGCACCACTGCCGGCGCCACCGCCGCCGGGGATGCCGGAACCGGAAAAGCCGCTGGAACCACCGGCCCCCGGGATGCCACTGCCGGAGAACCCGGAGCCACCGGCGCCCGAGCCGTCACCGGGGATGCCCGCGCCACCGGCCCCACCCGCGCCACCGAAGGCGGCGGCCGCGTTGGCGTCGATCGGGGTCTGCGGGGTCACGCCGTCCATCGCGGTCCGCGCCATCAGCGGCTGCACGTCGCCACCTGCCCCGGCGCCGCCACGCGCGACGACGTTCTGCCTGGTCGCCGTCGCCGTCGGCAGCTTCGGCGGGGCCGGGAACCGCGGGGTGGCGACCGCGCCGCCGATGGTCTCGTCGTACTGCGTCATGATCTGCGCGGCGTGGTCGCGCGCGGCCTGCTGCGCCCGGTAGGTCTGCACGGCTTCGCCCGCGGCCGCGGCGTACTGCACCGGGTCGGTCATGGACATCAGACGCTGGTTGGTCGACTGCAGGTCGAACTGGACCGGCGGGTTCGCGGCCATCTGCCGCTGGGTCTCGTTGAGCGCCTGGGAGTGGATCTCCTGCTGGCGCCCGGCGAGCGTCGCGCCCTGTGCCGTCGCGCCGAGCCACTTGCCGACGCCGGCGAGGTGCTCCCGGACGGCGTCACCGGCGTCGCCCTGCCAGTTGTTCGTGCTCGCGTTGATCGCGTCGGCCAGCGTCTTCTGGTGCGTTCCGAGGTCGTTGCCGACCCGCACCCACTCTTCCGAAGTCTCCGCGACGGTCGCCGGGTTGGCGTCCAGCGTGATGGCATCGTTCATCTGTTCGTGGCTGGCGTTGTTCCACAGCGTGCGCGGCGCCCCGCCGGTCTCGCGCATGGCGAGGCCCTCGTCGAGGCCGTGCTTGGCGTCGTTGAGGTGCTGCTGGTAGAGCTCCTGGATCTTCTTGTCACGCAGCACCGGGTCGACGACGGGGCCGAGCCAGCCGGCCCGGATCTCGTCGTCGACCTGCCTGGTGGCCATCTCGCGGATCTGGTCGCCCGACGGCGACTCGTCCGTGGTCAGCGGCCCGACGTAGTACTTCGACGACGAATCGGCGGTCACGTCGTAGAGCGGACTGCGCGGGTCGTAGTCCGGCGACGACGGGTCCGAGACGGACTCGGCGGTGGGTGCCACGGTCTCCCTCAGCTCTGGTCGGCGGTCGGGAGCGAGGTCAGCGTCGTGCGCGTGGTCTCTTCCCGGGACTTGTAGTTCTTCTTGGCGAGCTTGATGGCTTCGATGTAGGTTGGGAACTCCTGCCGCGCGGCCTGCAGCTGGGTGACCAGGCCCTGGTCGTCGGCGGCGGTGCTGACCATGTGCGCGGACACCCATTGCCCGGTGGCGGTCCGGCTCATCGCCGGCGCGTCGTGCAGCCGCTGCAGGTTCACCCACCGCTGCTCGAGCGACTCGAGCACGCCTTCGAGCGCCTCGATCAGCTGGTTCCCGGTGGTGTCGTCGATGGCGAAGCCACCGGTCTGGGCCAGCCGCTTCAGCTGCGCCCCGGCCAGCCCGACCCGCACGGCGGCCATCGTCTTCGCCTCGGGGGTCGCCGCGGCCTGCATCTGCATGGTGGCCTGGACGGCCTGCGCCGCCGCGTCGGTCTCTTCCGTCGTCATCAGGACTGCTCCTCCCCGGTCAGTAGACAGCCGCGATCGCGTCGCGGATGGCGCGCGCGAGATCGGCCCGCCCGGCCGGCACGTATTCGGCGGTGAGTTCCCCGGCCTCGCCGGTCCGGGTGTGCACGAGGTACCGGCCATCGGCGGTGTCGAGCCAGCTCAGCGGCTCGTTGGTCAGCCGTTCACCCCGCCGCCCCTGAGCACTGACGGCAATGTGCCCGCCCCCCAGCCGAGGTTCGGCCAGCACCCGTTCGAGCACGGCGACATCGGACGGTTTCGGAGCAGGCGGCCGCCGCCCGGGCCGCACGACGGCCTTGACCTCGATCATCCCGAAGGCATCGGTCTCTTCTTCGTCGAACTCGGCGTCGGCGATCCGTTTCGCGGCCATGGCGGAAACCTCCCGCCCGGCGGCCCGGTGCACCACGTGCCGTCCGGTGCCGGCGGCGGGAGCCGGCGGAAGCACCCCGGTGACGACCTCGACGAGCTCTTCGTCGGCGAACAGCGAGAACAGCAGTTCATCGGTGTCCGGAGCCTGCGTGATCCCGAGAGCTTGAGCCCCGTCGCTGACGACGAGCACGGCCACATCGGCCCCCAGCCCGTCAACCCCGCTCACGGCAACCGAGATCCGGGGTTCGGCGAGGAGTTCGAAGGCCATCCGGACGCCGGGGTGCAGCTCACCGGAGACGGAGAGCCGCCGTTCCTCGAGCGAGTCGTAGACCTGCCGCGCAACGTGCACGAACCGCACCGGATCGGCGGGCAGGTTCCCGGTCCGCAGCGGGTACCGCCGAACATCGCCCCCGGTAGCCCGCCCGACGACGAGTGCTTCGAAGACCTCGAGGTCGAACTCGAACCGCTCCGCCATTTCCCCTCGCCGGATCCTTTTCGTCAAACCTTCAAGCAAGTTCTCCGATGAACATTAGCAGTGCGGCGGGGCGGGGCGTCGGCACCGCCACCCGGATGCCCGAAAGACCACGATCCCCTGGACCAGCCGGGCAAAGGCCTGTCGCCCGAAGGAGTGGTGGGCGGGCCGAGGTACTCGCTCGGGCGCGGTGATCGAGTTCGGCCGGAGGGCTTGCACGGGTACGACCGGCCGGCACCGTCGACGATCACCACCGGGCGGGGCGGCGATCGTCGGCGGGCGAGGTCGGCGGCAGCGAACGCGCGGGGAATCAGCACCACCGACCACGACGCAAGCCCCTAGACAGCAACCCCCCGAGCCCGCTCGATGTCCGGCCCTCGGTACAGCCGCTCAGGAATCCGGGACAGGGTGGAAGGATGAACCTGCGCCCCCAGCCCGTAGAACTTCTGAAAGCTCATGATCAACGGCCGCCAGGCGTCCGGATCGATCCGATCCTCGGCACCGGCCGCCCGAATCGACTCGTGCACGAAGACCCGCTGGACCCGCACCTCGAAGGAAACAACTCCCCCATCGTCCCCGACCGGGTGCACCGCCTCGACCACGACCTCCATCGCCACCGGGCACTCGCCGACCCGAGGCGGCCCGACAGTCGAAGACGCCACTGCGGTCAACCCGGCCCGCCCGAACTTGTCCGCCACGTGGAAGTACCCGCGCTTCTGCTTTCCGTCGGGCACCGGATCCGACCCGGTCGTCAGCGCCAGCCGGTCGACGGCCGGGGCCATCGACTCGGATGGGAGATTCAGGACGCCTTCCCGGGTGCGCACCAGGTTCTGCGCGGTCTTCGACCGGACCCCGAGGCCGAGCACCGCCCGCCACCCGAGCCAGAACGCCGATGACATCGGTGCCAGATTGGCCGAACCGTCTTCATTGGTACTGGAAATCAACACCACCGGCGTACCGAAATACAGGATACCCGGCTCGATGGGCGTGTGCGCAACAGTCTTCACGCCATCGATCCTGCCGTCCACACAGGACCGGCGCTGGCGGGAATCGGCCGTCGCGATCAAGGGGGCGGCACCTACGAAGAGGTACCGCCCCCGTCAGCTCAACGCAGAGCCTGCGTCAACGCCCGCCGGGTCAGCACGCGGGCCAGGTGACGGCGGTACTGCGCCGTCGCGTGGGGCTCGTCCGGCGGGTTCGTCCCGTCGGCCGCCAACGCCGCCGCGTCCTCGATCGACGCCCCGGCCGCCAGTGCTTCCTCCGTGGCCGTTGCCCGCAGGGGTACTCCGCCCATGTTCACCAGGCCGACGCGGCCGCCCACGACCGTCACCCCGACCATCGCCCAGTCGATCGCGCGGCGGGTGAACTTCTCGAAACCCCAGCCCTGGCCCGTCTGGGCCGGGACGCGGATCTCCGTCAGCAACTCGGCCGGCTCCAGCGGTGTCGTGAACGGGCCGAGGAAGAACTCGGCCGCAGGGATGCGCCGCTCCCCCGACGGGCCCCGGGCCACCAGGACCGCGTCCGAGGCCAGGATCGCCGCCGGGAGGTCCGCCGCCGAATCGGCGTGGACCAGGGAGCCGCCGATCGTGCCGCGGTGGCGGACCTGGCGGTCGCCGACCTCGCCGGACACGTGTGCCAGCAGGGGCGCGTGCTCCAGCAGCACCGGGTCCTGGACCAGCGCACTGTACCGGGACAACGCGCCGATGACGACCTCGTCGCCTTCCAGGCGGACGTAGCGCAGCTCGTCGAGCGGGCCGATGTCCACCAGGTACTCCGGCGCGGCCAGACGCAGCTTCATCAGCGGCAGCAGGGAATGCCCGCCCGCCAGCACTTTCACGTCGTCGCCGTGCGAGGCGAGCAACGCCAGTGCTTCGTCCACTGTGGACGCACGCAGGTACTGGAACGATGCGGGGATCACCGGTCCACCTCCTGTCCCGAAGCGTCGATCACGGCGCTGACGATGTTGTGGTACCCCGTGCAGCGGCACAGGTTCCCCTCGAGCCCGGCGCGGACCTCGTCGCGCGTCGGCTTGGGGTTGTCGGCCAGCAACGACACCGACGCCATGATCATCCCCGGCGTGCAGAACCCGCACTGCAGGCCGTGCTGCTCCTCGAACGCCCGCTGCACGGGGTGCAGCGAACCGTCCGAAGAGGACAGTCCCTCGGCGGTGGTGACGGCGTGGCCGTCGGCCTGCGCGGCCAGCACCGTGCAGGACTTGACCGACTCGCCGTCGAGCAGCACCGTGCAGGCGCCGCAGGACGTCGTATCGCAGCCGACGTTCGTGGCGGTGAGGCCGGCTGTGTCGCGCAGGAAGTGCACCAGGAGCGTCCGGTCCGGCACCTCCTCGGTCAGCGACCGCCCGTTGACCTCGATCGAGACCTTCACTGCGCGCTCTCCTTGGTTTCTTCGAGTGCGGCCCAGACCCGGATCGGGGTCGTGGGCATGTCCAGGTGCTTGACCCCGCGGGTCGAAAGGGCGTCCACCACCGCGTTGTGCACCGCCGGCGTCGAGCCGATCGTCGCCGCTTCGCCGATCCCCTTGACGCCCAGCAGGTTCCGGTCGGTCGGGGTGACCATGTCGACCAGCTCGAAGTCCGGCAGCTCGACGGCGGTGATGAACGAGTAGTCCGCCAGCGTCGAGGTCGTCGGGTTGCCGTCCTCGTCGTAGGTGACGACTTCCATCAGCGCCTGCGCCGCGCCCTGCCCGAGCCCGCCGTGGCGCTGGCCGCGGAAGGTGAGCGGGTTGACGATCGGGCCGGCGTCGTCGACGGCGACGATCCGGCGCAGCACGACCTTGCCGGTCTCGGTGTCGACCTCGACGACGGCGAGGTGCGCGCCGAATGGGAACGTCGGGCTGCCGCCGCCGAACCAGACGTCGGCCGAGAGCTTGCCCTCGTCGGCCCTCTCGGCGACCTGCGCCCAGCTGAGCACCGTGCTCGACGGCGCGCCGCGGACCTGCCAGACGCCGCGCCCGGCGTCCAGTTCGAGGTCGTCCGCTGCCGCTTCCAGCAGGTCGGCCGCCAGCTCACGGGCCTGCGCGATCACCTCTTCGGCCGCCTGCCGGATCGCTGAGCCGCCCAGCTGCAGCGACCGGGAGCCGAAGGTGCCGACCGCCTTGGGCACCTCGTCGGTGTCGCCGTGCCGGACGGTGATCTTCTCCAGCGGAACGCCGAGCTGGTCGGACAGCAGCATCGCCAGCGACGTGCCGAGGCCCTGCCCGTGCGGCGAGCTGCCGGTCCACGCGACGACCGAGCCGTCCGGGTGGATGTCGACGCGGCCGCTCTCGCCGGCGCCGTCGCCGCCGGTGATCTCGACGTAGGCCGCGATGCCCAGGCCCAGCTCGACCGGGTCGCCCGCCTCGCGCCGCCGCTGCTGCTCGGCGCGCAGTTCCGCGTACCCGGCGGCTTCCAGGGCCTTGTCCAGCGCCGCCGCGTACTCGCCCGTGTCGTAGGACGCTCCGGTCGGCGACTGGTAGGGGAACTCCTCCGGCCGGATGAAGTTGACCCGGCGGACTTCGGCCGGGTCCAGCCCGATCTCGGCGGCGAAGCGGTCCATCGCGCGTTCGACGGCGGCCGTCGCCTCCGGGCGGCCCGCGCCGCGGTAGGCCCCGATCGGTGTGGTGGTGGTGACGACCGCGCGGCTGCGCGTCTCGACCCGGGGGAACCGGTAGACGCCGATGGCCATCAGCTCGGTCAGCGTCGGCAGCAGCAGCATCCGGGGGTAGGCGCCGGCGTCCTGGACGACGTCGAGGCGGTACGCCAGCACCGTGCCGTCGCGGTTCCCGCCGATGGTCACGGTGTTCTGCTGCGCGCGGCCGTGGGTCATGGCCGTGAGGTTCTCGCTGCGCGACTCGACCCAGCGCACGCCTCGCCCGAGCTGTTTCGCGGCCCAGCCGAGCACGGTCGCCTCGGGGTCCGCGCCGATCTTCGCGCCGAATCCGCCGCCGACGTCCGGTGCGATCACCCGCACCGACTCTTCGCCGACGCCGAGGCCCGCGGCCAGCTGGCCGCGGGCCATCTGGGCGTTCTGCGTCGACAGCCAGGCCGTCAGCCTGCCGTCCTCGCCCCACACGCAGGCGGCGCCGCGCACTTCGAGGGGCGCCGGTGCGACGCGCTGGTTGAGGATGGTCTCGGTGACGACGACTTCGCAGCCTTCGAAGATCGCGTCGTCGAATTCCGCGGCGCCCTTGACCTGCACGATGTTGCTGCCGTGCTCGGGAAACAGCAGTGTCTCGCCCGCCAGGGACGCGTCGATCGTCACGACGGCGTCCAGCGGCTCGTAGTCGACGTCGACCAGCTCGGCCGCGTCGGCCAGCTGGTAGCGCTCTTCGGCGACGACGAGCGCGACCGGTTCGCCGACGTAGCGCACCACCTCGCCGGCCAGCCACGGTTCCGGCACCGGCCCCGCGGGGTGCGGGGCGAGCCCGAGGTCCGCGGCGGTGAAAACGCCGAGCACGCCCGGCGCCTCCTTCGCCGCACTCACGTCGATGCCGCCGATCCGCGCGTGCGCGATCGGACTTCGCACGAAAACCGCGTGCGCGGCACCGGAAAGCGCTTCCGCCCGCAGATCGTCCACGTAAGTGCCGCCCGCGGTGATCAGATTCCGGTCCTCCCGGCGGACCACCCTGGTCCCGACAATGCTCATCTGGTCTCCTGCTCGCCGATATCCGCCGATCATGCCCGTATGGCGAGGACGACCGCCAGGCCCAGTCCGCCGATCCCGATCCCGATGCGCAACGGCGTGGCCGGCAACCGGCGCACGAGCTTGGACCCCAGCCACGAGCCGCCGAGCGAGCCGAGGCAGACGGCGAGCGCGGCCGGCCAGACGACCTTGCCGGTGACCGAAAAGACGATCGCGGCGAGGAGGTTCGCCGAGCCGGTGATCAGGTTCTTCGCCGCGTTCGTCCGGGCCAGCGGCTGGCTCCAGGCCGTGACCAGCAGCGCGAGCATGAGCACGCCCGCGGCGGCGCCGAAGTAGCCGCCGTAGATCCCGATGAGGAACGCGATCACGCCGGTCGCCGGGCTGAGGCCGTGGTGTTCGGCGCCTTCGGCCAGCCGGCGCAGCCGCGGTCCCGCCATCAGCACCAGCGACGCCCCGCCGATCAGCCACGGCACGATGACGGTGAACGCGCCGGACGGCGTCAGCAGCAGGATCAGGCCGCCGCACGCGCCGCCGACGGTGGTGACGGCGCAGAGCGGGACGAGCCGGTGCCGCTGTCCGGCCAGTTCGGGCCGGGCTCCGGCCGCGGCGCCCACGGTGGTGCCGAGCATGGCGACGGTGTTGGTGACGTTGGCGGTCACCGGCGGCAGCCCGGCGGCGAGCAGCGCGGGGTAGGACACCAGCGACGCGAGCCCGGCGGTCGCCCCGGTCAGCCCGGCCCCGACGCCGGCCAGCACGAGCAGGAGCAGCACCCACGGGTCGATGATCACGTTGTCATCTCACCACGCCGCCGTGGCTGCCGGTCCGGCTGTCGCCGTTCGCAGGGTGTCCGACGGTGTTGTCCGAAACCGGACGGGATCCGGCGGCGGCCTTGCCCGATACTGCGGCGGCATCCCAAAATCCGCGCTGACAAGGTTGTCAACGAGCGGGAGGCCGGGCATGGGCGAGCTGGACCGGCGGGGAGCGCTCCGCCTGCTGGGCGCGGGCGGCGCGGCGGCCGCGCTGGCCTCGGGCCTGCTCCCGGGCCTCGCACGCGCGGCGGCCGGTGGCCCGCCGGACCCGGTCGCCGCGACCTACCTGCGGGTGCTGCTGCGGCACACGCGCTGGGCCGAGCAGCAGTTCGACCCGGTCGCCGGCACCTACCCGGCCCGGGACTTCACCTTCGCCGTCGTCCTCGGCAACGCCGTGCTGCTCACCCGGGACGGCTACGACGCCACGATCGCCGGGGTCGACCGGGAGACCCTCCGGACGCACACCCTCGCCACGATCCGGCGCTTCGCCGCGTCGAACCGGCTGGCCGGGGGCACCGAGTGGGGCCGGAAGCTGTTCTTCGACACCACTTTCCAGTCGTACTTCGTGCTCGCCGCCCGTCTCCTGTGGACGGACCTCGACGACACCACCCGGCAGCACGTCGAGCGCATCACCACCGGGCAGGCCGCCTACACCACCGCGCTCGGCACGGGCGACGACCCGGACTCGGGCAGCTGGACGCCCCACGGCCTGCGCGGCGGCCACGTCGGCGACACCAAGCTCGAAGAGATGGGCGTCTACGCCCAGTCGCTGGCCCCCGCGCTCGCGTGGGCGCCCACGGACCCGGGGGCGGGCGACTGGCGGGCCGCTTTCGGCGCCTGGAGCCGCAACGAGGCCGGGCTGCCCGCCGCCGACCTGGCCAACCCGACGCTCGTCGACGGCCGTCCCATCAGTGCGAACACCGCCACGAACCTCTACGACACCTTCCTCGTCGAGAACCACGGTTCGTTCGGCCCGCACTACCAGGAGGAGCTCTGGCGCACCTCCGGCCGCAACGCGATGCACTTCCTCGCCGCCGGCACGCCGCTGCCGGAAGTGCTCACCGCGCAGCCGAACGGCGAACTGCTCTGGCGCACGATGCTGCTGATGACCAGCGACGCCGGCGAGCCGCTGATGCCGATGGTCGCCGACCGCGAGCACCTCTACGGCCGGGACGTCATCCCGCTCGCCTTCCGCGCCCAGGTGCTCGGCGATCGCCACGCCGCCCGCGCCGAGGCCGACCTCGCGGCCCGCCTCGAGCCCTACCAGGCCTACCCGCCCGCCGACCGGATCACGAAGTTCTCCGGCGAGCCGAAGTACGAGCCGGAGGCCCGCGCCGAACTCGCCATCAGCTACCTGCTGCACGAGTGGCGCGCCGCGCACGGCGGCCCGGTCGTCCCGGTGAGCGAGCCCGAGTTCGCTGCCCACGCCGCCGGAGTCGCCGACTTCGGTCCCGGGCCGGGCCTGCTGGCCCACCGCTCCCCGGCCGCCTGGGCGGGCACGATCAGCAAGCCCGGGTTCGTCAAGTTCGCCTGGCAGCCGCGCCACGACGACTGGCTGTTCGTGCTCGGCGGCGCCGATCCGATGCTGCTTCCCGCCACGAACTTCGCGGTGCGGGACCGGCACGCCACGACCTACACGAAGGTCCGCGACGGCTTCGACGGCACGCTCGGCGTCCTGCGCTTCGACAGCGGGTACGCGGCACTCGCCACCCTGCCCACCGGTGCCGCCGTCTACGCCAGCAGCGGCGTCGCCACGGGCGAAGGCGTGCTGAACGTCCACAACCTCGCGATGCCCGGCGTGCCCGGCCTCGACGGCGACCGGACCTACACCGCCGCGGAAGGGACCGTGACGGTGCCGGCGGCGACCGCGCCGGCCGGCGCCCGGACCGACGAGCTGACCTTCGCCCCGGTCACCGCGCGGCACGTCCGCATGCTCGGCGTCGAGCCGGACCCGCAGTACGGTTACTCGCTCTGGGCGTTCGAGGTCCGCGTCGGCGGCGGACCGGATCTCGCGCGGGCCGGGACCGCGTCGGCTTCTTCGGCGTCGGCCGGCAAGGAGGCGAAGTACGCCGTCGACGGCAACGCCGCGACGAGGTGGGCAGTGTCCACATCGGACCGGACGCGGGCGGACAGCAGCCTCGCCGTCGACCTCGGCGCGCCGGCCGCCTTCGACCGCGTGCGGCTGAGCTGGGAAGCGGCCGCCGGCCGGAAGTACCGGATCGAAACCTCGCCCGACGGCCTGGCCTGGACGCCGGTGGCGACCTACCCGGTCCCCGCCCTGCGGAGCACCGGCGGCCGACTGGACGTCGACGGCCGCGCCGGGATCGTCGTCGCCGGCCCGAATCCGATCACCGTCGCCGGCAACCGCGTCACGCTCTCCGACGGCCCGCCCGCGCCGCTGCTCGCCGAGCTGTACCCCGGGCCGGCCGGCGCGCGGCCGTCCGGGCGCCGCACGACCACCGCGCCCGCGGTGCAGGCGAGCGTCACCGACGGGTTCCTCGTGCTGGTCAACCTCTCCGGCAGCGCGGTGCGCGGAACGGCGATCCTCCCGGGGGAAACCCGGCTGTACCGCGGCGAGCAGATCGTCACCCGGACCGGGACGGAACTTTCCTACACGCTGGTTCCGGCGGAAGGCCGTATCGAACCGTCCCGGTTCACCGTGCGGGGCCCGGCCGGGCTGAAGGCGGTCGTCCGCGACGCGAGCCGGGTCGAGCTCACCCCGCCGGCCGGGGTGCTGCCCGTGCTGGTCACCGTGACGCCGAACGGCGGGCGCGCGCGGCCGGTGCTGCTGCCGCCGCGGCGGACCGTGCCGGTCGTCTTCGGTGAACTCCGCCCCTACCCGCTGGCCGACCGCGCCCTCGGCGCGACCACCTTCCCCGCCGACCCCCGGCCACCGGGGATGTCCAGCCCCGCGGCGGCCGTCGACGACGACCCGGCGACGGCGTGGCGTCCGGGCCCGGACGGCCGGATGGTCGTCGATCTCGGGGCGGTGCTGGAGGTTTCCGCGGTCGAGCTGGCCTGGACCCGCGGCCGCGTCCCCGTCGCGACCGTCGAAACCGGCGTCGACGGCGTCACCTACGCGACGGCACGTACCGGGCCGGCCCGGTACGTGGCGGTCCGGACGCGCTGGCGGCCCGGCGATGCGAGCCTCACGCGGCTGTCCGTCCGCACTTGATCGATCTCGCACACCTCGCGGCGGGCCCGCGGGCGAGTACCTTGGCACCACGGAGCTTTCCACCGCCCGATCGGGAGGACGGATGCGCGTCACGATCGCCGAGGTCGCCCGCCGCGCCCGGGTGAGCAAGACGACCGTGTCGCGGGTGCTCAACAACAAGGCCGACGTGGACGCGGCGACCGCGATCCGGGTGCGCGAGGTGATCGCCGCGACCGGGTACATCCCCAGCGCCGGGGCGGTCGGGCTGGCGCGCGGGGTGACGCGCACCGTCGGGATGCTGGTGCCGGGCCTGACCTGGCCGTGGATGGGCGAGGTGCTGCAGGGCGTCGCGGACGTCGTGGAGTCGAAGGGGTACGGCCTGCTGCTGTCCACCGCCAACCGCGGCGCCGACTCCCTCGGCGAGTTCTCGCGGCAGGTGTCGGCGAAGGCGTTCGACGGTCTCCTGCTGGTGGAACCGCCGGACGCGGTGCGGCACCTGCGCGTGCTGCACGACTCCGGGCTGCCGGTGGTGGTGATCGACGACCGCGGCCGCCGTCCGGCGTTCCCGTCGGTGGGCACGGACAACCGGCAGGGCGGCGCGTCCGCGGCCCGCCACCTCCTGGAGACCGGCCGCACCCGGCTGGCCACGGTCACCGGGCCGCACGACTTCGGCTGCACCGCCGATCGCCTCAACGGCTTCAACGAGGCCGTCCTCGACGCGGGCCTGACCCTCGACCCGCGGCTGATCATCGAAGGCGACTTCACGAGCGAAAGCGGCGAGGCGGCGATCCTCCAGCTCCTCGGCTCGGGCCCGGAGTTCGACGCGGTCTTCGCGCACAACGACCTCACGGCGGCGGGTGTGCTGGCCGGGCTGCGCAAGGCGGGCCGCGCGGTGCCGGCGGACGTCGCCGTGGTCGGTTTCGACGACATTCCCCTGGCCTCGCACACCCAGCCGCCGCTCACCACGATCCGCCAGCCGCTGCGGCAGATGGGCGAGACGGCGGCCGGCCTGCTGCTGGACCGCCTGGCCGGCGCGCCGGCCCCGGGGAGTCCACTGATCGTCCCGACGACCCTGGTGGTCCGCGAGTCGACCCGGGTGCGCTAGGCGTCCGTCCATTGTGGGCAGTGCCGGTCAGCCACCCGTGGCGCGCCTCAGCGCCCGGCCGATCTCTGTCGGGTCCCGGGCCACCGCGGCGACGTACGCGTCCGGGCGGATCAGCCAGGCTTCGCCCGGACGCGCACCCAGGGCCCCGCCCACCGGGATTTCCGCCGACCGCAGGCCCACCGCGGGCACGCCCGGCGTCGTCAGCACCAGGAATCCCGGCCGCGCCAGGTCGCGCAGCCGGGCTCCCGCGACCGTGACGTCCGGCAGCAGGATCCCGGGGCCGGGCGGCGGCACCGCCCCGCGTGGCGGGCGGCCGGCGAACGGGCGGCCCGGATCCGGGGTGGTCAGCGGCGATCCGGTGTACCAGAACGGCTCGGCCAGCCGCCCCGAGTCGACTTCCGCGTGCGCGGCGGGGTCCTGCGCGGCCCTGGCCAGCACCTCGGCCCGGTGCCGTCGCTGCTTGTCGTCCTGCGGGACCAGGAAGTCCATCGTCGCCGTCGTCACCTCGGCGTTCTCGACGGCCGCCGCGTGCCGCTCGGCGTGGTAGCTGTCCAAGAGCCCGCCCGAGGCTTCGCCGCGCAGCACGGACGCCAGCTTCCACGCGGCGTTTTCCGCGTCCGCGACCCCCGAGTGCAGCCCGCGTGCCCCGAACGGCGCGACCAGGTGCGCGCAGTCCCCGGCCAGCAGCACGCGGCCGACGCGCATCCGGCGGACGAGCCGGGTGTGGAAGCGGTAGACAGACCGCCACCGGACCTCGTACGGCCGGTCGCCGATGATCGTCCGGATCCGGCGGTCGAGTGCTCCGCCGTTCTCCTCGGCGGCGAGGTCGTAGTCGTCGGGCACCTGCCAGTCGATCCGGAACCGCGAGCCGGGGCACGGGTGGATCAGCACCTGGCGGCCGGGATTCCACGGCGGGTCGAAGAAGAACCGCCGCTCGGCCGCCCAGCCCGGGAGGTCGGCGCGGATGTCGCAGATCAGGAAGAGCTCGGCGAACGAGACGCCGGCCAGCCGCTCACCCACCGCGCGCCGCACCACGTCGCCGTGGGCACCGGTGCACGCGATCGCGTAGTCGGCCTCGATCCGGCGTGTTCCCTCCGCCGTTTCGCAGTCGACCACCACGCGGCCGGGCTGGGTCAGGCCGGTGACCCGGTGGCCGCGGCGGACGTCGATCAGCGGCTGCCGCGCGATCAGCTCGTCCAGGACCTCCTCGACGCGGGCCTGGGACAGGTTCACGAACGGCGGGAGCGCGGACCCCGCGTCCGGCAGCGTCAGCGAGAACAGCTCCCGGTCCTGGTGGAACGTCCGCGCGGTCGTCCAGGTGAGCCCCTCCTCGGCGAGTCGGCCGGCACCGAGCGACGCCCAGACGTCCAAGGTGTCCCGCTGGTGGCAGATGGCCTTGGACCCGACGGGGTCGCGCACCTCGTGCTCGTCGACGAGCACGACCGGCACGCCCTGGCGCGCGAGCAGCAGCGCGGCCGTCTGGCCGACCGGGCCGCTGCCGAGGACCGCGACCGTCATCCCTGGAGCTGGTCCCAGACTTCGCGGTCGCGCTCGGCCGTCCACACCACCGGCCGCTCGATCCCGGACAGCTCGTCCCACAGCCGCGAGACGTCGAAGGGCAGGCAGTGCTCGAAGATCGGCCAGTGGCCGTACCGGTCGTTCAACGCCGCATGGGTACGCTCGAAGGCTTCCTTGAGCGTGCCGCCGGCGTCCCGGACCGCGCCGACCTCGCGGAGCATCGTGTCCAGGAAGTGGCGGGTCTGCGCGATGGCGGCGTCGACCGCCTCGCGGCCGCGGCTCACCCCACCGCGGCCGCCGATCAGGGTCTCCGCCCCGAAGGCCGCCACCCGGTCCAAAGTGGACGACGCCCAGTCGCGGTGGAACGCGTCGCCGGTGTACAGCGCGGCTTCGGCTTCCACCAGGTCGCCGGCGTAGAGGATCTTCCGCCGGGGCAGCCAGGCGACGATGTCGCCCTCGGTGTGGCCGCGCCCGCAGTACTGCAGCTCGAGGTCGCCGCGGTCGCCGCCGAGGTCGATCGTGAGCCGGTCGGAGAAGGTCAGCGTCGGCCAGGTCAGCCCGGGCACCGATGCCGCCCCCTTCGCCAGCCGCGGCATCCGGCCGAACTCGCTCTCCCAGTCCTCCTTGCCGCGCTCGGCGACCAGGGCGCGGGTGTTCTCGTGCGCGACGATCACGTCGGCGCCGAACGCGGACGCGCCCAGCACGCGCACGGCGTGGTAGTGGCTGAGCACCAGGTAACGCACCGGTTTGTCGGTGTGCTCCCGCAGCTTCGCGAGCCACTCCCCCGCCACGACGGGCGTGGCCAGCGCTTCGAAGCAGACGAGGAAGTCCTCGCCCTCGATCGCGCCGATGTTCGGGTCCCCTTCGGCGGTCAGCGCGTAGACGCCGTCCGCGAGGACTTCCAGGGTCTGCGCTTTCTCCGCCAGGTCGGCCGAAGAGGCGAAGGCTTTCTTCGTCACGGCGAGCGCTCCTTGATCGTCAAAGGCTTGACTACCTCGGGGGCGAGGTTAGCCCGCCGAGCCGCCGCGCGGAACCCTCTCGCCCGGCCTGACCTGCCGCGCCGGAGCATGCGCGGCGAGGCGGGCCGCTCCGCCCGGCTCTTGCCAAGGACGCTGCTCACGATCGGTGCCGCGCCCGGGGCCGGAGCCCTAACCTGGGCGGCATGACCGACCGACCGGCCGACCTCGACTACCTCTCGTTCGTCGACTACGCGATCGGGAAGACGCAGGCCGAGCTGCCCGCGACCGACCCGGTGGCGATGCGCCTCGGCCTGACGCTGCACCGGCTGGCCGGCGCCCTGGTCTACGACTGGGAGTCGACGGTCCACCGCCCCCGCGGCTGGAGCTGGGGCGGCTTCCGGGTGCTGTTCGTGCTGTGGCTGGCGGGCCCCCTGGAGTCCCGCCACGTGGCCCGCCTCGCCGGGATGAGCCGTGCGGCGGTGTCGGCGCTGGTCAAAACCCTGGAGCGGGACGGCCTGGTGACGCGCACCCCGGTCCCCCACGACCGCCGCGCGGTGGAGCTGGCGCTCACCGAACCGGGCCACACCGCGGTGACCGACGCCTACCAGGAGCACAACCGGCGCGAGCAGGCCTGGGTCGCGTCCCTGACCCCCGAGGAGCGCACGGTCCTGAGCGGGCTCCTGGAGAAACTGACCACGAGCCCGGCCGCGGCGGCGGCCCAGCGCCTCACCTGAGGCGACCCGGCCGCGCGGGTCAGCTGGCCAGGCCGGGCAGGCTCAGCGTGTGCCCGGTCTGCTCGGCCTTCGCCCGCAGGTACCGCACGTTGTTCTCCGTCGCGAACACGCCCGTCGGCACCCGCTCGCGCACCGCGATGCCGGCCGCGCGCAGCTGCGCCGCCTTGTCGGGGTTGTTCGACAGCAGGTCCACCTTCGCCACCCCGAGCGCGCCGAGCATCTGCGCCGCGACCGTGTAGTCGCGGGCGTCTTCGGGCAGGCCGAGCGCGGCGTTCGCGGCGTAGGTGTCGAGCCCGCCGTCCTGCAACGCGTACGCGTCGAGCTTGTTGTACAGCCCGATCCCCCGGCCCTCCTGGCGCAGGTACAACAGGTACCCGCCCGCTTCGGAGATCCGCGTGACGGCCTCGGCCAGCTGCGGGCCGCAGTCGCAACGCGCCGACCCGAAGACGTCGCCGGTCAGGCATTCCGAATGCGGCCGCACCAGCGGCACCTCGCCGGGGGTGCCCAGGACGAACGCCAGGTGCTCGCCGCCGTCGGCCAGGCCACGGAACGTCACGGCTTCGGCGTCGACCGCGATGCCGCCGTCGAACCGCAGCGGGATCCGCACCCGCGTCCGCACCTCGGCCGGCCTGTCCTCGCCCCTGGAATCACCCACAAGATCGACCCTACACGAGGTTCAAATTCGAACTTCCAGGGGAAAAACAGTGGCGGCCGGGTCGTATTCTCGGCCCATGATCCCCGGTGCCACCGCCGCCTCGTTCCTGCTGGTCGTCGTGCTCGGGGCGATGTCGCCCGGCCCGGACTTCGTCGTCGTGACGCGCTCGGCGCTCAGCGGCGGGCGGCGGGCCGGGATCGCCGCCGGCACCGGGATCGCGCTCGGGGTCTTCGCCTGGGTGGTCGCGATCGCCCTGGGGGTCGCCGCCGTGCTCACCGCGTCGGCGGTCGCCTTCACCGTCGTCAAGCTGGCCGGGGCGGCCTACCTCGTCGTCCTGGGCGGCAAGGCGTGGCTGGCCGTGCGCCGCGGCGAGTACCGGGACCTCGCGGTGGCCGGCGAGGCCCGGCAGCTCGCCGCCGGGCCGCGTTCCGCCAGGGCTTGGTGACGAACCTGCTCAACCCCAAGGTGGCCGTGTACTTCCTGGCCCTGCTCCCCCAGTTCCTGCCCGCCGACGGCTCCACCCTGCAGACGCTCGAACTCGCCGCGATCGCGACCGCCGGCACGGTCCTGTGGTTCGGCGCCCTCGCCCTCGTCGTCGGGGCGCTGAAACGGTTCTTCGGCGCCGGCCGCGTGCGCCGGGTCCTCGACGGCGTCCTGGGCACCGTGCTCGTCGCCCTCGGGCTGAAGGTGGCCGCCGAGGCGGCGTGAGCCCGGGGGCGGGCTCACGCCGTTCGCTCAGCCGAGTTTCTCCGACGCCAGGCGCGTGCCCTCGACCCGGGCGGCGATCTTCGCGAACGCGATGTCGCGCGAGGTCGACGTGTCGTCGGCGAACGGCGAGAACCCGCAGTCGTCGCAGGTGCCGAGCCGGTCGGCCGGCAGGTACTTCGCCGCGGTGAGCACCCGGTCCCGGACCTCGTCCGGGGTCTCCACCCGCGGGTCGATCGGGTCGGTGACGCCGACGAACACCCGCTGGTCGGCCTTGAGGTGCTCGGCGATCACCCGCAACGCGCGCTCCGGGTCGGCTTCGCTGGCCAGCTGGACGAAGAAGCGGCCGGCCTTGAGGTCGAACAACGCCGGCAGCAGGCCCGCGTAGTCGACGTCGAGGCTGTGCACGGAGTCCTGGTCGCCGCCCGGGCAGGTGTGGACGCCGATCTTCGCGCGCTCCTCGGCGGTGAACCGGTCGAGGACGGCGTTGTTGAGCTCGACGAACTGGCGCAGCAGCCCGCCGGACGGGTCGAGTTTCAGCGACAGCCGTCCCTCGGTGAAGTCGATCTGCACGCTGTCCGCGCCCGCGTCGAGGCTGCCGCGGATGTCCGCCTCGGCCTCGTTGACCAGGTCGGCGACGAACTGCTCCTGCGGGTACCCCTCGATGCCGTCGCCCGGGTAGATCAGCGAGAGCGCGGACGCGGCGATCACCGCCTGCTTGACGGGCCGGTCGGTCAGCGTCTTCGCCCGCGTCAGGTACGAGCCGGCGTGCGTCGCGTAGCGGAACGGGCCCGCGGTGAGCCGGGGCAGCTGGCGGGTGTGCCCGTCGGCGAACGGGATGACGACGCCGTCGGGCGCCAGGGCTTCGAGCCCGGCCAGCGGGTACGTCGCGAAGCTCGGCTTGCCCTGCTCCCCGTCGGTCAGCACCGGCGAGCCGGTCTCCTCGAACCGGCGGATGGTGTCGGCCACCGCCCGGCTCTCGAGTTCGGCGAGCGCGGCGGCGTCGATCCGCCCGGCCGCGAACTCGCCGAGGCCTTCGACGAGGTAGGCGGGACGCGGGATGCTGCCGATCGGTTCGGTGGGCAGGGTCATGAAGTCCTCCGGCTGTTTGAAGGGCTCGACCGGCCGTCGGCACGACGACAGGACGTGGCCACCCGGCCGCCCCCACCCACCGTCGGCCATGACCGGCCACGTTCAGAGGGCAACTTAACGTGGCCGGAGCCGGTCACGGAGCGCGGATCACCCGGTCGGCCCAGAGAAGAGCACGAAATCAGAAGGCGTTCGGCGGTTAGCAAGGAGGACGATTGGGTATTCGCTACGGCGAGACGGCGGGTTCGGCGCCGAAGGAGGCCCGATGCTCAGTCACCACGACCGCACCGAGCTCGAGAAGATCGAGCGCAGCCTGGAGCTCAGCGACCCCGATCTGGCGGCCGCGTTATGCGATGGCCGGCGCCCGAAGTCGCGCGCGCTCCGCAGCGCCGTCTTGATCTTCTTCGACATCGCCGCCGTGACGCTGCTGGTCCTGGGCCTGGTGCTGCCCGACCCGGGCGTGACGCTGTGCGGGATCATCGCGCTCACCGGCACCGTCTGGACCCACGTGGCGCGACATCGGATCTGAACCGGGTTTTGCGGCAGACTGGGCGGCGTGAAGTGGGTCCTGCACGTCGACCTCGACCAGTTCATCGCCGCGGTCGAGATCGCCCGTCACCCGGAGCTGCGTGGGAAGCCCGTGGTGGTCGGCGGCAACGGCGACCCCACCGAACGCGCCGTCGTCGCGACGGCGTCGTACGAAGCCCGCGAGTTCGGCGTCCAGTCCGGCATCCCGCTGCGGATCGCCGCCAAGCGCTGCCCGGACGCCGTCTTCCTGCCCAGTGACCCCGACGCCTACCTCGAGGTGTCGGCCCGGGTGATGGCCGCGGTGCGGGAGCTGCCGGTGGTGGTCGAGGTGCTGGGCTGGGACGAGGCGTTCGTCGGGGCGGAGACGGCCGACCCCGAGGCGCTGGCCGTCGCGATCAAGGACGCGGTGGCGCGCGAGACGGGTCTGTCGTGCGCGGTCGGGATCGGCGACAACAAGCTGCGGGCCAAGCTCGCCACCGGGTTCGGCAAGCCGGGCGGGATCTACCGGCTGACGGAGGAGAACTGGTGGGACGTGATGGCGGCCCGCCCGACCGACGCGCTGTGGGGCATCGGCGGCAAGACGGCCAAGAAGCTCGCCGAACTGGGCATCGCCACGGTCCTGGACCTGGCCGGCGCCGACCCGGCGGAGCTGGCGGCCCGGTTCGGCCCGAAGACCGGCCCGTGGCTGCGGCTGCTCGGCGGCGGCATCAGCGACGCCGAGGTGAGCGCGACCCCGTGGGTGGCCCGCTCCCGCAGCCGCGAGACGACCTTCCAGCGCGACCTGACGGACCCGGCGGACATGGCGGCCGAGGTCTCGGCGCTGGCGAAGCGCGTCGCCCAGGACGTGCTCGAAGAAGGCCGCCCGGCGGCGCGGGTGGCGGTCAAGGTGCGGTTCGTGCCGTTCCTGACCCACACGCACAGCATCACGCTCCTGGAACCGACGTCGGACGCGGACGAGCTGGACCGCGCGGCGCGGGAGGTGCTCGGGATGTTCGAGCTCACCCGCGCGGTGCGGCTGCTGGGCGTGCGGGCCGAGTTCCCGCGCGAAGAGTCGTGAGCGGTCTGCCGCGGCCCTCGTGAGTGAGAAACAGTGTTAGAGCCGACGGTCACTTGACTACCTACGGCGCGGCGGGCGTCTGCGCCGCCCGGAAACGCACCCAGGCAGCCCCCGGCGGCCAACTCACCAACCGGAACAACCAACTCACCCGCGGGAACGGCCAACTCACCACACCGCCGGCGAGTTGGCCGTTCCGGTGCGTGAGTTGGCCGTTCCGGGCGGTGAGTTGGCTCGACTGACAACGTGGGTCGGCAAAGACCGTTCGCCAGAACACTGTTTCTCACTCACGACCGGGGCGGGAGGTTGTCCGGGAGGGGCAACGGGCGGTCCGGGTCCAGTTCCACCCCGCCCGCCCGCAGCGTGTGGTCCAGCATCGCCCAGATCGTGCCGGTGAGCTGGGCCGTCAGCTGGGGCAGGGTGAGCGTGCCCGGGTGGTCGAGCCAGCGGGTCGTCGCCGATTCGACGTAGCCGACCAGGCCGAACGCGATCGTGTCCGCCGGGGCCGGGTCCAGGCCGAACGCCGTCAGGTAGCCGGTGAACAGGCGGCTGAGGTGGCGGGCGATCGCGCCGCGGACGTCCGGGCGGTCGTCCGGGGCGCCCGGCTGCCCGCGGGCGAGGTAGCGGTGCAGGTGGGCGTGCTCGGTCAGCCAGCGCAGGTGCGTCGCGATCACCGTCGAGATCATCTCGTTCGGCGAGCCCTCGGGGTGCCAGAGCGGCGCCAGGTCGGCCGTCACCAGCTCGGCCGCCCGCTGCGCGATCGCCCGCCGGAGGTCGTCCGCGCCGTCGAAGTGCCGGTACAGGCGGGTGCGGGCGACGCCGGCGCGTTCGGCGATCTGCTCGGTCGAGACGTCCGCGCCGTGCTCGGCGATGGCGGCCAGCGCGGCGTCGACGAACTCCGCGCGCCGTCGTTCCTGCTGGCCCGCCCAGCGCGTCGCCCGTCCGTCGACCTTGGTCACGGCGAAAGCCTACTCAGGCACCGCCGGGCGGTGTACGCTCCCGAACTAGCTAGTACAACGCGTACCCCTTACTTTTCGGAGGTCGCCATGGGCGTCGAGGCCCAGGACCGGGACGTCACCGCGGCTCGCCTGCTCAGGAGCTCCGCGAAGAACTCCTACGACCCGTACGTCGACATCGACTGGGACGCGCCGCTCGCCGAGGACAAGGCCTACATGCCGCTCGAACGCCTCTCCCTCTACGGCACCGACCTCTGGGCGAAGCTGAGGCCAGAGCAGCGGATCGAGCTGTCCAAGCACGAGATCGCCAGCATCATGAGCGTCGGCCTGTGGTTCGAGATCGTCCTGATGCAGCTGCTCGCCCGGTACGTCTTCGACCTCGACGCGCGCACCGAGCACGCGCAGTACGCGATGACCGAGATCGGCGACGAGACGCGGCACTCGGTGATGTTCGCGCGCACCGCCGAGCGGCTCGGCGTCCCGCGCTACGGCGTCCCGAAGGTGGTCCACCGGGCCGCGAAGGTGTTCGGCGCGACCGCGGCCGGGCCGTCGATGTTCGCCAGTGTGCTGGTCGCGGAGGAGACCACCGACCGGCTCCAGCGGTCGATGATGGACGACGACGGCATCCAGCCGCTGATCCGCTCGGTCAACCGCATCCACGTGGTCGAGGAGGCCCGGCACGTCCGGTTCGCCAAGGAGGAGGTGCTGCGCGAGACGCCGAAGCTATCGAAGGCGGCCCTGCAGCGGCACCGGCTGCGGACCGCACTGGTCGCGTTCGGCGTGATCGACAGCATGGTCGACCCGCGGATCTACCGCAGCGTCGGCATCGACCCACGCGAAGGCCGCGCCGCGGCGCTGGCGAACCCGCACTTCCACGAGACGCGCCGCTGGATGGCCGGGAAGATCGTGCCGTTCCTGCGCGACGCGGGGCTGATCGGCGGCCGCTCGGAGGGCATCTGGCGGCGTGCGCACCTGCTCTGATCGCCAGCCGTAAAAATCCCCTTTCCGCGACGTTCCGGACTGCGCCACGATGGCCCGGTGACTGCCGAACCGCCGCAGGACCTCCCGCTCGAACCCGCGCCCGCACACCCGGCCCCCACCCCGGCCCCCACCCCGGCGCCACGCCGTTCGCTGCTCGCCCGGCCGGCCGTGACCGGCCTGATCGGCTTCCTGGCGGGCGCGGCGCTGGTCGGCGTGCCGTGGCTGGTGCTGAGTCTGTTCGCCGGGACGCCGAGCGGCCGGTCGCTCGCCGCGCCGCCCCGGCTCGGCGACCTGAGCCGGGCCCAGGACGCGATCGCGAAGCTCGACTCGGTCAAGGGCCAGTCCACGATCGCCCGCATCGACAAGACCGACCGGGAGACCGCGGCCCGGACGTCGGCGGCCTACGGCGGGGCCGGCACCATCGTCCAGCAGTACCAGGACGACGGGCTGCGGCGTGGGGTCCAGCTGATCGCCGTGCGCGCGCCCTCCCCCGAGCTAGTGGCCCCGTACGAGGACATCGAGGCACTCGGCCTGGCCGTGCCGGGCACCGAACTCGTGCGCGCCGGCGCCGTGCAGTGCCTGCGGCACAACCCGTCCACCCCCGTCGGCTCGGAACCGGACCCCGAGCAGTCCTTCGTCGTGAACTGCCAGCGCACCGGCCCCGGCCTGACCGTCACGCTGCGGAGCCTCAGCTCCCAAGGCAACCGTGACCCGCGGGAGCTCACCGCGATCGTCAACGAGGCCTGGGAAATACTGAGCCGGTGATCACCATCCGCCTCGCCCGCGCCGAAGACGAAGCCGTGCTCGCCGAGATCGACGCGCGAACCTGGAGCTCTGCCGTGTCCCCCGCGCCCCCACCGGAGCCGGGCACGCCCTTCTTCGGGGAGGGCGCGCGGCCCGGGAACTTCCTCGTCGCGGAGCACGAGGGCGTGGTCGCCGGGTACGTCCGGCTCTCCCCGGGGTTCGACATCGACGCCCACCGGCACGTGCTGGTGCTCGGCGGGCTCGCGGTCGACCCGGACCGGCAGCGGCTCGGCATCGGGCGGCAGCTCGTGGACGCCGCCGTGTCCGTGGCGCGGCACCGCGGCGCCCGCAAGCTGACCCTGCGCGTGCTGGGTCACAACACCGCCGCCCGGCGGGTCTACGAAGAGTGCGGATTCGTCGTGGAAGGCGTGCTGCGGGGCGAATTCCGCATCGACGGCCACGACGTCGACGACGTGCTCATGGCCCACTCGCTCGCTTGACAGCCTCACCGCGGCTTTGCCATCCTGGTTCCGGGCCGAGAGGCGCTGCGACGGAATCGACTTCCGCCACGCTCGGCCCGTAACCATGACTCCAAGGGCGCCTCCCGCGAGGGAGGTGCCTTCTTCTTTGTCTCCCGTGGACTTCCGTGCTGCCTCCCGAGCGTTTCGCCGACGACTCCGGAGTGCATCGAAGCATGAGTGACAAACTGCAGACCCGTAATGGCCTCGACTTCGCCGTGGCCGACCTCGCGCTGGCCGACGCCGGCCGTACGCAGCTGCGGCTGGCCGAGCACGAGATGCCCGGCCTGATGGCGATCCGCCGCGAGTACGCCGCCTCGCGGCCGCTGAAGGGCGCGCGCATCGCCGGATCGCTGCACATGACCGTGCAGACCGCCGTGCTCATCGAGACCCTGGTCGCCCTCGGCGCGCAGGTGCGCTGGGTGTCCTGCAACATCTTCTCCACCCAGGACGAGGCCGCCGCCGCGGTCGTCGTCGGCCCGGAGGGCACCGTGGACGCCCCGGCGGGCACCTCGGTGTTCGCGTGGAAGGGCGAGACGCTCGAAGAGTACTGGTGGTGCACCGACCGGCTCTTCGCCTTCCCCGGCGGGCAGGCCCCGAACATGATCCTCGACGACGGCGGCGACGCCACCCTGCTCGTCCACAAGGGGGTCGAGTTCGAGGCGGCGGGCGCGGTGCCGCAGCCGTCCGAAGAGGACCCGGAGGAGTACCGGATCGTCCTCGAGACGCTGCGCGCGAGCCTGGCGGCCGACAGCGACCGGTTCACCCGGATGGCCAAGGAGATCCGCGGCGTCACCGAGGAGACCACCAACGGCGTCAAGCGGCTCTACAAGCTCGCCAAGGACGGCGAGCTGCTCTTCCCCGCGATGAACGTCAACGACTCCGTGACGAAGTCCAAGTTCGACAACAAGTACGGCATCCGGCACTCCCTTGTGGACGGACTGAACCGGGCCACCGACGTCATGATCGGCGGCAAGCGCGTGGTCGTCTGCGGTTACGGCGACGTCGGCAAGGGCGCGGTGGAGGCACTGCGCGGCCAGGGCGCCCGGGTCTCGGTCACCGAGATCGACCCGATCTGCGCACTGCAGGCGGCGATGGACGGCCTGGACGTCGTCGAGCTCGACGACGTGGTGGCCACCGGCGACATCTTCATCACCACGACCGGCAACTTCGGCATCGTCTCGGCCGGCCAGATGAGCCGGATGAAGCACAACGCGATCGTCGCCAACGTCGGCCACTTCGACAACGAGATCGACATGGCCGGGCTGGCGAAGCTCCCCGGTGTCACGAAGAACGAGATCAAGCCGCAGGTGCACGAGTGGACGTTCCCGGACGGCCACGCGATCATCGTGCTGTCCGAGGGCCGGCTGATGAACCTCGGCAACGCGACCGGGCACCCGTCGTTCGTGATGTCGAACTCGTTCACCAACCAGGCGATCGCGCAGATCGAGCTGTTCGCCAAGCCCGGCGAGTACGCCACCGACGTCCACCGGCTGCCGAAGCACCTCGACGAGAAGGTGGCCCGCCTGCACCTCGACGCGCTCGGGGTGAAACTCACCAAGCTGACGAAGCAGCAGGCCGAGTACATCGGCGTCGACATCGAGGGTCCGTACAAGCTCGATCACTATCGGTACTGACCTGACTCTGATCCAAGGTTGCTCCATTCGCCGTAGTTTGGTTTATCGGGAAACTGGCCATCCTCCCGTCGAGAGAAGCGCATCCGCCCGGACGGCACGGAGCCGGGCCGGGTCTCGTGCGAAGGAGTGTGTCAAGTGATCGTTCTCGGTGTAATTCTCCTGGTCATCGGGTTCATCGTCGGTATCCCGGTGCTGTACACCATCGGCATCATTCTCGCGGTGGCCGGTGTGGCACTGGCCATCCTGGGCGGCACCGGCCGCCGGATCGGCGGGCGTGCGCACTGGTACTGATCTCGAGACTCCCCACGGCCTGGCGCGTCGGCAGCAATGCTGACGCGCCAGGCCGTTCGGCCTTCGCGGCCGGGGAATCGGGGGCGGTGCACGGCGCAGCCGACGTCTCCACAACGGACACCCCGGAAGTGAAAGGGTCCTTCGGCTCCGAGGGGGAGGGAGAGCCGAAGGACCCCGTTAGTGTTAGCACATCGCCAAGCCGCTGTACACAGCTGCATACACGATCGTGTTACGGCCTTGACGACCCCCGCACGCCACGAAAGCCTCCCCGGCGGGCGGGAACCCGGCCGGGAAGGCCTTCGCGGATCCTGGCGGGAGGCTCAGGAAACTTGGCGCAGCAAGGATTTACGGCACGAGTCAGCACAGCCGCACCCACCGCCGACGCCCTGGCAGTCGACGATCAGCGCGTGGCGCACGCGGTCACCATCCGCACAGTCCGGATCGGTGCACTCGGCGAATCCGCCTTCCGGGTGCACCACCAGCGTGCCGTGGCAGTGATCGATCCCGGCGCCACAAGAAGCGCATTTCATGACCGGCCGCCTTTCGCGCTCGTGGACGACGTGCACCCACGGTAGGACCGGGAAGCGCGCGGGCACGGCACTCCGGCGGCGTGTCGGCACAACCACCCGTCCGAGGCGGCTCAGGCGGACTTCGGTGCCCGCTTGCGGGCGGCCGGCTTCTTCTTCGCCGGCTTCTCGTCCTCATCGGACGCCGTGGCCGCCTCCGAAGAGGACTGTCGCGACTTCTTCGCGGCGTCCACACTGGCCTGCAGCGCCGCCATCAGGTCGACGACGTCGGCCTTGGCGGTGACGGCGGCGGGCTTGGTCGTGTCGTCGCCCGCGACCTTGGCCTCGATCATCTCTTCGAGGGCCTCGCGGTAGTGGTCGTGGTACTTCTCCGGCTCGAACACCGGCTCGGCCAGCGAGTCGATCAGCGACCCGGCCATGGTGAGCTCCTGTGGCCGGATCTGCGGCGGGTCGTCGCGCAGGAACGGGAAGTCGGGCTCGCGGACCTCGTCCGGCCACAGCATCGTCGTCATCACCAGCACGTCGGCGTGCACCCGCAGCACCGCCATGCTCTCCCGCTGCCGGACCGCGACCTTCGCGATGGCCACCTGGCTCGACTTGTGCAGTGCGTCCCGCAGCACGACGTACGGCTTCACCGCGTTCTTCTGCGGCTCCAGGTAGTACGTCCGGTCGTACTGGATCGGGTCGATCGACTCCAGGGGCACGAACTCCAGCACGTCGATCGTGCGCTGGGTGGACAGCGGCAGCTCGGCCATCTCCGCGTCGGTGATCACCACCATCTCGCCGTCGGGCAGCTCGTAGCCCTTGGCGACCTCGGCGTAGGGCACCTCGGCGCCGTCGATCGTGCAGAACCGCTTGTACTGGATGCGGCCGCCGTCGGCCTCGTGCACCTGGCGCAGGGAGACGTTCTTGTTCTCGGTGGCCGCGTACATCTGGATCGGGATGCTGACCAGCCCGAAGGACACCGAGCCCTTCCACATCGCCCGCATGCCACGCACCTCCGAGGTCGTCTTCACGCTCGGTAGTTACCGTAGCCCGAATCGTCCCCCGGCGACACCCCGCCGCGGCCGCGATCTAGACCTCTGCCAGGTATTTCTCCCAGAGTGCCGGATCCATGAACCAGTGTTGAAAGTCGGCCGGGTCGGTGAATCCGTTGGCGAACCGGCGGGCGACCGCCGGGTTCTGCCCCGCCACCCCGAGGATCTGGAGCACGTGCGGAGGCGGCGGCAGGAGCAGTGCGTTCGTCCATTCGGTCACGTGCCGGGCGTACTCCCAGTAGCGCTCGAACGTCGCTTCCATCCAGGCCGCGTCGAACGGCCGGTCACCGCGCTCCACGATCGCGTCGAGGTAGGTCGCCGCGCAGTGGCTCGCGTTGTTCGAGCCCTGCCCGGTGATCGGGTCGTTCGCCACGACGACGTCGGCCATGCCCAGCACGATCGCCCCGCCCGGCAGCGCGCCGACCGGGTGGCGGACCACCGGCGGGTAGCCGCCGGCCAGGGTCGCCTTCGCGTCGGTCAGCTCCGCGTCGCGGCAGCGGTCGTACTCCCACGGCACGAACTGCCGCATCAGGTCCAGCACGCGCCGGAAGTGCTCGTCCGGCCCCGGGTGGTCGTCGAAGCAGTCCAGCGGCCCGCCGGGCACGCCTTCGAAGAACAGGATGTCGCAGTTCCCGCTCAGCGTGTACGCCGGGATCATGAACAGCTCGCCGACGCCGGGGACGATGTTGAACCGCACCCCCATCTTGTCCGGGTGCTCCGGCCGCCGGCCCACGCCGTGGGCGTAAACCAGGGAAAGCGCGCGCATCGGCCGCGTGTACGGCGAGCGCTCGGGCACGCGGTCGAACAGCTGGACCAGCTCGCCCTTGCCGGCCGAGATGATCACCAGGTCGTAGAGGCGGGCCAGCGCGTCCAGCTCGGACGTCATCACGCCGTGGATGACGAGTTTGCCGCCGCGGTCTTCGAACAGCTCCAGCCAGCCGGCCATCTTCACCCGCTGGTCCACCGACTGGGCGGGGTGGTCGAGCTCGGCGAACCAGTCGAGCGCGCGGCCGCCGTCCGGGGCGGCCACCGAGACGCCGAGGCCTTCGACGTTGACCGTCTCGGCCTCCCACAGGTCGATCCCGAGGTCGCGCTCGTGCTGCAGCGCGTCGTGGAACATGCACTGCGTCGACATCACCCGCCCGGCCCGGATCTCCTCCGGCGTCCGCGCGGACATCACGGTGACGTCGTAGTCCTTCGCCTGCAGCCCGAGGGCCAGCTGCAGGCCGGACTGCCCGGCGCCCACGACCAGGACCTTGCGCATGAAGCTCTTCACCTTCCGGGGCTGAGTCGTGCAGGAATTCAGTCGTGCAGGAATTCAGTTCGTGCGGGAATTCAGGCGTGCGGGATGCTGCCGGCGAGCTCGCGGCCCGCCGGACCGGAGAGCACCGCCAGCGACAGCGTGTGACCGACCAGTTCGGTCAGGGTGGCGATGGTCGACGCGCGGTCGCGGGCGTCGCAGGTCACCAGCGGGACGGCCGGGTCGAGGGCCAGCGCGTCGCGCACCTCGTCGAGGTCGTGCACCGGTTTGCCCTCGAACTGGTTGACCGCCACGACGAACGGCAGCTCCGAGTCGTTCTCGAAGTAGTTGATCGCCGCGAACGACTCGTCGATCCGGCTGGTGTCGACCAGCACGACCGCGCCGAGCGCACCGCGGCTCAGGTCGTCCCACAGGAACCAGAACCGCGCCTGGCCCGGCGTGCCGAACAGGTACAGCAGCAGGTCCGGGCGCAGCGTGATCCGCCCGAAGTCCATCGCGACGGTGGTGGTCGACTTGTTTCCCGGCGGGAGGTCGTCGACGCCTTCCCCGGCCTCGGTCATCCACGCCTCGTTGCTCATCGGCGGCACTTCCGACACCGCACCGACGAAGGTGGTCTTGCCGACACCGAAGCCCCCGGCGACGACGATCTTCGCGGAGATCGTCAGCAGATCGCCCTCAGGCGGGGAGCCGCTTGAGCCCATCAAGGATCCTCTCGAGGACGTTGGTGTCGTGGTGGTAGGCGTGCGCGGTGGGGTGGACGAACACCGCGCCCTGGGAGGCGAGGTCGCCCAGCAGCACCCGCACCACACCCAGCGGCAGGTCCAGCCCGACCGACAGCTCGGCGACCGAGCACCGCGCCCGGGCGCGTTCGTAGAGCGAGCGCGACTCGGGCATCAGCGTGTCGCTCAGCGCGGGGTCGTACTGCGGCACCGAGATCAGCGTCTCCACCAGCAGCTGGTGCCGGGTGCCGGTGCGGCCGCCGGTGAGCGCGTAGGCGCGGATCCGGCGGCTCCGGCGGGGCAGTGTGGTGTCCGGCGTGGTGTCCGGCGGGGTGTCCGGCGGGGTGTCCGACGGGGACCCGGTCGTCACTGGCATCACATCCTCGTGCGGCACGGGCGTCACATCCGGGGCCGGCGCGCGGTCAGGACCTGCCGCAGCTCCGCGCGCACCTCGGGGGTGAGCGCGTGGCCGGCGTTGGTGATGAACTGGGTCATCTCGTAAGCGACCACCTTCATGTCCGCCTCGCCCGAGGTCAGCACCGCGAGCCCGGCACCGGAACCGATACCCATGAACAGGAAGTAGCCGTGGGTGAGCCGGATGATGATCTGCTCGCAGGAGCCCTTCCCGAACAGCGCCGCGCTGTTGCCGGCCAGCGAGAGCAGGCCGCTGGCGATGGCGGCGAGCTGTTCGGCCTCGGCCTCGCCGACCGAGTCCGACGCGGTGAGCGGGAAGCCGTCCACGCTCATGATCAGCGCGTGACTGACGCCGTGGACCTTGCGCACGAAGTCATCGAGCAGCCAGGCGAAGTTCGCCGTGGCCGGGTGGGGGGCGCTCACCGGGCGGTTCCTCCGGGCGTCTCGTCCTGCCGGGTGCGGTTCTCCGCCAGCGCCGCCTGCTCGCCGTCGGCGAACGCACCGAGATCGGCGAGCAGCCGCTCGTGGCCGGCCGCGCCTTCGGCCGGTGGCGACGGCGGAGGTGGCGGTGGTTCCGGCGCGGCCCCGCGGATGCTGCCGGGCACGCGGCGCGGCAGGCCGTTCGCCGTGGTCCCGCCGGCGGTGGCCTCGACCGGGCGAGGCCGCGGGCTGGGCTTGCGCACCGCCACCGGCTCCGGCGTCTCCCGGGGGAAGGCACCGGCGCGGCGGCGCGGCAACCCCCCGACCGTGGTCGGCTCACGGCCGGCCCCGCTCTTGACCGGTTCGACCGCAACGGTCCGAGTGCCCGACCACGCGTGCTCGGCGAGCTCGGTGACGACGCCGGTGGGCAGCAGCACGGTGGCGACCGTGCCGTGCGGGCTGCGCCGGTCGAGCCGCACGGTGGCGCCGTGCCGGGCGGCCAGGCGGGCGACCACGGCGAGCCCCATGTGCCGCGCCGAAGCGTCGTCGAGGTCGCCGCCGGCGGCGAGTCGCTCGTTGAGGTCCCCGATGCGGTCGGCGGGGATGCCGATGCCCTCGTCCTCGATCCGGACGAGCACGCTGCCCTGCTCGGTCAGGTGCGCGCTCACGTGCACCGGCGAGCTGGGTGAGGACTGGTTGGCCGCGTTGTCGAACAACTCGGCCAGCACCCGCCCCAGGTCCTCCGCGGCGAAGCCGACGACACCGAGATTGACCACGCGGCCGATGGTGATCCGGGCGTAGTGGTTGATCGAGGACATCGCCTCGCGCATCAGGTCGAGCACCGAAGTCGCGCGAGCGGCGTCGCCGGCGGTGTCCTGCCCGGCCAGCACGCGCAGGTTCTCGGCGTTGCGCCGCAGCCGCGTGGCGAGGTGGTCGAGCTGGTAGAGCTCGGCGAGGCGGTGGTGGTCCTCCTCCCCCGCCTCCAGCTCCTCCAGCCGCGCGAGGAGCTGGTCGAGGAGGTTGAGGTCACGCAGGGCGACGCTGGCGCAGATCTCGGCCAGCACGCCTTCCCCGGCCGGTGCCGCCACCGGCTCGGGACGGGTCAGCTCGACGAAGGCCGGCCCCGCGGGCGGCAGATGTCCGGGGTGCTTCGGAGGCGCGGTGAGGTACTGCGCGGCAGCGACCCGCGAGCGGTCCAGCAGGACGCGTGATCGATCCAGGAGTTCCCGGGCCCGGCTCGCCATGTGGTCCCACTTCTTCCTTGATCGGGTGTTCAACGAACGACTGTGCTGCGCCGACCCCCGGCGGCGATGCGGGACATGCAAGCAGAAAGGTTCGTGGGATGTCCACACGCCGTCCCCGTCCGATCGCCCTGCGTGACCACGATTTCGGGCCGTCGCTGCTGGTGAGCGCAGCGGATTAGGCCATTCGGTTCAATTTTGCAAATTGCGGGTCGCAACAGAGCGCACACGCGCCGATCCCGCATCCGCACCGGCGGCGGCAAGCCGGAACCGGGTGTAACCGATCCGGCGCCCCGAGCGACTGGGACGGCATGACAAAGGCGCCTCCGGCAGAGATCCGCATCGACAAGCGAACGGTCCACCTCGGCAACGCCGTCTACTCGCTCGCCACCATTTCGCGAGTGCGGGTCAAGCGCATCGTCCCGTCCGGACCCGCGCCGGTCTACCGGCTGCTGGAGATCCTCGGCTACGTCGTCGCGTTCCTGATCTTCGTCCTCGCCGTGAAGGTGTTCCAGCTGTGACGATCATGTACGTCGTCATTCCGACGCTGGCCGCGATGCTGCGCATCCTCTACCTGCTCGGGGTGTTGGCGTACGGACGGCTCCGGTCGCGGTACGCGCTGATCATCGAGACCCCGGGTGCGGAGTTCACCGCGCTGACCGGCCGGGACCCGTACGAGCTGGAACAGCTCAAACGCGAAATCACCCACGCGATCGAAAATCCGCCGGCGGGCGAGCGAGTCTGCACGCCGGCGGCGATATCGTCTTCGGCGATCAATACCGGCAGCGCGGCACGCACAACACGATGGTGGTCGACCGCACCGGAGGAATCTCGCAGGCGGAACTGGACGCGGCAGTCGCGGAGCTGCAGTCGTTGGTGACCCGGCTGAAATCCGACGGCGTGGTCCGCCCGGACGGTTCCGTCACGAACCCGGCTGCGGTCGTCGATGCGGTCAAGGCCCGGGCCGGAAGGCTCACGGCTCTGGGCAACGCGGTGAAGGGCGGGGCCGAGGAGGCTCTCGTGTCGGCCGTGAAGGGCGGCGTGGCCCAGCTGGTCGTCGCCCTGCTCGCAGGCGTATCGGAGTAACCGCGCAGCGTCCGCCGGCAGCCGCCGGGCCCCGCGCGCCGAAAGCAGCCACGGCCGCTCCCCAGGTCCGTTCACCGCGAGCGTCCGACCCATGTCCGCTTCGTCCCAAACTTGCGGGCCACGCACTTTTTTGCGCGGCACGCAAATTTTTCGCTACATTCTGCACATGCCGCCGGAAGAACCACCGAAGCTCACCCTGCGCGAGCGGAAGAAGCGCGAGGCCCGCCGGGCGCTCGCGCAGGCCGCCCTGCGGCTGACGCTGGAGCGGGGGCTGGAGAACGTCCGGGTCGAGGACATCGCCACCGAGGTCGGCGTCTCCCCCCGCACGTTCAACAACTACTTCTCCAGCAAGGAGCAGGCGGTCTGCGCGGTCGTCGTCGACCGGCACGAGGGGATGCGCGAAGCCCTGCTCGACCGGCCGGAGGACGAGCCGCTCTGGGAATCCGTCAAGCAGGCCGTGCTCGAGCAATATTCACGTGAAGGCGAGCCGGATCGCGCGTATGTTGCGCGTATCCGGGAGCTGATGGGCCAGCTCATGCTGCGTGGCGAATTCCTGAACGCCCACGCGGCGGTCGAGCGGGTCCTCGCCGAAACGATCGCGAAACGGGTGGGCGGTGTGGACCACCTGCTGTGCCGGCTGATGGCCTCCTCGGTGGAAAGTGCCGTCCGCGTCGCCTTCGTCAACTGGTTCACCGAAGGCGAGCCGCTCCTGTCGACGCTGGAGCGGCTGCTGGACGAGCTGTCCGCCGGGATGCCGACCCTGACCGGTGGCACCACCCCGAAACCCGAATCGAACACCACCACCATGGGGGAATCGTTGTGCTAGTCAAGCTCCTGCGCAGCCACCTGCGCCCGTACCGGAGCACACTGTGGGTGATCGTCGCACTCCAACTGGTGCAGACGATCGCCATGCTCTACCTGCCGACGCTGAACGCCGACATCGTCGACAACGGCCTGATCAAGGGTGACATGCCCTACATCCTGCGGATCGGCGTGGTGATGCTCGCGGTCACGCTGGCCCAGATCGCCGGCTCGATCGGCGCGGTGTACTTCGGCGCGCGCACGGCGATGGCGATCGGCCGGGACATCCGCGCCGGGGTCTTCCACCGGGTGCAGGACTTCTCGGCCCGCGAGGTCGGCCAGTTCGGCACGCCGTCGCTGATCACCCGCACCACCAACGACGTCCAGCAAGTCCAGATGCTGGTGCTGATGACGCTGACGCTGATGGTGTCCGCGCCGATCATGTGCGTCGGCGGCATCATCCTGGCGCTGAACCTCGACGTGCCGCTCTCGTCGCTGCTGCTGGTCATCGTGCCGGTGCTGGCGGTCGCGGTCGGCACGATCATCGCCAAGATGCGGCCCGCGTTCCGGCTGATGCAGGTGCGGATCGACCGGATCAACCAGATCATGCGCGAGCAGATCATGGGCATCCGGGTCATCCGCGCGTTCGTGCGCGACACCCACGAACGCAAGCGCTTCGACGTCGCGAACGACGAGCTGCTCACCGTGTCGCTGCGGGTCGGGCGGCTGATGGCGCTGATGTTCCCGATCGTGATGCTGGTGATGAACGCCTCCAGCGTCGCGGTGCTGTGGTTCGGCGGCCAGCGGATCGACTCCGGCAGCATGCAGATCGGCGCCATGACGGCGTTCCTGTCCTACCTGCTGCAGATCCTGATGGCCGTCATGATGGCCACGTTCATGTTCATGATGGTGCCGCGCGCAGAGGTCAGCGCCGAGCGGATCAGCGAGGTGCTCGACACCGAGTCGAGCGTCCGCCCGCCGGTGTCGCCGATCCGCCCGGGCGCGGTGCGCGGGCACCTGGAACTGTCCGGGGTGGAGTTCCGCTACCCCGGCGCGGAAAAGCCGGTGCTGTGCGACATTTCGCTGATCGGGCGGCCCGGGGAGACCACCGCCGTGATCGGGTCGACCGGCACCGGCAAGACCACGCTGCTCAACCTGATCCCCCGGCTGATGGACGCCACCACCGGCACGGTGAAGGTCGACGGCGTCGACGTCCGCGACCTCGACCCGGACGTGCTCGCCCGCGCGGTCGGGCTGGTGCCGCAGAAGCCGTACCTGTTCGCCGGGACGGTGGCGAGCAACCTGCGGTACGGCAATCCGGACGCGACCGACGAAGAGCTGTGGCACGCGCTGGAGGTGGCCCAGGGCAAGGAGTTCGTCGAAGCGATGGCCGAGGGCCTCGACGCACCGATCGCCCAGGGCGGCACGAACGTCTCGGGCGGGCAGCGGCAACGGATCGCGATCGCCCGGATGCTGGTGCACAAACCGGAGATCTACCTGTTCGACGACTCGTTCTCGGCGCTCGACTACGCGACCGACGCGGCCCTGCGCCGCGCGCTGGTGTCGGAGACGAAGGACGCGACGGTGGTCATCGTCGCGCAGCGGGTCAGCACCATCCGGGGCGCCGACCGCATCATCGTCCTCGACGAGGGCCGCGTCGTCGGCACCGGCACCCACCACGAACTCATGGACGGCAACGAAACCTACCGGGAGATCGTGCTGTCCCAGCTCACCGAACAGGAGGCCGCGTGACCGAGCCTGCGAGGTCCGCAATAGACACAGCAGTGCCGCTCGCGGCGCCGCCGAGCGCCAGCGAGGAGGCGGCGTGAGTACGACGGAATCGCCCGAAGCCGCCGTGACCGAGGCCGGGGAACGGCCGACCGCCGAGCGGCACAAGAACACCGGTGCCGCGGCCGCCGGACCGGCGGCCCGCTGGATGAGCGGCGGCGCGCCGGCGGAGAAGGCGCTGGACTTCAAGGGTTCCCTCAACCGGCTGCTGCAGCTGCTGAGACCGCAGCGGGCCGCCCTGATCGGCGTCCTCGTGCTCGGCGCGGCCAGCGTCGCGCTGACCGTGATCGGGCCGAAGATCCTCGGCCAGGCCACCGACGCCATCCTCGCCGGTGTGCTCGGCAAGCAGGTGCCACCGGGGGTCACCAAGGAGCAGATCGTCGCCGGCCTGCGGGCCCGCGGCGACAGCACGCTCGCCGACATCTACAGCCGGGTCGACCTCGTGCCCGGCGTCGGGATCGACTTCGACAAGGTCGGCCAGATCCTGCTGACCGTGCTGGCGCTGTTCGTCGTCTCGTCGTTCTTCGGGCTCATCCAGGCCCGGCTGACGACGACCCTGGTGCAGCAGGCGGTGTACCGGCTGCGCCAGGAGGTCGAGGAGAAGTTCGCGCGGCTGCCGCTGAAGTACTTCGACCGCCAGCCGCGCGGCGAGGTGCTTTCCCGCGTCACCAACGACATCGACAACCTGGCGCAGTCGCTGCAGCAGACGCTGTCGCAGATCGTTTCGTCGCTGCTGACGGTGATCGGCGTACTGATCATGATGTTCCTGATCTCGCCGCTGCTGGCGCTGATCGCACTGCTCACGGTGCCGCTGTCGGCCGTCGTGGCCGCGAAGGTCGGGAAGCGGGCGCAGCCGAACTTCATCAAGCAGTGGTCGACGACGGGCAAGCTCAACGCCCACGTCGAGGAGATGTACACCGGGCACTCGCTGGTCAAGGTGTTCGGCCGCCGCGACGAGTCCGCGGCGATCTTCGACAAGCAGAACGAAACGCTGTACCAGGCCAGCTTCAAGGCGCAGTTCATCTCCGGCATGATCCAGCCGGCGATGATGTTCATCGGCAACCTGAGCTACGTGCTGGTCGCCGTGATCGGCGCGCTGCGGGTCGCGTCGGGCAACCTCACGCTCGGCGAGGTGCAGGCGTTCATCCAGTACTCGCGCCAGTTCAGCCAGCCGGTGACGCAGATCGCCAGCATGGCGAACCTGCTGCAGTCCGGCGTCGCTTCGGCCGAGCGGGTCTTCGCCCTGCTCGACGCCGAGGAGCAGGCGCCGGAACCGGTGAACCCGGAGCGGCCGTCCGTCATCCGCGGGCGCGTGGAGTTCGAGGACGTCTCCTTCCGCTACCTCGCGGACAAGCCGCTGATCGAGGACCTCTCGCTGACCGTCGAACCCGGTCAGACGGTGGCGATCGTCGGCCCGACCGGGGCGGGGAAGACGACGCTGGTCAACCTGCTCATGCGGTTCTACGAGCTCGACGGCGGGCGGATCACCCTCGACGGCGTCGACATCGCGAAGATGAACCGCGAGGAGCTGCGCGACCAGACCGGCATGGTGCTGCAGGACGCGTGGCTGTTCGGCGGCACGATCGCGGAGAACATCGCCTACGGCGCCGACGACCCGACCCGCGAGGAGATCATCGAGGCCGCACAGGCGACCTACGTGGACCGCTTCGTGCGGACCTTGCCGGACGGGTACGAAACGGTGCTCGACGACGAGGGCGGCACGGTCAGCGCGGGTGAGAAGCAGCTGATCACGGTGGCGCGGGCGTTCCTGGCCAAGCCGGTGATCCTCATCCTCGACGAGGCGACCAGCTCGGTCGACACCCGCACCGAGGTGCTCATCCAGCGGGCGATGAACTCGCTGCGCAGCGGCCGCACCAGCTTCGTCATCGCGCACCGCCTCTCGACGATCCGCGACGCGGACGTGATCCTGGTGATGGAGCACGGGCAGATCGTGGAGCAGGGCGACCACGAGACGCTGCTGCACAGCGGTGGCGCGTACGCGCGGCTGTACGCCGCGCAGTTCGCGGAAGCCGTGGCGGAAACGGACTGACGGTGCCGATCGTGGGTCGCCGCGCTCGCCGCGGCGACCCACGACGTCAGCCGGCCTCGGCCGGGGCGGACCGCCGGGCCGAGAGCCAGGTGTGGACGAGCAGGCCGGCGGCGAGGAACAACGTGCCCTGGTAGACCGCCGCGTAGCTGGCCCCGGCGATCAGCCACACCGACACGGCGAACGAAACCCCGGCCACGGTGACGTCCAGCGCCAGGCGGCCGCCGCGGACCTTCTCGCGGTCTCCGCGCGCCAGCCAGTGCAGCTGGGCGGCCGCGGACAGCAGGTAGGGAACGGCCGCGGTGAAGCTCGTGATCAGCACCAGGACCCGGAAGACCTCCGCGGTCCCGCTGAGGTAGTTGAACAGGATCAGCACCGAAGCCAGGACGACGCCGATCAGCGCCCCGGCCCAGGGGACGTCCCGGCGCACCCGGGTGAACACCCGTGGGAAGAGCCCGTCGACGGCGGCGGCGTAGGGCATCTGGGCGCTCATCAGGATCCAGCCGTTGAGGGCGCCGACGATCGACAGCACCGCCGCGCCGGCCATCACCACGCCACCGGCCGTTCCGCCGAACATCGCGTCCAACGCGTCGGAGAACGGGGCCGTCGAGCCGGCCAGCGCGGTGTGCGGGACCAGGCCGAACACGGCGACGGTGCCCAGCACGTAGACCACCGCGGAGGCGACCGTGCCCAGGACGCCCGCCCGGATGACGGTGCGCGCCGGGTTCCGCACCTCGCCCGCGCTGACCGCCGCCGACTCCACGCCGAGGTAGGAGTACAGCAGGAGCGCCGCGGCGGCCGTCATCGAGGGCAGCACGCCCTGGCCGGTCGCGTCGAACGGCCCGAAGTTGTCCGCGTGGACGAAGAACGGCCCGACGACGGCGACCACGGCCAGCGGCAGGAACTTCAGGACGGTCGAGACGATCTGGGCGGCCGCGACGTACTTGAGTCCGGCGAAGTTCGTGATCGCGGGCAGCCACAGCACGGCCAGTGCGAGGAAGGCCTGCCAGCCCGCGCCGCCGGGCACCGGGAGCAGCACCTGCAGGTACCCCACGGCCGCGACCGCCAGCGCCGCGTTGCTGGCCCAGGTCATCGTCCAGTAGGACCAGACCGACACGAACCCGGCGAAATCGCCGAACGCCTCGCGTGGGTAGACGTAGAGCCCGCCGGTGACCGGCGTGCGGGCGGCGAGCCTGCCGAAGAGCACCGCCAGCGCCACCGCGCCCACGGTCAGCACCCCCAGCGCCAGGATGCTCACGGTGCCGTACGGCGCCACCGTCGCGGGCAGCAGGAACACCCCGCCGCCGATGATGTTGCCGGTGACCAGGCACACCGCGGTCAGCAGGCCGAACCTGCGCTTCGCAGGCGGTTCGGCGGGACTGTCGGGGCTCCGGCCGGACTGCGGCTCGGCGGGGTTCGGCGACATGCTCACTCTTCCGGGTGGGGACGTCCCTTGTGGACGTTCGGCGGCGAGTGGATCTTACGAGCCGGGAAGGCCGGCTCCCACGGACTGGGAGTGCTACGTTCGCCCACGTGCCCATCGATGGTTCTCTCGCAAGCGCGCTGTCCCGCGGCCCGGTCGTCATCGACGGCGGGCTGTCCAACCAGCTGGCGGCCGCCGGGCACGACCTGTCCGACGAGCTGTGGACCGCACGCCTCCTGCGTGACGATCCCGCGGCCGTCGCCGATGCGCACCTCGCCTACTTCGCGGCCGGGGCGAGCGTCGTCCTCACCGCGAGCTATCAGGCCAGTTTCGCCGGGTTCGCCCGCCACGGCATCCCCGCCGAAGAGACCGCGAGGTTGTTGCGCCGCAGCGTCTCCCTCGCTCGGACGGCCCGGGAGCGGTACGCGGGCCCGGACCGTCCACTGTGGATCGCCGCGTCGGTCGGACCGTACGGCGCGTCCCTGGCCGACGGCTCGGAGTACCGGGGGCGGTACGGCTTGAGCGCGACGCAGCTCCGCGACTTCCACCGGCCGCGGCTGGAGGCCCTCGCCGAGGCCGGCCCGGACCTGTTCGCCGTCGAGACCATCCCGGACGTCGAGGAAGCCGAGGTGCTCGTCCGGATCGCCGAGGAGCTGGACATCCCGGTGTGGCTGTCCTACACCGTGGACGGGACGTCGACCCGGTCCGGCCAGCCACTCCGCGACGCCTTCGCGCTCGCCACCGGCGTCCCCCAGGTGATCGCCACCGGGATCAACTGCAGCGCACCGGGCGACGTGCCGGCCGCCGTCGCGCTCGCGGCGGACGTCACCGGTAAGCCGGTGGTCGTGTACCCCAACAGCGGCGAGGTGTGGGACGCCGCGGGCCGCCGGTGGACCGGCCGGCCGAGCTTCGCGCCGGAGGACGTCCGCGGCTGGGCCGATGCCGGCGCCAGGCTGATCGGGGGCTGTTGCCGCGTCGGTCCGGCCGAGATCGCCGAACTGGCCGCCGCCGTCGCGACGCCCGCGACCTGAGTCCACCCTCGCCTGCCCGGACAGCCGCGGCCGCCGGTGTCGCGAATGACTCATTCGGGACGTCCGAGGATGCTGTTGGCGAATTCGGTTTCATGCCAACCGGAGCGGCCAACTCGCCCGCCGCAACGGCCAACACGCCGGAGAACCCGGGCGAGTTGGCCG
>NZ_JAJPWR010000023.1:0-133089 GCF_046548995.1 Amycolatopsis sp. lyj-109
GTCTGGAGGGACATCACACGTGATTGGCGAGGCATCACACGTGTCTGGAGGGACATCACACGTGATTGGCGAGGCATCACACGTGTCTGGAGGGACATCACACGTGATTGGCGAGGCATCACACGTGATTGGAGGGGCATCACTGCGCCGGCCCGGCGGCCACGGGGTCTCGGCCGGCGGCGGCCACTGGGGGGCACTTTCACGTGAAAGTGCCCCCTGGCTGACGCTGATGCTGCCGGTGGCGTGCCGGGTCCAGGCGGCGTCGGCGCCGGCGGGACGGGAGGACACCGTGATCGGGCGGCGGCCGTCGGCGCTTGCGGGGCCGGCCGAGACCTGGACGGTGACCGCGCCGCGGGCGGGGAGGACCAGCGGCGCGGCGAAGGTCAGCTCGTCGACGACGTCGCAGCCGGCCTGGTCACCGGCCTGCACCACCAGTTCGAGCAGCGCGGTGCCGGGCAGCAGGACCGTGCCGGACAGGGCGTGCCCGGCCAGCCACGGGTGCGTCTCCAGCGACAGCCGTCCACTGAGGACGATGCCCTCGTCGCCGGCCAGCTCGACCGCCGCGCCGAGCAGCGGGTGTTCGAGCGCACCGACGCCGGCCGCCCCGAGGTCGCCGCGGGCCGCCCCGGCGCGTGGCCAGTAGCGGTCGCGCCGGAACGGGTAGGCCGGGAGGTCGATGCGGCGGCCGCCGGGGAAGAACGCGGCCCAGTCGACGTCGATACCGTGGACGTGAACAGTGCTCAATGCCGAGAGCAGTGCTCTCTCTTCGGAGCGGTCGCGCCGCAGGGCGGGGACGGCGATGCCGTCGACCAGCGCGCTGAGGACCCCGTCGGGGCCCAGTTCGAGGAAGATTCCGGCACCGGCGGCCTTCAGGGTCGAGACACCGTCGGCGAACCGGACGGCCTCGCGGACGTGCCGGACCCAGTAGTCCGCCGTGAACGGCTCGGCGAGAGCACCGCTCACATTCGAGATCACCGGAATTTCGGCGGGGTGGTGGGTCAGGGTTTCGGCGACCGCGCGGAACTCCGTCAGCATCGGGTCCATCAGCGGCGAGTGGAACGCGTGGCTCACGGTGAGCCGTTTGGTCTTGACGCCGTCCGCGGCGAATCCGGCGGCGATGTCCAGCACCACGGCTTCGACCCCGGAGATCACCACCGACGACGGGCCGTTCACCGCCGCGACGGACACGCCGTCACAACCGTCCACAACGGACAGGACGGCGGCCTCGGAAGCGGCGATCGACACCATCGCCCCACCGGCGGGCAGGGCCTGCATCAGCGCGGCCCGGGCCGCGACCAGGCGGCAGGCGTCTTCGAGCGAGAGCACCCCGGCGACGTGGGCGGCCGAAATCTCGCCGATCGAATGCCCGGCCACGAAATCCGGCCGGACGCCGACCGACTCGGCCAGCCGGAACAGCGCGACCTCGACCGCGAACAGTGCGGGTTGGGTGAACTCCGTCCGGTCGAGCAGCTCGGCGTCGTCGAAGGCCGCGCGCAGCTCCGGGCCGAAGTGCGCGAGCACGGCATCGAACGCTTCGGCGTAGACCGGGAACCGCTCGTGGAGGCCCCGGCCCATGCCGGCTCGCTGGGCGCCTTGGCCGGTGAACAGCACGGCCAGCACCGCGTCCGGGTCGGCGGTGCCGGTGACGACGTCGTCGCCGAGCAGCACCGCGCGGCGGCCGAGCCGGGCCCGGGTGGTGGCCAGCGAGAAGCCGATGTCGACCGGGTTGGCGGCCAGCTCGCGGACCTGCGCGGTCAGGGTGGCGAGAGCATCCTCGTCGTGCGCGGACAGCACCCACGGCAGCACCGCGTCCGTCGGCGAAGGTTCGGGGGCCGGTGCGACGCCGGGCGCCTGCTCCAGGATCGTGTGCACGTTGGTGCCGCTGACGCCGAACGCCGAGACGGCGGCGCGGCGCGGCCGGTCGCGCTCCGGCCAGCCGCGGGCTTCGGTGAGCAGTTCGACCGCCCCGGCCGACCAGTCCACCTGGGACGACGGCGCGTCGACGTGCAGGGTGCGCGGCAGGACGCCGTGGCGCAGGGCCTCGACCGTCTTGATCACCCCGGCCATCCCGGCCGCGGCCTGCGTGTGGCCCAGGTTGGACTTGACCGAGCCGAGCCACAGCGGTTCGTCGCGGTCCTGGCCGTAGGTGGCCAGCAACGCCTGCGCCTCGATCGGGTCGCCCAGCCGGGTGCCGGTGCCGTGCGCCTCGACCGCGTCGACGTCCGAAGTGGACAGACCGGCGTTCGCCAGCGCGGCCCGGATCACCCGCTGCTGCGACGGGCCGTTCGGCGCGCTCAGGCCGTTCGACGCGCCGTCCTGGTTCACCGCCGAACCGCGGACCACGGCGAGAATCGAGTGCCCGTTGCGCCGCGCGTCCGACAGCCGCTCCAGCAGCACCAGACCGACGCCCTCGCCCCAGCCGGTACCGTCGGCGGCGTCGGCGAACGCCTTGCAGCGGCCGTCCGCGGCCAGGCCGCGCTGGCGGGCGAACTCCAGGAACGCCATCGGCTTGGCCATGATCGCCACGCCACCGGCCAGCGCCAGGTCGCATTCGCCCTGGCGGAGCGCCTGCCCGGCCAGGTGCAGCGCGACCAGCGCCGACGAGCACGCGGTGTCCACCGTGACCGCCGGGCCCTCCAGCCCGAAGGTGTACGAGAGCCGCCCGGACATCACGCTGGGTGCCTCGCCGGTGAGCAGGTACCCCTCGGAACCGGACTCGAGGTTCGCTCCGTAGCCGGAAGTGCTGGCCCCGACGAAGACGCCGGTCCGGCTGCCGCGCAGGGTGGCGGGGTCCAGCCCGGCCCGTTCGAAGACCTCCCACGACGTCTCGAGCAGCACCCGCTGCTGCGGGTCCATCGCGAGGGCTTCCCGCGGCGAGATGCCGAAGAAGCCCGCGTCGAACTCCGCCGCGCCGGCCACGAACCCGCCGACCCCGGCGAGGTCGGCGGCACCGAACGAGGCCAGGTCCCAGCCACGGTCGGTGGGGAATTCCGTCAGCGCGTCGACGCCGTCGGCGACCAGCCGCCAGAGGTCCTCCGGCGAGCGCACGCCGCCGGGGAACCGGCAGCCCATCGCCACGATCGCGACCGGCTCGTCGACGGCCGCGGCCGCGGTGACCACCGCGGTTCCGGTGCGGCCCAGCAGCAGCCGGTGCAGTTCGCCGGCGAGCGCGGCCGGGTTCGGGTGGTCGAACACGACCGTCGCGGGCAGGGTCAGGCCGGTGGCCGCGGTGATCCGGTTGCGCACCTCGACCGCGGTCAGCGAGTCGAAGCCGAGTTCCCGGAACGCCCGTCCGGCCGGGACCGCCGCCGCCGAGTCGTGCCCCAGCACCGCCGCGGCCTGGCCGCGCACGAGGTCCAGCAGCAGCCGCCGGGCTTCGGGTTCGCCCAGCCCGGCGATCCGGCGGGCCAGCGCGGACCGCTCCGGCTCTTCGGAAGTTTCCCGCAGCGCGCGGACTTCGGGGATGTCCTCGATCAGCGGACGCCGCCGGGAGAGCGTGAAGCCGGGTGCGAACCGGGCCCAGTCGACATCGGCGACGGCCAGGAAGACCTCCCGCGCGTCGAGGGCCTGGCAGAGTGCCTCCACCGCGGCTTCCGGCGCCATCTCGCGGAGGCCGCGGCGGCGCAGCTGGTCTTCCAGCTCGACGTCGCCCGCCATGCCGCCCCCGCCCCAGAAGCCCCAGGCGACCGAGGTCGCGGCGGCCCCGCGGGCGCGGCGCTGCTCGGCGAGAGCGTCGAGGTAGGCGTTGCCCGCGCCGTAGGCGCCCTGGCCGCCGCTGCCCCAGACCCCGGCGTTGGAGGAGAAGAGCACGAAGGCGTCGAGATCGTCGCCGAGCAGTTCGTCCAGGTTGCGGGCGCCGTCGACCTTGCCCCTGATCACGGCGGCGAACTCGGCCGGGGTGGTGTCCAGGACCGAGGTCGCCTGCGGCAGCCCGGCGGCGTGGACGACCGCACGCACCGGCCCGTCCAGGTCCGCCAGCAGCGCGGCGAGGGCGTCGCGGTCGGCGACGTCGCAGGCGGCGATCGTCACCCGCGTCCCGAGCGCGGAGAGTTCGGCTTCGAGGTCGGCGGCCCCCGGGGCGTCCGGGCCGCGACGGCTGGTCAGCACCAGGTGCCCGGCGCCGTCGGCGGCGAGACGACGGGCGACGTGGCCGCCCAGCGCGCCGGTGCCGCCGGTGATCAGGACCGTGCCGCGCGGCTTCCACCGCTCGGCCTGCGGGGTGAAGGGCGCGCGGACCAGCCGTCGCGCGAGCAGCCCGGACGGCCGGATCGCGATCTGGTCCTCGGCGTCCACTCCGGACAGTGCGGCGGCGAGCAACGTCGCTGTCATGGCGTCCGCCTCGGCGGGGAGATCGACGAGCCCGCCCCAGCTGCCGGGCAGCTCCAGGCCGATCACCCGGCCCAGGCCCCACGTCATCGCCTGGGCGGGCGAGATGTCGTCCCCGGTGACGCCGCCGCGGGTCAGCAGCCACAACGGCGTTCCGCTCCCGGCCATCGCCTGGGCCAGCGCGAGGTTGGCGGTGGCTCCGGCGGTTTCGTCGAGGGCGAGCAGCGAGACGACCCCGGCGTACCCCTCGGCGCCGGTGCACTCGGACCTCACGATCGGCTCGGCACCGTGGGCGGCGAGAGCCGCCGGGACACCGGCGTCGTCATCGCCCGGGACGACGACCAGCCAGCGCCCGGACAGCTCCGGCGCGGACGGCGTGGCCACGGGCTTCCACTCGATGCGGTAGCGCCAGGAGTCCACTTCGGACGCGGTGCGGGCCCGGTCGCGCCACCGGGTCAGCGCGGGCAGGACCTCGACCAGGGTACTGCCGGGTTCGACGTGGAGGGTGCCCGCGACGGCGTCGAGGTCGAGGCCGTCCACGGCGGCCCAGAACGCGGCGTCCACCGGATCGGCGGCCGGCTGCGGCACCGTGCCCGCGTCGAGCCAGTAGCGACGCCGCTGGAACGCATAGGTGGGCAGCTCGACGCGGTGGGCGCCGGGGAACGCGGGCGTCCAGTCGACCGCGACCCCGCGCACGTGGGCCTCGCCGAGCGACCGGAGGAACCGCTCGTACCCGCCGTCGTCGCGGCGCAGGGACCCGAGCGCCTCGACCCCCTCGGTCTCGCCGATCGCCGTGGTCAGCACGGGGTGTGGCGAAGCTTCGACGAACGTGGCGAAGCCTTCCGCGGCGAGCGTGGTCACCGCGATGTCGAGCCGGACGGTCTCGCGGAGGTTCGTGTACCAGTACCCGGCGTCCAGCTCGGCGCCGTCGAGCCAGGTGCCGGTGACCGTGGAGAAGAACGGGATGTCGCCGGTCCGCGGCCGGATCGCGGCCAGCACGTCCAAGAGCTCGGCGTGGAGCCGCTCGACCTGCGCCGAGTGGGACGCGTAGTCGACGGGGATCCGCTTGGCGCGGACGCCGTCCGCCTCGCACGCGGCGAGCAGCACGTCCAGCGCGCCGGGTTCGCCGGAGACGACGACGGCGGCCGGGCCGTTCACCGCGGCGATCGACAGCCCCTCGGTCAGCCGCGCCTCGACCGCTTCCGGGGATGCCGCGACCGACACCATGCCGCCGCCTCCGGCCAACGCCAGGATGGCTTTGCTGCGCAGCGCAACCACGCGGGCGCCGTCCTCGAGGGACAGTGCCCCCGAAACCACGGCGGCGGCGATCTCGCCCTGAGAGTGACCCACCACCGCGTCCGGCACGACACCGAAGGAGCGCCACAACCCGGCCAGCGACACCATCACGGCCCACAGCGCGGGCTGCACGACATCGACCCGGGTCAGCGCCCCGGCATCGGCCAGCACGTCCGGCAGCGACCAGTCCACAACGGACGCCAGGGCCGAAGCGCACTCGTCGAGGCAGGCCCGGAACACCGGCGACGACTCCGCCAGTTCCAGGGCCATCCCGGCCCACTGCGAACCCTGCCCGGGGAACACCAGCGCGGTCCGGCCGGGTGCCACCGCCCCGGTGACCACATTCGCCGCCGGGAGCCCCTCGGCCAGTGCGGAAAGCCCGTCGGACAACGCCGCCCGATGGCCGGTGACGACCGCCCGGTGCGGGAAGCCGGTGCGCGAGCCGGCCAGCGAGAACGCGATGTCGGCGACGCTGTCCTCGACCGCACGATCCCGGAGGGCGGCGGCCTGAGCTTGCAACGCCTCGGCAGACTTCGCGGACAGCACCCACGGCACCACCGCGGGCTCGCGTGTCGGCACAAGACCGGCGTCACCCTGTTCGAGGATGACGTGGGCGTTCGTGCCGGAGATGCCGAACGACGAGATGGCGGCCCGGCGCGGCCGCGGCCGCTCCCACGGGCGCGGCTCGGCGAGCAGCCGCACCGCCCCGCTCTCCCAGTCCACATGGGACGACGGCGGTTCCGCGTGGAGCGTCCGCGGCAGCACGCCGTGCCGCAGCGCCTGCACGGTCTTGATCACCCCGGCGACCCCCGCGGCCGCTTGGGTGTGGCCGATGTTCGACTTGAGCGAGCCGAGCCACAGCGGCTCCGCGCGATCCTGGCCGTAGGTGGCCAGCAGCGCCTGCGCCTCGATCGGGTCGCCCAGCGCGGTGCCGGTACCGTGCGCCTCGACCAGATCGACGTCCGATGTGGACAGTCCGGCGTCGGCGAGTGCGGCGCGGATGACGCGCTGCTGGGCCGGGCCGCTGGGGGCGCTGAGCCCGTTGGACGCGCCGTCCTGGTTGAGCGCGCTGCCGCGCAGCACGGCGAGCACCGGGTGGCCGAGGCGCCGCGCGTCGGACAACCGCTCGACCAGCACCAGACCGGCACCCTCGGCCATTCCCATGCCGTCGGCACCCGCCCCGAACGCCTTGCAGCGCCCGTCGGCGGCCAGCCCGCGCTGGCGGCTGAAGGCGGTGAACGACGACGGCGTCACCATCACCGCGACCCCGCCCGCGAGGGCCAGGGAACACTCGCCCCGGCGCAGGGCCTGCGCGGCCAGGTGCAGCGCCACCAGCGAAGACGAGCAAGCCGCGTCGATGGTCAGCGCGGGCCCCTCCAGCCCGAGCGTGTAGGCGACCCGCCCGGACAGCACGCTGGACACGCTGCCGGTGAGCAGGTGCCCTTCGAGGCCGTCCGGGATCTCCCGCATCCGGGCGTGGTAGTCCTGGTAGTTCGCGCCGACGAAGACGCCCGCGGGCTCGCCGCGCAGGGTGACCGGGTCGATCCCGGCGTGCTCGATGGTCTCCCACGCGATCTCCAGCAGGAGCCGCTGCTGCGGGTCCATGGCCAGCGCCTCGCGCGGGGAGATCCCGAAGAAGCCGGCGTCGAAGTCGGCGACGTCGTGCAGGAAGCCGCCTTCGCGGACCGTCGACGTGCCCTGCTCGTCGGCGTCACCGCCGAACAGCTTCGCCAGGTCCCAGCCGCGGTCGGCGGGGAACCCGGAGATGGCGTCGCGGCCTTCGGCGACGAGGGTCCACAGGTCGTCCGCGGACCGCACGCCGCCCGGGTAGCGGCAGCCCATGCCGACGATCGCGATCGGCTCGTCGGCGGCGGTCGGCACGCGGGTGACGGCGGCCTGTTCGGTGCGCGTGCCGAGGGCCACCTCCCGCAGGTGCGCGGCCAGCCGGAGCGGCGTCGGGTGGTCGAAGACGAGCGTCGCGGGCAGCCGCAGGCCGGTCGCGGCGGCGATCCGGTTGCGGACGTCGAGCGCGGTCAGCGAGTCGAAGCCGAGGTCGGTGAACGGCCGGTCCGGCTCGACGGCGTCGCCGCTCGCGTGCCCGAGCACCGCGGCGGCCTGGGCGCGGACCAGGTCCAGCAGCGCCCGCCCGGCTTCGTCGCCCGAGAGCCCGGCGAGCTGCGCGGCCGGCGGCGTCGGCTCCGGCCGGGCGGGTTCCGACAGTCGCTTGAGCTGGGGCAGGTCGTCGAACAGCGGCCGGGCGCGGCCGGCGGTGAACACCGGCAGGAACCGAGCCCAGTCGACGTCGGCGAGCACGGTGAACGTCTCGTCGTGACCTAGGGTTTCGTGCAGGGCGGTGATCGCCGTGGCCGGGTCCATCAGCGGCAGCCCGCGGCGGGCCAGCTGACCGGGGTCGACGCCCTCGGACATCCCGCCCCGGCCCTCGATCTCCGTCGGCGCCCAGACGCCCCAGGCGATCGACGTCGCGGTGGCACCGCGGGCCCGGCGACGCTCGGCCAGCGTGTCGAGGAAGGTGTTGGCGGCGGAGTAGGCGGCGTGGTCGCCGCTGCCCCAGACCCCGGCGATCGAGGAGAACAGCACGAACCGGTCGAGGTCGTCGCCGAGCAGCTCGTCGAGGTGCCGGGCCCCGGCGACCTTCGCGCGGACGACCTCGGCGAACCCCGGCAGGGCCGTCTCGGTCACCGGCAGCAGCTCGACCGTGCCCGCGGCGTGGAACACCGAGCGGACCGGCTCGCCGAGGCCGGCCAGCAGCGCGGCGAGGGCGTCGCGGTCGGCGACGTCGCAGCGCGCCAGGGTGACGCGGGTGCCGAGGGCTTCCAGTTCGGCGGCGAGTTCACGGGCGCCGGGCGCGTCCGGCCCGCGGCGGCCGGTCAGGACCAGGTGCGGGGCGCCTTCCGCGGCGAGCCAGCGGGCGACGTGCGTGCCGAGTGCGCCGGTGCCGCCGGTGACGAGCACCGTGCCCTCGGGCCGCCAGTGCTGCGGCCGTTCGCCCCGGCCGGTGGTCCGCAGCCGCCGGACGCGGAGGCCACCCGGCCGCACGGCGATCTGGTCCTCGTCGCCGCGGGCGGCGAGGATCCGGCCCAGCCGGTCGAGTTCGGCCGGGCCGGGTTCCGGGGGCAGATCGACGAGACCGCCCCAGCGGTCGGCGTGCTCCAGCGCGAGGACCCGGCCGAGGCCCCAGAGCATCGACTGCTCGATCCCCGGCAGCTCGTCGGCGGGCCCGGTGCGGACCGCGCCGCGGGTCAGCACCCACAGCGGGGCGGCGACCCCGGCGTCGCCGAGCGCCTGGGCCAGGACGAGCGTCAGGATCAGCCCGGCCGGGCTCTCCGGGAACTCCGGGTGCGGACGCTCGTCGGCGGCGAGCAGGGACAGGACGCCGTCGAACGGTCCGGCCAGCCGCTCGGCCACCGTGGCGCGGTCGTCGGCCGGGGTGAGCGTGAGAGTTTCGACGTCGGCGGTGCGGGCGAGGGTGTCCACGACGTCCTGGCCGGTGCCGTCCTCGCCGCGGACGACCAGCCAGCGCCCGGACGGCGTCGCGGCGGGCAGGTCCGCGGGCTGCCAGGAGATCCCGTACCGCCAGGAGTCCACAGTGGATTCGGCCGTCCGGCGGCGCCGCCACGCGGCCAGTGCCGGGAGGACTTCGTCCAGCGGCGCGTCGACGGCCACGCCGAGGGTGCCCGCGAGGTCCGCCGGGTCGGCGCGGTCCACGACGTCCCAGAACCGGGCGTCGGCGGGACCGGTCTCGCCGCCGTGCCCCGCCTCGGTGCGCAGCCAGAAGCTTTCCCGCTGGAAGGGGTAGGTGGGCAGGTCCACGCGGCTCGCGCCGGGGAAGGCCGGGGTCCAGTCGACCGCGACGCCGGCGCAGTGCGCTTCGCCGAGGGCCCGCTGGAACCGGGCTAGGCCGCCGTCGCCGCGGCGCAGGGTGCCGAGCGCGGTCGCCGTCTCGCCGATGGCCATCGTCAGCACCGGGTGCGGCGAGGCTTCGATGAACGTGCCGAACCCGCGCTCGGTCAGCGCCCGCACGGCGTCGTCGAGCCGCACGGTGCTGCGGAGGTTGGTGTACCAGTACTGCGCGTCCAGGTCGGCGCCTTCGGCCCAGTCGCCGGTCACGGTGGAGAAGAAGCCGATCTCGGCCGTCCGCGGCGTGATCGGGGCGAGCACGGTCAGCAGCTCGTCGTGGATCTCCTCGACCTGCGCGGAGTGCGAGGCGTAGTCCACGGGGATCCGCTTGGCGCGGATGCCGTCGGCCTCGCAGAACGCGAGCAACGCATCGAGGGCCTCCGGCGCGCCGGAGACCACCACCGCGGCCGGGCCGTTCACCGCGGCGATCGACAGCCCCTCGGCCAGCCGCGCCTCGACGGTCGCGAGAGGCGCGGCCACGGAGACCATGCCACCGCGTCCGGCGAGAGCGAGGATCGCCTTGCTCCGCAACGCGACCACGCGGGTACCGTCCTCAAGGGACAGCGCGCCCGCCACCACCGCGGCCGCGATCTCACCCTGTGAATGCCCCACCACGGCGTCGGGCACGACACCGTACGAGCGCCACAACTCGGCCAGCGAAACCATCACCGCGAACAGCGCGGGCTGCACGACGTCGACCCGGCTCAAGGCCTCCGCGTCAGCCAGTACATCGCGCAGCTGCCAGTCCACAAAGGACGCGAGCGCGGAACCGCATTCGTCCAGGCGGGCCGCGAAAACCGGCGACGACTCCGCCAGCTCCAGCGCCATCCCGGCCCACTGCGAACCCTGCCCGGGGAACACCAGCGCGACCTTGCCCGGCTTCCCGGCGACCCCGGACACCACCGAATCGTCCGGCGCGTCCGTGGCGACGGCGGCGAGCCCGCGCAGCAGCTCGGCCCGGTCGTGGCCGACCACGACGGCCCGGTGCTCGAACCGGGACCGCGTCACGGCCAGCGAGTATCCCACCTCGGGCAGTCCCAGCCCGGCCACGCTGGACGCAAGCGCTGCGGCTTGCGCCCGCAGGGCTTCCGCCGTACGACCCGAGACCACCCACGGCACTGGCCCCAAGCGCCCCAATGTGGCCTTCGGTGCGTCAGACGCAACCAAGGCGGCCTTCGGTGCGTCAGACGCAACCAAGGCCGCCTTGGGGCGCTCGGGTTCCTCCAGGATGAGGTGCGCGTTGGTGCCGGAGATGCCGAAAGAAGAGACGGCCGCGCGCCGCGGGTGGTCGCGTTCGGGCCACTCGACGCCGGTGTCCAGCAGCCGCAGGGTGCCCGCCGTCCAATCCACTTCGGACGTCGGACGGCCGGCGTGCTTCGACGGCGGCAGGGTCGTGTGCCGCAGCGCCAGCACGGCCTTCATCACCCCGGCGACGCCCGCCGCGGCCTGGGTGTGCCCGATGTTCGACTTCACCGAGCCCAGCCAGAGCGGCTGCTCCGGCGACCGGCCGCGGCCGTAGGTCTCCAGCAGCGCCTGCGCTTCGATCGGGTCGCCGAGCGGGGTGCCGGTGCCGTGCGCCTCCATCAGGTCGACCTGGCTCGCCGCCACCCGGGCGTCGGCGAGCGCGTCGAGGATGACCCGCTCCTGCGACGGCCCGTTCGGAGCGCTGAGCCCGTTCGACGCGCCGTCGGAGTTGACCGCCGAGCCGCGCACGACCGCGAGCACCGGGTGCCCGTGCCGCTGGGCGTCGGACAGCCGTTCCAGGACCAGCATCCCGGCGCCCTCGGCGGCCCCGAAGCCGTCGGCGTCCGCGGAGAACGGCTTGCAGCGACCGTCCGGTGAGAGCGCGCGCTGTCGGCTGAGTTCGATGAGGATGCCCGGCGTCGCCATCACCGTCACGCCGCCGGCCAGCGCCAGCGAGCACTCGTCGCGGCGCAGCGCCTGCACCGCCCAGTGCAGGGCGACCAGCGAGGACGAGCACGCGGTGTCGACGGTGACCGCGGGCCCCTCCAGGCCGAGGACGTAGGCGATCCGGCCGGAGGCGACGCTGGTGATGGTGCCGGTGAGCAGGTGGCCCTCGACCGATTCGGGGACCCGGTGCGAGCTCGGCGCGTAGTTCTGCTGCATGGCCCCGACGAACACGCCGGTGCGGCTCGACTTCAGCGTCCGCGGGTCGATGCCGCCGCGTTCGAGGGCCTCCCACGACGTCTCCAGCAGGAGCCGCTGCTGCGGGTCCATGGCGAGGGCCTCGCGCGGGGAGATACCGAAGAAGCCGGCGTCGAACCGGTCGGCGTCGTGCAGGAACGCGCCGCCGCGCATGGAGAACGTGCCCGGCCGCGAGGGATCCGGGTCGTAGAGCGACGCCCAGTCCCGGTTGGCGGGCAGGTCCCCGATGACGTCCTCGCCCTCGGACACCAGGCGCCACAACGCTTCCGGCGTGTCGATCCCGCCCGGGAAGCGGCAGCCCATGCCGACGATCGCGATCGGCTCGGTCTCCCGCGCCTCGAAGTCCCGCAACCGCTGCTTGGCCTGGCGCAGGTCCGCCGTGGCCAGCTTCAGGTAGTCGCGGAGCTTGTCCTCGTTCGCCATGTGCCGTCAACTCTCCTGCGTTGTCCGCCGGACCCGTCTCAGGACAGGTCGAGCTCCCGATCGAGCAGTGCGAAGATTTCGTCGTCCGACGCGGCGTCGAGCGGCGCATCCCCGGGTTCGGGGTCGCGCTCGTCCACCGCGCCGTCCAGCCGGAACAGCAGGTCCCGCAGCCGGACCTTGACCCGGCCGTGCAGCGGCGGGCCGCCCGGCTCGCCGAACAGCGCCGCCTCCAGCCGGTCGAGATCCGCCAGCACGTCGGAGTCCGCGGGGCTCAGCGCTTCCAGCAGGTGCCCGGCCAGGGCGGCCGGGGTCGGGTAGTCGAAGGCCAGGGTGGTGCGCAGCTTCAGCCCGGTCGCCTCGGCGAGCCGGTTGCGCAGCGCCACCGCCGTCAGCGACTCGAAACCGAGTTCGGTGAAGGTGTCGTCGCCGCCGTCGATATCTCGGCCGAGCACCGCTGCGGTGTGCTCGCGGACCAGGTCCAGCAGCAGTTCGGCGCGGGCAGGCGCGGGCAGCGCGGCCACCTTCGCGGCGAACCCGCCGTCTGGCCTGCCCCGGCCGGCCGGTTCGGTGTGCGGCGCCCGGACGTACTCCTGCGGCAGCGCGCCCAGCACGACGTTCTCGGCGGTGAACACCGGCCGTCCCACGAGGTCGGTGGCCGAAACCGAGACCGAATCCGGTCCGGTGGCACGTACCCGGACCCGCAACGCCGAAGGCCCGGCCGTGTGCAGGGCGAGCCCGCTCCACGAGGTCGCGAGCCAGCCGTCGGACTCCGCCGCGGCGGGGAACAGGGCGACCGCCTGCAGCGCGGAGTCCAGCAGCGCCGGGTGGATGCCGTAGCCCGCGCCGCTCCCGGCCGGCGCCGGCAGCACCACCTCGGCGAACAGCTCGCCGTCGAGCGACCAGGCACCGGTCAGGCCGCCGAACTCGGGGCCCAGCTCGATGCCGTAGGCCCGCAGGCGGTCCCGGGCGGCGCCGGCGTCCTCGGCGACCGCACCCGGCGGCGGCCAGGCCAGGGGCTCCGGGGCAGCCGCCGAGCCCGCGGTTTCGGCCATGATCCCGGTGGCGTGCCGGGTCCACGGCCCGCCCTGGGCCCCGCCGACCGAGTCGGGCCGGGCGAACACGCCGATCCGGCGCGCCCCAGCGTCGTCGACCGGGCCGATCCGCACTTGGAAGCAGAGCGCTTCTTCGGCGAAGACGACCGGCAGGTGCTGGGTGAGCTCCTCGATCCGGGCGCAGCCCAGCTCGGACGCCGCGTGCAGGGTGAGTTCGACGAGCACCGACGACGGCAGCACGGTCCGGCCGAGCACCGTGTGCCCGGCGAGCCACGGGTGCTGCGCGGCCGAGAGGCGGCCGGTGAACAGCCACCCGCCGTCTTCGGCGAGTTCGACGGCCGCGCCGAGCAGCGGGTGCCCGGCGGCGAGCAGCCCGGCGGCCGCGACCGTGTCGTCCGTGCCCGCACCGGGCAGGGCCAGGCGTTCGACCGCGCCGGGGAAGGCCGCGGTCCAGTCGACACTCGCGCCGGAGACGTAGGCCGCGGCGAGCGAGCCGAGGAAGGAGCGCGGGCCGTCCTCGCGACGGCTGATCGTGCCGAGGACGACGGCCCGGCCGTCGAGCGCGTCGACGGTGTCCTGCACCGCGACCGTGAGCACCGGGTGCGGGCTGATCTCGGCGAAGACGCCGTGACCCTGCTCGACGAGCCCGCGGGTGGCCTCGTCGAAGCGGACCGGGTTGCGCAGGTTCCGGAACCAGTAGCCGGCGTCGAGCGCGGCGGTGTCGAGGGGGCCTTCGGTCACCGTCGAGTGGAACGGGACCACGGTGGACGACGGCGTCAGCGGGGCGAGGTCGGCCAGCAGCCGCTCGCGGATGTCGTCGATGTGCCGCGAGTGCGCGGCCAGGCCGACCGGGATGCGCCGGGCCCGCACGCCCTCGGCGGTCAGCTCGGTCAGGAGTTCCTCCACCGCCGAGGAATCGCCCGAGACGACCACCCACGACGGCGCGTTCACCGCGCCGAGGTCCAGCCCGTCGCGGCCGGCCAGCCGGGCGCGCACCTCGGCCACCGGCAGCGGCACCGAGATCATGTCGCCGCGGCCGGACAGGGTCGCCTGCGCACTGCTCCACAGAGCGGCCACGCGCATGCCGTCCGCGTGCGAAAGAGCACCGGTCGCGCAGGCGGCGGCCACCTCGCCGAGGCTGTGCCCGACGACGGCGGCCGGCTCGACACCGTGCGCGCGCCACAGCGCGGCCAGCGCCACCATCACCGCGAACAGCACCGGCTGCACGACGTCGGCGCCGTCTTCGAGCGTCGGCGCATCGGGCCGTCCACGAAGGACGTCCATAATGGACCAATTGGCGAAGGGGGCGAGCGCGGCGTCGCAGCGGGCGAGTTCCGCGGCGAACACCGGCGACCACTCCAGCAGATCAAGCGCCATGCCCGGCCACTGCGAACCCTGGCCGGGGAAGACGAACACGACCCGCTCGGCGCGCCGGGCGCTGCCGCGCACGACGTCGGGCGGGTTCTGCCCGGCGGCCAGGGTTTCCAGCCCGCGCCGGCCACCGTCGCGGTCCCCGGCCAGCAACACGGCCCGGTGCGCCCGCCCGGTGTCCTCGGCCGCGACCGAGCGCGCGAACGCCTCGAACGGCGTGTCCGGGTGGTCGGCGAGGTACCGCGCGAGGCGGTGGGCCTTCGACCGCAGGCCCGCCTTGCTGTCCGCGGAGACGATCAGCGGCACGACGTCGTGACCACTGCCGGTGTGCTCGTGCTCGGTGGTCAGGGTCGGGGTGGCCACTCGTTACCTCCCGGGGTCGGGCTCAGGGGAGCCGCACGGAGAACGGGTTCCGGAACACGTCGCCCGGGTCCCACCGCGCCTTGACGGCCTGCAGCCGCGGGTAGTTGTGCTGGTGGTAGAGCTCGTGCCAGGCCAGTCCGGAGCCGTTCCACCGCTCGTCCTGCACGTCGAAGTCCGGGTTGTTCACGTAGGAGCCGTTGGTCCGCTCGTCCGGCACCGGCACGCCGCCGGTCTCCGCGTAGACGTCGGCGTAGAACTCGCGCAGCCACGCCAGGTGCGGCTCCGGCTGCTCGGAGGCGTCCCAGTGCGTGGAGTAGACGAGCTTGAGGATGCTGTCCCGTTGCGCGATCGCCGTCTCGTCCGGCGCGAGGGCATTCATCCGGCCGCCGCAGCCGACGAACATCACGCCGGCGCGGTGGTTGCCGTAGTCCTCGCGCAGCAGGTGCTCATACAGCTTCGCGGCCTGCTCGTCGGTGCAGCGTTTCCGCAGGTCGGCGGCCTTGATCTTGAAGCTCAGCGTGTGGTCGCCGCTGTCGGCGATGCCGCCCCACGACGTCGCGTGCAGCCAGGGCAGCTCCTGGCGGCTGCTCAGCGCCGGGGCGACGCCGAGGTCACGGCGGATCGCGGCGACGTAGTCGTCGAGCAGGCCGGCCGCGTTCGGGGCGGCACTGTCGATCTGTGTCGACATAGCGACGAACTGGGACGCGCGCGTCCCGCACCACAGGCCGCTGTAGAGGTCCTCGTACGGGGAGCCGGGGTCACTGTTGCGTTCGTACCACTCGCCGTGGTTGCGCAGCAGGCGCGTGAACGCGGCTTCGTCGAGCATGTCCCAGACCCAGACGTCCTGCTGCACCAGCAGCCGGGCGGGCGGGGTGGGCAGGAGCGCCTCGGGGGCACCGGCCGCGCCGGGGGTCCGCAGCCAATAGCGCGTCACGACGCCGAAGTTGCCGCCGCCACCGCCGGTGTGCGCCCACCAGAGATCGTGGTTCTCGTCGCGGGTCGCGATCACCGCGCGGGCCGTGCCATCCGCGTCGACCACGACCACCTCGACCGCGTACAGGTGGTCGGAGACGTAGCCGAACTTGCGCGACAGCGGGCCGTACCCGCCGCCCGCGATGTGCCCGCCCAGGCCGACGCTCGGGCAGGAACCGGCCGGGATCGTGACGCCCCAGCGCTTGTAGAGCGTCCGGTAGGCCTGGCCCACGGTCGCGCCGGGCTCGACGAAGAAGGCGTCCCGTTCGGCGTCGAAGCCGATGCGGTTCAGTTCGGACAGATCGATGACCACCTGGACGTCGGATGTGCCGACCATCTCCTCGACGCAGTGACCGCCGCTGCGGACGGCGATCCGCCGTCCCTCGCGCACGGCCGCGCCGACCGCCTCCACCACCTCTTCGGTGGAGGTCGGCACGCGGACGTAGTCGGGCTTGCCGACCCAGCGCTGGTTGACCCCGCGCACGAGATCGGCGTATCGGGCGTCCTCCGGCAGAACGGTCACCGCACCCATCGATCGCCCTCATTCCGCGCTCAAGTCATTCCCCAGTTTCACCGAACACTACGGTGGCGCCGACGGCCGCTCCAACCCCTAACCGCCCGAAACCGCGGCTCGACCTGGCGTTTCTTAGGGGCGCGTTAGGGGTTACCGCCCAGGTCGGCCGCTGCTAGCTTCATGCTGCGGAAATCTTTATTCTGCCAAAACTGTGCTATTGAAAGACAAAGGCGGGCAATCGTGGCCGAACTCCATTCATGGCACCCGATCGACGAGAATGCCGACGACAAGGAAGTAATCATCACGGTTGATTTCACGGTCACCGGGCGGCCGGAGGCGGGATTCGCCGAGCTCGCGAAGCACCTCGAAACGCCGTACGGCATCTGGGAGAGCCTGCCGCCCGCCGTCGGCGACGAGATCGGCATGACCGGGGACGACTACCTCGACCGCTGGACCACGGAGCTGCGCGCGAGCGGCGCCGAGATCAAGGCGGTGTTCGGCTACTGCGCGTCCAGCGTGTTCGCCCTCGCCATCGCCGAGCGCATCGCCACCTGGCAGGCGAAACCGCGGGTGGTCCTGTTCGACCCGACCGCCGCCACCGGCTTCACCGTGCTGTACTACGGCTTCTTCCGCGTGGTGGACGCCTTGGCCGCGGTGCTCACCGAGGACGAGGTGCGGGACGCGCACGCCGCCGGCGAGGCCGCCCAGCGCACCCACGACGACCTCGAGACGCTCACGAAGGAGTTCGTGCGGCTCTACCGCGACGTCGGCACCACGGCGTTCGAGCGGGTCGAGCTGGACGCCGACCGCGCCGACGAACTGGTCGCGTGGTTCAGCAGCTACCTGACCTACCTCGTGGCCGCCTCCCAGGTCACCGTCCCCGGCGACCTCGGCGGCGTCGACGTGATCCGCTCCGCCGAACTGCCCGGCGCGCTGGAGATCGGCGCGCGCGAGATCCGGTTCGACATCGACCACTCCGGCCTGCTCAGCCAGCCGGAGGTCGCGCAGGCCGTCCGCGGCCTGCTCCCCTGACTGTCCTTTTCGAAAAGATCCCCGCAGGAGAGCTGATGCCGACGTCACCGACCGGTCTGGGCACCGGCACGGAAAGCCAAGCCGAAGCCGCGCTCGCCGGGCACCCCGGTGTCGCGCGGGCCAGTGTCACCCGCGAACCCGGGACCGGGCGGCTCGTCGCCCACGTCGTGCCCCGCGACCCGCTCGCCGGAACCGGCGACGACCGCGCGCGCGTCGAGGAGTGGCAGCTCATCTACGAATGGGTGTACGGCGAACTCCCCGAGTCCGGTGGGCTCGGGGAGAACTTCGTGGGCTGGCACAGCACCTACACCGGGCTGCCGATCGAGCTGGCGCAGATGCGGGAGTGGCGGGACGCGACCGTCGAGCGGATCCAGGCGCTGCGCCCCCGCCGGGTGCTGGAGATCGGCGTCGGCACCGGCCTGCTGATGGCCAAGCTCGCGCCGTCGTGCGAAGAGTACGCGGCGACGGACTTCTCCCCGGCCGTGATCGAGACGCTCACCGGGCAGGTCGCCGCCGACCCCGCGCTGGCCCACGTGACGCTGCAGCACCGCGAGGCCGACGACTTCTCCGGGCTCCCCGAAAACCACTTCGACACGGTGGTGATCAACTCCGTCGTCCAGTACTTCCCCGGCATCGGCTACCTCGCGGACGTCCTGCGCCAGGCCGCCGCGCTGATCGTGCCCGGCGGCGCGGTGTTCGTCGGCGACGTGCGGAACCTGCGGCTGCTGCGCGCCTTCCGCGCCGCGGTGCTGGCCGAGGAGGTGGCGGCTTCCCCGGAAACGGCCCGCGAACTGGTCGAGAACAGCGTCCTCGAAGAGAAGGAACTGCTCGTCGACCCGGACTTCTTCCCGGCGCTGGCCGCGTCGCTGCCCGGGATCGCGGCGGCGGACGTCCGGCTGAAGCGGGCCCGCCACCACAACGAGCTGAGCCGGCACCGCTACGACGCCGTGCTGCGCAAGGAACCCGCGGAGACGGTCGAACCCGCACATACGCAGGCCTGGGACCCGGCCGCGCTGGAAACGCTGCTGAGCGACGTCCGGCCGCCGTCCGCGCGGATCACCGGCGTGCCGAACGGCCGGGTCGCGCGGGAACTGGCCGCGCTGGCGAAGCTCGACACCGGCACCACACCGATCGCGGTGACCGCACCGGACCCGGAAGACCTCCACGAGATCGGCCGGCGGCGGGGCTACCGGGCCGCGGTGACCTGGTCGGCCGGCGGACCCGGCCTGGTCGACGTCGTCTACACCCGAGACGGCGAGCCGGTGACCGTTCCCGCTTCGGTCACCACGCCCGGACTGCCGTTCACCGCGTACGCGAACGCCCCCTCGCGCGCGGCGAAGACGAGCACGTTCGTCGCCGAGCTGCGCGCGTACCTCGCCGTGCGGCTGCCCGCCGAGGCGGTTCCGCACGCCTTCGTCACCGTCGAAGACCTCCCCGAAGGGACCGGACATGCGGACCGCTGAGGAGATGCCGCGGATTCCGGCGACCCGCAAGGAAGAAGGGCTCTGGCTGCTCGAACGGCTGGTGCCCGGCGAAGGCGTCAACAACGTGCCGGGCGTGGCGCTGCGGGTCGCGGGCCGGCTGGACCGGGCCGTCCTGCAGGAGGCCGTCGCGCAGCTGGTGCGCCGGTACGACGCGTTGCGGACCGTCTTCCACGCCGGTGACACGCGGCTCACCAAGTCGGTGCTCCCGGCCGTCCCGATCCGGCTGGAAGGTCCGGAGTGCGCCGACGTCGACGCCGGGCTGCGGGAGCTGATCACGCGACCGTTCACTTTGGACGGATCGCCGTTGCTGCGCGTCGGCCTGTACCACGGCCCTGAGCACGACTCGGTCGGCGTGGCCGTGCACCACCTCATCTTCGACGGCACCTCGATGTCGATCTTCCTGGAGGAGCTCGCCGCCGCCTACGACGCGGTGCTCGCCGGGGACCTCCCGGACGCCGGCCCGCCCGTCCCGCTCTGGCCGGAGTCCGAGCCGAAGCCGGCGAGCCTCGCCTTCTGGCGCGAGCACCTGCGGGACTTCGACGCGGGCGGGCCCGGCCTGTGGTGCGGCGGCCAGGAAAGCGCGCAGCCGACCCTGCGCGGCGAGCAGCTCGTCCGCCCGTTCTCCGCGGCTGCCAAGGACGTCGTCACCGCCCTGCAGAAGGAACTCAAGGCCCCCGACGTCGTCGTGCTGCTGGCCGCCTACTACCTGCTGCTGCACGCCCACGGCGCCGGCCCCGACCTCGCCGTCGGCTTCCCGGTGAACGTCCGCAGCCAGCAGGCCCAGCGCGCGATCGGCTACCACGTCAACATCGTCCCGCTGCGCGTGCGGATCGACCCGGCCGAGACGTTCCGCGCGTTCAGCCGCCGGGTGCGGGACCTGTTCTTCGAGGCGATCGCGCACGCGGACGTGCCGATGGACGTCCTGCTGCCGGAGGTCGAGCGCGCCGGTTCGTCCTGGCGCACCACGCTGTTCCGGCACGTGTTCAACTACCTGCCCTTCGGCGGGCGAGCCGCCACGAGCCTCGGCGGTGCACCCGCCGAAGTCGTCGAAATCGACCCCGGGCACAGCAAGTTCGACCTCGAGTTCGTCATCCTGCCCTCGGCGCAGGAGAGCCGCGTCAAGGCGGTCTACGGCGCCGAGGTGCTCGGCCGCGGCGAGGTCGAGCTGCTGCTGGAGCGCTACGACGCCCTGCTCGTCGCGGCGGCGAGCGCGCCGGACCGGCCGCTGCGTGAACTGGACGGCTGGGGCGCCACCGACCACGCGGTCCTCGACACTCCCGGTGTTCCGGCCGGGACGGAGACCGTGCTCACCGCGATCGCCCGGCACGCCCGGGAAAACCCCGGCGCACCGGCGATCGTGACCGACGAAGGCACGACGTCCTACCGGGATCTCTGGCGGGCCGCGTCGGCGGTCACGACCATGCTGGCCGACGCCGGGACCGGACCGGGTGACGTCGTCGCCGTGGCCGCTCCGCGCGGCCCGGACTTCGCGGCCGCGATCCTCGGCAGCTGGCTGGCCGGAGCCACCGTCACCACGGACGTCACCGACGCGAAACTGGTGCTGGGCGCCGAGGAAATCTCCTACGCCGTCACGGTGGCCATCGACCCGGACGCTTCGGCGGTGTCCCCGGACAGCCTGGCGCTCCCCGGCGTGACCCACCGGGAACTCGCCGACTCCGTCCGGCAGGTTGCGGGGCTGGTGGCGGCCCGCCCGGTGCTGTGGCTTTCCGACGCGGAACTGCCGGTGGCCCTGGCCGGCGGTGCACCGCTGGTCGTGGCGCCGGACGCGGCCCGCACCGACGGCCACCTGCTCGCCGGGCTGCTGACCCGCCACGACGTCGGCGTCGTGCACGCCACCCCGGCCGTCTGGGCCCGGGTCGTCGAGCAGCTCGGCGAGGCGCTGGACGGCCGTACCGCATTGATCGGCGCCGAACCCGCGCCCGGCCCGCTCGTCCGCACCCTGCACGCGCTCGGGGCGGACGTCCACACGGTGTTCTCCTCCGGGGGCCGCTGGGTGCTCACCGACGGCGTGCCGGTCGCGGGCCTCGACGCCGACGTCGTCGCGCCGGACGGGCGGCGGCTGCCCCTGGGCGTGCGCGGCGAACTGAAGCTGGGCACGGCCACCGGCGTGCTCGCGCACTGGCGCGCCGACGGATCGCTGCACGTCCACGGCCCCCTCGACCGGCAGCTGACGTTCGGCGGCACCCGCGTCGACCTGGCCACCGTGGAGGACGCGCTCACCGCGCACACCGACGTCGTCGCGGCCGCGGTGACCCGGCGGCCCGGCGCCGAGGACCTGGTCGCCGTCGTGCAGGCGCCGGACAAGCCGCAGCTCGCCGCCGACCTGGCCCGGCACGCCGAGGCGGTGCTGCCGCCCGGAGCGCGTCCGGCCTGGTACCTGCGGGTCGACGCGCTGCCCGAGACGGCCGCGCACGAGGTGGACCGGGCGGCGGTCGCCGCGCTGGCCGCCGCGGCCGGGCCGACGGCGGAAGCCCCGGTGCAGACCGCGCCGGACGCCACGACCGACGCCGTCGTGGCGATGTTCCGGCACCTGCTCAAGCGCGACGACGTCACCGAGGACACGAACTTCTTCGCCGGCGGCGGGCATTCGCTGCTGGCCGCCCAGCTCGTCCAGCGGATCCAGAAGCAGACCGGGGTCCGGCTGAAGCTGTCCGCCGCCTTCGCCCACCCGACGCCGGCCGCGCTGGCGGAGCTGATCACCGGGAGCACCCGATGAGCACGTCCTTGACCCCGGTGCCGTTCGCGCGGGCCGAGACCATGCACGGCCTGTTCGAGTGGTGCGCCGCGCGATGGCCCAGCCGGACCGCGCTGCACCACCGCGGCCGGGACATCAGCTACCGCGAGCTGGCGGAGACCGCCGACGCCTACGCGGCCGAACTGCAGGCCCGCGGCGTCGACCGCGGCTCGATCGTGCCCGTGCTGCTGCCCCGCACCCCCGAGCTGTTCGCGACGCTGCTGGCGGTGCTCAAGTGCGGTGCCGCGTATGCCGCGTTGGACCTGCGGTGGCCGTCCGCCCGGCTCGGCGAGCTGATCGAGCACCTCGGCGGGCCGGTGGTCGCCGCCGAGCGGGGTACCTCGTGGCCGTCGGTGTGGTCGCCGCCATCGCAGCCGATCCTCGGCGCCCGGCCGGCCGCGGTCGACGTCGGCGCCGACGACGCCTGCGCGGTGTTCTTCACCTCCGGGACCACCGGGACACCGAAGGGCGTGGTCACCGCGCACCGCGGCAACGTCCGGCTGTTCGACGACTGGCTGTTCACCCCGCTGGACTCCGGCGCGGTGATGCCGCAGGCGCTCGCGGCGACGTGGGACGCCTTCGGCCTCGACTCGTGGGGCGTGCTGTTCAACGGCGGCACCCTGATCCTGCTCGAAGACACCCTGGAGCTGGCGACGAAACTGCGGGACCTGACCGCGATCCACGGCGTCACCACGATCTTCCCGCCGACCGCGGTGTTCCACAGCATGGTCGACAACGACCTCGACGCCTTCGTCGGCCTGCGCGCGGTGGGCACGGGCGGCGAGAAGCTCTCGGCGCGGCACGCCGCCCGGTTCGTCGAGGCGTACCCGGACATCCCGCTGTACAACATGTACGGCCCGGTCGAGTCCAGCGTCGCGGCCACCTGCCACCGCGTGCGGCCCGAGGACTGCACCGAGGTGCCGCTCGGCGTCCCCCTGCCCCACACCCAGGCGTACGTCCTCGACGGCGATCGGCTGTGCGACGTCGGTGAAAGCGGCGAGATCTGCCTGGGCGGCCGCGGGCTGGCGCTGGGATACTTCAAGGACGACGAGCTGACCGCGCGGAAGTTCGTCTCGATCTCCGGACCGGGACGCGTCTACCGCACCGGCGACCTCGGCCGCCGGACCGCCGACGGCCTGCTGCACTTCGAAGGCCGCGCGGACCGCCAGGTCAAGATCCGCGGCCACCGCATCGAGCTGGACGACGTCGAGCAGAACGCCGGGCGCGTGCCGGGGGTCGGCGCGTGCGCGGTGGTGCCGGTGACCGGCGCCGACGGCGCGTACGAGGACCTCTGCCTGTTCTACACCGGAGCCCCGGGCGAGGACGAGCTGCGCGCCCACCTGGCCGAGCGGCTGCCCGGCTACCTGGTGCCCGCCCTGGTGCAGCGGCTGGAACGGCTGCCCGTGCTGGAGGACCGGAAGATCGATCGCCGGGCGCTGATCACGCTCGCTTCGCGCCTGCGTACGGCGGCCGCGCCGACTGTCGACGTGCCGCTGTCGGAAACCGAAGCTGCCGTGGCGCGGATCCTGCGCGAAATCATCGGCGTGCCGTCGATCGCCACCGACGTCTCGTTCTTCCGGCAGGGCGGCAACTCGCTGTCCGCCGCCCAGCTGTGCTCGCGGATCAGCCGCGACCTGGGCGTCAAGCTGCGGATCTCCCAGGTGTTCGAGGCGCCGACCGTGCGGGGCGTGGCCGGGCTGATCACGGCCGGGACGCAGTCATGACGGTCCAGGACATGACCACCCAGATGCGGGTGCTGTGGACCCTCGGCGAACTCGGCGACCCGCTGGCCCTGCTGCTGCGCGGCCCGGAGGATCCCTACCCGCTCTACGAACGGATCCGTGCGAAGGGCCCGCTGCACCGCAGCGAGCTCGGCGCGTGGACGACGGTCGACCACGCGACGGCCACGAAGGTGCTGCGGGACCGCCGGTTCGGCGTCCTCAAGTCCGACGGGACGCCGATCAGCCCGGTGATCACGACGTTCGACAACTCGATGCTCGGAGCCGACGGCGCCGACCACGCGCGGCTGCGGAAGCTGGCCACGCCGTTCCTGGGTCCCAAGGCGATCGCCGGGTTCCGCGACCGGCTGACCGCGATCTGCCACGAGCTGCTCGACCGCGTCGACACGAGCCGCGAGTTCGACCTGATGACGTCGTTCGCCGACCTCATCCCGGTCACCGTCGTGGCGGCCATCTTCGACATCCCCGAGCCGTTCCTCGGCCGGTACCTCGAGCACGGGCCGAAGTTCGGCACGATCTTCGACGAGATCACCTCGGTGGAGCACATCGCGGACGTGCAGCGGTCCCTGGACGAGCTCGACGCGCTGTTCACCGAGCTGATGGAGCTGCGCCTGGCCCACCCGGGCGACGACGCGGTCAGCAGGCTGCTCACCGCCTGCGCCGAGGACCGGCTGTCGACGCACGAGCTCGTGTCGCTGTGCCAGCTGCTCACCCTGGCGGGCGCGGAGTCGACGGTGAACCTCATCGGCGTCGGCGTGAAGAGCATGCTGGAGCGACGTGACCAGTGGGAGAAGCTGGTCGCGGACCCGGACCTGGCCCCGCAGGCGGCGCAGGAATCACTGCGGTTCGAGGCACCGGTCCAGCAGTCCAGCCGCGTGTCCACAGTGGACGTCTCGCTCGGCGGCACGGTCATCCCCGCGGACACGGCGGTGGTGGTCCTCACGGCAGGCTGCAACCGCGACCCTCAGGTGTGGTCCCGCCCCGACGTTTTCGACATCACCCGCCCCACCACCCCGGACAACCTCTCGTTCTCGGGCGGCTCGCACTACTGCCTGGGCGCGCCCCTGGCCCGCCTGGAGGCGGACGTCGCGTTCCGCGTCCTGGCCACTCGCCTTCCCGGCCTCCACCAGACGGGCCCGGCCGACCGCCGCCGCTCGGCGATCATCCGAGGCCTCCGCCACCTACCGGTGACGAACGGCTGACGAGCACACGCAAAACGGCCGGCGCCCCACCAGGGCGCCGGCCGTTCTGCTGTGCTCGAGGGGTCGACACGCGTGATTGCACAGCCGACACGCGTGATCAGGAGGTCGACACGCGTGACTGCGGAGCCGACACGGCAAGACCACTCCCGACCGCCGTGTCGACCCTCCAATCACGCGTGTCGACTCTTCAATCACGCGTGTCGACCCTCAGCGCACCGCGACCCGGGTGCTCGGTGCCGTCGAGGCGGACGACGAGCCGGCCCGGATCGCGCGGGTGCCCGCGCCGCGTTTCCAGGCCTTCGCCGTCACGTCCCAGTAGGACAGCTGGCGGGGGTCGACGTGGATCGTCACCGTTCGGGAGGCACCCGCCGTCAACGTCACCTTTGCGTAGCCGCCCAGGGCCGTCGGCGGCTGGGGGGCCGTCACCTGCGGGCTCGGGCCGACGAACACCTGGGCCACCTCCGTTCCCGTGCGGGTGCCCGTGTTGCGCACCGTCACCTTCACGTCCAGGCCGCCGTCGGAGGCGTTCGCCGCCGTCAGGCCGCTGTAGGCGAACGTCGTGTACGAAAGCCCGAAGCCGAACGGGAACAACGGGGTCATCTTCTTGTCCGCGTACCAGCGGTAGCCGATGTCGACGCCCTCGGTGTACTTCACCTGGCCGTCCTGGCCCGGGTAGAGCCCGGCACTGCCGCTGACGAGCGTGTGCGCCTCGTCCACCGGGAACGTCTGGGTCAGCTTGCCCTGCGGGCTGACGTCGCCGTACAGCAGCGCCGTCGTCGCCTCGGCGCCCTTCTGGCCCGGGTACCACATCTCCAGCACGGCGGCCGTCTTGGCCAGCCACGGCATCTTCACCGCGGACCCGGTGTTCAGCACCACGACCGTCCGCGGGTTCGCCGCCGCGACCGCGTCGATCAGCTTGTCCTGGTAGCCGGGCAGCGAGAGGTCCGGCCGGTCGAGGCCTTCGGAGCTGTCGTCGTAGGCGAACACGACCGGGGTGGTGGCCGCCTTGGCCGCCGTCACCGCCTGGTCGATCTTCGCCTGGGCCGCGGCCGGGGTGATCCAGTGCAGGTTCACCTTCAGCGGGTTGACGAAGTCGGCGAACCCGTACAGCAGCAGCGTGTGCGGCCCCGCGGTCAGGTGCACGGTGATCCCGCTGTAGCCGCCCGCGATGGAGTCGCCGAACAGGCCGCTCGCCGTCCCGTCCACCTGGAGGAAACCGCCGCCCCCGGTCGACTGCAGCTGGATGCTGTAGTCACCTTCGCTCGGCGCGGTGATCGTGCCGTTGTAGAACACCCCCTCCGCGCCGGCGGGCAGCCCGCCGCCCTGGGTGAACGCCGGGGTCAGCGCGCCGGTCGGCACGACGTCGCCCGCCGGGTCGTAGCCCGGGGTGTAGGTCGTGGTGCTGCCCGCGCGCTGCTTGATCAGGTCGACCGGCGCGGCCGGGGTGGCGGACGGGAGCACGTGGGAGCTGCCGCCGCCGTTGAGCTTCGGCGTCTTCGCGTTGTAGCCGATGACGGCGACCTTGCCGGACCGCGCGGTGCTCAGCGGCAGCGCCGACTTTTCGTTGCGCAGCAGGACCGCGCCCGCCTGGGCGACGTCCTGGGCGGTGGCCGTCAGCCCGGCGAGGTCGCGGGCCGGGCGGGCCGGGTTGTCCAGCAGGTGGAAGCGGTCCAGCTGGCCGAGAATCCGCCCGACGGCGGTGTCCAAAGCGGACTGCGGGATGGTGCCCGCGGTGAGTGCGGCCTTGAGCTGGTCGCCGAAGTAGGTCCCGGCCGGCATCTCCTGGTCGAGGCCCTTGGGCAGGCTGTCCGGGGTCAGCGACATCCGCCAGTCGGACATCACCCAGCCCTGGAACGCCAGTTGCTCGCGCAGGATCCCGGTCAGCAGGTCGGCGTTCGCGCACGCGGACGGCCCGTTGAGGTTGTTGTACGAGCACATCACCGCGCCGGCGCCGGCCTTGACCGCCGCTTCGAACCCCGGCAGCTCGACCTCGTGCAGCGTCTGGTCGTCCATCACGACGTTGATGGTCTGCCGGTCGTTCTCCTGGTTGTTCCCGGCGAGGTGCTTGACGACCGGGATGGTGCCCTGGCCGGCGATGCCACGCACCTCGGCGCCGGCCATCCGCGACGTCAGCAGCGGGTCCTCGCTGAAGGTCTCGAAGTTGCGGCCGCCGTACGGGATCCGGATGGTGTTGACCATCGGCGAGAGCAGGACGTCGGCGCCCAGCGCGCGGGCTTCGCGGCCGACGCCGGCGCCGTAGCGGGTGGCGAGCGATTCGTCGAAACTGGACGCGAGCGCAACCGGCGCGGGCATGACGACCGACGGCTTGTCCACCCGAACGCCGGCCGAGCCGTCCGCCAGCCGCAGCGACGGGATGCCGAGCCGGGGCACGCCGGGCACGTACCCGGCTTCGCCGACGCTGTCCGGGTCGTTTCCGCCGTGCACCAGGGAAAGCTTCTCGTCGAGGGTCAGCTCGCCGACCAGGCTCCGCACCCGCGGCGAGAACTTCGCGGCCGGGTCGGCCGCGGCGCCGGATGCCACCAAAGCGGACGTCAGCACCACGCCGGCGAGGACGACCGCCACCGCGCGCGGGCGCGCTCGCAGAAGATCATTACGCATAGTCACCCCAGAAACCCGCGAAAGGGTCGCCCCCGCCGCTAGTTGGTCCAATCGACGACCAACCTAGGTGACTGCTGCACGGTCCGTAACCCCTGAAGTTCCCCGCTAATTCCGCGTGACGTCCAGGCTGGCTTCGCCGCCGCGGATCTCCCCGAGGTGCAGGTGGTATCCCAGGAAGTCGAGATCAACGCCCTGGAACAACGAGACGCTGATCCCGTTCGACAGGAACGTCACGGAATTGTTGTCCATTTTCTGCACCTTCAGTTCCTGCCCGCCGAGGTCCACCTTTCCGCCGCTGACGAGGTTGAAATGACAGGACCGTTCCGCACAACCCAAATCGATCAGATGATCGCAGCCGGTCACCGAAAGAGAAGTGACCACGGCGAACAGGCACACCACAATCGTTCGACGCATCCTGATCCCCCTGAATTATTCGGCATACGGAATGACGATGGTGATTTCGGTCGGGCCGCCCGGTGGGCTGGAACATTCCACGACGCCGTCGAACGCCGCGATCCGCCGCTGGACCCCGACGAGCCCGGTCCCGCGGCCGAAGTCGGCGCCGCCCTTGCCGTCGTCGGCGACGACGACCCGCAGCGCGCCAGGCCGGTGGGTGACGCTCACCCGCACGCGCTTGGCCGCCGCGTGCTTGGCCGCGTTGGCCAGCAGTTCGGCCACCGAGAAGTAGACGGCCGACTCCAGGGCCGCGTCCGGACGGCCGATCAGCCCGACCTCGACGTCGGTGGGCACCGGGGCGTCCATCGCGAGGTCTTCGAGTGCGGCGCCGAGGCCGCGGTCGGCGAGCATGGGCGGCTGGATGCCGTGCACCAGCCCGCGCAGCTCCCGCAGCGCCGCGGCGGACAGCTCCCGCGCGCCGGCCAGCTGCCGCCGGACCTCGTCGAGGTCGGTGTCGAGCAGCATCTCCGCGGTGCCGAGCGAGATGCCGATCGCGATCAGCCGCGCCTGGGCGCCGTCGTGCAGGTCGCGCTCGATCCGCCGCAGCTCGGCGGCTTGCGCGTCGATCGCCGCGGCCCGCGTGGCGAACAGCCGCTCCACACGCCGCGCCAGCAGGGCCCGCTCGTCGGGCGCCAGCAGCCACCGCGTCCAGGCTTCGTGCAGGCCGACCGCACCGGGCGCGGCCACCAGCCCCAGCACGAGCAGCGCCAGCCCGGCGACGACCGTCGCGGCGATCCCGGCCGGGGTGTCCACCGGCAGCGGGAAGTACCACGCCCCGGCCGGCAGGTGCGGCGCGGTCAGCGGCGCGACCAGCAGGAACGCCCCGAAGGCGGAGAGGGCGACCGGGACGGCCGCCAGCAGGCCGCCGGTCAGCGGGTTGACCACCAGCCAGGCCAGGTCCCGCCAGGTGGCCGGGTCGGTGAAGAACCAGCGGCCGCGCCGCTGGGCCAGCGAGACCCAGCGGAACTTGTGGAAGTCGTAGCCGTTCCAGTACCAGCCGTTCTCGGTGCGTTCCAGGGCCGGCAACGGCAGATACGGCGATTCGATGACGCGGCCGTAGAGCGCCGGCGCGCATTTGCGGGAAAGCACCGGCAGCAGGCGGCACGCGGGAATGGCCACCAGCACGGTGAGTCCCGCGGCGGCGACGTATTCCGGCAGCCAGAACAGCGCGGGCAGCGTGAGAACGCACACCTGCACCGCCGCGAACAGCGCGAAAACGACCAGCCGCGCCATTCCGGCGACACCCCGCCGGACGGCCGAGGCGCTGCGCCGGGGAATCGTCGACATCGGCAGATCATACTCGCCACGGGACAGTGTTCCCGGTCGGCTCATCGCGTCCCCCTCCGTCTCCAAGGGGCCGGACCGGCCCGCTCGCACTCGAGGTCGGTCCAGTCTGGGCGCGCCCGGAGGGGCCGCACAATCGGCCAAGCCCACTCATAGGGGTATAGGAAGCCATACCCCTATGTTCGGTCTAACAGGCTCACGCCGACCGGGACCGCGACACTACCGTTGTCCCCGGAGCAGCGCCACGACGCAAGCGAATGGCGTTCCGCAAGAGAACGAACTCGCGAACCACCAGGAGCAGCAATGAACGAAGCCGGCATTCAACGCACGCAGGCCGACGCGCCGTCGCACGGAGAACCGCGCAACCCGCGGCTGGCGCTGTTCGCTTCCGCGGCCTTCGACCTGATCGTCCCGCTCGCCGTCTACTACATCCTGCGCCAGAACGGCGTCCCGCTGTTGACCGCCGCGATCATCGGTGGCATCGTCCCGGTGGTCCGCACCGTGTACGTCTTCGCTCGCTACCGCAAGATCGACGGGCTCGGCCTCTTCATGGTGACGATGATGGTCATCGGCACCGCCGTTTCGCTGATTTCGGGCGACGCGCGGTTCTTCTTCGCCAAGGACGGCTGGCTCACCGCCATGTTCGGCGTCTGGATGCTGATCACGCTGTTCTTCGAGAAGCCGTTCTTCCTGCACGCCGGAGTCAGCATCGCGCGCACCAAGCGCGGCGGCGCCGGCGCCGAGGTGTGGGAGCGCCGCTGGGACACCGAGCCTCAGATGCGCCACGGGCTGCGGCTGCTGACCGTCGTGTTCGGCATCGGCATGATCGTCGACGCGGTCGTCCGCGTCGCGCTCGCCTACACGCTGCCGCTCGACGACATCAACCTGGTGACGACCGTGCAGTGGATCGTGGTCCTCGGCGGGCTCATCGGCTTCATGGCCTACTACACCCGCAAGCACGACCTGCGCGCCTGAGGGCCCCCGGCCGTCCCCCGCAATCCGAGGAGCTTTCCCATGGCACACATCGCGCTGCTGACCATCCCCGCGTACGGCCACGTCATGCCGACGCTGGACGTGGCCGCCGAGCTGGTCCGCCGCGGGCACCGCGTCACCTTCGCCACGACGGACCAGTTCGCGGACCTCGTGGCGCCGACCGGGGCGCGGGTGCTGCGGTACGAGTCGTCGCTGACGCCGAAGCCGCGGACCGAGGACCCGCCCGCCGACTTCGCCGCGTGGCTGCCGCTGGTGCTGGTCATGGAAAGCACGGCGACCATCCCGGTGTTCGAGGCGGCCTTCGCCGGCGACGTCCCGGACCTGATCCTCTACGACCGGACCGTGTACGCGACCGGGCGGGTGCTCGCGGCGAAGTGGGGCGTGCCCGCGGTGGAGCTGTTCCCGTCCTTCGCCTACAACGACCACTGGTCGCTGGCGAAGTTCCTCGGCGAGGAAAACGGCTTCAGCGAACAACACCCCGCCCGCGTCGCGTTCCGGGAGAAGATCGCCGAGCTGACGCAGGCCCACGGCGTCCCGGCGATCTCGCCGGCGGACTTCGCCATCGGCCGCGAGGAGTTCGCGATCGCGTTCGTGGCCAAGGAATTCCAGTACCTCGGCGAGACCTTCGGCGACCACTTCGCGTTCGTCGGCCCGTGCCTGGGCGACCGGGCGTTCCAGGGCGCGTGGCAGCCGCCGTCGGACGGGAAGCCCGTGCTGCTGGTTTCGCTCGGCACGGCGTTCAACGACCGGCCGGACTTCTTCCGGGCCGTCGTGACGGCGTTCACCGGTGAGGACTGGCACGTCGTGCTGTCGATCGGCGCGCTCGACCCGGCTTCGCTCGGCGAGCTGCCGCCGAACATCGAGGCGCACGCCCAGCTGCCGCAGCTGGCCGTGCTGGCCCACGCTTCGGCCTTCATCACCCACTCGGGCATGGGCGGGACGATGGAGGCGCTGTACTTCGACACGCCGATGGTGGCCCTGCCGCAGAGCGTCGAGCAGGCCGCCGTGGCCAACCGGGTCGCCGAACTGGGCCTGGGCACGAACCTGGCCGGCCGGGAACCGACGCCGGAGCTGCTGCGCGACGCCGTCAAGACGACGGCGGGCGACGAGCGCGTGCGGGCCGCCGTCGCGGCGATGGGTGCGAAGGTGCGCGCCGCCGGTGGCGCGGTGCGCGCGGCCGACGAGCTCAAGCGGCACCTCAAGCACACTTCCTGACCCGCTGGTTCGGCAGAACCAGCCGCCTGTGGGGAAGGGCCGAGGTTGTCCCCCAGCACCACGGCCCTTCCTCACCTCTTCCTGTCTTCTTTGTCCACACTGATCTCCTGGAGGCCCGGCGTGCCGGACGCGGTGGTGGTACGGGACCTCGTCAAGAGGTACCCGAAAGCAGAACGGCCTGCGGTCGACGGCCTCGGTTTCACCATCGCCACCGGCGAGGTGTTCGGCCTGCTGGGCCCCAACGGAGCGGGCAAGACGACAACGGTCAGCATGCTGACCACGCGCGCGCTGCCGACGTCCGGCCACGCCGAGGTGGCGGGCATCGACGTCGTCAAGCACGCGACGGCGGCCCGCCAGGCGCTGGCCGTCGTGCCGCAGCGCAACAACCTCGACCAGTCGCTGACCGTGCGGCAGAACCTGCTGTTCCACGCCGCCTACCACGGCATGGGCCGGGCGCAGCGGCACCGACGGGCCGAGGAGCTCATCGAGTGGATGGGCCTCGGCCCGCGGGCGAAGGCGCGGGTCGACGAGATGTCCGGCGGCCAGGCCCAGCGCGTGATGATCGCCCGCGCGCTGATGCACAAGCCGCAGGTGATGTTCCTCGACGAGCCCGCGACCGGGCTCGACCCGCAGTCGCGGCTGTTCGTGCACGAGCGCGTCGCCGAGCTGACGGCCGAGGGCGTCACGGTCGTGGTCACCACGCACGACATGGAGGAGGCGGCCAAGCTGTGCGACCGGGTCGGCATCGTCGACCGCGGCAAGCTGCTGGCGCTGGACACGACGGACGCACTGACGCGGTCGCTGCCCGGCAACACGACGCTGACCGTGGGCGTGGGCCTGGCCGACTCGCCCGCCGACGCCGTCGTCGCTGTCGTCAAGGAGCTCGAGCAGGTGCCGTCGGTGGAGCGGGTGGAGCGCCTCGCCGCCGCCGGCCGGGCGGCCGCCGACGAGAACGCCGTCCGGTTCCGCCTCTACACCGAGGCCGAACCGGCGTCGCTGCTGCCGGGTGTCCTGGCGGTGCTGGGCCGCGAGCGGTGTGAGGTCACCGGCATCTCGTTCGGCAAGCCGACCCTCGAAGACGTGTTCATCTCCATCACCGGACGGGACCTCCGATGACCGCCGCCACTGTCGCCCCGCAGCCCGGCCAGGCCCGCGCGTTCTTCGCCGTGCTCGGCCGCGACTTCTTCGTCACCGGCCGCGAGCTGCTGCCGTTCCTGGCCCAGATGCTCATCCAGCCGCTGTTCCTGTTGTTCATCTTCGGCAAGGTGCTGTCGCAGATCGGCTACGCGGGCGCGGGGTACGCCCAGGTCCTGCTGCCCGGCATGGTGGCGATGAACGCGTTCACCGGGGCGCTGCAGAACACGGCGTTACCGCTGGTGCTGGACTTCTCGGTGACCAGGGAGATCGAGGACCGGCTGCTGGCACCGCTGTCGATCCGCCTGGTCGCGGTGGAGAAGATGCTGTTCGGCGCGATCCGCGGCATCATCGCGGGCCTGGTGATGATCCCGATCGGCCTGCTGATCCTCGACGGCGTCCACTGGAGCCCGGCGGCGCTACCGGGCGTCGCGGGAGTCGTCGCCCTGGGTTCCCTGGCGGGCGCGGCCGTGGGCATGGTGCTGGGGACGATCGTGCCGCCCCGGCAGATCAACCTGGTCTTCACCATCCTGCTGGTGCCCCTGATCTTCACCGGATCCGGCCAGTTCCCCTGGCTGAGCCTGTCCGGTTTGCGCTGGTTCCAGGTGATCTGCGCGGCCAACCCGCTCACCTACGTCTCGGAGGCGTTGAGGCGGCTGGTGATGCCGGACCAGGTCCGGTCGATCCCGCTGTGGATCTCCCTGCTGGTCATGGTGGCGGCGACGCTGATCTTCGGTGCGTTCGGCATCCGGGGGTTCCTCAAGCGGGCACTGGACTGACGCGGGGTAACCGGGCGGTACGGTTGGACACCCAGCCCGGCCCCGCCCGGCCCGGAACCCCAGGAGCGGTTCGTGCGCGTAGTCCTCGCGGAGGATCTCTACCTGCTTCGAGACGGCATGACCCGGCTGCTGGAGGCACACGGGTTCACGGTGGCGGCGGCGGTCGGCAACGCCACGGAGTTGCTGAAGGCGATCGAGGACCACGCACCGGACATCGCGGTGGTGGACGTCCGCCTTCCGCCCAAGTTCAGCGACGAAGGCATCCGCGCGGCCTTGGAGGCCCGCCGCCGACGCCCGGGGTTGCCGGTGCTGGTGCTGTCCCAGCACGTGGAGCAGACGTACGCGCGCGAGTTGCTGGCGGACGGCGCGGGCGCCATCGGGTACCTGCTGAAGGACCGGGTGCTGAACGCGGACCAGTTCGTGGACGCACTCCGCATGGTGGCCGCGGGCGGGACGGCAATGGATCCCGAAGTCATCTCGAAGCTGCTCGCGAGCCGGTCACGTCGGGACCCGCTGGACGCGTTGACACCGCGGGAGCGCCAGGTGCTGGAGCTGATGGCGGAGGGCCGATCGAACGCGGCGATCGCCCAGCGGATGACGATCAGTGAGGCGGCGGTGGGGAAGCACACGGCGAGTATCTTCACGAAGCTGGATCTGGCCCAGCACGAGGACGACAACCGGCGGGTGCTGGCGGTGTTGACTTACTTGAGCAGCAAGGTCCGGCAGGGGTAAGGCGGGGCCCTTGCGGGCAGCGGGTTGGGGTCGGCCTTGATCATGCACGGCGGATTCCAGGAGTTGTCGCAGCACCCGAGTGTTCAGGAGTTGCGCATGTCCAGGCCGGATCGGGACCGTGCGCTTTGGGTGACCGAAGTCGACGAGCTGAGCGGCGTGGCAGGTCGTTGATCGAGGAGCGGGCGACCTACTTTTGCGTTGATGGACTCAGGCATCGGCAGCAGGGAAGCTACGCAGCGGGCCGGAGTGGCACGTGCCTGCGAAACCATCTACCAAGCCCGCTACCTATAGGCCCGGGGTGGGTTGCGGCGTGAGGTGGCGGGCGGGCTGCGCAGCGGCCGGATCAGCGCCGGCCGCGGATGGCCACCCCGATGCTCGTGATCAGCGACCGTCCGGCCGAAGCCGCGGACCGCGGCAATACCGGGGCACGGGGAAGGTGGCCTGATCATGGGTGCGTTCAATCGATCCGCGACGCCCTGGTCGCGAAGATCGCGACCCCGCTGGCCCAGCTGCGCCGGTCACTGACCTGGGACCAGGGCGGCGAGATGCAGTGTTGTAATGACCGCTAGTACTACAGGGACACTTGTGTGCGTGACCTGGGAAACAAGGTCACCGTTTGCCGTGGCTGGTGGTCGTGAGTGGTAATTCGGGTTCTAACCCGAATTACCACCCACGACCAGCTGCGGCAGATCGGCAGGCCGGCGTCCAGGATTGTCCTGGCAGGCTGTCTTCGGCCGCACCGAACAAAGATCTCGCCCTGCAGTACTAGAAGCCGCCCACCCGGGGGATCAGTCGCGTGACGGGGGAGGCATCACGTGTGGCTGGGAGGGCATCTCGCGTGATTTGGGGACATCAGGCCGTGTTCGGCGTTGTCCGCGGTGCCGGGTAGGTCCTGGCTGCCGTTCTGAGCAACTGGCCTTTGAGGACAGTCGCTCGCGTGGGTGTAGGCCCGTAGCCGTGTGGCTGCGGGCCTTTCCCGTGTTCGGTTGGCTCAGGCTGCGAAGGGGAGCGGTTGGTGGAGGTTGTTGCGCCTGGGTTTTCGGCGTTTGTCGATGAACACTGGTGGGATGAACTCGGGTAGGCCGTCGGCGGCGATGCGGACTTCCCAGCCGGAGCGGTGCAGCAGCCGGTGGTGGTGAGCGCACGTCAGCACGAGGTTGTTCAGGTTGGTGGGGCCGCCATCAGCCCAGTGGCGGATGTGGTGGCCCTGGGAGTGTCGTGGGGGTCGGTGGCAGCCAGGGAACGCGCAACCACGGTCCCGCAGGAACAAGGCTCGGCGGAGTCCGGCGGGAATCGAGCGGCGGAGCCGGCCGAGGTTCAGAGGTTCGCTTTTGCCGCCCAGGACCGTGGGAATGATCATGCAGTCGCAGGCGTGGATGCGGGCTTCGGCAGCGGTCATGGTGCCGGTGTCTCCGAGGGTGGCCGTGCCGACGCCGGCCTTCAAATCCTCCAACGAGACCGCAACCATCACATGGGCGCGTTCCCCGGCCTGCATGGGCAGGGTCGGGGAGTTCAAGGCCAGGTCGATCGCGTCGGAGAAGGCATCGCCGTAACGCTGCGGCAGCGTACGGAGATCCGGGCCGTCCTCGCCGGTGCGGCGCTCGGCCAGGGAGTCCAGCAGGGCGCTGGCACGGGCGCCGGTCTCGTCGTCGAATTTGCCGTTCAGTTCCCAGACCCCGGATCTTCGCCGCCGCAGGAACAGTTCCCGGGCCGGGGCGACCGGTTCAGTGGTGTCGGGTTCCTGACCGTCGGGGACCAGGTGGGCGAGGATGCGGGCAGCGAGGGCGGCGACCTGCTTGTGCCCGGCCTCTTCGGCGAAGGTCAGCAGGTTGGTCTCGGCGCTGTCGTGGTGCTCGGGTGGCACCTGGGTGAGGACGCCGGTGATCACGTCGATCATCGGGTTGCTCAACCGACCTGCACGAGCAGCCACACCGGTGGCGGGCGCGAGGGCAGGAATCGGGGTGCCGTCGAGGTTACGGCCGGGGTTGAGGGCGCGGGCCCGTGTGACCATGCGTTCGGCGGCGGCCTTGGGAACGTCGGCGAGGTGCTCGAGAAGGCGGGCGGCGGAGCGGTAGCCGAACAGCTCCAGCACCCCACGCTGCTCAATGTCCACCAGCAGAGCACCGAGTTCGGCTTCGGCGGACCGCATGCACGTGAGCAGCTCACCGATGCGGTCGGCGAGTGCCACCGCGTCGAAGGAGGAGTGAGCCGCGTTGTCGGTCATAGATCAAGATTACCGAGCATCGAACAGGAGTTCATCACTCGAACGGGGGGACTATTCAGGGCTATTTCGATAGTTGTTGGCAGCCAAGGGTTTCCGGTGATGGCGTCGCGGAGTGCGGCGATGAGGAGATCGCCGGCTCGACGATGGTGGCATCGAAAAGCTACCCGACCCGAGTTCGCACCCGACCGGCGCTTGAGCGCGGCGAATCCGGCGCGCAACAAGGTGATCCTCCCGCGCACGCGCGAGCTCCACAGCCTGGCGCGGCCAGTCACCGATCAAGCGAATCAGCTGAAGAACTTCCGCACCCGCGAAGTGATGTACTCCTGATCCGCCTCCGTCAACGACGTGTACGTCGGCAGATACAACCCCTCCTCGGCAAACCGGTTGGCCCGCAAGGAAGGCCAAACCGGATCCAGGTACATCGGCTGCCGGCTCATCGGCTTGAAGAACACCCGCGTCTCGATCCCTTCCGAAGCAAGGAAAGACCGCAACTCGTCACGACGCGAGCACAGCAGGTCGTACATCCACAACACATCACGCCGGGGCATGAGCGTGACACCGGGAATGTCGCGCAGCCCTTCGTCGTACCGGGCCTCGATCGACGTACGCAGGGCCAAGATCGAGTCCAGCTGCGCCACCTGCGCCGTGGCCACCGCGGCCTGCAGGTTCGTCATCCGGAAGTTGTAGCCGAGCTTCTTGTGCAGGAAAGTGTGGTCCCGGTTGAACGCCATCCCGCGCAGGTGCTTCATCTGCTCGGCCAGCCGCGCGTCCGACGTGAGGCAGATCCCGCCCTCACCCGAGGCGATGATCTTGTTGGCGAACAAGGAAAAGCAAGCGATGTCCCCGACCGGACGCACCCCGTGCGCCTCCGCCGAGTCCTCCACGACACGCAGGTTGTACTCGTAGGCCAGCTCCATGATCGCATCCATGTCGCACCGACGGCCGTAGACGTGCACCGGCATGATCGCCCGGGTGCGCGGGGTGATCTTCGCTTCGATCAGCGACACGTCGATGTCGAGATCGTCGCCGCAGTCGACGAACACCGGTGTCGCGCCCGTGTACGTCACCGCCCAGGCCGAGGCGATCATCGTGAACTCCGGGACGATCACCTCATCGCCCGGGCCGATCCCGAGCGCCCGCAACGCCAAAGTCAGCGCGGTGGTACCGGAAGAGCAAGCCACTCCGAAAGAGACTCCGTTGTAAGCGGCGAAATCCGACTCGAACCGGGCCACGTACGGTCCCTGCGAAGAGATCCAGCCGCTCGTGACGGCGTCGGTGACGTTGGCCAGCTCGTCGCCGTTCAGGTACGGCTGCGACACCGGGTACTTGACGGTCATGCCGTTTCCTTTCCGAGAGCCGCCAGCACCGTGTCGGCCGCCGCCGGAGCGCCGCCCGCCGCGCGGAAGCGGTCCGCCCATTCCTCGGCCCGGGCCGTGAAGTCCTTCTCCTCCAGCACCCGGCGCAGCTTGGCGACGATCGCTTCCGCGGAAATCGTCTCCTCGTACGAGAGCACCAGGCCGCACCCGCTGTCGAGCACCCGCGCCGCGTGGTCGTGGCAGTCCATCCAGAACGGCTGCACCAGCCCCGGCTTGCCGAAGTAGATCCCTTCGTACGCGCTGTTCCCGCCGCCGTGGTGGTAGTAGGCGCGCACGTGCGGGTGGGCCAGGACGTCGAACTGGGACGGGACCCAATTCTCCAGCCGCACGTTCGGCGGCAGGTCCGCCGGCAGCAACGCGCGCCGGTCCTTCGGCAGCTTCCACAGCACGTGGTGCTCGGGCCCGATCCGCCGCGCCGCCTCGGCGATCGCCGCGACCTGCGGGGCCGTCAGCCGCATGTGGGTGCCGAACGCCAGGTACACCACCGATTCGCGCTCGTCGAGCCAGGCCTGCAGCGCCGGGTCCGGCGCCACCGCCTCGGGCAGCGGCGGCACGACCGGGCCCACCATCCGCAGGTGCGACGGCGCCGCGTCGAACGGGTACTCCATGCCGAACACCGAATAGCCCAGGATCGCCCGCGCGCGGTCGGCGTAGCCGGACTGGCCCGCGGTCGCGTTCAGGATCCCGGCTTCCTTGCGGGCCTTGGTGAACTGGAGCGCCGGTACCTTCGTCAGCAGGCCGTACAGCAGCCGCAGCCGGAACCCGAGGTTCGCCAGCTTCTGACGGCCCGAAAGGTCGCGCGGCAGCCCGGTGTTCGGGCTCGGGTAGCTCAGCGGCAGGCGCTCGGCGAAGATCTCGCTCACCGAGATCGGCACGCTGTACACGTACGGGATTTCCCGGGCGATCGCCGCGTCGGTCGGGTAGACGCTGGACGAGTCGATGACCATCAGCGCCGGCTTCACCTCGTCGACGACGGCCAGCGCGCGCTCGTACATCGTCACCATGATGCTCGCGTCGGTGACGCCGCCGAGGTAGGCGACGACGTTCTGCGGCCGCGCGGTCAGGCTGCCCGGCTTCGCGGGCTGGGTCGCCGCGGCGTAGAGGTCCGGGTGCCACTCGGCCGGCGGGCGCTCGAGCCGTTCCCCGAACGAAACGAACTTCACCGGGTTGGCGGCGGAGATCGCCTCGACGTCGGCGCGCCGATCCTCGGTGGATGCGAAGTACAGGTCCGGCACGCCACGGCGGGCGAGTTCCCCGGCGATGACGAGCAGCGGGTTGATCATGCCGGCGTCCGCGATCGACGCGAACAGGATGGGCACCACGGCCGTCACCAGCTCCCGGCGAGCATCAGCTCGCTGTACTTGTGCTCGTTCGACGCCTTCCGCAGGTCGGCCTCGACCATCATCCGCATGAGCTCCTCGAAGTCGACCGACTGCTTCCAGCCGAGCTCGGCACGGGCCTTTTCCGGGTCGGCGCACAGGGTTTCGACCTCCGCGGGCCGCACCAGGGCCGGGTCGACGACCACGTGGTCGCGCCAGTTCAGGTCCACCGCGTCGAAGGCGATCTGGACGGCGTCGCGGACCGAGTGCATCCGGCCGGTGCCGACCACGTAGTCGGTCGCGGTGTCCTGCTGCAGCATCAGGTGCATCGCGCGGACGTAGTCGCCGGCGAACCCCCAGTCGCGCACCGCCTCCAGGTTGCCGAGGTAGAGCTTGTCGCGCAGGCCCAGCTTGATCTCGGCCACCGCCATGGTGATCTTGCGGGTGACGAACTCGGCGCCGCGGCGGGGCGACTCGTGGTTGAACAGGATCCCGGACACCCCGAACATGCCGAAGGATTCGCGGTAGTTCTTGGTGATGAAGTGCCCGTAGGTCTTCGCGACGCCGTAGGGGCTGCGCGGGTGGAAGATGGTCTGCTCGTTCTGCGGGGTTTCGGCGACCTTGCCGTACATCTCCGACGACGACGCCTGGTAGAACCGGATCCCGCCGCCGGTCGGCCGGGACTTGTCCAGGCCGCAGACCATCCGGACCGCTTCGAGCACCCGCAGCACGCCCATGCCGTTCACCTCGGTGGTGAGTTCGGGCTGCTGCCACGACATCGGCACGAACGAAATGGCCGCCAGGTTGTACACCTCGTCCGGCTGCACGAAGTCCACCGCGGACACGAGGCTGACCTGGTCCATCAGATCTCCTTCCACGAAGTGGAGTTCGGAGACCAGCCTGCTGATCCGCGACTTGCGCGGGTTCGCCTGGCCGCGCACCAGGCCCCACACCTGGTAGCCCTCGGCCAGCAGGTGCTCGGCCAGGTACGACCCGTCCTGCCCGGTGATACCCGTGATCAACGCACGCTTCGCCATGAATGTGCCTTCCCTGCCACGTAACGAGTAAAGCCCCCGCCGTGGCGTCATCCGGCCGCCGTGCGAGCAGCTCCGGGGCACCTCGCCGCCGCGAAGATCACGCCGAAACCGGTGCCCGGCAACGACGTCCACGCTCGCGGGACGCCGATTCATTGTCAATGAATCCGGCGCCAAGTCAGTGGCCCCGCGGGGAAACCTAGGGGCGCGCCTAGGGGCCCCCGGCGAACGAAGGAGCCGGGACCCCGCACGGGATCCCGGCTCCTGGACAGCACCGGCGTCAGCGGACCGGCGGCACCGGCCTCAGTGGACGGCGCACCGGCGGGACCGGCGCGCGGTGGTTGACCGCCACCGGCTGCCGGGGCACGCCCGGCAGCCGCTCCTGCGGCTCCGGCACCCGCAGCTGCGGCTCCGACGCCAGGTCGCGGCGCCGGCTGACGCTCAGCTTGCGGTACACCCGCGTCAGGTGCTGCTCCACGGTGCTGACGGTGATGTAGAGCTGGCCGGCGATCTCCCGGTTGGTGAGGCCCCGCGCGGCGAGCCAGCCGACCCGCTGCTCGGCGTCGGTCAGGAGCTTGACGTCGGCCGGGACGACCGGGCGGCGGAGGGAGACCACCACGTCGTCCGCCCCGCCATCGAGGAACGTCTTCCGCAGCAGCTCCGCGCCGCATTCCTTGGCCAGCACCCGGGCGTCCCGGTCGGCCGTGCGCGCCGTGGCGGCTTCTCCGCCCGCCCGGCTCAGCTCGGCCAGCGCCCGGGCCAGTTCCACCTTGGCGCCGGACTTCTCGAGCACGTCCACCGCGGCCTGCATCACCTTCGGCCGCCGTGCCGGGTCGGCCACCAGCGCCAGTGTCCGCAGGGTGATGCCGCGGGTGCGGTCGCCACAGCCCGGGCCGAGCATGGCCGCCTGTGCCTCGGCGAGCTCACGCGCCTTCTCGCGGTCACCCAGCTTCAGGTAGACCTCCGCGGCACTGGAGCGCCACGGCACGAGGGACGGCTGGTCCAGGTTCCAGCGGGCCATCTGCTCCCCGCAGGCGAGGAAGTCGTTCAGCGCCGTCGGCAGCCGGCCCGTCGCGAGGTAGTAGTGGCCGCGCGCGTGCAGGTAGTGCAGGCCGAACCGGGTCTCGCCGAGCGCGTCCGGCACCGGCTGGTTGAGCAGCTCGGCCGCCTCGTCGAGCCGCCCCATCTCGGTCAGCGCGGCCAGCAGGGTCGCCAGTGGCGCGCCCACCCCGATGCCCCACGCCTCCGGGGTCATCTTCGTCAGCGCGATCTTCGCGTTGCGGGCCGCGAGCGGCAGGTCGCCCTGCCGCAGCGCGACCTCCGCGCGCAGTTCCGCCAGCGACGCCTGCCAGGTCGGGGCCGGGCGGCCGGCGGCCTGCGCCATCAGGTGATCCGACCAGGTGGCGGCCTTGTCGAGCCGTTCGGCGTAGATCAGCACCGTCGCCGCGAACACCAGGTGCCGCAGGGTGATGTCGGTCATCCGGGTGCCTTCGAGCACCTGCTCGGCGTCGAGCACGGCGGCCTCGGACGGGCCTTCGCGGACCGTGCCGGTCAGCGCGTCGATCGCCTTCAGCTGCGAGTTGACCGCGAGCCCGAGCTGCGGCGACGACGGGTCGCCGGTGATCGTGGCGAGCATCGGCTCGATCAGGTGCCGCATCCCCGGCACCGAGCTGGCCAGCCACGAATCGAGCGTCAGCAGCTCGCCGCGGGTGCGGCGATCCCGGCAGTCGACGAGGTCGCCGAACGCCTTCGCGATCTCCACGGCCTCGTCGACCCGGCCGAACCAGAGCAGGAACTCGAAGATGCCGACGACCCGGATGCCGGGCAGGTGCCCGGCGCGGGTCGCGTGCACCAGCTCCGGCAGCCGGCGCATCGCCTTCGCCGGGGTGGTCCGCCATTCGATGTCGGCCAGCGACGCCTTGGCGATCGCCCGGTCGCGGTCGTCGGTGCAGCAGCGGCTGGCCAGCGCGATGCAGGCGCGGGCCAGTTCGACGTCGTCCTCGAGCAGCGCCGCCTCCGACGCCTCGGACAGCAGGTGCTCGGTCCACGGCTCGTCCAGGTTCCCCGCCACCACGTGGGCGGCGATGGCGGTCGGGCGGGCACCCTGGTCGAACAGCAGGCGGGCGGCCTGGCCGTGCAACGCGGCCCGGACCCCGGGGTCGAGCTCCTCGAGCACCGCGACGCGGGCTTCGGCGTGCCGGAACCGGTGCCCGTCGAGCACGCCGGCCGATTCCAGCGCCCGGCGCACCGGCTCGGTGGTGGCCGGCGCGAAGGAGACCATGCCGCCGGCCAGCGCGATCTGCGACTGCTCGTCGTCGCCGAGGACGGCCAGCGCCCGGGCGAGTTCGAGCGCCCGCGGCTCGCTGGAGTGCAGGCAGCTGAGCACCGCGTGCCGGTAGGCGGCCCCCGCGACGACCTCGCCGGTGCCGGCCGCCCGGGTGTCGTGCACCAGCGCGGTGGCCAGCAGCGGGTTGCCGCCGCTGACCGCGAAGCACCGCGCGGCCAGTGCGTGGGCCCGGCCCTCGTCGAGCTTGCCGGCCAGCAGGACGCCGACGCCGTTGCGGGACAACGGCGCCAGCCGCAGCTGGCGGCAGTGCGGCCGCCGCATCAGGTCGACGTGGCGGACCGGGCGCCGTTCGCCCGGATCGGCCCGCTCGGCGAGCAGCACGAGCACCCGGGCCGGCCGGATGCGCCGGGCCATGTGCTGCAGGAACTGCAGCGACGCGGGATCGGCGTGGTGGGCGTCGTCGACGCAGATCACCAGCGGGCTCTCGGCCGACCAGCCGATCACCGCGCCGGAGAGGCGGTGCAGGAACCGGCTGTCCAGCAGCGTCGCGTCGGCCTCGGCGTCCTCCACGTACGCCGACACCTGGTCCGCGATGTCCGCGCGGACACCCGGCGTGTGGACCAGCTGCGAAACGACACCGAGCCCGACGGCCGTTTCCGACCGGGCGCCGGACGCGGACAGCACGACCGCGCCGGTCGCCGCCGCCTGCCGGCCGAAGGTCTCCAGCAGCGCGGTCTTGCCGCTGGCGACCGGGCCGAGGACGAGGCCGACACCGCCGGCCCCGGAGTGGGTGTCGGCGAGCATCTGACTCAGCGTCGCCGTTTCGAAATCACGTTCGATGAGCATGACGGGTACTGCCCCCAGGAATTCGTTGCGTGGTGGATTGGCTGATCCACGACCCAGATTCGGCCCACCCCAGACGGGCCGAATCCGGAATTCTCCGTGAATCACCAGCACAGCCGCGCGCGCGGCGAACAAACTGCCGTCGCCCGCAATGCTTCACGGTCGATCAACCCGGCAGACCGCTCCCCGACGAGTGCCTGGTGATGACGAACTCCGACGACTCGCGCACGAGCCGGCGGCAAAGTGTTATTCGGCGTCCCTTATGAAGGACCGCGGTAAACGTTCATCGGACAACCTTTCCCCAGACCCCAGATCCGCACGGTTCCCAGTGGACGATTACTGCCCTGATCGCCCGGTTCACCGCGAGGAGATAACGATCAGAAGCTACCACCTGCCCCTACGTGCCGCAACGAGGCACAACAGGGGTTCGCCGCGCAAGTGATGTCCAATTGGTCCCGTTCCACCAAGGCGAGCACCGGCACCCCGGACAGCGGGCGGAAGCTGCACGAACCCGCGCTCCACTCACAGTTGAAGTCACCGCTCCCGCACTCGGGCATTCGGGTGAGCGATGCTGTTGAGTAACGTTTACTTCCGGGGAACCTGATTATTTTCCGGCGTCGCGTAATAAGCCCCGGGAAACAAAATGTGAACGAAAATCCGATCCCGGTCTCAGACCTTCTCGGGGACGCGGCCCTGCTTCGTGAAGTACCCGCGGACGCTCTTCGTGCACAACAGCAGGAACAGCACGAGCAGCACCAGCGCCTGACCCGCCTGGCCGGCCCGCATCCAGTTCGGGAACTCGGCCGCGGCCACGAGGTACACCAGGCCGGCCAGCCCGAGCACGGTGATGATCATCAGCCGGACGTAGGTGCGGCGGCGGCCGAGCTTGAGCCGCCCCGCCAGCCGGACGTAGACGATCGCGATGACCAGCACCGACACCGGGCGGATCCACAGCACGCTCTCCAGCGACGAGCGCGTTCCGGCCCGGTCGGCCGGGTTCGCCTGGCCGGTCGACTCCCAGTGCAGCACCTGGTAGTCGAGGATGCCGTCCTTGTGCAGGAAGGTGAGCACCGCGAACGCGACGCTGATCAGCAGGTTCAGGTACAGCAGGGCGATGATCGGCCGCAGTGCGCGCCCGGAGGTGTTCGAGGTGGCCATGGTTTCCCCAGTTCAGTCGGTCGCGGTGGCCCGTTCGACGATGGCGACGAGCTCGGCGGCATAGGCGTCGACGTCGGTGGCGGGACGCCGGATCAGTTCGGTGTGGATGCCGTCGATCGCCTGGCGGATGGTGATCGCCATGACGCGCGGGTCGAACCGGCCGAAGTCGCCGGTGCGCTGCCCGTCGCGCAGGCAGGATTCCAGGACGTCGACGGCGCCGTGGTACCAGTCGTCGTTGCCCGCGGTGGTGGCGCCGCCACCGCCGTGCCGCAGGCAGTCGAGCAGCGCGGTGAGTTCGACCGGGTGCTCGGCGACGAACGCCAGGTTCGACTCGATGTAGACCCGCAGCTCCGCCGCCGGCCCGGACACCGCGTCGATCCGCTCCCGCATGTAGGCGAGGCTCGTGGCCAGCACGTCCCGGACGACTTCGGCGATCAGGTCGGCCTTGCCGTCGAAGTGGTAGGAGATCATGCCGGTGCTGCTCAGCCCGGCGCGTTTCGCGATCTGCCCGAACGAAGCCTTCGCATACCCCAGTTCACCGATGGTCTCGATCGCCGCGCGGACGATCTGCGCCCGCCGGGCGTTCTCGGTGAACGTTTTTGCTTGCATGAGCAAAAAGTAGCACGGCTGAGCAAACAATCGCCAGAATGCGCTCTTTCCGCAACCGGGCGGTTGCGGTACGTGTCGGAGCGGGAGCGGACTAGGCGTCCACCTGCCGCGCGGTCGCCATCGCGCGCTCGGTCTCCCAGAACGCCCGCACCGACCGGATCAGCCCGTCCTCACCGACGCGGTAGACGAACACCCCGTCGGTGTCGACGCGGTAGCCGCCCGGGAGGAACGTCGTGATCGTGCCGACGTTGGCCACCTCGTCGCCGCCCGCGTGGGAGTCGCGGATGGTGAACTCGAAGCTTTCGACGTTGGCGATCGTCTTGTCCCAGAACGCGCTGATCCCCTCGCGGCCGTGGTGGCCCTTGCCCGCCTCGTCGAAGAACGACGGGCCGACCGGGTCCTCGACCACCGCGTCCGGGGCGAACAGGGCCAGCCAGCCCTCCTTGTCGCCCGCCGTCACCGCCGTCATCGACGCGAACGCCGCGCGCCGCGCGGGCGGCTGCTCCGCCGCCGTGTCCCAGCTGACCTGCACGCCCATGGGAGTCACTCCTCGAACTTCGCGATGATCTCGGCCCCGAACTTGCGGATCGCGTCGAGCTTCGGCTCGATGGGGGCGTCGAACCCGACGCCGTCGAACACCCACGGCATGGTGATCACGTCGGTGACGCCGGCTTCGGCCTGCGCGCGGTAGCCGTCCAGGCCGAAGGCGTCGATGCAGACCGCCTGGTACTCGAACGGGTCGTCGGCACGGCCCTGCTCGGCCAGCAGCTCCTTCAGCCGGGCGATGGTGGAGCGCAGGTCGTCGAGCTTCATCATCGCCGACGACCAGCCGTCGGAAACCCGCGCGGCGCGCTTCAGCGCGACTTCGGTGTGGCCGCCGATGTAGAACGGCACCCGCGACGGCGGCGCCGGGCTCATCTGGATCTTGTCGAAGTCGTAGAACTCGCCGTGGTACTCGACCATCCCGCCGCCGAGGATCAGCCGCAGCACGTCGATGGCCTCGTCGACGCGCTTGCCGCGCCGCTCGAACGGCACGCCGCAGTACTCGAACTCCTGGGGCAGCCAGCCGACGCCGAGCCCGAGGCCGAACCGGCCGCCGGTGAGCACCGCCGCCGAGCCGACCTGGCGGGCCAGCAGCACCGGGTTGCGCGAGCCGAGTTTGAGCACCGACGTGTAGAAGTGGATCCGGCTGGTCACCGCGCCCATCGACGCGGTCGCGACGAGCGGGTCCACCCAGGGCGTCTCCCCGGTCCAGAACCGGCTGCCGTCGGGGGTGTACGGGTAGTCCGTGTCCACCGTCTCGGCGTAGAAGAGCGAGTCGGGCAGGGCGATGGAGGCGAAGCCGGCCTCTTCGGCGGCCCGGGCGAGCTCGCCCAGCTGATCGAGGGGGTTCATCGCGATCGACAGGGTGAACTTCATGGCCGAACTATAACGTGTTCTAGTTTCTTCGGCCAGGCCTCGCGGTGGGCCTGATCACTCGGCGGGAACCCAGCGCGTAGCGTCCGCGTTGTCCGTTTCAAAGGTGACCACCGGTCACCGAGCCCCGAACTTCTGGGAGTGGTCCATGGGCACCGCGATCTTCCTGATCGTGCTCGTCGTCGTGATCGTCGGTGGCGGCCTCTATTTCTCGCGGCAGCGCGCCGCGGCCCGGCAGCGGGAGCTGGATGACGCCAAGGCCGACGCCCGGCGCCTGGTCGAGCGGCTCGGCGGCCAGGTCCTCAACCTCAACGGCACGGACACCGCGTCGCAGCAGGCGATGGCCGACGCGGCCGAGCGCTACAACGCGGCCGGCTCCCAGATGGAGCAGGCCCGCACGATCGAGCAGGCCCGGCTGGTGAAGGACACCGCCGTCGAAGGCCTCTACTACGTCCGCGCCGCGCGCGTCGCGATGGGCATGGACCCCGGCCCGCAGTTGCCGGAGGAAGCCGAGCGCGAGCGCGCCGGCAAGGTCACCGAGCGCCGGGACGTCGACGTCGAGGGCCAGCACTACGCCGCGTCCCCCGACGCCGGCCAGGACACGCCGTACTACTACCCCGGCGGCCGCGTCGCGGGCCGTCCGGTGCCGCAGGGCTGGTACAGCGAGCCGTGGTGGAAGCCCGCGCTCGTCGCCGGTGCCTGGGGCCTCGGGTCGATGTTCCTGTTCAGCGCGATGTTCTCCGGCATGGGCGGCATCGCCAGCGCCTCGGCCTGGGAGTCCGGCTACGACGCGGGCCAGCAGGACGCGCTCGACTCCGGTGACGCGGGCGGCGACGGCGGTGACGGCGGCGGCGACTTCGGTGGCGACGGTGGCGACGGCGGCGGCGACTGGGGCGGCGGCGGCTTCGACGGAGGCGGGTTCGACGGCGGAGGCTTCGACGGGGGCGGCTTCGACTTCTGACCCCCGGCTTCAAGCGCCCCAAGGCGGCCTTGGTTGCGTCTGACGCACCGAAGGCCGCCTTGGGTGCGTCAGACGCACCGAAGGCCACATTGGGGCGCTTCGGACGGTCAGGCCGGCTGGCAGCGAGGGCACCAGTAGAGGTTGCGGCCCACCAGTTCGGAGTTCGCCACCGGCGTCCCGCAGATCAGGCACGGCTCGCCGGCGCGGCGATAGACGTAGACCTCGCCGCCGTGGCGGTCCACCCGGGCCGCGCGGCCCATTGCCTCCGGCAGGTGCTCCGGCCGGACGGTGTCGATGCGGCCGACGCGGACGCCGTCGCGCATCAGGGTCACCAGGTCGGCCCACATCTCGTCCCACAACGCGCGGTCCAGCGCGCGGCCCGGCGTCAGCGGCGCGACGCCGTGGCGGAACAGCACCTCGGCGCGGTAGACGTTGCCGACCCCCGCGAGCACCGCCTGGTCCATCAGCAGCGCCGCGATCGACGTCCTGGACCGCGAAATGCGCGCCCAGGCCAGCTCGGGTTTCGCGTCGCGGCGCAGCGGGTCGGGACCGAGCCGGGCCTTGATCGCGTCGGCCTGTTCGGGGGCCAGCAGTTCACAGCGGGTGGGCCCGCGCAGGTCCGTCCAATGTGTCCGGCCGGCCAGCCGCAGCCGGACCTGGCCCACCGGTTCGGGCGCGGGCAGCGGGGATTCGCCGAAGATGCCGTAGAGCCCGAGGTGGATGTGCACGATGCCGTGCGGGCCGTAGTCGTGGAAGAGGTGCTTGCCGTACGCCTCGGCGCCGACGAACACCCGACCGTCCAAACGGGACGCTTCGGCGGTGAACCGGCCCTGCGGGCTGCTCACCGCGACCGGCGCGCCGGAAAACCGGCGCTTGTGCAGCCGCGCGAGCCGGTGGAGCGTGTGCCCTTCGGGCATCAGGCCTCCGGCAACGCCGGCGGGGTCCCGGTGCGCTCGTAGTCGAGCAGTTGCTGCACGCGGCGGGCGTGCCGCTCCTCCGGCGAGACCTCCGTCGCCAGGAACGCCTCGACGATCTCGACGGCTTCCTCCGCGGTGTGCATCCGGGCGCCGACGCCGATCAGCTGGGCGTGGTTGTGCTCCCGGCACAGCTTCGCGGTCTCGACGCTCCAGGCCAGGCCGGCGCGGGCACCGGGGACCTTGTTGGCGGCGATCTGCTCGCCGTTGCCCGAGCCGCCGACGACGATGCCGCGGCTGCCGTCGTCGGCCACCACGCGCAGCGCCGTCTCGACGCAGAACGCCGGGTAGTCGTCGGCCGCGTCGTAGACGTGCGGGCCGATGTCGGTCACCTCGTGGCCCTGCTTCTCCAGGTGAGCCACCAGGTGGTTCTTCAGCTCGAAACCGGCATGGTCGGATCCCAAATAGACACGCACGGTCAGGAGTCTGCCACCACGGCCGGTTTCGGGCATGCTCCGGGGGTGGGGATCTGGGAGCAGACCGGCAGCGACGTGCGCCTCGACTGGGGTGCCGAAGGAGTCGCCGCCCTCGGTCGCGAATGTGCGGTGCTGGTGGTGGTCGACGTGCTTTCCTTCGGCACCACCACGGATCTGGTGGTCGGCCGCGGTGGGCGCGTGCTGCCGGTCCGGTGGCGCGACGAACGCGGCGTCGCCCGGGCGCGCGCGGCCGGCGCGGTCATCGCGGGCGAAGGCGAATTCACCCTGCGGCCGTCTTCTGTGACGGAAATCCCTCCGGGGACCCTCCTGGCGCTCCCCTCGCCCAACGGCGCGACGCTGTGCGACGCCGCCGCGGCGACCGGCGCGCAGGTGCTCGCGGGTTGTCTGCGCAACGCCTCCGCCGTCGCCGCGAAGGCCGCCGAGGCGGGCGGCCCGATCGGGCTGATCGCGGCCGGGGAACGCTGGGGAGTGAACATTTTCGGCCAGGGCGAAACGTCCGGGCCGCTGCGGCCGTGCGTCGAGGACCAGCTGGGCGCCGGCGCGATCGCCGCCGCACTGGCCGCGCTCGGCCTTTCGCTGTCCGCCGAAGCGGCGCTCGCCGCGCGGTCCGTCGACGTCACGGCGGTGACGACCTGCGTGTCCGGGCGCGAACTGATCGAATCCGGCCACGGCGGCGACGTCGCCCTGGCCGCCCAATCCGACGTGAGCGATGCCGCTCCCGTCCTGAACGAAGGGATACTCGCATGACCGGCCGCTGGATCGAGGTCGCCGAGGGCGTGCACGCACGCCGTTACGAGGAGCTGGACCTGACCGTCGGGCTGGTCGTCGGCACCGAACGCTGCCTGGTCGTCGACACGCGCGGCGACGTGGAACAGGGCGCGGAGCTCGCCGCGGCGATCCGGGAGATCACGCCGCTGCCGTGGGCCGTGGCGTACACGCACGCGCACTTCGACCACACCTGGGGCACCGAGGCGTTCCTGCCGTGCGAGGTCTGGGCGCACGAGCGCTGCGCGGCCGAGCTGTCCGGGGACACCGAAGCCACCCGTGCTTCGTGGATGGCCCACTACCGCGGCGAGGGCAAGCCGGAGATCGCCGAGGCGATCGCGCGCACGACCATCACGGCCCCGGACCGCACGCTCACCGACCGCGTCGAGCTCGACCTGGGCGGCCGCACGGCGGTGCTGCTCCACCCCGGCCCCGCGCACACCGGCCACGACCTGGTGGTGCACGTCCCGGACGCGGCGGTCGTCTTCGCCGGCGACGTCGTCGAGCACGCCGAGTCCGGGTTCACCACGGGCTCGTTCAGCGACGAGACCGACCTGACCGCGTGGCCGGACGCCCTCGACGCGATCCTCGCGCTGGCCCCCCGCGTGGTCGTGCCCGGCCACGGCGAACCGGTCGACGCGGAGTTCGTCCGCTACCACCGCGACGGCCTGCACGAGCTGATCACGCTGAAGGCGGGGGTGGGCCGCGGCGAGACGACCGAGGTGGCCGCCGTGGCAGCCTCCCGCTACCCCGGCGACGTCACCCTGGCCGCCCTCGCCACCCCCTGACGGAAGGGGGCACTTTCACGTGAAAGTGCCCCCTTTCCCGTCAGTCGAAGTTGAGCTCGCCCGTCCGGGTGCGCTTGAGCTCGAAGAAGTCCGGGTAGCTCGCCAGCGCCACCGCGCCGTCGAACACCTTCAGCGCGTCTTCGCCACGCGGGATCGAGGTCAGGACCGGGCCGAAGAACGCCACGCCGTCGATGTGGATCGTCGGGGTGCCGACGTCCTGGCCGACCGGGTCCATGCCCTCGTGGTGGCTCTTCTTCAGCGCCTCGTCGTACTCGGTCGAGTGGGCGGCGTCGGCCAGCTCGGCCGGCGCGCCGATCGCCGCGAGGGCCTCCTTGATCACCGCGTCGTAGTCCTTGATGCCCTGGTTGTGGTAGCGGGTGCCGAACTCGGTGTAGTACTCCCGCAGCACCTCTTCGCCCTTGAGCTGGGAAAGCGCCACGGCCACGCGCACCGGGCCCCAGCCCTTCGCCAGCAGCTCCTTGTACTGCTCGGGCAGCTCGTCCCGGCCGTCGTTGAGCACCGACAGGCTCATGATCCGGAAGTTCAGGTCCAGGTTGCGGTGCTTCTCCACCTCCAGGATCCAGCGGGAGGTGATCCACGCGAACGGGCAGATCGGGTCGAAGTAGAAATCGACCTTCGTGGGCTGCTCGGCAGCGGTCATCGGGGCACTCCTGAGTCACGTCTCGATGTGGGCGGACCCCCACACGACGGGCCAACACCGGGAAACGCGGGGTTGTTCCCTTATCGCCCACCACCCCGTCCCCATGATTGGATGCGGGGAGTTGAAAACCGATACCAACGACCAGAGGTGCCTGTGCCCGCCCCCAACCTGACCCGCGACCAAGCCAAGCTGCGCGCGGATCTGCTCGAAGTCACCGGTTACGACATCGAGCTCGATCTGACCGACGGCCACGGCGGACCCGGGGAGAAGACCTTCGCGTCGACGACGACCGTCCGGTTCTCGAGCGCCCGGGCCGGCGAATCGACGTGGGTCGACATCGTCGCCGACCGCGTGCACTCGGCCACCCTGAACGGCGCGGACGTCGACGTCAGCGCATACGTCGAAGACAAGGGCATCGCGCTGGCCGGGCTGGCCGAGTCCAACGAGCTCACCGTGACCGCGGACTGCCGGTACATGAACACCGGCGAAGGCCTGCACCGGTTCGTCGACCCGGTCGACGACGGCGTCTACCTGTACACGCAGTTCGAGACGGCGGACGCCAAGCGCATGTTCGCCTGCTTCGACCAGCCCGACCTGAAGTCGGTCTACCGGCTCACGGTGATCGCGCCGAAGGACTGGAAGGTCGTCTCCAACGCCATCGTGGAGTCCGCCGAAGAGACGCCGGAAGGCGCCGTCCGCACGGTGTTCAAGGTGTCCGAGCGGATCTCGACGTACCTCGTCGCGCTGGTCGCCGGCCCGTACGCCGAATGGCACGACGAGTACACCGACGACCACAAGACCATCCCGCTCGGCATCTACTGCCGCGCGTCGCTGGCCGAGCACATGGACGCCGATCGCCTCTTCACCGAGACCAAGCAGGGCTTCGGCTTCTACCACGAGAAGTTCGGCACGCCCTACCCGTTCTCCAAGTACGACCAGCTGTTCGTGCCGGAGTTCAACGCGGGCGCGATGGAGAACGCCGGCGCGGTGACGTTCCTGGAGGACTACGTCTTCCGCAGCCGCGTCACCCGCTACGCCTACGAGCGGCGCGCCGAGACGCTGCTGCACGAGATGGCGCACATGTGGTTCGGCGACCTGGTCACCATGCGCTGGTGGGACGACCTGTGGCTGAACGAGTCGTTCGCGACCTTCGCGAGCGTCCTGGCCCAGGGCGAGGCGACCGAGTACAAGAACGCGTGGACCAGCTTCGCGAACATCGAGAAGTCGTGGGCCTACCGGCAGGACCAGCTGCCCTCGACGCACCCGATCGCGGCCGACATCGTCGACCTGCACGCGGTCGAGGTCAACTTCGACGGCATCACCTACGCCAAGGGCGCGAGCGTGCTCAAACAGCTCGTCGCCTACGTCGGTCTGGACCACTTCCTCGACGGCCTCAAGGTGTACTTCGGCAAGCACGCCTGGGGCAACGCGACGCTGGCGGACCTGCTGGGCGCGCTGGAGGAGGCGTCCGGGCGCGACCTGTCGTGGTGGAGCGCGCAGTGGCTGGAGACCACCGGGCTGAACTCGCTGAGCCCGCGCTACGAGGTCGGCGCCGACGGCAAGTTCACGTCGTTCGCCGTCGTGCAGTCGGGGGCGAAGCCGGGCGCCGGTGAGCTGCGCACGCACCGCGTCGCCGTCGGGATCTACGACGAGGACGGCTCGGGCAAGATCGTCCGGACGCAGCGGGTCGAGCTGGACGTCGACGGCGAGCGCACCGAGGTGCCGGACCTGGTCGGCCTGCCCGCGGGCAGGCTGGTCCTGGTCAACGACGACGACCTGACGTACTGCACGATGCGCCTCGACCCGGCGTCGCTGACCACGCTGATCGACCGCGTCGCCGACATCACCGAGCCGCTGCCGCGCACGCTGTGCTGGTCGGCGGCGTGGGAGATGACCCGCGAAGCCGAGCTGAAGGCCCGCGACTTCGTCACGCTGGTGCAGCGCGGCATCCACACGGAGACCGAGGTCGGTGTGGTCCAGCGGCTGCTACTGCAGGCCCAGACGGCGCTGAACTCGTACGCGGAGCAGGAGTGGGCGGCCTCGACGGGCTGGCCGGCCTTCACCACGCGGCTGCTGGAGCTGGTCCGGGCTGCCGAGCCCGGTTCGGACCACCAGCTGGCGTTCGTCAACTCGCTGGCCGGGTCGGTGCTGGACGCCGCCACGCTGGACGTGCTGGCGGGCTGGCTGGACGAGTCGGCCCCGCTGCCGGGTCTCACGGTGGACACGGACCTGCGCTGGCGGCTGTTGCACGCGCTGGTGGCCCACGACAAGGCGGCCGCGCCGGAGATCGACGCGGAACTGGCCCGCGACAACACGGCGACGGGCCGTCGCCAGGCAGAGCGCGCTCGCGCGTTGCGCCCGACGACGGAGGCCAAGGCGGACGCGTGGGAGCGCGCGGTGCACGACGACGAGCTGCCCAACGCGGTCAGCGACTCGCTGATCTCGGGCTTCTCGCACCCGGGGCAGAAGGCGCTGCTGGGGTCGTACGTGGCGAAGTACTTCGAGGTGATCGACGAGGTGTGGCAGCGACGCTCGAGCGAGCGGGCGCAGCCGATCGCGATCGGGCTGTACCCGTCCTGGGCGGTCGGCCCCGAGACGGTGACGGCTTCGGACGAGTGGCTGGCGGGCGAGCACCCGCAGGCCCTGCGCCGGCTGGTTTCCGAGGGGCGGGCGGGGATCGTCCGCGCCTTGGCCGCGCGGGACTTCGACGCGCAAGCCTGACCGCAAGCGCGGACCTGAAAAGGCCCCGCACTCCCCGGTTCCAGCCGGGGCGTGCGGGGCCTTTCTCGTGTCTCGGGTCAGCGGGGCGCGGGGCCCGCCTGGTCCGACAGCATCCGCAGCGCGTTCGCCAGGCCGTTGACCAGTCCGCGGACCAGGTCACCCTCCTTGAACGACGCCACCATGCTCGCCACCGCGAGCTTGGCGCCGCGGTCCGGCAGGCGCAGGTGCGCCGACTTGCCGGTGACGATCTCGATCAGCCGCTCGCCCGGGGAGACCGCGATCAGCACCGCGTTCGCCGGGTCCGCCGTCGTCGCGTGCAGCTTCTCCGCCGCCACCCGGCTGTCCGATCCCAGCTCGCCGAGGTACAGGCTGAAGTCCAGGCCGGTCTCGCGGCTCGCGAACGTCAGCGCCTCGTCGAGCCGGGCCAGCTGGCGGGTGGTGAACGGCCCGGACGGCGCCTCCGGCTCGTACATCTTGGCCGCGGACACCCGTCCGGTGGCCATCAGGGCCTCGCCGTAGCCCAGTTCGGACTCGTCGACGCGCTTCGTCAGCTCACCAGTTGCCACGAGCGCCTCCCGCCGCGGTCGGGGCGCCCTCGGGCGCGCTGTTCTCGGTGCCGGCGTGCCGGTGGGTCGTGCCCGCCCCTTCGGGGTTGGCGCTCCACCACATGGCCGGGTACTCCCAGGCCTGGCCGGACCGGTGCCGCGAGGCACTGCCGGACCTGCGCCGGAGCGTCAGCAGCCCGGCGAGGCCGTAGATGGCCAGCGGGATCACGGCGAAGACCACGATCGTCTCGACAACGTTCACGGCGGTGAGCGTATCGGATGACCTCGAGAACACTTCAGCCACCGCGCGCGGCGCACTCGACCGTTCGTCGTAAGCCGAGTGCCGTCCGCCGCTTGGCTCGCGGCCACTGGAACGTTGGGGCGAAGACCGTCGGGCCGAAAGGTTGCAACTCAACGTACAGGCGGCCGCACCCGCCGCTGTCGTCTTGTCGGGACCTTGAAATCCTCGTAGCTTTTTCACCTGTACGGGCCTTGCGCCCCGCTCCTCAGCTCCAGCAGGTAACGCACCGGTCCCAGGAGGCCCTGCCATGAACAGCGTCCAGACGCCCGCACAGGCGATCACCGAAACCTTCTCGTCACTGAGCGACATCGAATTCGCGCCCGGAACACGTGTGACGGCGGGCACAAGGGTTACGCGGGGTACACGCGTCACTCGCGGTACACGCGTCACAGCAGGAACCCGCGTCACCATGGGCACCCGGGTGACGGCGGGCACGCGAGTCACCCGAGGGACCCGGGTCACGCGCGGCACTCGTGTCACGATGGGCACGCGGGTGACGGCCGGCACGCGAGTCACCTGCGGCACCCGCGTCACGCGAGGCACCCGTGTCACTCGCGGCACGCGCGTCACCATGGGCACGCGCGTCACCTGCCAGAGCGACTACACGCTCGCTGCCTGACCCCGTACTCCAGGACCCCCGCGCACGGCGCAAGCACCCGGCTCGCCCCGGCCGCCGCACAGGCAGCCGGGGCGCCGGCTTGTCCAGGGCTCTACCGTCGTCCGGCGGTCAGGCGGCAGAGCCGAGATACGGCCGCCAGAGCGGATCGGCCTCCTTGGAGTGCGCGAGCAGCCGCCAGTGCGGGCCGTGGGGCGCCCGCGGGACGATCCGCAGCCGCCAGCCGATCTCCGAGAGCAGCCGGTCCGCCTTGCGGTGGTTGCACTTGGCACAGCACGCGACGCAGTTGGTCCAGCTGTGGGGGCCACCCCGGCTGCGCGGGACGACGTGGTCGATCGTCTCGGCCCGCCCTCCGCAGTAGGCGCAGCGGTACCGGTCGCGGTGCATGAGCCCGGCGCGCGTGAGCGGCACCTTGGCCCGATAAGGCACCCGCACGTACGTGCTGAGGCGGATCACCGAGGGCACCGGCAGCGAAACCTTCGCCGAATGCAGCTCGGTCCCGCCGGGGTCACCGTGGACCACTTCGGCCTTGCCGCACATCACGAGCACGACCGCGCGCCGCAGCGGCAACGCGGTCAGCGGCTCGAAGGTGGCGTTGAGCAGGAGCACCCGGCGCCGGCCCCAGGCCGGGGCGGCCGGATCCCGGCCTCTACTACGCTGTCCGGGCGGGCGGGTCACTCCCCCTGGGCGGGTCCCCGGCCCGGCCGGGACGGCTCCGCCGGATGCGGAACCCCCCGGATAGGCGCGCAGAACCACCTCTGGCGTCTCGTCGGCCGTGGCTTGGCCGGAGACGCCGCGGGGGCTGGGTTGTCGGTCTGGCACTCGACCACCTCCAGGGGCGTAGGCATAGTCGACCACAGAACAGGCCCCCAGCGCACGTGTGTTACAAGACGTGTCACATCCGCGCGACCCAACATCCACTCGGCGTTGGGGCGGCCGACCCGATCGGAAGGATGAACGAACCCCCGTGCTCTCCCTGCTTCCCTCCGCCGATCCGCCGTGCGTGAAGGACCCCAGCACGTTCTGTTACACGGTGTATGACGTCACGAACAACCTGTGGCTGGCGGGCTCGGCGAACTGGCTGATCACCAAGCCGGTCAAGATCCTGATGATCATCGTGATCGCGTTCCTGGTCCGCCTGATCCTGAGAAGGCTGATCAACCGCGTCACGACCCTGCCGAAGACGGGCGGCAAGCTCCCGTCGATGCTGCGCCCCCTGCGCGAGCGCGCCCCGGAGGTGCTCGGCTCCGCGATCATCGAACGGCGCCGCCAGCGCGCGATGACCATCGGCTCGGTGCTGAAGTCGATGTCGACGTTCCTGGTCTACGGCCTGGCGTTCATCCTCGTACTGGGCGAACTCGGCATCAACCTGGGCCCGATCATCGCCTCGGCGGGGATCATCGGCGTCGCGATCGGGTTCGGCGCGCAGAACCTGGTCAAGGACTTCCTGTCCGGGATCTTCATGATGGTCGAGGACCAGTACGGCGTCGGCGATGTCGTGGACGTCGGCGAGGCGTCCGGCACGGTCGAGTCCGTCGGTCTCCGGATCACGACGCTGCGCGATGTCAAGGGCACGGTCTGGTACGTCCGCAACGGCGAGGTGCTGCGCGTCGGCAACTCGAGCCAGGGCTTCGCGGTGGCACTCGTCGACGTCCCCCTCGGCTACACCGCCGACGTCGAGCGCGCGGCGGCCGTGCTCGCGGCCGCGGCCTCCACCGCCACCGAGAGCGACGCGCTGAAGGACAACATCCTCGAGCCGCCGGAGATGCTGGGTGTGGAAAGCGTCACACCGGAAGGCCTCCAGCTGCGTCTCACGGTGAAGGTGCGGCCCGGCAAGCAGTGGGCGGTGCAGCGGGCGTTGCGCGCCCAGCTGCTGGCGGCCCTGGAGGAGGCCGGCTTCGACCCGCCTCTCGGCCGGTTGTTCCCGCCGTCGGCGTCGGCGGGCGGGAAGTAGCGGCCGCGGACGCCATTACGCTGGGGAGCGGGTTCGCGACGAAGCGGTAATGAATGGACCGGGCGTCGGGAACCCGCACCCCAAGGGCAAAATGGAAGGCGTGTCTGCAGTGAGCGAACCGGCGAACCTCTACGAAGCGGTCGGCGGCGAACCGACCTTCCGCCGGATCGTCGGGCGGTTCTACGAAGAGGTCGCGCGCGACGAGATCCTCCGTCCGCTCTACCCCGAAGAGGACCTCGGGCCCGCCGAGGAACGCTTCCGGCTGTTCCTCATCCAGTACTGGGGCGGCCCGCACACCTACTCCGACCAGCGCGGGCACCCGCGGCTGCGGATGCGGCACGGGCCGTTCAAGATCGGGCCGCTCGAGCGGGATGCCTGGCTGCGGTGCATCCGGATCGCCGTCGACGAAGAGAACCTCGAAGAGCCGTACCGCAGCCGGCTCTGGGCCTACCTGGAGATGGCCGCGCACAGCATGATGAACAGTTTCGTCTGATGAGACCGGCGGCCTGGTGGCGCGATGCCGTCTTCTACCAGGTCTACGTACGCTCGTTCGCCGATTCGGACGGCGACGGCGTCGGAGACCTGGAAGGCATCCACTCCCGGCTCGGTTACCTGGAGCTGCTGGGCGTCGACGCGCTGTGGCTGACGCCGTTCTACCGCTCCCCGATGGCCGACCACGGCTACGACATCGCCGACCCGCGCGACGTCGACCCGATGTTCGGCACCCTCGGCGACTTCGACGTGCTGCTCACCGAGGCGCACAAGCGGAACATCAAGGTCACCGTCGACGTGGTCCCCAACCACACCAGCAACCAGCACGCCTGGTTCAAGTCGGCGATGGCCGCCGAGCCGGGCAGCGCGGAGCGCGACCGGTACATCTTCCGCGACGGCGTCGGCCCCCGCGGCGAAGACCCGCCCAACAACTGGGTCAGCGCCTTCGGCGGCCCGGCCTGGACCCGCGTGCCGGACGGGCAGTGGTACCTGCACCTGTTCGCGCCGCAGCAGCCGGACCTGAACTGGGCCAACCCGGAGGTCGCCGCCGACCTGGAACGCACCCTGCGGTTCTGGCTCGAACGCGGCGTCGACGGCTTCCGCATCGACGTCGCGCACGGCATGGCCAAACCGCCCGGCCTGCCGGACATGGACCCGCGCGCCGACGCGCTGGGGCCGAGCCACTACTACGACCCGCGGTGGGACCACGACGGCGTCCACGAGATCCACCAGATGATCCGCAAGGTGCTCGACGAGTTCCCGGACGCGATGGCGGTCGGCGAGATCTGGGTGACCGACGAGGAACGCCTGTCGCGCTACCTACGGCCCGACGAGCTGCACCTGGCGTTCAACTTCCGGCTGGTGCTGACCCACTTCGACGCCGACGCCATGCGCACGGCCATCGAGCGCTCCCTGGCCGTCCCGGCCCGCACGGGCGCCCCGGCGACCTGGACGCTGGGCAACCACGACGTCTGGCGGCAGGTCAGCCGCTACGGCGGCGGTCCGGCCGGCGTGCGGCGCGCGCGGGCGATGGCGCTGGTCGAGCTGGCGCTGCCGGGCGCGGTGTACCTGTACAACGGCGAAGAGCTGGGGCTGGCGAACGTGGAGCTGGCTCCTTCGGACATGGCCGATCCGCGCGCGAAGACGAGCGGCGCCGAGTTCGGGCGGGACGTCTCGCGGGTGCCGCTGCCGTGGGAGGGCGACCTGCCGCCCTACGGCTTCTCGCGGAACCCGCGGACGTGGCTGCCGATGCCGTCGGAATGGGCCGGGCTGACGGTGGAGAAGCAGATCGAGGACGCCGACTCGACGCTTTCGCTGTACCGGCAGGCGATCGAGCTGCGGAAGACGCATCCGGCGTTCGGCGGCGACGAGCTGGAGTGGTACGGCGCTCCGGCCGGGTGCTTCGCGTTCCGGCGGCGCGGGGGTGGGCTGGTGTGCGCGCTGAACACGTCGGCTTCGCCGATCGCGCTGCCGCCGGGCGAGCTGCTGTTGTCGAGCAGCCCGCTGGTCGAGGGGAAGCTGCCCGCGGACTCGGCCGCCTGGCTGGTCTGACCCGCCTTCCACAATCCACGCGGGGTGTGGACAACTCCGGCGGAAACCAGCTCGTCCGGTGTTTCCGGCGGTAGCCACCGATACGCTGGACCCGGGGGGCGCCCCCGCGGGGTGGCCCGGGTTCCGGCAAAGTCGAAGGGGCGGGCCCGAAGGGGGCGGTTTCGGCGGCGCTGGTGTGGCCGCGGTGTCTTGAATGAGTCATTCAGGGCGTCGGAGGTCCTGAATGAGTCATTCAAGACGTTGGCTGAGCTGGGCTGCGCTGCCGGGTGAATGAGCCCCGCGGCTTTGCGGGGGCCCTGCCAGGGAGGGCGGGGACTGCGCGGCGCCGGTTTCAGCCGGACTGGTCGCCCGAGCCCGAACCGTCGTCGAAGGCGCCGCTCGCCAGCCAGGCCACCAGGGCCGCGGCCTGGAGGTAGGGCGCCGCCTGGGCGGCCGCCCGGCCCGCCGCACGCGTGCGGCCCCACCTCTCCGGTCTTCCGGCGCGCTCCGGCGCCTGCTCGCCCGCCGGACGGTCGCGCCGCCACGGGGTCTCCTCGGCGCGCACGTCGTCGAGGAAGTCCGCGGTCGGGTCTTCGTCCGGGGTCATGCCTCCAGGGTGCCACCGCCGGCGAGCAGTGGTGGCCACCGTGAGCACTTCGTCAGAACAGCAGCGGCAGCAGCGCGTGCCGGCGCCGCACGATCGCGCCGTACCGGGCGTCCAGGCGCAGCCACGAATCGGTGGCCGTCACGCGGACGACGTCACCTTCGACGTCCGAGTCCACGAAACCCATGCCGGACATCGCGAACAGGCACCGCATCTGGACCTTGACCTCGACCGAACCGCCGCTCACCGTCAGCACCGCCTGGTCCATCAGCGACGCCGGCGGGTTGCCGTGCGGGCCGGCGTTGTCCCTGGCCAGCGTCACGCCGCGGTCCGCCAGCTCGGACACCACCCGCGCCGGGAGCTCGTCGATCAGCGGCCAGCGGCCGGACGGCGGCAGCTCGCCGTGCCACAGCAGGTCGCGGGCCGGGCCCGGGTCCATCCGGGGTCCGCCCGCCACGGTCAGCGCCGCGAGCAGCTCGTTGCCGGACACCGTGACGTCGCCGGGGGTGACATCGCCGGCCACCGCGCGGGTGGCCAGGCACTCGAACGGCGTCGCCGTCCAGGCCTCGACCACGCCGTCGCCGCGCTGCCGCAGCCGGACCGCCGTCTGGCCGTCCAGCCGGACCGCGCGGGCGACGAACGCCCCGAGGGTCTCCCGGTCGGCCGCGTCCGGCACGAACAACTCAGGCATCCGCGAACCCCTGCTTCAGAAACTCCGACTCGGCCGGGGTGAGCCTACGCGGCCGCAGTTCGACCGTGTCGTACGGCGCCAGCACCGTCTCGGCCGTGACCGCCACCGGGTCGTCCGCGGAGGGCCCGCCGCGGACGCGGTAGGCCAGCGTGAAGCTCGCCGCGCGCAGCTCGGTCAGGTCGATGTCGATCCGCAGCTGCTGGCCGGACACCACGATCGGCGCCTTGTAGGCCACTTCGAGCCGGACCACGACGATGCCCTTCGGCAGCTGGTCCAGCCCCGCCTCGACCGCCGCGCTGAACAACAGCGGGATGCGCGCCTCTTCGAGCAGCGTCACCATTTTCGCGTGGTTGATGTGGCCGTAGACGTCCATGTCCGTCCAGCGCGGGCGGACGTGCGCAACGTAGGTCACCGAACCGTGCTCCGGATCTGGCGGGCCGCCACCGAAAGGGTCGCCAGGTCGAGCCGGCCGGACTTGGTGATCTCGTCGAGCGCGACGCGCGCCCGCTGCAGCCGGGACGCGTTCGTCTTCTCCCACTGGGCGATCTTGGCGTCGCCGGACGAGCCGGGATCGCTGTGCCGCAACGCGTCCAGCGTGATCGCCCGCAGCGAGCCGTAGACGTCGTCGCGCAGCGAAAGCCGGGCGAGCGCGTGCCAGCGGTTGCCGCGTTCGAGCTTGCTGATCTCGGTGAGCATCTTGTCGATGTCCAGGTGGTCGGAGAGCGCGTAGTACAGCTCCGCGGTCTCGGCCGGGCTGTGCACGGCGTCCACGCCGATCTGCTGCTCGGCGAGCTCGGCCACCTCGGTGACGTCGAGCAGGCCGTAGGTGTGCAGCAGCAGCGACACCCGGCGGGCCAGCCCCTCCGGCACGTTCGCGGCGATCAGCTCGTTCACGTGCTTCTCCACCGACTCGGCCTCGCGGCCGCGCAGCAGGTCGCCGATCTTCGGGACGAGCTTGTCCAGCACCCGGCCGAAGCGCTTGATCTCCGACAGCGGGGCCAGCGGCTGCGGCCGGTTGGTGAGGAACCAGCGCGCGGCCCGGTCGAGCAGCCGCCGCGTTTCCAGCACCATCTCGTCGGCGACGTCGGTGTGCACGACGTTGTCGAGCGCGTCGATTTCCTTCCACAGCGCGGGGAGGTCGAACACCTGCGTCACCACGGCGTACGCGCGCACCGCGTCCGTCGCGGTCGCGCTCATTTCCTCCATCAGCCGGTAGACGAACGAGATGCCGCCGCCGTCGACCACCTCGTTGGCGATCAGCGTGGTGATGATCTGCCGGCGCAGCGGGTGTTCGCCGATCGCGGAGCCGAACCGCTCCCGCAGCGGCTTCGGGAAGTACTCGGGCAGCCGGGCCGCGAAGACCTTCGAGTCGGGCAGGTCGCTGGCCAGCAGCTCGTCCTTCAGCTCCAGCTTGACGTGCGCGAGCAGGGTCGCGAGCTCCGGCGAGGTGAGGCCCTTGCCCGCCTTCTCCAGCTCGCGGAACTCCGAGTTGCTCGGCAGCGCCTCGAGCTTGCGGTCGAACGCGCCCGCCGACACGAGTGCCTGCACCTGGCGGGCGTGCACCGACAGCATCGGTGCGGCGTGGGCGCGGCTGACGCCGAGGACGGCGTTCTGCCGGTAGTTGTCCTTGAGGACCAGCGCGCCGACCTCGTCGGTCATCTCTTCCAGGAGCTCGTTGCGCTGTTCGCGCTCCAGCTTGCCGGTCTGGACGAGGTGGTCGAGCAGGATCTTGATGTTGACTTCGTGGTCGGAGCAGTCGACGCCGGCCGAGTTGTCGAGCGCGTCGGTGTTGATCTTGCCGCCGGCCTGGTCGGGTCCCCCGCGCCGGGCGAACTCGATCCGGCCGAGCTGGGTCAGGCCGAGGTTGCCGCCTTCGCCGAAGACCTTGACGCGCAGCTGATTGCCGTCGACGCGGATGGCGTCATTGGCCTTGTCGCCGGCTGCCTGGTGGCTTTCGGTCTCCGCCTTGACGTAGGTGCCGATGCCGCCGTTCCAGAGCAGCTCGACCGGCGCCAGCAGGATCGCCTGGATCAGGTCCATCGGTGCCAGCGCCGTGACCCCGTCCTCGAGGCCGAGCGCCGCACGCACCTGCGGGCTGATCGGGATCGACTTCGCCGTGCGCGGGTAGATCCCGCCGCCTTCGCTGATCAGCGAGCGGTCGTAGTCGTCCCACGAGCTGCGCGGCAGGTCGAACAACCGTCGCCGCTCGGCAAATGTTGCTGCCGCGTCCGGGTTCGGGTCGAGGAAGACGTGCATGTGGTTGAACGCCGCGACGAGGCGGATGTGCTCGGACAGCAGCATGCCGTTGCCGAAGACGTCACCCATCATGTCGCCGATGCCGACCACGGTGAAGTCCTCGGTCTGGGTGTCCTTGCCCAGCTCGCGGAAGTGCCGCTTGACGCTCTCCCAGGCGCCCTTCGCCGTGATGCCCATGGCCTTGTGGTCGTAGCCGACCGAGCCACCGGAGGCGAAGGCGTCCCCGAGCCAGAAGCCGTACTGCGCCGACATCTCGTTGGCGATGTCGGAGAACTTCGCGGTGCCCTTGTCGGCCGCGACGACCAGGTAGGAGTCGTCGGCGTCGTGCCGGACGACACCGGGCGCGGGGAGGGTCTTGCCCTCGATCCGGTTGTCGGTCAGGTCGAGCAGGCCGGAGATGAACATGCGGTAGCAGGCGATGCCCTCGGTGAGCTGGGCGTCGCGGTCGATGCTCGCGTCGCCGCTCGGGGCCGGCGGGCGTTTGACGACGAAGCCGCCCTTCGCGCCGACCGGCACGATCACCGCGTTCTTCACCGCCTGTGCCTTGACCAGGCCGAGGATCTCGGTGCGGAAGTCCTCGCGGCGGTCCGACCAGCGCAGGCCGCCGCGCGCGACCTCGCCGAAGCGCAGGTGCACGCCCTCGACGCGCGGCGAGTAGACGAAGATCTCGAACTTCGGCCGCGGCTCGGGCAGGTCGGGCACGCCGGCCGGGTCGAGCTTGATCGACAGGTACTCGCGGGGAGTGCCATCGGTGCCGGTGACGTGGTAGTTCGTCCGCAGGGTGGCCCGGATGACGGCCATCAGGCGTCGCAGGATCCGGTCCTCGTCGAGGCTGGTGACCTCGTCGATCATCGCGTTCAGCTCGCTGGAAAGGGCTTCGGTGGCGGCCTCGCGGTCGGCGTCGGACGACTGGGGGTCGAACCGGGCTTCGAACAGCCGCAGGAGCTTGGTCGCGACCTGGGTGTGGTTCAGCAGCGTGTTCTGGATGTAGTCCTGGGAGAACGCGCTGCCGGCCTGGCGCAGGTACCGGGAGTAGGCGCGCAGCACGGCTACCTGGCGCCAGGTGAGCCCGGCGCGCAGGACGAGGCCGTTGAGGCCGTCGACCTCGGCGTCGCCCCGCCAGGCGGCCTCGAAGGCGTCCTGGAAGCGGCCGCGCAGCTCGGCGACGGCGTGCTCGTCGGACTCGTCGAGCATTTTCTGGTCGACGTGCAGGCCGAAGTCGTAGATCCAGCACGCGCCGCCGTCTTCGCGGTGCAGCTCGTACGGCCGCTCGTCGACCACCTCGACGCCCATGGCCTGCAGCACCGGGAGCACCTTCGAGAGGGTGACGCCTTCGCCGCGCAGGTAGAGCTTGAAGCGCCGCTCCCCCGGGCCGGCGTCGGCGGGCTGGTAGAAGGACAGCGCGAGGTCGCCTTCGTCGGTGAGCGAGTCCAGGGAGCGGAGGTCGGCCAGCGCCTCTTCGGCGGTGAAGTCCTCCTTGTAGCCCTCGGGGAAGACCATCGCGAAGCGCTGGCCCTGCTCGGTGGCCGATTCCTCGCCGACGATCCCGACCGCGACGCCGCCGTCGGCGCGCTCCCGGCGTTCGTCGAGGACCGCCTCGACCATCCGGTCGTCCCAGGTGCGGACGGCGTCGTTCAGCCGGTCCTGGATCTTGAGGGTGTCCGGTTCGAGGCGGCGGGCCGGGTCGGTGTGCACGACGAAGTGCACCTGCGCCAGGACGGTCTCGCCGATCCGCGCGCTGTATTCCAGCTGGGTGCCTTCGAGCTCTTCGAGCAGGACTTCCTGCATCGCCAGCCGCGAGCGCGTCGTGTAGCGGTCGCGCGGCAGGTAGACGAGGCAGGAGTAGAAGCGGCCGTACGGGTCGCGGCGCAGGAACAGCCGCAGCCGCCGGCGGTCGGAGAGGGTGATCGCGCCGGTCGTCGTCGAGTACAGCGAGCCGGTGTCGGCGGAGAACAGGTCGGCGCGCGGCCAGTTCTGCAGGATTTCGAGCATCCGCTGGCCGGAGAACGACTCGATCGGGAAGCCGGCGCGGTGGATGACCTCGCGGACCCGCTTGCAGACGACGGGGATGTCGAGGACGTTCTCGTGCAGCGCGGTGGTGGTGAACATGCCGAGGAAGCGGTGCTCGCCGGTGACGTTGCCTTCGGCGTCGAAGGTCTTCACGCCGACGTAGTAGGGGTAGACCGGCCGGTGCACGGTCGAGGGCGCGCTGGCCTGGGTCAGTACCAGCAGCGTGGGCGCGAGGGCGGTGGCGGCGGTGTCCGGACCGGCGGTGAGGCCGCGGGCGGCGAGGCTGTCCTGGCGCAGCACGCCGAGGCCGGAAGCCAGGACGGCGCGCAGAGCGGGCTCGTCGCTGTCCGGGTGCGGGTTGTCGATCAGTTCGTAGCGGCGGTAGCCGAGGAACGTGAAGTGGCCGTCGGCGAGCCAGCGCAGCAGGCGGGCACCCTCGGCGACCTCGTCCTGGGGCAGCCGCGGCGGGTCCGTCTCGAGTTCGCTCGCCAGCTGGCAGGCCGTCTGGGCCATCTTTTCGGCGTCCTCGACGACCTCACGGACGTCGCCGAGCACGCTGGAGAGCCGGTTGTCGAGCTCGCGGGCCCGGTTGCGGTCGGTGACGAAGTCGATCTCGATGTACATCCACGACTCGGCGGCCGAGTTCGCGGGTGGCTCGGCCGGGTCCGCTGCGGGGTGGACCTCGAGGAGCTCGCCGGTGAGGTCCCGGCTGACCACCACGATCGGGTGAACGATGCGCTGCACCTGCACGCCGTCACGGGCGAACTCCGCGGCGATCGAGTCGACCAGGTACGGCATGTCGTCGGTGACGACCTGCACGACGGTGGCTTCGCGCGCCCACCCGTCTTCGGCGACGGTCGGGTTCAGCAGCCGCACGGCCGGGCGGCCGGGCATCCGCGACTTGGCCAGCTGCAGGTGCGATCGGACGGCGCCGACCAGGTTGACGGGCTCGTCGCCGACGATTTCTTCGGGCGGGATGTGCCGGTAGTAGAGCCGGATGAGCTCACCGATCTCCGGCGCCAGCCCGGCGGCGGCGTCGATCAGGTCGTCCCTGATCTGCTCCGGGCTGGCCGGGGAGCGCTGGCCGAATTCGGGTTCGGTTTCGGCTCCGGTTCCGGGTAGGGACGAGACTCCGGTCGAGCTCATTTGAGGCAACTCTCCAGTTTGCGTGAGGTGGCACCGTGCCGGTTCGTCGTTGAGCCGGCCACCCCACACTAATGCGCCGCGATCCGGGATCACATGAAGACCCGAAGGTTCCCCGACGCGCGGAAACCCTTCCGGGCCAGGGGATTCGCGTGATCGGTCAAGCTACTGACGGGTTGCGTAGCGCGGCGGTACGCGGCCCTGACCAGCCGCGCTCGCCGGGCGCGACCCGGCGTGGGGTCAACGTGATCGGTTCAGTAGATCGGGTGCTTTGCCGTTCGCCGAACGGTGTCGGCCAGTCGGCGACGCCGGGGTGCGACGGATCCCACTGTTTTCGTGCCGGCAGGTCGGCGCTGGATAGGTGTGTCTCACCGACTGGACGCCGGCCGGGGTGAACTCCCCGCGGCGGGCCCGCTGGGTGCTGGGCAGGGTCCGGTCGGGCCGCCATTGCGATGGCCTGAGCGTCTTGAATGACTCATTCAGGGCGTCGGATGCCCTGAATGAGTCATTCAGGGCATCCGGACAGCCGCGGCGGACCGTGGCGGACCGTGGCGGACCGTGGCGGTTCGGCTTCGCCGGGCGGGCTGGGTCAGTCGCGGGAGCTGTGGCCGCGGGAGTCCGAGACCTCGGCGCCGTGGCCGTTGCGACCGTGGCCGTTGCGGCGGCCGGCGTTCTGGGAGTCGAGCTGCTTGACCAGGGCTGCCGCGCTGGCCGTGCCCGCCTGGTGCTCGGCCAGGGCGCGGGCGAGCAGGTCGGCGAGGCCGGCGTCGGGTGGGGGCTCGTCCTCCGCGATGGCGCGGGCGTAGCTCTCCGGGAACGGGGCCGTCGCCGGGGTCCAGTGGCCGAAGTCCTCCATCGGCTCCAGCGACGGTGGCATCCGCAGCCGCGGCAGCCACGGCTCCACTTCGTCGCGGTAGTCCGGCACCGACGGCGGTTCGTCTTCCGGCCGCGGCGGCGGGGCGAGCTTCGGCTCCGGACGCGCCGGTTCCTCGGCGCGCGGGCTGTCGGCGTCTTCCGCCCGGCGCCGGCCACCACCGGCACCTCCGGACGCGGAGATGCCCAGCCGGTCCAGCACGGACCGCGCGGCCACCGAGCCGTGCTCGGCGTCGTGCCGCGTCGACGGCGGCGGCTCCTCCTGCCGCCGCCCTTCCGGCGCCCACGGCTCCCGCTCGGCGGCGGGCTCGGGCGCCAGCGGCAGCGCCGGCGTGATGCGAGTGGGCGCCGATTCCCGTTCGGCCGCGGTTTCCCGCAGCCGAGCTTCGGCCAGCGCGGCCCAGGAGAACTTGGTCTTGCCGGGTTCAGCGGCCGGCGCCACCTCGGGTGGCGTCTCGACGGGTTCCCGCGTGGACCGCACCTCGATCGGCTCTCGCCCACGCTCGGCCGGCCGCGGCTCGGCCGGCGCCGACCGGAAGTCGGGCTCCCGCGGCTCGGGCCCCTGCTCGACCGGCTCCAGCCGAGACTCCGGCTGCCGCCCTCGCGGCTCGGCAAGCTCGGAGCGACGCTCCGGCTCTCGCCCACGCTCGGCAGGCCCCGACTCGACAGGCCCCGACTCTCGCCCACGCTGGCCCGACCGCGACTCGGCAGGCCTCGACTCTCGCCCACGCTCGACCGGCGGCCGCTCGACAGACCCGGGCCCTCGCCCACGCTCGCCAAGCTCCGACCCCGGCCCACGCTCGGCAAGCTCCGAGTCCCGCCCACGCTCGCCAAGCTCAGACCCCGGCCCACGCTCGACCGGCCCGGACCCCCGCGCCGGCCGCACCTCGACCGGCTCCGGCCGGAACTCCGGCTCCCGCCCCGACCGCGGCCCCCCGGCCTCAGGCTGCTGCTCCGCCCCTCGTCCCGGGCGCACGTCGGCCGGCTCCGAGTTCCGCCCCGACCGCACGTCGCTCGACTCCGCCCGGCCTCGAGGCTCCGGCCGGCCCGAAGGCACCTCCGGCCGTCGGCCCGGCTGCGGCGCCGAGTCGATCCGCACCGCCGGCATCAACGCCGTCTCGGCGGCGTCCGCGGTCACCCGTGGCCGCTCGAACGACCACGCCGGCGCCGGCTGCCGCGACTCGGGCCGCGACGGCATTTCCTCCCGCTCGAACGACCACGCGGGCGTGCGCGGCTCGGGCTCCGGAACCGGCGCGGCCGCGACAACCGGGACCGGGTGCGACGGCACGCCGCTTCCAGGGGCCCGGGAGCCCCCGGCTCGGGGCGAAGCCCCGGACGGCACCGCCTTCAGCACCTCGTCCAAATCGACCGAAGCCGGCTCCCCGCTGCCGAACTCGCCGGCCAGCACACTGCACGCCTGCCGCCGGGCCCGGGCGTGCAGCTGCTCCGCCGCCCGCGAGCGGTACAGGCACGCGATGGCCTCCTCCGCCTGCCCGAACCGCTCCTGCAACTGCGCCAGCTCCAGCCACAACCGGGCCGTGATCGCCGACAGCCCGTGCCGATCCGTGCTGGCCACGGCTTCGCGCACCTGCTCGATCGCCGCCTCACCGGAACCCGCGGGCAGATGGACCCGCGTCGCGACGGCCAGCCGCAGCCAGCCCATCGGGGCGACGCCCGCCGCGCGGACCGGCTCGGCCAGCACCGGCTCCGCGATCTCGTACGCCATCTGGGCGTCGCCGCGGTCGAGCAGCGTGCTGACCAGCAACAGCACCAGCCGGATGCGGATGAGACCGCCGTCGTCGGCCGGGTTGTCCAGCCTCTCCAGGAAGCCGAGGCCGGTCCGGGCCGCGTCGGCCGCCGCCGTCAAGTCGCCGTGGCGACGGCGGTGGGCGGCCGTGCCGACGCGCAGCAGGGCCCGCACCAGCAGCTGGGTGTCCGCGCCGAGAGAGTCGTCTCCGACGACGAGCTTGTCCGCCTCCACCAGCACGCGGTCCAGCTCCGACTTGCGCCCGAGCTGGCCCAGGCAGCCCACCAGGTGGCACAACGCGGCCGCGCGGTGCACCGGCGAGACCACCGGATCCGTGAGGATCGGCCGCAGCGCGGCGAGGCCGGTCAGCGGTACGCCGAGGCTGCGGGCGCAGACGGCGAGGTCGATGCGCAGCCGGGCGGCGATGTCGCCGTAGCCCGCGTGCTCGGCCGCGCGCAATGCCGCGACCGCGCGCCCGACCGTGGCCGGCCGCATCCCGAGCCGGACGCGCGCGGACACGACCAGGCTCTCGGCCCGGATCCACTGTTCGTCGGCACTGGCGGCTTCGGCCAGCGCGGCCGCGCGCTCGCCGAGGACCAGTGCCAGTTCGGGCGCGCGTAGGTGCAGCGCGTCCGCGCGTTCGATCAGCCTGCCGACTGCGGAGAGGGTTCCCCCGGCATGCGCGGAGCGCCCGCTCTCCGGGGAGAACGGGCCCGTCCGGTGCTGTTTGCTGGCTTCCACGGGGAAACCCGCCCCCTCAGTCGCGGGTCAGCTTGCGATGGGTGACACGGTGCGGGCGGGCAGCCTCGGCGCCCATCCGCTCCACCTTGTTCTTCTCGTACCCTTCGAAGTTGCCCTCGAACCAGAACCACTGAGCGGGGTTCTCGTCGGTGCCTTCCCAGGCCAGGATGTGCGTCGCGACCCGGTCGAGGAACCACCGGTCGTGCGAAATCACCACGGCGCAGCCGGGGAACTGCTCCAGCGCGTTCTCCAGCGAGCCCAGCGTCTCGACGTCCAGGTCGTTCGTCGGCTCGTCGAGCAGGATCAGGTTCCCGCCCTGCTTGAGCGTCAGCGCCAGGTTGAGCCGGTTGCGCTCACCACCGGAGAGCACGCCCGCCGGCTTCTGCTGGTCCGGGCCCTTGAACCCGAACGCGCTGACGTACGCCCGCGACGGCATTTCGGTCTGGCCGACGTGGATGTAGTCCAGCTCGTCGGAGACGACCTGCCAGACGGTCTTCTTCGGGTCGATCCCGCCGCGATTCTGGTCCACATAGGACAGTTTGACGGTCTCGCCGATCTTGACCTCACCGGCGTCCGCCTCCTCGAGCCCGACGATCGTCTTGAACAGCGTCGTCTTGCCGACGCCGTTCGGGCCGATCACGCCGACGATGCCGTTGCGCGGCAGGTCGAACGACAGGCCGTCGATGAGGACCCGGCCGTCGAAGCCCTTCTGCAGCTTCTCGACCTCGACCACGACGTTGCCCAGCCGCGGACCCGGCGGGATCTGGATCTCTTCGAAGTCGAGCTTGCGGTGCTTGTCCGCCTCCGCCGCCATCTCCTCGTAGCGGTCGAGGCGCGAGCGGGACTTCGTCTGCCGGGCCTTGGCGTTGGACCGCACCCACTCGAGCTCGGTCTTCAGGCGCTTCGCGAGCTTCTGGTCCTTCTTGCCCTGGACCTCGAGGCGCTCGCGCTTTTTCTCCAGGTACGTCGAGTAGTTGCCCTCGTAGCCGACGACCCGGCCGCGGTCGATCTCCATGATCCACTGGGCCACGTTGTCCAGGAAGTACCGGTCGTGGGTGACGGCGAGGACGGCGCCGGCGTAGCGGGAGAGGAACTGCTCCAGCCACAGGACACTTTCGGCGTCCAGGTGGTTGGTGGGCTCGTCGAGCAGCAGCAGGTCGGGCGCCGACAGCAGCAGCTTGCACAGCGCGACCCGGCGGCGCTCACCACCGGAGAGGTGGGAGACGCCTTCGTCCGGCGGCGGGCAGCGGAGCGCGTCCATGGCCTGCTCGACGGTCGAGTCGAGTTCCCAGGCGTCGGCGTGGTCCAGCTCCTCCTGGAGCTGGCCCATCTCGTCCATCAGCTCTTCGGAGTACTCGGTCTCCATGAGCTTGAGGACCTCGTTGTACCGGTCGAGCTTGACCTTGACCTCGCCGAGGCCCTCCTCGACGTTCTGCCGGACCGTCTTCTCCTCGTTGAGCTCCGGCTCCTGCATGAGGATGCCGACGGAGGCGCCGGGCTGGAGGAAGGCTTCGCCGTTGCTGGCCTGCTCGATCCCCGCCATGATCTTGAGAACGGTGGACTTACCGGCACCGTTCGGCCCCACCACGCCGATCTTGGCGCCGGGGTAGAACGCGGTGCTGACGTCGTCGAGGATGACCTTGTCCCCGACGGTCTTGCGCACCTTCTTCATGGTGTAGATGAACTCGGCCATACCCACGATCGTAGAGCGCACCTGATCGCGGCTCGACGCCGGTCACCGTCGGACTACCGAATGTCAGCCCGAGATCACGGCGAGAGTACCGAAACGGCCGTTTTCCCGGCAGCCGGACGGTGGCTCAACCTCAACTGGAACCCGAGGGTCGCTTGCCCTCGGCGAGGTTCTTCAGCATCGCGTTGTAGGCGTTCAGCTCTTCGTCGCCCGTCGCCGCTTCGCGCCGATCACTCCGCTTCGCCTCGCGCTCGTCCTGACGCGACCACTGCACCAGCAGCGCGATCAGCACCAGCAGCACCGGGATCTCGCCGGCCGCCCAGGCGATGCCGCCGCCGAGCCGCTGGTCGGCGAGCAGGTCGGTGACCCACGGCAGGTGCAGCTGGCCGTAGAACGCCTGGCCGATGACGGTCTGCTTGCTCATCAGGATCACGCCGAAGAACGCGTGGAACGGCATCGCGGCGAACATCATGCCGAGCCGGCCGAGGTACGGGATCCGCCGCGGCGCCGGGTCGACGCCGATCACCGGCCAGTAGAAGACGTACCCGGCGAGCAGGAAGTGCCCGTTCATCGCCAGGTGCGCCCAGTGGTACTGCAGCGCGTTGTCGAACAGGCCGGAGAAGTACAGCGCGTAGAACGAGCCGACGAACAGCAGCAGCGCGACCACCGGGTGAGTGAGGAACCGCGAAACCGGGGAGTGCACGAAGGCGACGATCCACTCGCGCGGCCCGGGCGGGGCGTCCTTGCCCGCGGCCGGCAGGGCACGCAGTGCGAGCGTCACCGGCCCGCCGAGCACGAGCAGCACCGGCGCGACCATCGACAGCAGCATGTGGTTGCCCATGTGCACGCTGAACATCGCGGGGGCGTACCGGCCGATGCCCGACGACGTCGCCATCAGCAGCACCACGCAGCCGGCGATCCAGGCGACCGTCCGGCCGACCGGCCAGGTGTCGCCCCGGCGCAGCAGCCGGCGGACCCCGGCGAGGTACAACCCGCCCATGACGAGCGCGAAAGTGCCGTAGATCAGGTCGAATCGGGTGTCGAAGAGCAGGCGCCAGAGCGTCGGCGCGCCGTCGAGGTTGTAGCCGATCAGCAGCTCGGTGGTGGACGGCTGGGTCACCGCGTCCGCCGGCGGTGGCGTCCGGGCCAGCCCGGACGCGATCCCGATGGTGACGAACATGATCAGGATCTCGACCGAGGCCAGGCGCAGCAGCTGGGCGCCGCCCTTGCCGTCCGTGCCGTCCTTGAGGTTCGCGACGCCCTTTTCGCGCTGCTGGTGACCGAACACCCCGAGCAGCAGCAGGGCGACCGTCTTGGCCACGACGAGCAGGCCGTAGTCGGTGGTGAAGAGGTCGTTGAGCCCGATCCGGACCAGCGCGTTGACCGCGCCGGAAAGCGCCATCACGATCCAGCAGATCAGCGCCAGCTTCGAGAACCGCTGCGCGGCCAGGCTCAGGTGGCCGCCGCGCCGGTACCCCAGCGCCAGCAGCGCGACCAGGCCGCCGACCCACAGCGCCGCGGCGACCAGGTGGAACAGCAGGCTGTTGGTGGCGACGTCGTGCGAGCCGCCGCTGGCGGAGTGCCCGGTGACGGCGACCGGGACCAGCCCGCCGACGGCCAGGAAGAACAGCACTGCCGTCCAGCCCCAGGACAGCGCGAGCCGGCAGCCGAGCGCGACGAGGATCGCGATCAGCGCCGTCCACAGCCACGCCTTGGGCTGTTCGATGGCGCCGACGAGGTCGAGGAGCGTCTGCGGGTCCAGGACGTCGCCGAAGGGCTTCCCGGCGGTGTCGGCGGCCGTGAAGGCGACCGAAAGCAGCGCCGCGGCGAACCACACCCACGCGGCGATCCCCGCCGCGCGCAGGGCGCCGTAGCCCTCGGGCGCGAGCGTCCCGGACTTCTGTGGCGGCACGAGGAAAGCGGCCAGCAGCAGCGCCCCGACGCAGATCACCGACGCGGATTCGGACACCACGCGCATGACGGTGATGCCGTACTTGGTGACCAGGCCCGGGTCGGGCAGGCCGGCGATGGCGTAGCCGGCCCCGCCGGTGAGCGCGATCAGGCCGATCGCGACCACGGCGGCCAGCAGGACGCCGACCACGAGCAGGGGCAGCACACTGGCCCGGCGCTGGGTGGGGACGTCGGATTTCGTGGCGGACACGCCCCTGAGGGTATGCCCCGCCCCGGTCAGGCCCGTGTGACGGGCAGGATGGGCGCGGTGAAGATGATCCTGCTCCGGCACGCCGAGTCGCTCGGCAACGTCGACGAGCTCGCCTACACGCGGATCCCCGACCACGCGCTGCCGCTGACCGCCGACGGCGAGCAGGAGGCCCGCGCGGTGGCGCCGGAGATCGCGCGGCTGCTGAACGGGACCCGGCCCGCGGTGTACGTCAGCCCGTACCTGCGCACCCGGGAGACGTTGCGGCTGCTGGACATCCAGGCGTCATGCGAGCGGCTGCTGCAGGAGCCGCGGCTGCGCGAGCAGGACTGGGGCAACCTGCAGGACCCGGCCGAGCAGGAGATCCAGAAGGCGCGGCGGCACGAGTTCGGGCACTTCTTCTACCGGTTGCCGTTCGGCGAGTCGGGCGCGGACGTCGACGACCGCGTCGCGGCGTTCCTCTCGGACCTTCGGATGCGGGAGGAAAGTCACCCCGAGACGGTACTGATCGTCTCCCACGGGCTCACGCTGCGGCTGCTCTGCCGACGGCTCTTCGGCTGGAGCATCGAGCTGTTCGAGTCCCTCTCCAACCCGGCGACCTGCGAATACCGTGTCCTTTCCGAATCCGACGGCAAGTGGGCGCTGGACCGCCCGTTCGCCCAGTGGCGGGACTCACCCGACGGGGAAACCCAGCTTTAGCGGCGCGGTCAGCACGACGCGGGTGCCGTGGCCGGGCGCCGAGTCGATCCGCGCGGCGCCCTCGATCTCGGCCATCCGCGCGTGGATCGAGTTCTCGATGCCGAACCCGGCGCGGCGCGCGCCGAGGTCGAAGCCGGTGCCGTGGTCGCGTACGGACACCGTGACGACACCTTCGCGCTCTTCGAGGCATACGACGGCCTTCGCCGTCCTCGCGTGCTTCAGGGTGTTTCGCAGGGCTTCGCGGGTTGCGTCGTGAAGGGCGTTGACGACGGCTTCGGGGACCTCGGTGGGCTTCGCGAGCACGACGAGGTCGACGCGGAGACCGTCGGCCGTCATCTCGACCGTCAGCGCGCCGAGCCGGTGTTCGAGCCCGCCCGGCTCGGCCGGCGTGCCGCCGTCGAGGCTCAGCCGCAGGCGCAGGGCGTGCGCGCGGGCGGTGCGGCGGACCTGGTCGAGGCTGCCTCGCGGGTCGAGCGCGTCCCCGGGGGCGGGCAGCGCGAGGGCCTCCATCACCTGCAGGACGGTGTCGTGGACGTCGCGGCGGTGCCGTTCGCGTTCGGCGGCCCGGCCGCGCTGCTCGCCGAGGCCGAGCGCGAACCGCATGGACCCGGCGACGAGCAGCACGATGGCCAGCGCCGTCACGGCGGCCGCGACCAGGGCGAGCAGGATCCACGTCGCGGGCGCCGACGTGCCCGACACCGCGGCCATGCCGTACCGCAGGAGCAGCGCGCCGGCGATCGCGACGGCCCCGGCGGGCGCGCCGCGCAGCAGGGTCCAGACCATGACCGTGCCCATGATGTTCGGCCAGGCCAAGGTCAGCAGCTCGGGCGAGTGCGCCGCGAACACGGCCGCGGCGAGGCTCGTCACGAGCGTGTACGCGGTATCGGCGGCCAGAACCGGCCGGATTCCGGTGGCCCGGCGGAAGACCCAGGCCACTTCGAGGAGATTCGGCACCAGGTAGAGGGCGACCGCGACCCCGAGCACCGGCGCGCTCAGCGGACCGCCGGACCAGACGGCCTGCAGGAACAGCGCCAGCCGGAACGCGACCGGCACCAGCACGAGCCGCGGCACGGCGTCCCGTACGAGCGTCGAACCCGTCCCGCCGAACCGCCCACCCCGGCCGGCGAGCGCCCCCGCTCCGCCGAGCAGCACAACCCTCACGACGTCCTCCCCGGACCAAGGCGCCCCCGCCTTGATCAGCCGACCTGAAATTGAAACGTCGCCGTATTCATTTCAGTTTACCGACGGGGTTCAGCTTGCCTCGCGCACCAGGAAACTGTCAACGCCCGGGCCGTGGCGGAAACGCGGGCCGCGGCACGGATTTCGTGCCGGGAACGACTATCGGCCGATCATCGCGTCCGCTTCTTCCCGCCGTCGTGACCGCCGGGCGGCGACCGCGGCGGGCAGGATCAACGCCGCGACGAGCGCGACGAAGACGAACGCCACGCCGTAGTCCGTCGCCTGCGCGATACCGCCGACGATCGGCGGGCCGCCGAGGAAGCCGGTGTAGGCGACGGCGGTGACGAAACCGATCTCGCGCTCGCCGCCGGTGCCGTCGCCGCGCTTCCCGGCGTCCCCGGCGAGGCTGAGGGCCATCGGGAAGGATGCGGCGAGGCCCGCGCCGGCCAGCGCGAACCCGGCGTAACCGGCGGCGGCGACCGGGATCGTGGCCGCGGTGACCAGCCCGGCGGCGGCGAGCGCGGCACCCGCGGCGAGGCAGCGGGTCGGGCCGAACCGGCGTTGCGCCCACGGACCCGCCAGCCGGGTCAGCGCCATGACCAGCTGGAACCCGGCGAAGGCCAGGGCCGCGGCGCCTTGGCCGACCCCGCGCTCGACCGTCATCAGCAGCGCCGACCAGTCCGACGACGCGCCTTCGGCGATGGCCGAGAACAGCGCGACCGCGGCGAGCAGCCACAGCACCGGCCGCCGGATCGGCGCCCGCGCCGGCGTGACCACGGGTTCTTCGGTGTGCCGGGGGCGGATGCCAGGGACGTCGCGGATCACGAGGGCCAGCACCAGGACCGCGACGACGGCGGCGACGGTGAGGTGGCGCGCCGGGGACCAGCCGTGGCCGGCGGCGAGGCCCGCGCCTAGCGAGCCGGCGAGCGCGCCGAAGCTGAACCCCGCGTGGAACACCGACATCACCGGCTTGCCGAGGCGGCGTTCGACCGCGACGCCGGCGACGTTCATCGCGACGTCGAGCATCCCGACGCTCGCGCCGATCACCAGCAGCGCCCCGGCCAGCAGCGGGACGGTCGGCGCGAAGCCGACCAGCACGAGCGAACCGGCGGCCATCGCGGTGCTCCCGGCGACGACCGCACGGGCGCCGGCCCGTTCGATCAGCCGTCCGGACACCGAGGCGGCGGCGAGCATCCCGACGCTGGCCCCGAGCAGAGCCAGGCCGAACACGCCGGGTGAGGCGTGCACCTGCGCGGTCAGCGCGGGCGTGCGCGACGCCCACGACCCCAGCGCGAGCCCGTTGAGGGCGAACACGGTGAACACCGCGAGCCGGTCTCGCATGTCTTCAGCGTGACTTAAGCGCTTCAGAAAGTCCACCTACCTGCGGTTAGACTGCGCGGATGACCCGGCGGCGCCGTCCCACGCTCGACGACGTCGCCGGTGCCGTCGGCGTCTCGCGCGCGACGGTTTCGAACGCCTACAACCGGCCCGACCAGCTGTCCGCCCGGCTGCGGGACGAGGTGCTGCGGGTGGCGGCCGAGCTGGGCTACCCCGGTCCGGACCCGACCGCGCGGAGTCTCGCAACCAGCCGCACGGGCGCGATCGCGGTCCTGCTGGACACGTCGCTGTCGATGGCGTTTTCGGACCCGGCGCTGTACCTGACGCTGGACGCGCTGGCGCGGGTGATCGATCCGCGCGGCCACGCGCTGCTGCTCCTGCCCGGCGGCGTTTTCGGCGGGCCGGCCGCCGACCGCGTGCTCACCGCGCAGGCCGACATCGCGATCGTCTACTCGCTGCCCGACGGTGCTCCGTCGCTGGAGGCGGTCCGCACGCGGGGGTTGCCGCTCGTGGTGATCGACCAGCCGCTGCTGCCCGGCACCGCGCGAGTCGGCTGCGCGGACCGGATCGGCGCGGCTTCGGCCGCGCGGCACCTGCTGGACCTGGGGCACCGGCGGTTCGGGATCTTCGCCGCGTGCAGCCACCTTCGGCCCGGCGGGGGTGCGCTGACCGTGGCGGAGGCCTCGGCGGCGCCGTTCCACGACGTCCGCGAACGGCTGGGTGGCTACCTGGACGAGCTGGGGTCGTGCTCGGTCGTCGTCGAGGAGGCGGCCGGGCTCAGCGCGGAGAGTGCGATGGCCGGGGCGTTCGCGCTGCTCGGGGCGTCGCCGCGGCCGACGGCGGTGCTGTGCATGTCCGACCAGCTGGCGCTGGCGGTGCTCGCCGCGGCTCGCGAGCTGGGGATCAGCGTGCCGGGTGAACTGTCGGTGGCCGGTTTCGACGACAGCCCGCCGGCGTCGTGGTCGCCGCCGCCGCTGACGACGGTCCGGCAGGACCTCGCGGCCAAGGGGCGGATCGCCGGGGAATTGGCGCTGGGGCTGCTGGACGACGGTTCGGTGCCGGCGCCGGTCGAGGTGCCGGTTTCGCTGGTGGTGCGCGGGAGTACGGGCCCCGGGTAGCACCGCCACTGTTTTTCTGCAAGACCTTCCTCTGCGACTGTGGACAACCTTTCCCTTGCCGGGCACTTGTCCACAGATTCGAAATCGCAGGCTGACAAATCCCCCACCGCCCGCCAATCTGGAATCACACGTTCACCGCGGCCCCCAAGAGCCGCGATTCCGGAGGGGAAATCCACCATGTCTTCACGTCGTCTTCGTTCCCGCCTGCCGCACGTCGTGATCCTGGCCATGGTCGGCCTGCTGACCAGCGTCGGAGCCGCGCACGCGGGCACGGATCCGGGCTGCCGCAAGGGCGAGTTCTGCCTGTGGCCGTCCGACGGTTACGCCGGCGAAATCCAGCGTTTCGACCTGCGCTCGGCCAATACCGAGGAATGCCTGCCACTGCCCGAAGGATTCGACGGGTCGTCGTTCGCAAATTTGATGACCCGCGACGTCACGGTGTACCAAGACGCGGAATGCTCGACGGAAGGAGATTTCGTCACCTATCCGGGTGGCGGCACGTACGTCCCGAACGCGCCGTTCCTGGTCCGAGGCATCCAGATCTGGGAGTGACCCCCTGACCCGGGCCCCGCAAAGCCGCCCGCTCCGTGGCAGGAGCCGGCTCGCGGCGGCGGCCGGGCCCGACCGGGGCCGCTCCCCCGAAGCGGCCCCACCCGTGGGCGCGCCCCCTGCGGCAGGGCGCGCCCACGGGCTCCCCGCAACCTGTCCCGGGGCCCCTGGCCCCTCAGGAGCCCCTCCGGGGCCTACGGGAGCAACTTCCGGGGCCTCACGCAGCGATCTGGGGCGCAACGAGCCCATCCGGGGCGCGCCGAGCCCCATCCGGGCTTCACGCGGCCTGATCCGAAACCTCACGCTCCCCATCCGAGGCCCCAGGCAGCCCTTCCAGGGGGCTCACGCACCCCATCCGGGCCTCACGCGGCCCGTCCGGGGCTCACACGGGGCCCATCCGGGGCTCATACGGCCCGTCCGGGGCTCACACGGGCCCATCCGGGGCGCACGGAGCCTGTTCCGGGCGGGCGGGAGGTCTGCTGGAGTTCTCGGGTGGCGCTTTCAGCCGACCGGGGGGGGCGAACTCCAGCAGGCCGCCCGCCGGGGACCGGGCAGCCGCCCGGCGCCCGCACCGTGGCACCACTCACCGTCCGCACCCAGCGACCCGACGAGCCACCGCTCACCACAGCCCCAACAGCCGGACCCGCGGCAGCCACAAAACCGACCACCTCAGCGGCCGGGCACCCGTCCGGCACGCACCCGCCAACGACGCCCGAGACCGAACCACCATTCGCCAAGACCCCGACGGCCCCCCAACCGCTCGGCAACCGCCAGGTCGACCGCACCCAGCGGCCGAACGCCAGGCGGCCGAGGTGGTCGCCCCCGACGTTCCTGCAGGCAGGAGCCTCCTGCACACGATTTCCCAGCAGAAAGGGGGCCGGCAACCGGGCTCGCCGCCCGCTGCGCCGGGCAAGCAGCGGTGCGCAGAAGCCCACGGCGCTGCCTGCCCGGCCGCGGGTCGAGCGGGCGAGCAGGGTTCTGGCTGGACACAGCAAGAGCCTTCTGATGGCCAGATTACAGGTTCCGGCCGCGCGGAAAAGCCCGCTCGGTCACGCTCAGCACTTCCCCGGACACAGGAGGAGGGGTCACATCGCTTCAAGCAGGGGACCAGGCGTCCGGTCACGACTGTGCGCGCAGAAACTCCCGAATTACGTCGAACGAGACCTGAAACGATTCGCCGGTGTCGAACGATCGACTGGGTGGCGACGACTAAGCTGCCAGTGCCGGGTCACCGGTAGCGGCCGTCGGCGCGGGCCCTCGTAGCTCAGCTGGATAGAGCAAGAGCCTTCTAATCTCTAGGTCGCAGGTTCGAGTCCTGCCGGGGGCGCCACCAGGGAAGACGCCGTGCGCAGCAGCGCACGGCGTGCCCCGGGCCAGTGATCGGGCCCACACTCGTCGCCTCGGCCGTACTCCCACCGTGGACGGTCCCGCGTCTCGTCCCCTCTCGCGTGCAGGACTCCGGAAGGCGCACCGCGTAAGCGCCCAGGTGGCCCAGTGGGTCCCGAACGAGTTCTTCCCGAAACAACCTTGTTACCTGACCGATCGACCGCAGCTTCGGTGCGCGCACGCACCCCACGATCGAGTGAAGCACCGAACGGAAAGGAGACCCACAGTGCACCAGGAAGCACCCGGCGGTCGTCACCGCCGACGACGGCAGAACACCATCACCCGGACAGCGCTCGACGAAGCCCGCCGCGCCGGGCTGGTCCAACGCCACTTGACCAAGCTCAGCCACCTCGCCGACCGCGCCCGCCCACTCCGGAACCACCGCCCCGAACGCCCAAAGAGCCAATGGAGCACCCGCCCTCCACATCGGACGCGGCTTGACGCCGGCGAGCGGGCAGGGCGGGCAAGAGGACCGGACCACCGGAGCCCGGCGGTCTTGTCTCCACAAGGACAGCGGTCCGGTGACACCGCGCGCGAAGCGCCACCCGCCATCGCCCGGCGGCGAACAGCATGGCTGAAGACGCCGGCCCGGTTGTGCCGGTGCCACGCTTGCTGCGGTGAATCCAGGCGCAGTCCGAACATCGTGGGAGTCACTCTTGAGCGGGGACAGCGATGCAGATACGTGAGCTTTCCGTCGAAGGTGCCCTGGAAATCACGCCGAACCCGATTTCAGACGATCGCGGCCTCTTCGTCTCGCCGTTCCAGGAGACGCCGTTCCGGCTGGCCACCGGTCGGCGGCTCTTCAGTGTGGCCCAGACCAGTCACAGCCGGTCGCGCCGGGGCGTGGTCCGGGGTGTGCACTTCACGGCGACGCCGCCCGGCTGTGCCAAATACGTCTACTGCCCCCGGGGATCGGCGATCGATGTCGTCGTGGACATCCGCGTCGATTCACCGACCTTCGGCAACTGGGACGCCGTGGTGGTCGATCAGGAGCACTTCCGTGCGGTCTACTTCCCGGTCGGCGTCGGCCACGCGTTCATCGCGTTGCAGGACGACACCGTGATGTCCTACCTGTTTTCCGGGGAGTACGTGCCGGAGAACGAGCTCGCGCTCTCGGTGACGGACCCCGAGCTCGGACTTCCGCTGCCGCAGGACCTCACACCGATCCTGTCCGCGCGCGACCGAGTCGCGCCGACGCTCGCCGAAGCCCGGGAACGCGGATTGCTTCCGCACTACGACAAGTGCAAAGCCGCCGAAGTGGCCTTGGGGCACTGACCGGGCATGCCGGTTACGGAGATCGGAGCCAATCATTCGGATCCTGTTCACCACCGAGCCGCTGCTCGGGCACTTCTTCCCGCTGGTCCCGCTCGCCTGGGCCTGCCGGGCGGCGGGGCACGAGGTGCTGGTCGCCGTCCCGGAAAACTTCGTCGACACTGTCCTGCGGTCCGGGCTGCCCGCGGTGTCGAGCGGGCCGCCGATGGACTTCGTCGAGCTGGGCCCGGACCTGTCCACGCACCCGATCGAACAGCGGCGGCACGTGCACGGCCGGGTGTTCGGGCGGATCGCCGCCGCGACGCTCCCGCGCATGCTGTCCATTGTGGACGCCTGGCGGCCCGATGTCGTGCTGAGCGAGCGTGCCGAGTTCGCCGGCCCGCTCGCCGCGGCCGCGCACGGAACGCCGTTGGCCGACGTGCGCTGGGGTGTGGCCGAACTGCCGGAGTACCGCGCGGGTGCGGTCGAGGTGCTCGCCGGCTCGCCGGTCGCGGCGGGACTGGCTCTTCCCGAGCCCACTCTGTCGCTGAGCCCGTGGCCACCCAGCCTGCGCCTGCCGCACGCGACGGGCCAGCTGAGCTTCCGGCACGTGTCCTACAACGGCACCGCGCACATTCCCGACTGGGCGCTGGCGCCGCGCACGAAGCCCCGGATCTGCCTGACGCTCGGTACACTGGTTCCCCTTTTCGGAATTCCCGACCTGCACGGGAAAATGCTGGCCGTCGTGCGGGAGCTCGGCCGGCTGGACGTCGACGTGGTGATCGCGGTCGACGAGCGGGCCATGGCTTCCTGGGGTCCCTTGCCGGAAAACGTCAGCCAGGCCGGCCGGATGCCGCTGCACCAGGTGCTCGGCGCCTGCGATGTCCTGATCCAGCACGGCGGCCAGGGAACCACGCTGACCGCGTTCTCCGCCGGTGTGCCACAACTGGCGCTGCCGCAGTTCGACGACCAGTTCGAAAACGCGGACGCGGTCGCCAAGGCCGGCGCGGGGATCAGGATGCTGCCGGACGAAGTCACCCCGAGAGCCGTGGCCGCGCATTGCGAAGAACTGCTCGGCACGCCCGCGTTCGCCGCGGCTGCTTCGGCCGTCGCCCGCGAGATGGCGGCGCAGCTCTCACCTCTCGATGTCGTCGCCAATCTCGAGGCTCTGGGCGGATGAACGCCCGCCGGAACAGAGCACGGGCGAAGGTGCCCTTCGGTGGGAGACGGTGTCAAGGTCGGCTGAAAGGCACCACGAGCGCACGGGGAGGCCTCTCATAAGCGAGGCCACGGTGGATCCGGCGGCGGTTCCGGAGTGGATCGCCGGCACGTGGACCGTCGACCACTTCCACTCCGCGGTGGGGTTCTCCGTCCGGCACCTGATGAGCAAGGTGCGCGGCAGTTTCACCGAATTCACCGCGCAGATCGTGACCGCCGACGACCTCGCCCGGTCGACCGTCACCGCCGACATCGACCTGGCTTCGGTCGACACCGGCCTCAAGATGCGTGACGACCACCTGCGCTCGGCCGACTGGTTCCGGGCCGAGGAGAACACGAAGATGCGGTTCGTCAGCACCGGCCTGCGTCCGGACGGGGAGCACTGGGTGCTCACCGGCGACCTCACGATCGTGGAGACCACCCGGCCGGTCGACATCCGGCTCGAGCTGCTCGGCATCGACCCGACCGGACTCGAGGGCGAAACCCGCATCGGCTTCGAAGGGCGGGCCACGATCAAGCGCTCCGACTTCGGGCTCACCTTCGGCCTCGCGGTCGACGGCAGCAAGGTCGTCATCGGCGACAAGGTCGACATCACGCTGGACATCGAAGCCGTTCTCAACACCTGACGAGCAGGCGGCCCGGGCTCGTGAGCCCGGCCCGCACCCGGTCAGGCCGGGGCGTCGAGCAACTCCGCCAGACCCGCGTAGCCCGCGTTCTTCAGCCGCTCGCCCGAGGTCGTCGTGTAGCCCTCGGCGGCGCGGATGCCGAGTCCCTCGACCATCCGGTTCATGAAGTTGAACAGGGCGCAGACCAGAACGGCGTCGTGGAGCGCACGCTCGTCCCAGCCGGCCGCGAAGACCGCTTCGGCGTCCGCGTCGGTCATTTTCGCCGGCGTCCTCGTCAGCTTGCCCACGTAGGCGAGCACCGGCTTGAGGCGGGCGTCCACCGGGGCGGACTCGAGGTCGGCGAGCACCGCCGTCAGCGTGCCCTCCGGGATGCCGAACGCCTCGGCGGTGACGGCGTGGATCCCGTGGCAGTAATCGCAGCTGTTCACGCCGGACACGTAAGCCGCGATCAGCTCACGCTCGCCCGGCGTGAACGGGGACTCGCCGCGCAGCACCAGCTCGTGGAAGGCCAGCAGGTGCCGGGCCGGCTCGGGGTAGGCCTGGAACACCTGGAGCAGGGTCGTCTCGGCCGGCAGGGACTTCAGGTAGGACATCGCGGGTCCTTTCCGTTCGATGGTGTGTCGGCGCGGGGATCGACGTCCGCGCGGCGCAGCACGCACGCGGTCAGGTACGCGATCGAAGCGTGCCCCGCGCCCGGCGCGACGGCGGCGACGCGCGCGGCGGTCTTGACCCACTCCTGGCGGAGCGAGCCCGGGGTGTCCGCCGCCGGCTCGTCGAGGGCGGAGCGCACCGAACGCCAATGGGCCCGGCCGAGGGCGACCAGGCCCGGCAGGTCGAAACTGCTGCCCCCGTGGCGCACCTGGTCGACCAGCTGGGTGACCAGCGCCGGATCGTCGGCGATCCGCGCCAGGCCCAGCCCGCCGAGCAGGCGGTCGGGATCGAGGCCGAGCAGGATGATGCCGACCTCGACGTCGGCGGGCGCGTCGACGTCGGGCAGGGCGAACCGGCTGTCGTCGGGCAGGGCGAACCGGCTGCCGGCGGGCTCAGACACCGACGGCCTCCCGGAGCGTCCGGACGGGGCTTTCCTCGCGGACGGCGGCCGCGATGGCCGCGGCCGCCCGGGTCGTCGCCACGCGGTGCCCGTCGATGTTCCGGGCCGCCGGGCCGAGGACCATCGCCGTGGCGGCGCCGACCGCCGAGACGCGGGGGGCGCGCTCGAAGACCAGGGTGCGCTCGTCCAGGGCCGGCCACCCGTCGCGCTCGCCGACCAGTTCGGCGGGCAGCAGGCCGTCGCCGATCGACGGTGCCGTGCCCAGCGCCAGGACGGCGTGGTCGGCGGCGATCCGGCGGCCGCTCGCGAGGCGCACCGTCACCGTCCCGCCGACGCCGGTCGCGATCCGGGCCACGGTTTCGCCGCGGTAGACGACCAGCCGGCCGTCCGCTTCGGCTTGCCGGAGCAACGGCTGGAACTCGAACATGATCGACGCCCGGCGGAACTGGTTCATCAGGGCGAGCCGGTCGTCCCAGCCGACGCTGTCGAACCGCTTGCGGCCCTCCGGGCGGAAGAACGTCGAGTTGACGTCGGCGCACTGGTACCGCTCGCCGGGGTCGCGCAGCACCCAGTGCACCTCCCGCCCGGCCGAAAGCGCGTTGGTGATCAGGTGCGCGGCGGTCAGCCCGGCACCGACGACGATCTGCCGCCCGCCGTCCGGCACGGGCTCGTCCCAGTACGAGATCCCGGGGGGTGTCGGGCCGCCGCCCCACCACGAATCCGGCGCCGGGCGCCGTTCCTCGCCGAGGCAGAGCACGACGTGGCGGGCGGTGACGGTGAAGGCGCCGGCGTGCACCGTGACCGCGTCGGCGGCCGGCAGCACCTCGCGGACCTCGCCCCGCCACGTCTTCTCCGTGACGTGGTGGCTCGCCGCCAGATGCGCGCAGTAGGCCTCGAAGACGTCCACCGGCACGACGGACCGGTGACCGGCCTGCGACATCCGGATCTCCCGGCGCTCGACCGGGGTCAACCGCGCCCAGTGCAGCCGGGCGAAGTCGACCAGCTCGCAGTCGCGGTAGCCCTCGACTCCCGGGTGGTGCTCGTAGGGCGAGCGCAGCACGCGCTGGCCGAGCCGGTCGATCCGGTCGAGGAACCGCCCGCACGGACGGCCGTCGCGGTCGAGCACCACGACGTCGCGGACGCCGTGGTGCCACAGCGCCGACGTCACGGCGAGCCCGGCGGGCCCCGCCCCGACGACGACGACCTCCGCCGTCGCGGGCGGCCGGGTTTCGCGGCCCGCGGCCGGCGCGGCGGGCAACCGCGGCCAGTCACGGCCGCGGGGTGAATCAAGCAGGTGCGGTTCCGGGACGAACTTGATCACGAACTCCCCCTCACGCCCGAGTCCGGGACCGGGCGCCGGTTCAGCCGATCACCGTGATCGGGACGATCAGCTCGACCACCGGTCGCTGCCGCATCCCGTTGGTGACCAGCTCCTCGAGCGTCTGCTGCGACCGCTCGGCGCTGTCGGTGGCGATCGGGCTGTACCGGGAGGAGAAGTACGTCGGCTTGCGGCTGCCGGTTTCCATCGAGTACGTCTTGAGCACGGCCTCGCCCGGCCGGACCTCACCGTCGTAGAAGGTCAGCCGCCGCTGGTCGGGCGTCATGAAACTCTTCGCGAACTGGGGCGACATCAGCGCGGCGTCGTCGATGAACACCGAGTCCTCGTCCAGCACCGCCTGCATGGCGACCCACGTCCGGTCGGTCAGGTTGGTCTCGGCCTTGATGACCTGCCAACGCCCCGGCTCCGGCAGGCTGACACTCACCGAAACGTCGTGATCGGTGGTGTCGATCGCGCCGGTGATCATGAGTACCCGGCGGCCGACATCGGCCACGCCGGTGAGCTGGATGTCCCGGGCGCGGACCCGGCTGGAAACATCGAGTCCTGGCAATTCGGGCGACGACATGACGAAGCCTCCTCGTTATTCACCCCAGAAAATAACGGCCGCAACGGCGAACATGACGAGGTTTTCATACCACAAGAGACATTGTCAAGATGAGGAATTCCCGTTCCGTCGCATGCATTGCCCCAGCAGGGAACGTACGCCATCCGGGCGACGGCTTACCCCGTTCGGCGCAGTGCCGCTCATTCGGCCGCCGGACGCCGCCCGACCCTCCCGGTCACGAACCGTCATGGGGACCGAGCCGCGGCAGCCTGGCCGGAGTAAGCCTCAGCGTCAGCTCGCGACCGGTGCTCACTGACCCGAAGAGCCCGGACGGGCCGGCGCGTCGACGCCGTCCTGCCGACTGCCGACATATCGGATCTCGAATGCGGATTCCGCCCGCTGCACCATTATCTTCAGCACCAGACCCGGTTTCACCATAATCATGAAATTACCGGGATCGTGCGGGTCGCCGAAAATGTCGTAGACCAGGAAAGCCGACCCGTCGCTCACACCGAACAATGCCTCGTAGACGACATTCCGTTCGGCCTGTGTCGCCGACTCGGCCCAGTCCTCGAGCACCTGCACTCCCGCGGTGAGCTGGAGGCGCATCGCCATCCACCGGCCTCCCAACCGAACTTCGGCCGGGCGCCGGGCGCGCACGGCGATTCCCGCCCCGCACTCCGGCCCCGGTGAGGTTCCAGTGTCCCGCCCTCGCGGTGACCGCGTCATCTCCGTGCGTGCGCCGGACCGGCAGGCGCGCGCCCGTGACGCGGCACCCGCCCGGCCACCGGACGTTCAGTTGTAACCGAGAACGATGTGCTCACGCAGGTACTCCCGCTCGGCCGGCGCGGCCGGTTCCCGCGGCGAGTCCGCGCGCGGGCGGCCGCTCGGTTCGGCCGCTATCCGTCGGCCCGGCCCTTCCCGGCCGGCAACGCTGGAGCTGTCATGGCGTTTCCTCCGTTCTCCCTCCCCGGCCCGGCAAGCTCACGAATCGGACGAATCTCGCCGCATTCCGGGATACCGGCCGTCGAGTGGCCGAGGCGGTTCGACGGCAGCGGTTCAGCGCGAGGGCGAGTGCCTCACCGCGGCGTCCGCGCGGTGACTTCCGCTCACGCGGCATCCCGCAGCCGGACCTCGTAGTCGTGCTCGATCTCGGCGACGATGTCGGACCAGACGATGCCCCGCCCCAGCCGGGGCATCGGCCGGGCCTGCCGGCCGTCCGGCACGTCCGTCATGGCGGTCGGAACCGTGTCGGAGCCGGGCCGGATGGGCTCGATGGCGTCGCTGGCGGTCATGGCAGGACCCTCCTCGGTCGGGACGGTCCCGGCTCGGCCGGGACCGTTGTCGTCGTCATGGGCACAGTGGGCAGGGCGGCCGCGCCGGCCTGCCGGTCGGTGAGGCGTCCGGTCGCGTGCAACCAGGCGACCGTGTCGCGCACGGTGCGGGCCACCGGCCGCGCCGGGACGCCGGCCCCGGGTGCGTCCGCGGCGACGGGCACGGCGGAGGCGCAGACGTAGAGCGCGCCGTACTCGGCCGGGATGTGCCACGGCCAGCCGCGCTGCAGCAAGTCGGCACCCCGGCCGACCGGGAACATCGCCCGCGCCGGGAGGAACGCCGCCGGCAGGCGCCGCCCGGTCGCGGCCCGGACCACGGCGAGGTACTCGCGGGTGGTCAGGAAGTGGCCAGGCCCGAAGTACCCGTCGCCGGGCACGCCGTCGAACAGCCGCGCGTGCAGTTCCGCCGAGTCGCGGACGTCGCCGATCGGCAGCCCGCCCGACGGCCAGATCGGCATCAGCCCGCGCAGCAGGTCCCGCAGCCGCGCGTTCTGGTCGCCCAGGTGCGGGTCGTGCGGTCCGAGCAGCGCCGGCGGGTGGGTGACGGTGACCGGGACGCCGTCGGCGCGGTGCGCGCGGGCGATCCGCTCGGCCTCGGCCTTCGAGGCGAGGTAGGCCTCCCGCGGGGTGCCGACCGGGCTCGCCGCCCCGATCGTCGGCCCGGCCGCCGGGTACAGCGCCCCGACGGTGGAGACGTGCACGATCCGCCCGGTGCCCGCCCGGCGTGCGGCGGCGAGCACGACTTCGGTGCCGCCCGCGTTCACCCGCCACAGCTCGGCCCGGCGCCTGCTGTCGAAGGTGTAGACGCCCGCCGCGTGCAGCAGCGCGTCCGCACCGTCGACCAGCCGGGCGACGGCAGCGGGGTCCGTGACGTCGCCGGTCACGACGTCCACAGTGGACGGCACGGTCCGGCCGGGGTCGCGGGCGAGCAGCCGTACCCGGTGCCCGCGCCGCAGCAGGGCCGCGACCGTGTGGGTCCCGAGGAAGCCGGTGCCGCCGGTGACCGCGATCAGCATGACGTTCGCCTCCCTCAGGCCGCGCGGGCCCGCCCGTCGATCCGGTGGTAGCCGCCGCCGTAGAAGACGAGCGCGTGTTCGCCCTCGCCGCGGCTGGTGGCGACCACCCGGCCGAGGAAGATCGAGTGGTCACCACCCGACACCACCTGGGCGAGCTCGCATTCCAACCACGCCAGCGCGCCGGTGAGCAGCGGTGCGCCGGTCAGGTCGCCCGCCGTGTAGCCGACCGCGTCGAACTGGGCGATCCCGTCGGGACGGCGCCAATCGGCGAAGTACTTCGACAGCTCCTGCTGCTCGGCCGCGAGGATATTGACCCCGAACGAGCCCGCGGTGACGATCGCGGTGTGCATCCGGGCCGCCTTGGACACGCAGCACAGCACCATCGGCGGTTCCAGCGACACCGACGAGAACGCGTTGGCGGTCATGCCGTGCGCGTCCTCCCCGCCCGCCGTCAGCACCGTCACCCCGGTCGCGAACTGGGCCATCACCTGCCGCAGGCCCGGCTGGACGGAGAGGCCACTGCGGGCGCGTGACGTCCGCAGCCGTTTGAGTACGGGAGCCCCCTCGGAAGGCTCTGCGTCGTAGCCCACGTCAGACTCCCCTGCCGTTGACCGCGGCCGTCGCGTAGGGCGCCAGCGCTTCGCGCAGCTGCTCGGGGACCCGTGACGGCACGGTGGCCGTGTTCGGCCCGCGCATGCAGGCGATCCGCTGCCGACCCCGCGCCACGAGCCGCTCCTCGCCGTCGGTGGTGAGGTGGACGTAGTCGAAGGCGAACTGCACCTGCGTCGAGGTGAGTTCCTCCAGCCGCATCCGGATGGACAGCTCGTCGAACGCGGTGATCTCGGCGAAGAACTCGCACTCCACCTTGAGGGTGAACAGCTTGAGGTCGTGGCGGACCTCTTCGAGCACCGCCGGCGCCTTTTCCTTCAGGAACATCTCGCGGCACCGGCCCTGCCAGCGCACGTAGTTCACGTAGTAGACGTTGCCCACCAGGTTGGTCTCTTCGAAGCCGACCGTGTGGCGGATCTCGTAGTAGTCGGACATCTCAGTTCCCCTCTGTCTGGAGCACGGCGAAGACGATCGGGGCGGTCCGGTCGTTGACGGTGGTCGACCAGGTGGCGATCCGGGCGTTGCCGGAGGCCAGCAGCGCCCACCCGTCGGCGTCGACCTGGCGCACGGTCAGCGCCTGGGTCATCGACCCGGTCTTGCGCACGCACTCCAGCGCGCTCCACACCCGGGTGTTGGCCACGCTGACCGGCTCGCCGGTGTCGGCGGCCAGCAGCCGTCCGAGGGCGAGGAGCTGTTCGCCGAGCAGGCCGGCCCAGTCCTCTTCGCTGCGTTCGATCGCCGTCTCGATGTCGCACGCCACCGGGCTGGTACCGGCGACCGCGAGGGTCAGCTGTGCGGTGTGCGACGCGGTGATGTGGACCCCGCCGTCGCACTCCGGCTTGCCGTCGGGGCGGTACCGGATCTCGACCGGCCGGTCGAGCGCCCGGCCCGCGGCGAGCGCCGTCTGCGCCCTCCGCTCGGCGATGCCCTCGGCCGGGCGCCCGGCCGGGTCCGGCTCGAGCACCACCGACCGCGTCCCGCCGAGCAGCCGCTCACAGGAACGCTCCAGATAGGACCCCAGCATCGAGGGGACCCACGGCCCGGCGCCGTCGCGCTTGCGGACCGCGCGCAGCTTCAGGCCTTCCCAGCGCTCGACCAGCGTCCCGTCGGGGTTGCGCACGTCCAGGTCGTAGACGTAGCTGTCGCCGTCCTGGGAGCGTTCCTTCGCGTCCAGCAGGACGTATTCGTCGTGCTGACTGCCCGGCTCGGCCAGGTACAGCTTCTCGATTCCCTGCGGCAGCAGCGTCGCGTCGGGGACGCAGCACTGGATCGCGTGCATCATCGCGTCCCGCGTGCCGGGGTCGGCCAGCAGCCGCTCCTGGGGCAGGAAGGGCGCGAACCACGAGAAGTCCGCGCTGGTCGCGATCTCGGCGACCGCGTGCCGGGCGCTCGCCCGCCGGTAGCCGAGGACGCGCTGGAACCGCTTGCCCTGGAACAGGACCGAGCCGTACAGCTCGCTGATCGGCTCCACCGGGACCGGCGGCAGCGCGACGTCGCGGGCGGCCTTCTCCCCCAGCTCGGCCGGCCGTGCGAAGCTCAGCCGCGCCCGGAAGTGGTCGGCGCTGAAGCCGGTCTCGTCACTGCGGATGACGACGTCCACGGTGTCGGCGTCGCGGGCCAGCGTGGCCAGCCGGACCGTGGTCGACCCGCCGGGCGAGACGATGATCGGCCGGAGGAACTCGACGTCGGAGAGCACCGGGGTGCCGGTGCGGTCCAGCGTCGCCGCCGCGGCCTGCGTCATCGCCTCCATGCCGAGCACCGCCGGGAACAGCAGCTGCCCGTCGAGCAGGTGGTCGGTCAGGTACGGGTCGGCCCCGTCGGACAGGTCCGCCTCGGTGATCAGCTCGACGCCCGGGTAGTGCACGATCGCGCGGTCGACGAACCGGGTCAGCGGCAGCTCCCGCTTCTGGATCGGTAGCGTGGGCAGGCCCGACGTGCGGCCGCAGACCACCAGCACCGGCGGCGCGGCCGGGTCGGCCAGCACCTGGCGGAGGATGGTGATGCCCTCCTCGGTCGGGATCGGCGTGATGCCGTCGCGCATCAGGGCGCTGACCACGCCGAGCTTCTCGCCCATGCCGGTGCCCGACCAGACCGACCACTCCAGCGCGATCGCCCGTGCCTTCGGGTGTTCCTGGCCGAAGCGCAGGGTCAGCTCGGTCATCCAGTCGTTCGCCGTGGCGTAGTGCGCTTCACCGCGCAGGCCGGCCCGGCCGATGATGCTGCCGAAGGTGACCAGGAGCTTGATCCGGTCCTGGTCGACCGCGGCGAGCACCGCGTTGAGGCCGCCGATCTTCGGGGCGAGGGTCTTGCGGAAGCTGTTCTCGGTCAGGCTGAAGAGGGCAGCCGGCTCGTTGCGGCCCGCGCCGTGGAGGATCGCGGTGACCGGGCCGAGTTCGGCCTCCACCCGGGCGATCGCCTCGGCGACCTGCGGGGCGCTGGTGACGTCGGCCCGCTCGTAGCGGTACCGGATGCCCACCGCCTCCATGCGGTCGAGGTTCTCCGCCAGCTCGCTGTCGGACTCCGGGTCGCTGCGCCCGAGCAGGGCCAGCCGCGCCCCGGAATCCTTGGCGAGCGCCAGCGCGCTCTCCGCCGTGATGCCCTTGCCGCCGCCGGTGACGAGCAGGACGTCGGTCGCGTCCAGCGAGTCGCGCAGCGGTCCGGGCTTCGGGGCGGGCAGCGCGGACAGCCTCGGCACCGTGCGCCCGCCGTCGGCGCCGTAGCGCGCTTCGGCGAAGTCCGTGGTCGCGGCCACCTCGGCCACCACCGTGGTCACGGCCGACGCGATCGCGTCCACATCGGACGGTGCCGGGTCGGCGAGGTCGACGATCGTCGTCTTCGCCGACGGGTCCTCCAGGCGCAGGGTCCTGGCCAGGCCGGCGGCCCCGTAGCCGTGGTGGACTACCACGAACCGCGTGCCGTTGGGAGCGGCCATGACCGCGCGACCGGCTTCGAGGAACAGGCCGACGTGGCTGGAGTCGCAGTCCGCCGGCAGGCAGAGCACCACGCCGTCGCCGGCGCCGGACCGCGCGAGCGCGGCCTTCAGCGGTTCGGCCAGCGGGTGCCGCGGCGTCGCGAAGACCTGCCATTCGGCGTTCCCCGCCCCCGACGTGAGGTCCGCGGCGGGCCGCGGCGCGGGCACGTACTCGACCGCGAACGGCCGGACCCACGGACCCACGCCGGGGGCCTCGCCGGCGGCGGTGTCGGCCGGTTTCGCCGTCTGCGCCAGCTCGTCGATCATCTCGGCGAGGTCGCCGAGGCACACGGTCGCGAAGTTCGGCATGCCCTCCAGCGCGGGGCGGCCCAGCGCCCGGGTGACGTCGTTGACCAGCTGCCCGACCGTGATCGACGACAGGTGCAGGTCGTCGAGCGGGTGCGTGTCGGCGGTGACCGCCTCCAGGGGCAGCTCGACGCGCTCGGCGGCGAACTTGCGCAGCAGGTCCAGCGTCGAACCGGTGTCCGCGTCGGACGTTTCGGCGTCCGATGCGGCGGCCTCCGCCTTCTCCGCGGCCAGCTCGGCGGCCAGCTCGCTGTCGATCGACGCCCCCGCCTCGCACGGGCTGGCCAGGAAGGTGAACTGGCCGTCGGCGGGCAGGGCGCGGACGATCCGGCCTTCGAACAGCGCGTCCACCGAGATCTGCGCGCCGAGCGCGAACGCCGCGCCCACGACCCGCAGCAGGGCTTGCAGCGACGCGTTGTCCGTGTCAATCGCGAGCACCGGGGTCTCCGGCGCGATCTCCTCGAACAGCCCGGTCAGCACCCGGCCGGGCCCGACCTCGACCACCAGGTCGCTGCGCTCGGCCACCTTGGCGGCGGCCTCGCGGAAGCGGACCGGCAGCACGATCTGGTCGCGCAGCAGCCCGGGCAGGTCCTCCGCGGCGTGCAGCACGTCCCCGCTGACGGTCGAGACGACCGGCCGCTCCAGCCGCGCGAAACCGAACTCGCCGAGCCGCTCGGTCATGGCGTTCGCGGCCGGCTCGACCGCCGGCGAGTGGAAGGCGTGCGAGACCTTGACGCGGGTCGCGGTGACCCCCTGGGCCTTCGCCCGGGCGACGATCCGGTCGATCGCCCCGGCCGGCCCGGAGATCACCGTCTGCTCGGGCGCGTTGTACCCGGCGATGACGACGTCGTCGCCCAGGCCCAGCTCCTCGACCCGGCCGGGCGAAGCGGCGATGCTCGCCATCGCGCCGGTCCCGTCGCCCACGGTCGTGGCCATCACCTTGCCGCGGATCGTGGCGAGCTTCAGCAGCGCCCGCTCGTCGAGCGCGCCGCCCCAGTGCAGTGCGGTCAGCTCGCCGAGGCTGTGGCCGGTGGCCGTCGACGCCTCGATGCCGAACGAGCGCAGGACCCGCAGCGCGGCCAGCGAACCGGTGACGATCCGGGGCTGCGCCACCTCGGTGGCGACCTGGTCGCCGGTGGTGGGCAGCGCGGCGGCCCGGTGGATCTCGTCCGCCACGGCGAACCGGCGGCGCAGCGCCCCGTCGCCACCGCGGCCGGAACCCTGGCCGGGGAACAGGTAGCCGATCTTCGGCGCGGAGCCGCGGCTGCTCGCGAAGATGCCGTCGGCGCTGTCGAAGACCGAGTCACCGGAGTCGAGCTGCTCGAGGAGCTTGGTCAGCTTCCGCTCGGCGTGCTCGGGGTTGGCCGCGACGACCGCGGCGCGCACCGGCTTGCCCGACAGGTCCTTCGCCAGCGTGCCGGCGAGGTCGGTCAGCTCCGCGAACGACAGCTTCGGCACGGTTTCCAGCACCGCGGCGATGTTCCCGCGCAGGGTCGCGAGGTCGTCGGCGTCGAACAGCAGCAGCTCGGCGTCCTGGCGACCGGCGACCAGCGAGCGGGCCCGCTCGTCGACCTCCCGGCGCCGGGCCGCGGTCGGCGCCTCGGTCACCGTGACGTGGGAGTTGATCCCGCCGAAGCCCATCGCGGAGACTCCGGCGCGGACCGGCTGGTCCTCCGGCCACAGCGTCGCCTCGCGCGGGACGTACATCCGCGCCGAGGAGCCGGTGAGCGACTCGTGGGGGGTGTAGTGGCCGGTCGCGGGCGGGATGACCTGGTGGTACACCGCCAGCGACGCCTTGATCAGGCCGGCGACGCCGGCCGCGGCCTTGGTGTGGCCGATGTTGCCCTTGATCGTCGACAGCGCGGCCTGCTTGGCCAGCGGGTCGGCGTCGCGGCGGGCCGTGGAGAGCGCCTCGATCTCGGTTTCGTCGCCCAGCGCGGTGCCGGTGCCATGGCCCTCGAAGTAGGAGACGGTCTCGACGCCGTAGCCGGCGCGGTCGTAGGCACGCTTGAGGGCCAGCCGGTGCCCGGACGCCTTGGGCCGGGTGATGCCGCCCTTGCCGTCGGAGGACACCCCCCAGCCGCCGATCGACGCGTAGATCCGCTTGCCCTGCTCCAGCGCGTCGCTCTCGCGCATCAGGACCAGCATGCCCGAGCCCTCACCGGGCCAGAAGCCGTTCGAATCGGCGTCGTAGACCTTCATTTCGCGCTTGGCCAGCGCGCCGGTCTTCGCGAAGCCGATCACCTCGAACGGGTCGATCGACAGGTCGACACCACCGGCGATGGCGAGGTCGAAGTCGCCCTGGACGAGCGCGTTGGCCGCGGTCACCACCGAAAGCAGCGAGGACGAGCAGGCGCCGTCGACGGTGTACCCGCCACCGGCGAAGTCGAAGTAGTTGCAGACCCGGCCGGCGATCGTGTTGGCCAGGCCGCCGGCGAGGGAGTCCTCGTTGATCTCGGGGAACGGCTCCTTGTACTGGACCTCGAGCTCCCGCAGGAAGTTCGCGGTGTCCTCGTCCTCCCAGCCGCGGGCGGTCAGCGCCGCCGCGACCGTGCGGCGCACGTACGGCCAGCGCAGCCGCATGATGTTGGCACGGGAGAACTCACCGGTGAGGCTGTTGCCGATGACGACGCCGGTGCTCAGCTTCGGGGCACCCTCGCCGTCACCGAACCCGGCGTCCGCGAGGGCCTCCGCGGCGACCTCGAGGGCGAGCCAGTGCGTCGTGTCGGTCGCCCGGAAGGTGCTGCCGGCGACCTTGTGCGCCACCCGGTCGAACTCGTAACCCCGCAGCACGGCCGCCTTCTGCGAGTAGAAGCGGTCCGGTGCCTTCGGGTCGGGCGAGTAGTAGTCCGCCCGGTTCATCCGCTCGTCCGGCAGCCTGCGGAACGCCCGGCGCCCGGCCAGCACGTTTTCCCAGAGCTCTTCCGGAGAACTCGCGTCGGGGTACCGGAGACCGATACCGACGATCGAAATCCGCTCTACGCTCATGCCACAGCACTCCCACTGGCTCTCGAGCCCCATACCATCGGAAGCGTCCGGTCTCCGCTGATCACCGGTGCGGGAACCGAGGTCCCGCCGCCGGCCTGTCTCCGTCTGGCGGCACCGCCGCTGCCCGGTGCTCCGGGCCGCCAGGTCCAGCATCTCCGGACGATGCGGACCGGCTTCTTCTGCTGCTGCCCGTGACTGGATCGTCGGCACGACCGGACAACGACCAGAAATGTCCACAAAGGATTCAGGAGTCGAACTGGCCGGGACGGCGTCCCTGCCCGGCCGGCCCGCGATAGGCCTGGGCGATGTCGAGCCACTGGTCGGCCAGCGTGCCCGTCGCGTGCACGTCGAGGTCGTAGCGGTGCCGCCGGCGGGTGACGAGCAGGCAGAAGTCCTCGGCACTGCCGGTGACCCGCTGGGCCGCGTCCTCGGGCCCGAACGCACAGACTCCCCCGGAGGGCGCGGTGAGCTCGAACCGGAACTCTTCCGCGGGCGGCGTCAGGTTCCGCGCCTCGTAGCCGAAGTCCCGGACCCGAACGGAAAACCCGGCGATGTGCCGGATCCGGTCGGTGCGCTCGCGGCGCACGCCGAGCGCGTCGGCGACGTCCTGGCCGTGGGCGAACACCTCCATCATCCCCGCGCACGCCAGCACGTACGGCGGCAGCGGGTTCACCAGCCACGGCACCAGCTGGTTCCCGGGCACGGCCGCGAGGGCCTTGAGCCCCGCGTCCCGCTCGGCCCGCCAGCGCGTCAGGAGCACCTCGGCCGGGTCGTGGACGTAGTCCTCCAGCGCGGCGTTGACCGCGGCCTCGAACCCGCCGGACAGCGACTTCGTCATGGCGACGAACGCCTCCGGCTGCGCCGCCGACAGCCCTGCGATGCGGAAGATGAAAGCGAGGTGCGCGATCTGGTGGCGGACGGTCCAACCCGGCGCGGGCGTGGGGGTGTCCCACTCCGCCTCGGTGAGCCCCGCGACGAGCGCGTCCACCTCGGCGGCCTCGGCGGTCAGGTCGGCGATCACGCCCGTGGTGTCAGTCACCTGTCTGTCCTTTCCCCGATGCGACGTCTTCTTCTGATCAATCATCACCGTTGCGACCTGGGAAGTCTTCTCTTCGCGGGCGGAGAAAGCCGGTCGCCCGCCGCGACGGCCGCGGTGAGCGCCGCCCACGACACCAGCTCGACCACCCCGCGGTCGTCCGTCCTTTCCGGACTGAGCGCGGCGACATCGGCGGCCGTCACCTGGTAGGCCGACTTGGCCGTCAGCAACGCGATCCGGCCCGGTGCGTGCTCCTCCGCGGGGAGTTCGGCGAGGACCGGCTCCACCCACGCGCGGCTCAGCCCGGGCGGTTTCCCGTCCCACGCCTTGAGTTCCCGGCGGACGAGCTCCCGCACGCGGGAGGGCACCGAGCGTTCCCCGGCGGTCTCGATCGCCGCCGCGGCACGCGCGAAAGCGTCGGACAGCGTGCTGTCCGGCCCCGTCCCCGGCGCGGCGGGCAGCAGGTCCAGCGCCTGCCCGGCCGGCGGCGCGGCACCCGGCTTGAGCAGGAAGCCCAGCACGGCCTTGGCCTTCGCCCGCGCCGTCGGCGGAACGGCCTCGGGCAGCGGCGACGGCCCGAGGAACACGCTCACCACCCGGTTGAGGTAGTGGAACGCGACGGCCACGGCCGTGAACTCCGCCGCGGCGTCCTCGGGCACGTCCGCGGGCAGCCCGCCGTCACCGCCCGCCCACGCCGTCAGCGCGCGCAGGCCGCGGTCCGGGATGGCCGCGGGGTCTCCGGCCTCGATGGCCGCGGCGGCGGCCGGCTCCCCCAGCGTCCCGAGCGCCATCGCGTGCACTTCGACGCAGTACGGGCACGAGTTCGCCGCGGACACGGCGGCCGCGACGGCCTCCTTGCCGGCCCGGCTCGCCGCCCCGCCCGCGACCAGCGACTCCCGCAGCATCAGCCACGCCGCGGCCAGCACCTCCGGCGACGGCGAATGCAGCGCGATCGGCGGGGCGAGCATCCCGAAGTCCCGCTCCACCTGCCGGTAGACCTCCCGCACCAGCCCGCGCGCCCGCCGCGGCCGCACCACGTCGATGTAGCGCACCTCCCGCAGCGACCGCCGCAAGGCAACCCGCACCAACCCCGCCGCCATATCTCCTCCTCAACCCGGCGAACCCGCGTACCGGAAGCCGGATCTCGCGTGATCAGAGCCGGAACTCGCGTGATTGGAGCCGTACCGCGCCGAATCACGCGAGTTCCGGCTTCGATCACGCGAGTTCCGGGTTTCGTGCCTCAGTTCCCGGCGACCAGGTCCAGTTTGGACACCGCACGGCGGCCCGTGATCGAGCCGTCGGGAGCCGGCGCGCCGTACTTGACGTCGACGTCGCGGGCCTGCAGGGCCCGGACGATGCCCGGGATCGACCGCTCGGCGAGCGCGGCGATGGTCATCGCCGGGTTCACCGTCAGCGCGCCCGGCACCGCCGCGCTGTCGGTGACGAAGATGCCGGGGTGGTTGCGCAGCTCGTGGTTCGGGTACAGCGCCGACGTCGCCGGGTCGTCACCGATCCGGCAGGACGCCAGCGGGTGCACGGTGTACGCCCCGACGACGTCGTTGGTCCACGGCGCGACCTTCGCCAGGCCGTCCTTCTCGATGATCGCCTTGCAGTCCGCGTCGGCCAGCGCCCAGCCGCGCCGGGTGTTCGTCGTCGGCTCGTAGCGCAGCGAGCCGCGGCCGAGCATCTGCTGCGAGATCCGGTAGGCGTTCCCGGTGGGCGGCGGGGCACCGAACACGCCTTCGTTGTCGTCCTCGGTCATCAGGAAGATCGTCAGCCAGTTGGCCCACTGCTTGAGGATTTCCTTCTTCTCCGCCCCGAACCAGCGCGGCTCCTCGCCGCCGGGCACCTGGGCGAGGATGGTGCCCAGGCCCGGCGGGAAGTACAGCTGCTCCAGCGAGTACCGCTCGTACTCCGGCAGCGACCCGTCGAGCTTGTCCCAGTTCGCGACGGTCGGGCCCTTGCCGATGTGGTTGGCCGAGTAGACCGGACCGTCCTCACGGGACAGTCCCAGCACCTCGCGGACGCGGTCCTCGTCGATGATCGCGGTGTTGAGCCGCTCGCCGTTGCCGGAGAAGTACCGGCCAACGCCGTGCGGCATCGTGCCGAGCGCGGCCTCCGAGCGCTGCAGGATCACCGGGGTGGCCCCCGCGCCGGCGGCGATGATGACGATCTTCGCCTCGATCACGCCGCTGCCGGTGTGGATCCGGTAATCTTCCTCGTCGATCAGGTCGAAGTAGACGCGGTAGTCGCCGTCCTCGGTGCGCTCGAGCCGCTGGACCTCGTGCAGCGGGCGGATCTCCGCGCCGTGCGAGAGGGCCGCGGGCAGGTAGTTCGTCAGCATCGAGCGCTTGGCGTCGAACTTGCAACCCGCCATCATGAAGTTGCAGTTGACGCAGGTGTCGTTGTCGACCGCGACCGGCGCCGGGTTGGCCGTCCGGCCCGAGTGGTTGCAGGCCGCGGCCCACAGCCCGCCGGCGTAGGAGACGTCACTCCAGTCCTGTTTGGACACCGGCAGCGACTCGTCGACCCGGTCGTACCACGGCTCGAGCGAGTCGCGGTTGATCACCCACGGCCACATCCGGCGCCCGATGCTGCCGTGGCGCTCGAAGACGAACTTCGGCGCCCGCGGCATCGCGGCGAAGTACACGACGCTGCCGCCGCCGACGCAGTTGCCGCCGAGCACGCTCATCCCGTCGCCGACGACGAAGTCGAACGCCCGCGTGTAGGACGAGCCGAGCAGGTAGTCGTGCTCGAAATCGGCCGCGGCCAGCCACGGCCCGCGCTCCAGCACGGTGACCTTGGCCCCGCCGGCGGCGAGGTGGTAGGCGGGGATGGACCCGCCGAAGCCGCTGCCCACGATGAGGACGTCGGTCTTGTCGATGGCAGTCATGCGGGGCTCCCGGAAGGCGTGGTGTCGGGGTGGAGCTCGGCCAGCTTGCGGCCGTAGCCGTACTTCGGGAACCGCCAGAACCCGTCGGCGTCCGGTGCGGTGTAGCCCAGCGCCAGGAGGCCCGGGTGCCCCTCGCGGATGGCGTCGGCGGTGTGCTTGTGCGCGGCGCTGTCGAAGGCCATGTTGCAGAACAGCGCGAGGCTGACCCAGCCGTCCTTCTCCGGGTGGCCGGGTGCGGTCAGCCGCCGCACCAGCTCGCGGCGGTGCTCGTAGGGCAGCGCGACGAACGGCGGGACGTCGTGATCGAGCGACAGCTCCGCTTCGCCCGCGTAGGCCTTCGCGTGATCGTTGAGCGACTGCGCGAGGTAGGGCAGGCCGACGGTGACGCCGGTCGCGTCGAAGTGCAGCAGCTCGAGCGCGCCCGCCGCCACCGAACCGGGGCCGGGCGCGGCCCCGGCGATCGCCCGGTCACCTTCGTACCGCTTCTCCCCCGGCACGATCGTGTCCGCGTAGGCCTCGAGGGTCATGGTGTTGACGCGTTCTTCTTCGGTGGCCTCGGGTTGCACCGGCCTACCTCCTCGTCGAATGTCCACAATGAACTCAGGCGGCTTCGGCCCGCCGCGTCCGTTCCCGGCGGTGCACGGTCATCGGCAGCCCGCCGCGCACCCGCAGCGAGAGCATCGCTTCGGGGTCGACGACCTTGCCCGGCACCTTGTGCAACTCCAGGTCCCGTGCCGCCATGGCGATTACGAACACCGCCTCCATCACGCCGAGGCTGTTGCCGATGCAGAACCTCGGCCCGGCCCCGAAGGGGAGGTAGGCGTACCGCGGCGGCCGCCCGGCCGGGTTGGCCGGGTCGAACCGGCCGGGGTCGAACCGCTCCGGGTCGGTCCAGAACCCCGGGTGCCGGTGCAGCGTGTAGGGCACCACGACGACGTCGGAGCCGGCCGGCACGTGGTACCCCCCGATCTCGTCGTCGGCCTGGGCGATCCGCGGCAGCAGCCACACCGGTGGGTACAGCCGCATGACTTCCTCGACCACGGCCACGGTGTAGGTGAGCCGCCGCAGGTCCTCGTTCTCGGGCAGCCGGTCCCCGAGCACTCGGGCGGCTTCGGCGTGCAGCCGCTCGCCGACCTCCGGGTGCTCGTCGATCAGGTGGAAGGCCCAGCCGAGCGTGCTCGCCGTCGTCTCGTGCCCGGCCAGCAGCAGGGTGATCAGCTCGTCCCGCATGCGTTCGCGCGACGCACCTTGCCCGGACCCGGACGCGATCAGCCGCGACAGCACGTCTTCGCCGTTCTCGACCGGGTTCGCCAGCCGCTGCTCGACGAGCTCGTCGGCGATCCGGCGCAGGTCGTCGCGCGCGGTGCGGAACTCCAGCTGCTTCTTCAAGGGCACCCACTGCGGGACCGCGCTCAGCGTGACCGCCTCGAACATGGCCTGGTCCTGCACGGCCTCGAACGAGTGGCCGAGCGTTTCGTACCCGCCGAGCTCGGCGTCGAGCAGCGTCTTGCCGAGCACGCCGAGGGTCAGCCCGGTCATCTCGTGCAGGATCTCGACCGGCCCGTCGTGCGCGGCCAGCCGCTGGATCAGCGCGTCCACTTCGGCCGCGACGACGGCGGCCTGCCGCGAGATCCGCTTCGGCTGGAACACCGGCTGGATGGTCCGCCGCTGCTCGCGCCAGGTCTCCCCGTCGCTGGTGAGCAAGCCGTCGCCGAGGGCCCGGCGGGCCTCCTGCAGGCCGATGCCCTTGTGGTAGTTCGCGGCGTTGTCCGCGAGGACGTGCTTCGCGAGGTCCGGGTGGTTCACCAGGTACATCGCCTTCGGGCCGATGGCGATGCGGACGACGTCGCCGTAGACCTCGGCGTTGTCGCCCATGAGCGCGAGCCGGTCGGTGAAGAGCTGCTTCAGCAACCGGAGGGTCGCCCGGCGCGGCGGCCCGGGCGGCGCGGCGTGCGCCGCCCGGGCTCGGTGCTGGCGGCCGGTCATGCCGCGACGGCTCCCGGCTTCTCGCCACCCGCTTCCGCCGGCGCGGGCGCGAGCTCCAGTTTCGCCTTCTGCTCGGCCTGCTCGGCCTCGAACTTGATCCGCGCCTTGTTCGAGAAGTGCAGGGCCCACAGGAACATGCCGCGGATCAAGCAGACGGTCGCGGTGGCCAGGAAGAGCCCGTAGGCCACGTGCACGGCGGTGAAGAAGCCGTACGCGAGCGCCACCCCGGCCCCGAAGGCGAACTGCGAACCCGGCTTCGACGGCGACGTGCCCGGGTCGGTCACCATGTAGTTGGTGTAGAGCACGAACGCGACACCGGTGGCCATCGCCAGCGCGCCGGGGATCGACGTGCCGAAGAGCCAGCCGCGGACGACGGCCTGGATGACGAAGAAGCTCAGCCAGCCCGCGATGAGGAACATCCGGCCGGTCAGCAGCGCGTTGAGCACCGTGCCCGACGCGAGGATGATGCCGACGATCAGCCAGCCGCCCCAGGTGGGGATCTGCTCGGTGAAGTGGTACGGCGGGGCGATGCTGGCCCACGGGAACAGGAGCAGGATGATGGTGATGCCGAAGTTCGACGGGTTCATGAAGTGCCGCATCCGGCCGTACACCGGCGCCTGCAGGATCCACTTCGTGCCGACTGCGACGACGACCCCGAAGATCATCACCAGGATCCGGTCGTTGACGTAGGTCAGCATGTTCAGCGCGAGCCCGGTGATGTGCGCCGGGAGCAGGAACTCCATCAGCCCCTTGAACCCGTTGCCCTTGAAGCGGACCGCGCGCGAGGTGACGCGGGCGTTGATGATTTCGAGCAGGATCTCCGTGGTGTACGCGGTCGCCAGCGCGACGAACGGGTACAGCCACGGCTGCTCGAAGCCGAGCACGGTGTAGCCGACGATGTTGAAGATCGTGATCGAGATCGCGAAGCGGCGCAAGGCGGTGGTGACCTTGTCGGTGCGCTTCGGTGGCGCGGTGTCCACTTTGGTCAGAGTCGGGGTCGCCATCACGTCACATCGCTTCCTTCGCCGTGGTGCCGAGCTGGTACATGTGGCAACCGGGTTCGAGCTTCAGGTTCTGGGTCCGCAGCTGCCCGGTCCGGTCCCGCCACTGCAGGTGCACGTCGAGCGGGCCGCTGACGTCGTGCCCGAGGCCGATCTGGACGTCGAAACTGCGCCGGCCGGCCTCACCGCTGCTGCCGTCGACCCGGCCGAGGTACTTCTTGCCGTCCGCCGTCGTCACGGTGGCCTGGGCGCCGATCGCGGGCGGGCCGGCCGCGGGCAGCGGGCCGGGCGCCACCGGGGCGTCGGTGAACAGCTTCAGCTGCAGGTACTTGCCCGGGTTCGGGCTGTCGTTGTGGTAGAAGATCGGCGCCTCGTACTGCCGCGCCACCGCGAACTCGGGCAGGCCGTCGCCGTCGGTGTCGCCGACGGCGATGCCGCGGGTGGGCACCGGGACCGCCAAGCCCAGCTGCGGCGCGAGGTCGGTGTACCGGCCGTCCGCGCTCTTCACGAAGAAGTGCAGGGTGTGGTCGCCGCCGATGTCGTCACCGGCACGGGCGTTCGGCCACCAGAGCGGGTTGGACAGCATGCCGTCGTGCGCCGTGGCCAGCTCCTGCAGGTTCGGCCAGCGGTTGACCTCGCCCTTGACGAACCCGGTCGCCTGCGCGATCTGGTTCTCGCCGCCATTGTTGAAGTCCTGGATCTTGACGTCCCAGCCCCAGCCGGACCAGGCGGTCCCCTGGCTCCCGCTCTCGTCCTCGAAGGGCGCGACGCCGTCCTGCAGCTGCTTGCGCAGGTCCATGGTGTTCTTCGCGGTGTTCATGAACTGGAAGTTCGACTCTTCGATGCCCCACGACGTGGTGATGTTGCTGACGAACAGGTCGTAGAGCCCGTCGTGGTTCAGGTCGCCGAAGTCGACGCCCATGCCCTTGAAGGAGTCGTTGCCCAGCACCTTCGACTTCGGGTCGGTGATCCCGCGGACGCCGGTGACCTCGGCGAGCTCGATGTGGCCCGGCGTGGACTTGTTGTAGAGCAGCCGGTCGTGCCCGAAGTCGTTGGCGATGTAGAGCTCCGGCAGGCTGTCGCCGTCGATGTCGGTCGCGCTGGAGGCCAGCGTCCAGCCGAACCGCGCGCTTTCCGGGATGCCCTGCGAAGCGTCGACGTACTGCGCGCTCGGGTTCGCGCCGGACGCGGCGCCGGTCCAGCGGTAGATGTACTTCGCGCCCGAGTTCAGCGCGTGCGACATCGACTGGTTCATGGTGATGCCGCCGTCGGCGTTCGGGTCGAGGACCCGGCTGTCCGGGAAGTAGTTCCCGATGAAGATGTCGACGTGCCCGTCGCCGTCGAAGTCGCCGATGGTGGCGGAGTCGGTGTTCCACAGCGGGCCGTTGTACTTGCCGTCCGGGCCGCGGTGGTTGCCCGCCACCAGCTCGACCGGCTGGAACGCGGACGCGTCGAACTTCGTCGCGGTGGCCTTCTGCAGGAACAGCACGGGCGTGCGGCCCCAGTAGTAGGCCAGCACATCGGTCCGGCCGTCTTCGTTGTAGTCACCGGGGACGCAGCCCATCGGCGCCATGTAGTCCCACGTCGGCAGCACCGGCGCGGGATCGAGCTCGAAGGGCGCGTACCGCGGGCCCGAATCCGGCGCCGGCGTGATGACGACCTGGTCGCTGCGGGTGTCGACGAGGCAGAGGTCGTTGGCCTTGCCGGAGCCGCTGATGTCGTTGAGCGCGATCGCGGCGCCGACCGAGGAGATCCACGCGGCGATGTCCTTATACTGCTTGTTCACCGTGCGGATCGACTGCGCCTTCTTCGCCGCGGGCAGCGCGATCGACATCGGCGTGAAGTGGAATTTGCTCGCCATCGAGTCCTGCTCGGCGGCGGAGACGCTGGGCAGGCGCGCGACCAGGAACAGGCTGAAGATCAGCGCCAGCGCCACGATGCCCGCCAGCTGCTTGCGCAGCCGGCCCAAGGTCGCGGTCATTCGTGCACACCTCCGTGCGTCAGGACTTCGTCGGCGATCCGCCGCCGCCAGATTTCGAACGCCGGGACGTCGTCACCGTCGACGACCACCTCCGGCCGGACCTCTTGGGTGATGGCCGCCGCGCGCTCGGCCGGGAGCCCGCAGATCGCCCGGGCCGCCATCTCGGTCTCCGGGATCATCAGGCCCGAGCGCACCCGGCACTCGGCCGCGAACGCGCTTCCCTGCGCCAGCGGCCCGTGGTGGATGCCGGCCCGGTCGACCAGTTCCCGCAGCTCGTCGGCCGTGACGCCGCACGCGTAGGTCGAGGCCAGCCCGACCCCGGCGTACAGGTCGCCGTGGCGCGACTCGGGGAACTCCTCGATCGTCTTCGTCACCAGCTCGACGTCGGTACCGCAGATGAACCACAGCGCCCGGCCGATGCCCTGGTCGATGGCGCGCAACGCGTAACCGTCGTAGCGCTTGTCCGGCCACGAGAAACCCGGCTCCTGGTACTGCTGCCGGATGTACTGGTCGGTCTTGAAGTACGCCTGGTGGAAGCCGTAGCCGTCGAGCACGAGCCAGCGCAGCAGCGGGTCGAACGCCGAGGCCTTCGGCCACGCGAACCGCGGGAGCCGGCACATGGCCCAGCCGACCCCGACGTAGATGATGTAGTCGTGCTTCTCACCGGGGCCGGCCAGGAATTCGGCGATGTTCGTGCTCTTGCCGAACGGCAGCCCGTCGAGGACGCCGTACCCCATTCCCGCGCCTTCGTAGGCGAAGCCGCGGAACTGCGGTGGAATGCGCTCGAGCCATTCTTCGGCTTGCTCGACCGAACGCGCCTCGACCGCGTGTGCGTACCCGAGGAGGAATTTCTCCCCGACCGTCTCGAGTCGTTCTTGAGCGGCTGGGCTCTTGCGGTGGAAGCCACGCTTTTCCAGCGAGGTCTCCGAAACGTTCGGTGTCAGGATGCGGCGTCTGAGCGCGCGCCAGCCATTGCCCAACGCACTCTCCCCCTCACGGGTCGAATGGGACTTGGTTCTGCTCGTCGATTCCACAGTCACATATCCGCTGGTCGGCGGTCTACTCCACGGTTGCGTACGATCACCGCTCAGCTCGCCCGGCGCGCGGCGGCCGGGCGGAGCTCCTGCCGGATCCGCTCCCGCCACAGCTCGTAGGGCGGTTCCGGCCCGTCGTCGCCGTCGGCGCGCTCGGTGCGGTCGGCCAGGTTCTGCGCCTCCTGCACGGTCAGGTCGACCAGGGCACCGCACGCGAGGTCGGTGTGCGCCGGCACGTACCCGGAGTAGGTCCGCGCCTTCACCGCGAACACGACGCCCAGGCCGAGCTCGTCGTGGTACCCGCCGGCCGCCCGGCGCAGCCGCGCCAGCCCGAGCTGGTCACTGCCGCCCGCGAACGTCGCGGCGAGCCCGATCCCGCTCCACAGGTCGGCCCGCCGGTGCTCGGTGAACCGGCCGGCCGCGGCGGCCACCGCGTCCGGGTTCCCGCCGTGGATGAACCACAGCGCGCGGCCGACCCCCTGGTCGAACGCCCGCGAGAAGTACTCCGGGCGGCCGGCCCAGGGGTAGGGCTCGGGAGCGGCCTGCCGCTCCACCCACTTCCCGGTGTCGAAGTAGGCGCGGTCGAAGCCGTAGCCGTCGACGGCGAGCCAGCTCATCACCGGGTGGTAGGCCACCCCGGTCAGCTCGGGCAGGATCTTCTTCCACAGTGGACGCGGCAGCCGCGCCATCGCGAACCCGATCCCGATGTAGGTCAGGAAGATGTGCGGGCGGCCCGGTCCTTCGAGCAGCTCGCGGGTCCGGTCCGAGCCGCCGCCGGGCATGGCGTCGAGGACGGAGTAGCCCATCGTCGCGCCCTCGTAGGCGAACCCGCGCTGTTCGGGCTCGATCAGCGCGAGGCGCCGCTCGATCTCCCACAGCGACGCGCCTTCGATGGCCCATTCGAACCCGCACACGACCGCCTGCGGCACCGCTTCCAGGCGGGCCGTGGCGTCGGTGTGCACCACCGGGAACCCGCGCTCGGCGAAGCCGACGGACGCGAGGGAGGGAGCGAGCACGCGCTTGCGCAGCACGCCGATCAGAGTCGACATCCGGATCTTCCTGTCGGTCGGGGGAAAGGGTCAGGCGACGGCGCGCAGGTGCGGCCGTTGCGTGGCGAACTCCTGCCGGCTCGACGGCGTCGGCCGGGACGCCAGGGTGATCGCGATCGGCGGGTCGGTCAGCGCGGGCCGCCGCAGCCGGACGGTGACGCCCGGCGGGTCGAACGGCGACACGGCGGCCGAGGCGGTCCCGACCGTGAAAGCGGGGCCGCTCTTGGCGTGCATGCTGTGGTCGGCGATCGCAATCACGGTCCAGTTGCCCTCCGGCACGCCGTGCACGGTCACCCGCCCGGACCGGGTGTTGGCCGAGCCGCCGAAGGCGACCGGGCCGCGCTGCGGCACGTTGTCGGCGAACACGCCGACGAGAACGGTGGCCGGGGCCGCATCGTCCGGCACCACCAGGTCGACGTCCAGGTGGCCGGTGCCCATCGGCTGCGAAGCGCAGCCGCGGCCGGCTTCGCGCAGCGACTGCTGCGACGGCAGCCGCTGGAAGTGCGCCGAGTGCGCGACGAGCAGGTCGCCGACGTCCGGTTCGCGGTACTCGGTCGGCGTCATGCCGACGACCCGGACGAACCGGCTGGTGAAGGTGCCGACGCTGCTGTAGCCGACGCTGCAGACGATGTCCGACACGGTCAGGGAAGTGGTCAGCAGCAGCCGTTTCGCCTCGAACAGGCGCACGGCCGTCAGGAACCGGCCCGGGGTGACCCCGGTCGCCTTCGCGAAGATGCGCGAGAAGTGGAAGGGGCTCACGTACACCTCGGCGGCCAGCGCCGACAGGGTGATGGGCTCGAAGTAGCGTTCGAGCAGCAGCTCGATCGCCCGCAGGATCGCCGGCTGGACGGCTTGTTCGCGTCTGAGCCGGTCCGCGTCCTCCGGTGGCTCGCCGGCCTCCCGCTGCGCCCCCGTGGACGCAATCGATCGCAAGATCATCAGTCCAACCTCGAATTCCTCCGCTTGAATTTCCCTCGCCGCCAGGTAAGACGCCGGATGTCGCGGGTCGGTGGACGACCGATCGAGCCTCGACGGAGATCGGAGAAGGCGCTGTCGGCGGGGAACGCCGAACCCGTGCGAAGGGCACGGCTCCCGTCGTGCACTTCGCACGGATCCGTTGTGAAAGCTGCCCCGACACGGCAAGTGAACACCGGCCTTCCGCCGTTCGCCCGGCCGGGCGGCATGATCCGGACGGCCAATCCGGCCGGGTCGGGAGTCCGCGGCACGCGGCCGCGAAACGTGCGGAACGCACGGGTCCGGGCGGAGAAACACAGTTCGACTCTGGTGGGCGGCTCACTGGCCGCACCCCGGCCGCTCTGTCACATTCGAGTGTGGACAGCGGGGGATCGACGGTACATCGGGAGTACATCGGTCCTGACGCGACACTACTGGGGAGCCGGCACACGGCTGCACACTGGAGGCGTTCGGCAATGTACTCCGAAACTAGGCTAGCGGCCGGGGCAACCCCGCGGCCACGGGAACCATCCGAAAGTGTCGTCCGCTTCACGGTCCTCGGCCCGCTCGGCCTCCTGCGTGACGGCGTCGACTACGCGCCGACGACACCGAAGGTCCTGCAGCTGCTGGCCTTGCTGGTGGTCCGGCCGGGCCGGCTGGTCCACGCCGACTCGATCATGCAGGAGCTGTGGGCCGGCGACCCGATCCGCACGGTGCGGACCACCCTGCACACCTACGTCTACCATCTGCGGCGGTGCATCCAGCAGATCGGGCTCGCGGAGAACGCCGACGACCTGCTCGTCACCAAGAACCCGGGCTACGTCTTCCGCATCGACCCCGCGCAGGTGGACGTCTTCCGCTTCGACCGGCTGCAGCACGAAGGGCAGGTCCTGCAACGGAACGGGCGGCACGACGACGCGGCGGGCCGGTTCCGCGAGGCGCTGGACCTGTGGTCGGGCCCGCCGCTGGCGAACGTCTCTTGTGGACCGGTGCTGCAGTCGTACGTGACCCAGCTGGCCGAGCAGCACCGCACCACGCTGCACCTACTGGTCGAGGCGGAGATCGCCAGCGGACGGCACCGCGAGCTGATCGGCGAGCTGCGGTCGCTGACCGTGGGCAACCCGCTGGACGAAGCACTGCACGGGCAGCTGATGCGGGTGCTGGGCCGCAGTGGCCGCCGGTCCGACGCGATGGCCGTGTACCGCGACCTGCGCCGCCGGCTCGCCGAGGAGCTGGGCGTCGAGCCGTGCGACGACCTGCAGCTGCTGCACCGCGAGCTCATCTCCGAGGGCGACCACAACCAGTTCCACCTCACCGCACGAAGTGAGGACCGATGACCGCACAAACCCGTACCTATGGCCAGTTCTGCGGAGTGGCCCGCGCGATGGAGCTCGTCGGTGAGCGGTGGGCACTGCTCATCGTGCGGGACCTCGTGCTCGGCTCGAAGCGGTACACGGAGCTGCAGGCCGGGCTCCCGAAGATCCCGCCGAGCATCCTGTCGGCCCGGCTCAACGAGTTGGAGAAGTCCGGCGTCGTCCGCCGGCGCGTGCGGCCCGACCTGGACGCCAACGTGGTGTACGAGCTCACCGAGTACGGCAGCGAGCTGGAACACGTCCTGCTGGACCTCGGGCTGTGGGGAGCGCGCTCGCTGAACGGCCGTGACCCGGAGGACGTCTTCACGCTGGACGCGGCGATCCTTTCGCTCTACACGACGTTCCAGAGCGACGCCGCCGACGGCGTGCAAGCGACGTTCGAGATCCGTTACCACGACACGATGACGTTGCACGCGATGGTCGACGACGGCGCGCTGAAGGTGGCGGAGGGCCGCCTCCCGGACGCGGACCTGGTCATCCGCGCCGACCGCGGCCGGGTCCTCCTCGACGTGATCGGCGGCCAGACGAGCGCCGCGGAGGCGGTCCGCACGGGCCGCATCGCGATCGACGGCAGGCTGGCCGACCTGGAGCTGTTCGCCCGGCTCTTCCGCATCACCGCGGCACCTTCGCCGCAGGAGGGCATCGTCGTCCACTGAGGACAGTGCTGTGGGTGGCCACCCCCGCGGTGGCCGCCCACGAGCCCGTGCCGGGCCGCGGCAACCGCTCGGCCCGGCCACGCGCGCGAGTCACCCCAGCCGATCAGCCCGCCCCAGCAGATAACGCTGCTCGGGCCGGCTCGCGGTCGCCTCTGCCGCGCGGCGGTAGTGGGTTCGGGCGGCTTCGTGGTCGCCGGCCAGTTCCAGCAGGTGGGCCCGGGTCGCGTCGAGGCGGTGACTCTGCTTCATCCGGCTGTCGTCCGCCAGGGTGGCCAGCAGCTCCAGCCCCCGTTCCGGCCCCTCCGCCATCGCGATCGCGATCGCCTGGTTCAGCGTGACCACCGGGCTCGGCGCGAGCTCCTGGAGCACCGCGTAGAGCTGGACGATCTGCGGCCAGTCCGTGGTCTCCGCGCTGGGCGCTTCGTCGTGCAGCGCGGCGATGGCCGCCTGCACCTGGTACGGGCCGACCGGGTGACGGCCCAGCGTACGGCGGACCAGGCCGGCGCCCTCGGCGATCATTGCCCGATCCCACCGCCCGCGGACCTGCTCGGCGAGCGGGACCAGTTCGCCTTCGGGACCGACCCGCGCAGGCCGGCGTGCGTCCGTCAGCAGCATCAGTGCGAGCAGGCCCGCCACCTCGCCGTCGTCCGGCAGCAGCGCGTGCACCCCGCGGGTCAGGCGGATCGCTTCGCGCGCCAGCTCGGGTGCCTGGAGGTCCGTCCCGGACGTGGCCGCGTAGCCCTCGTTGAAGATCAGGTACAGCACCTGCAGCACGACCCGGAGCCGCTCCGCGCGGTCGGCCGAGTCCGGTTCGCCGAACGTCGAGCCTGCCGCCGCGATGCTCTCCTTCGCCCGCGTGATGCGCCGGGTCATGGTGGCTTCGGGCACGAGGAAGGCCTTGGCGATCTGCGCCGTGGTCAGCCCGCCGACCGCGCGCAGCGTCAGCGCGACCTGCGAGGGCGGGGAGACCGCCGGGTGGCAGCAGAGGAAGAGCAGGGTGAGCGGGTCGTCCTCGTCGGACGGCCGGTCGTCGTCCGGCCCGGGCGCCACCACCGGCTCGCGGACCGCGACGGACTCCTCCCGCCGCCGCCGCGCACTTTCGCTGCGCCAGTGGTCGGTGAGCCGCCGGGTCGCGACGGCGACGAGCCAGCCATACGGGTTGTCCGGCACGCCGTCGGCGGGCCACTGCTGCGACGCGGCGAGCAGTGCCTCCTGGACGGCGTCTTCGCACGCGTCGAACTGGCCGTACCGACGCACGAGCGCACCGAGCACCTGGGGCACCAGCGGCCGCAGGCGCTCCCCGACGGACGCGCTCACCCGCCGGTGAACCCGGATTCGGTTTCGGCGTCGGCGAAGAACACCACCGGCCGGACCTCGATGCCGAGCCCCTTGATCCCGGCGTCCGGGATCATCGCGGCCACCTCGTAGGCGCGCTCGGGCGAGGCGCACTCGACCAGGTAGAACCCGGCCAGGAACTCCTTCGACTCGATGAACGGCCCGTCGGTCACCGCCGGGACCCCGTCGGTCACCCGGACGACGGCGCTGCGGGCCGGGGCGTCGAGGGCCTGGGTGCTGATCATCTCCCCTGACTCCCGGATCCGGCGGATGAACTCGCCGTGGCCGCTCATCACCTCGTCCCTGTCCTGCTCGGACAGCGCCTCCCAGACGTCGGGGTTCATGTACATCGCCAGCAGGTACTTCACGTGTCCTCCCCGGATCCGGCCTTGCCGGTCCCGAACATAGCCGATCCGGGACCGCAACCCACGAGTCGCCCGCGGCGGCGGCCCGGGAGCAGCATCGACACCTCAGCGCCGATCAGCCACGGAGGCCGCGACCATGTCCGACGTGTACGCCGATCTGGAGGCCGGGGCGGACGCCCTTGCGGACCTGGTGCACGCACACGCGGGAGCCTTGCCGCTGCCGTCCGCCCGCGCGGTCGCCGCCCACCTCGCCGAACTGACGGTCGTCGCGCGGCGGGTCGTCCTGGCCGTGGAGGGCACCGGGACCGGGCCCGCTCCCCGGATCACCGACGCCGGCCTGCTCGGCGACGCCGTGCTCGCCTGGCGTTCGGAGCACCGCAAGGCCGTCGAGCTGCTGGCCACCGCGGCCGGGGACGTCCCGTGGCCCGGTGGCCCGCTGCGGCCGTCCCTGCTGGCGGCGGCGTTGCTGACGGTCCTGTTCGCCCGCGGCCAGGACATCGCCGATGTGCTCGGCGCCCGGCTCCCGCGCGACGACGCCATCGGCCACGTCGCCTACTACGGCGTCCGCACCAGCGGCGACGTCTACGCCGGGCACGGCGGGCCGCCCGCCGGGCTGCTCCGGTTCGAAGTGACCGCGCCGTCGGGGACGCTCTGGGAATTCGGCCCCGCCGACGCGGCGGACCGGATCTCCGGCCGTGCCGAAGACTTCTGCCTGCTGTTCACCGGCCGTCGCCCGGCCGCCGGGCTGGCCGTCGAAGCCACCGGGCCGCGCGCCCGCCGATGGCTGGAACTGGTGCAGCAGCACAGAAATCCACTATGGACGTCCGAATCGGACTGATCAGGCGAAGCGGTCCGGGTCGCCCGCGCCGCGGCGGACGATCTCCGCCTCCCCCGAGGAGAAGTCGACCACCGTGGTCGGCTCGACCCCGCAGTCACCGGAGTCCACGACCGCGTCGAGCACGTGGTCGAGCTCGTCCTTGATCTCCCAGCCCTGCGTCAGCGGTTCCGGCACGTCCGGCAGCAGCAGCGTGCTGGACACCAGCGGTTCGCCCAGTTCGGCCAGCAGCGCCTGGGTGACCACGTGTGCCGGGATGCGGACGCCGACGGTCTTCTTCTTTTCGTGCATCAGCCGCCGCGGCACTTCTTTGGTGGCCGGCAGGATGAACGTGTAGCTGCCCGGCGTCGCCGCCTTGATCGCCCGGAAGACCGCGTTGTCCACGTGCACGAACTGGCCCAGCTGCCCGAAGTCCTGGCAGACCAGCGTGAAGTGGTGCCGCCGGTCGAGCTTGCGGATCGCCCGGATGCGGTCGAGGCCCTCGGGGTTGTCGAGCCGGCACCCGAGCGCGTAACACGAGTCGGTCGGGTAGGCGATCAGCCCGTCGCGCCGCACCAGGTCCGCGATCTGGCCGATGGCGCGCCGCTGGGGGTTGTCCGGGTGCACGTCGAAGTACTTCGCCATGGCCGCGAGCCTAGGGCCCGGCCCGCGGCCGCGCCCGGCGGCCCGCGTCTCCCACCTTGCTCTGCCCGCTCGCGAACCGGTGACCTGGCCCGGCGTCCGGGCGCACAATGCGCGGTGCGCACCGACACACCGTACCCAGGAGGCGATCATGACCGAACTGGCGCTGCCCGGCCTGACCCGGCAGGCCCCACCCCGGCCACGCCCCGTGCCGGCCGGGGCGTACCGGTTCGCCGGGCCCGCGGGCACGGTCACCCTGACCGGGTTGTTCGACGGGCATCGACGGCTCGTGGTGCACCACACCGTCCCCGATCGCAGCCGGCCCGCCGCCGTCGCCTCCGCCGAAGAGCTTTCGGCCGCGCTGCACACCCGGGACACCCGCCTGGTAATCGTTTCCCACGCCCCCTACACGAAGATCGAGCAGTACCGCAGGCACTTCGGGTGGGACCTGCCGGTGTATTCGGCGCTGGACACCGGGTTCGCCGCGGACTTCCCGGCGACGCGCCGCCTCGAGCGCGCCGGCCCCGGCGAGCACGACGACGACGGTCCCGGCCTGAGCTTCTTCCGCCAGGACGGGCGATCCGTGCTGCACACCGGCTCGATCGCGGTGCCGTACCTGGATTTCCTCGCGCTGGCCGGTGTCGCGCGGGGCCGGGGCCGCGGCTGACGAAGCGGACCGGACGTTCGGCCGGAGCCGGACGCACGGCGGCACGGCCACTCTTCGCCGACTGTGCCGATCGTCGCCGATCCGGCCACAGTCACGGCCGAATGGCTTGGTGACAACGGTTACGTGCAGTACAGGGGGCGGCCTACTTTCGGGCCGGATTGGTAATGCGAGCCGACGGGATGAGAGATGAGATAGGATTGGCCGGAAGCATGCAGACCGAGCTCAGCCCGGGTCACCGAACCCACTCCGTGCGACGCCACGACACCGGAGGATCGTTGCGCATGTCTCCGGTCGTCGACTCGAACCGCTCGGGCGCCCTTTCCGGGCCCTGGGGCACGAGCGCGGTCGACCGGCGGCCCAAGCTGGCGACCTACCTCGCCGGCTCGATCATCACCGTGGTCGTCGCCGGCTTCGGGGCCGTGCTGCTCGCCGGCCTCATCCCCCAGTCGGTGAGCCCGGTCGCGGCCGGTTACGCCATCCTCGCGGTCGCGCTGCTCCTCGCCATCCAACTGCTCCACTTCAGCAGGCCGTCGGTCCGCCTCGACACGAGGACCAGCCGGGTCCTGCTGGTCGTGCTGGCCCTGCTGGGCTACGTGCCGGTCTTCACCTTCGACGCCATGTGGTCGGCGATGCCGGTCTTCTTCGGCGGCGCGGTGGTGCTGGTGCTGCCCGCCCGGTTCGCGTGGCCCCTCTTCGGCCTCAACCTCGCCGCGGTGCTGTGGATCGAGCTGCGCTACGACACTCCGCTGGAGACGGTTTACACCGTCCTCGGCGTCGCCGTCTACAGCCTGGTCTTCGCCCAGCTTCCTTTGGTCGCCCGGATGATCCGCGAGCTGCACCTGGCCCGGACCGAGCTCGCCCGCCGCGCGGTCGCCGAGCAGCGCCTGGCCTTCGCCAGGGACCTGCACGACCTGCTCGGCATGAGCCTCTCGGCCATCGCCCTCAAGGGTGAACTGGTGCACCGCCTGATGCGCAAGTCGAGCGAGCAGGCGCAGGCCGAGCTGGCCGAGATCTCCGCCATCGCGCAGCGCACGCTCTCCGACGTCCGCGCGGTGTCCCACGGCTACCGCGTGTCGCTCGAGAAGGAGTTCCGCACCGCCCAGTCGCTGCTGACCGCCTCCGACATCGCCGTGCGGATCCACCTGGACCAGGGCGACCTGCCGGTCCAGGCGCGCACCCTGCTCGCCAAGGTGCTGCAGGAGGGCGTCACCTACGTCCTGCGCCACAGCGACGTCGAACACTGCGAAATCGCGGTCCAGCAGCGGCACGGCCGGGTGTCGCTGGAGATCGTCAACGACGGCGTGGGCCCCGACGACCTGCCCGCGGAGTCCGAGCTGCTCGCCCGGCTGCCGGACGAGGTGGCCGCGCTGGGCGGCACCGTGCGCAGCGGTATCGGCGAGGACGGCCGGTTCCGGCTGCTCGTCGAGCTGCCGCTGCCGGACCGGGTCGAGCCGCCGTCCACCGACGACGGCACCCAGCCGGCCGACGCGGAGTCGAGGCGGGTCCGGGTGCTCCTGCCGGTCATCTTCACCCTGTTCGGCCTCATGGCCGTCGTGCACGAGCTCCTGCTGACCACGAACGGCTGGCACATCGCGCTCGTCGCCGGGTCGCTGGCGGCGCTGCTGACCCTGCAGTTCGCCTACTTCAACCGCCCCTCCACCCGGCTGCGCTCGGGCCAGAGCATCGCGATGCTGTTCGTCCAGGCCTGCCTGATCTACCTCCCGATGCTGCCGCTGCAACGGGACTGGGTGAGCTGGCCGTCGCTGCTCATGGGCTGCGCGCTGCTGGTCCTGCCCCCGGTCGCCGGCTGGCTGGTCTTCGCCGCGAACGCCGGCTTCTACCTCTGGCTCGAGTACGTCGCAGGGCAGGCCCGCGAAGACGCCCTCTACGCGGTGACGTTCTCCGCCGGCACGGTGATGGTCGGGCTCATCGTGTTCGGCATGCTGTGGCTGGTCCGGCTGGTCGCCGAGCTCAACCACAGCCGGCGGCGGCTGGCCGAGACCGCGGTCGCCGAGGAGCGCCTGCGCTTCGGCCGCGACCTGCACGACCTGCTCGGCATGAGCCTCTCGGCGATCGCGCTCAAGAGCGAGCTGACGGCCAGGGTGCTGCCACTGGACCGCGACCGGGCGGCCGAGGAGCTGGTCGAGACCCTGGGCCTGACCAGGCAGGCTCTCTCCGACGTGCGCTCGGTGGCCAGCGGCTACCGGGAGCTGTCCCTGGACAGCGAGTCCCGCTCGGCCCGCTCCGTGCTCGCCGCCGCCGACGTCCGGGTCCAGATGGAGATGCTCCAGGACGAGCTGCCCGCGCCGGTCCGCACGGTACTGGCGGTGGTGCTGCGGGAGGGCATCACGAACGTGCTCCGGCACAGCCGGGTGGAGACCTGCGAGATCGCCCTGCACCGGGTCGACGGCGGAGTCAGCCTCGAGATCGTCAACGACGGCGTCGAGCGGTCCGGCCCGCGCCCGGTCACCCCGGCCGATCCGGCGGACGACGGAGCCGCGCGGCCCGGCACCGCGTCGGGCAGCGGCATCGGCAACCTGTCCCACCGGGTGGCCGACCTCGGCGGCGAGCTCACCGCCGGTGTGGTGGACGACGGCCGGTTCCGGTTGCGCGCCGTGGTACCCGTCTGAGAGCCGGTTTCCCGGGCGACCGGCGCTTCAGATCCAGCCGGACTCCTGGGCCAGCCGGATCGCGTCCACCCGGTTGCGGGCCCCCAGCTTCGACACCACCGTCGTCAGGTAGTTCCGCACCGTGCCCGCCGACAGGTACAGCCGGGCCGCCACCTCGACCGTCCCGTACCCCTGGGAGGTCAGCCGCAGCACGTCGAGCTCGCGGCCGGTCAGCGGGCAGTCGTCGCTGTCCCAGGCCGCCAGGGCCAGGGCGCCGTCCACCATCCGCCGTCCGGCCGCGACGCCGCGGACCGCGTGGGCCAGCTCGCCCGGCGGCGCGTCCTTCAGCAGGAACCCGCTCACCCGCGCGTCCAGCGCGCGCCTGAGCGTGCCCGGACGGCCCAGGCCGGTGAGGATGAGGGTGCGGCAGCACGGCAGCTGCTCGCGCAGCTCACCGGCGGCGGTGAGGCCGTCCTTGCCCGGCAGGTCGATGTCGATGATGGCGACGTGCGCTTCGCTGGCCCGGGCCGCGGAAAGGATCTCGGTCCCGGAAGCGACTTCGGCCACCACCTCGATGTCGGGCTCCAGCCGCAACAGCGCCACGAGCGCGCTCCGGACTATGTGCATGTCTTCGGCCACGAGCACTTTGATCACGAGGCGCCTCCGCCTTCACCAACTCCCCAGGGCCTCAGTTAAACATTTCCGCGGGACTCCCGGTTGGGCCAAGAGGGTTTACCTCGGAAAATGCACATCAACCTCGAAGCAATTCGATCCGACCACAGCAGAACGCGCTCGGACGACTACCGAAGGTAGAAAAGCCACAGCAGGGCGCGCTCGGACGACTACCGAAGGTAGAAAAGCAAAAGGTGCATGGTGGGAAATTTTCCCATCGACTGTCGCCAGTGCATGTCAGGCGCACGCCGAGGGAGCCGGCCTCCGGGGCGAATGCACCCGGGAGACCGGCTCCCTCAGGCCCGGACCAGTGCGGACGGCAGCCGGAACGGGCTCACGCGGCGAGTTCCACGTCGCGCAGCGCTTCGATGTTCGTCCCGCAAATGGAGAAGCACACCCTCGAGTCGACGCGGCTCCCCCATTGTTCGAAACAGTCGATCACGAGACCGGTCTCGATCGAATCGGCGTTTTCGACCTCGACCCCCAGATCGACGAAAAGCGCGCGGACGTCAGCGGAAATACGTGCGGACATTGAGGTCTCCCAGTGGCGAAGTAGAAAGCTTCACGTGCCATAGATAGTCCGCTCGCGGACCGTCGGGAACCAGTGCCAACATCACCTGGCATATGTGCTTTATGTCTGCTCCGCGCAGTGCGACGACTGCCCCGAATGGAGTATCAGAGGGCAGCAAACGACCGGATAACGCCGTTTCGCTCACTTTTCGCGTTCGCGCCGCCGCGATACGCGACGGGAACGCACGGCCATCCATCGGAGGACATACCCGGCCGGGCCGCCGGAAACCGCGGTAGGCGGGCCATATGCAAAACGCATGTCCGGCCCGTGCGAAACCCATCCGGAATGGTGCACTGAGCACTTAAGAAGTAGACAGCGTCCGCCCTAGAGTTCTTGTCGACAAGCATTCCGCCAGCGGCCACGCGTTTCACAGGGGAACGCGGCCACCGACGCCAGGCGAGGGGAGGAGGGCCACCATGGACGAGGTCGTACGACAGGCCATGGCGCGCGCCATCACGACCATGCGGGACCACCTGGGCGACCGGCTCACAGTCGACGACCTCGCCCGGGCCGCCATGTTCAGCAAGTTCCACTTCACCCGTGTGTTCCTGCGGGCGACCGGGCTTTCCCCCGGCCGGTTCCTGTCGGCGCTGCGGCTGGCCGAGGCCAAACGGCTGCTCGCGACGACGAGCATCTCCGTGGCCGGCATCAGCCACCAGGTCGGCTACAACAGCGTCGGCACCTTCAGCGCCCGCTTCAGCGGCAGCGTGGGGCTGTCGCCGAGCGGCTACCGGCAGACCAGGGGCCTGCCGCCGCGGATCCCCGAACGCGCTGACCAGGCCCCCTCGGGCAGCACGCTGCGCGGGAACGTCCGCTGCCCGTACGGGACCGCCGGCACCGTATTCGTCGGCTTGTTCCCGGCGAAGATCACCGAAGGCCGTCCCGCGCGGTACGCGATCCTGTCCGGGCCGGGACCGTACGCGCTGGCCGACGTGCCGCCCGGCGCCTGGTACGTCATCGCCCACACCTTCGCCGCCGGCTACGACGACGACCGCGGGCCACGGCCCTACACCGGGCTCGCCGGCCCGGTGCCGGTGCACCGCGGGGTCACCGCCGTGCTGGCCGACGTACGGCTGCGGCCGCGCCACAGCTTCGACCCGCCGGTGCTGCTGGCGCTGCCGGACCTGTGGCCGTCGGCCGTCCGGCGGCCCGTGGCGGTCTGAACGCGTCCGCCGAACCGGGGAAGGCGGTCACGCCGGGCTTCCGGCCGGCGATCGCGCGTCGTGGGGACGGCGCCGATCGCCGGCATTCCGGGCGGCGGAAATTGCCTTCCGGCGGGATCCGGTGGCGTACCATTCTCACGGGGAGACGTCCACTGGGGGAAGTGAGGTCACACCGTGATCAGAGTTTTGCTGGCCGAGGACATGGATATGGTCCGCGGCGCGCTTGTCGCCTTGCTCAACCTCGAATCCGACATCGAAGTGGTCGCGGAAGTCGATTCCGGCGACGAGATCCTCCCCGCGGCGAAGGCGGCCCATCCGGACGTCGCCGTCATCGACATCGATCTGCCCGGGAAGGACGGTCTGACGGCGGCCACCGAGATCCACGAAAGCCTGCCGGAATGCCACACCCTGATCCTCACCAGCCTCGGCCGGCCGGGCACCGTCCGCCGCGCCCTGGACGCCAAGGTGAACGGCTTCCTGCTGAAGGACGCGCCTTCGGACAAGCTGGCGAACGCGGTCCGCTCGGTGGCCGTCGGCCGCCGCGTCATCGACAGCGAGCTCGCCCTGTCCGCCTGGGAAGCCGACGACTGCCCGCTCACCCCCCGTGAGCTGGAGATCCTTTCGCTGGCCGCCCGCGGCCGCAACGTGGCCGACATCGCCGCGGACCTGTTCCTGTCGCCCGGAACGGTCCGCAACTACCTGGCCGCGTCCGTGACGAAGCTGAACGCGCGCAACCGGGTCCACGCGATCCGGATCGCCACCGAAGCCGAATGGCTGTAACGGCTCCGGACGCCGTTCACCAGGCCGGTGCCCGCAGCGGGACGACCGCGCACAGCCGGTGCGTCCCGTCCGGCCGCACCCCCACCGACAGCTCGCCGCCGAGGGCTTCCACGCGGTAGGTGAGGTTCCGCAGCCCGGAGCCGCAGTTCTCGCCCGCGGGCGGGTCTTCGCCGGCGGGCGGGACCCCGTCGTTGGCCACCTGCAGCCGCACCGCGCCCGCCACCGCCACGACCGAGAAGTCGCACCAGGCGGCCTTGCTGTGCCGAATGACGTTCGTGACGCTCTCGCGCAGGACCGCCGCCAAGGTCGTCGCCACCGGCGACGGCAGGTCGGCGGGCAGCTGCCCGTCGAAGCCGACCGTGATGCCCGCCGCCCGCAGCACCGAGGCGGCGGACCGGCACTCCTCCGCCAGCGACATCTCCCGGGACCCCGCCGCGATCGCCCGGACGTCCGCCAGCGCCTTGCGGGAGATCGTGAGCAGTTCGGCCAGCTCGGCCTGCGCGGCCTGCGGGCAGTCGTCGACCAGGCGCCGGATCAGCTCCGCCCTGAGCGTGATCGCCGAGAGGCTCAGGCCGAGCAGGTCGTGGGTGTCCCGGGAGAACCGGCGGCGTTCCTCGGCGACCACCTGGGCGGCGAACTCCCGCCTGCCGTCCTCGTCCGGGGCGGCCGCCCCGGCGAGCCACGCCAGCCCGAACACCGCGAAGGCCGTCACCGCGGTGAGCAACGCGGCTCGCAGGCCGTCCGCGACGGCCGCCGGCCCGGCGGCCCGCACGGCCAGGGCCCCGGCCCCGGCCGTCACGAGCACCAGCACCAACACCAGCACCGGGACGGCGACGCGCGGCCGGGCCACCAGCGGCAGGCTGCCCAGAAAGAAACAGCTGAACACGGCCGATGCCGCGCCGAACTCCAGCACCGGGGCCAGGCCCAGCACGGCCTGCAGCGCCAGCGCGGTGCCACGGAACCGGGTCCGCCCGCGCCCGAACGCGGCCAGGTGGACCAGGACCAGCGCCCCGCCGCACCCGCAGGCGGCCAGGACCACCGCCCGGTCCGCCGCCTCCTGCAGCGGGGTGAGGAGACAGAGCAGCCCGATGGCGACGCAGCCGCCGGCGTGCGCGAACCGGCCCGGCCGCGGCGGGAACGGGCGGCCCGCCGGACCGTCCACGGCCCCGGGCCGCGCGGGTCCCGCCCGCGGGACGAAGCCACGACGGACCCGGCGCTTTCCGGGCACGGCCGGACCGGCCGGTTTCGCTGCCGAAACCACCGCTGCGCCTCCCCAGTACGCCCAGTTGCCCCCTCGCGGAATCTCCCCAGACGTCCGCCCGGCAAATCTAACAGCCGGAACCGCGATCCGGGCGTTCCCGCCGCAGGCTCACCCGGGCAAGTTCAGGACACATTCGCCGACGCTGACCTCGGCGGGCCACTCCAGCTTCAGCGCCCGGTCGACGCGGTCGCCGGCGTCCACGGGCACGGCGTGCGCGGTCAGCCCCATGGCCTTCGCGGCGAGGGAGAACACCTGCTGCAGCGTCCCGACGTGGAGCAGGGTCGTGGCGTACGCCGCCCCGCCGAGGGCCCAGGCGATCCGCGACATGCGGGCCGTCATCGTCAGCAGCGCCGACGGCCGGGCGTGGCCGCCCGCGGCGACCATCGCCATGTCCAGCAGGCCGTCCAGGACCGGGAGGTCGTCGTTGATCAGGGTGAGCGTGTGCCACAGCGGGTCGTAGTGGTAGATCCCGCGGGCCAGGTCGTCGCAGCGGTTGATGCCGACGTAGATCTCGAGCTCGTACAGGCAGCCGACGCTGAAGTACGGCCGTTGCGACGCCTCGTGCGCCGGGCCGCCGGGCAGGTGCGCCGGGCCGACCGAGCGGACCCGGGCCGCCCGGAACAGGAACTCGCCGATCTGCCGCGCCGGCAGGGCGCGCTCGCTGAACTCCGGGCAGGTGTGGTCGCGCTCGAGCAGGCTGGTCAGCGTCGGGTCCCTGGCCGCCAGCACGGCCGGGTCCGGCCGGTACAGCGGGAACGTCGGCCCCGCGGTGACCTGTTTGACCACGGGCGGCTCGCGCATCTCGCGAGCCGCGGCCGGATCCGGCGCCGCCCCCTTCTGCCAGGTCCGGCTGCGGGTGTGGAACAGCAGGTCGCCCGGCGACCAGACACTGAGGTCGGGCCCGCCGGACTCGGCGAACCCGCCGTCGGGCCGGGCGAGCAGCACCACCCCGGCGGCGACCAGGAAGGACAGGACGTCGGCCACGACGGCCGAGGGCACCCCGGCCGTCCCGGCCAGCTCGTCGACCGTTCTCGGCGCGGCCAGCGACGACGCGATCACCACGGCGGGCGAGCTGGACAAGGCGACCTTGTACCGCGCTCCCGGCGACTCGGCGAGCAGCGTGCCACCGTCGGCGCGCAGCGAGGTGAACCGCGAGAGCCGGACGCGCCGCGCCGCCGGCAGCGGGCCGACCGGGAACGCGGGGTTCTGCGTCACCGGGATCGCCGACAGCAACGGCCCCTGGCCGTCGTTGAGCGCGAGGGAGTGCACCACCGAACCGGAGAGCCGGGTGAGCACCTTCCGCAGCGACACCCGCGACTCGTCCTGGCCGGCCACGGCCAGGTTGGCCATGGCCACCGGGCCGAGCGCCATACGGTCGAGCGACGCGCGGACTTCCTCGGGCGTGCCGGGGAACTCGTACTCCCCCCACCAGGAGATGGCGACGAGCGTCCCGTCGTCCGCGGCTTCGAGCAGGGTGTCCTCGGTCAGGGACAGCAACCGGATCGTTTCGGCGCGTCCCTCCGGGCTGTCGGCGGTCAACGGGTGCTCCTACGCGAGGGGTGAAGTGCTCTTCCGGGACACTCCAGGGTGCTAGAGGAAGATGGGGAACGGATTGAGCCGCTCGTACGGCGTCGGCTCGGCGAGCCTGCCCAGCCGCACCGGAACGTCGAACAGTCGTCCGGGCGCGTAGCGGGCCCAGAACGGCCGCAGCCCCGGCGCGAGCACCTTGACCACCGGGATCCCCACGTCGGGCCGGGTCTGGTCGAGCACGAGCAATTCCGTGCCGGCCGCCGCCAGCGTCCGGCCCAGCGCCACCACGTCGTCGCGCACGTCCGGGCGGTGGACGAACCGGAAGTCCGCCGGGACGCGCATCCGCACGCCCGCGGCGGGCCGGAGGTACGGCTGGTTGGCGACCGTCGCGTACCGGAGCCAGCGGGCCGCGTCCGGGTCGTCGAGCTCGTGTCCGAAGTGGAGCACGTCGGGGATCATCTGGTTCAGCTCGGTGACCGCGCGGCGGAGGGCGATCCGCGGGTCGAGGTGGGCCCCGAAGCCGAAGATGACGTGCTCGTGCGGCCCGTCGGTGCGCCGCGAGAGCGCCACGACCACCGGGACGCCGAGGTCCGACGTCACGTCGAGCGCCCACAGCTCGCGGCCGATGCCCGCGTAGCCGCCGATCATCTCCTCCAGCCACGGGTCGCCGACGGACGCGAGATCCACCCCCGGCACCGGCGTCCGGTTGTACCACCACAACGCGACGGCGTCCCGTTCGACGAGCTCCAGGGTGCCTTGCAGGATGGCGTCCTCGAGGCTGCTGCCGGCCGCCGCGCCGTTGGAGTCCGGGCGCAGGCCGCGGATCCCGCAGCCGGTGGGCGCGCCGTAGTACAGGAACCCGGTCGGCAGGAGGCGGCGCCGGCCCGCCAGCGTCCAGACCGGGGTCCAGTCGATCACGGCCGAGGTGTCGAAGGGCGCGCCGACGTGCTGGAACAGTCCGTGCACCGCGTTCCAGGCCGCGCGCTCCCGGTACTGCCGCTCGGCGAACAGCATGCAGTCGTTGGGGTGGACCGCCTCCGCGCCGAGGTCGTCGAACGAGGCCCGGATCCGCAGTTCGTCACCCTGGAAGTTGCCGGAGAAGCGCTCCGCCGCTTCGCAGAGCGCGCCGACCTCGGCGTCGAGGGGACTGACGCCCTTGCCGCCGTTCTCCCCGCGCAGCCCGGCCTGCAGCCCGACGACGCCGGTGAGGGCGCGGGCGATGTTCGTCCCCGACCGGTAGGCGTTGATGAACGGCGGCGCCGCCGGGTCGGGCCGGACCGCCTTCACGATCCCGGTGACCGGGCTGACGAGGTGCCGGTACCGCTCGAGCATCTGGGCCGGCGTCGCGGTGCGGTGCCCCCCGCCGGCCGAGGTGGCCTTCCGGGCCTCCCGCAGCTCGATCGGCCGGGCGGACCGCTGGGTCACGAGCGTGGCGTCCCCGCAGCCGGGGCACTGCGGGCGGCGGCGCAACTCGTGCAGCTCGCCCTGCAGGCTGAGGGTGTCGAGCACCCAGACGCTCTCCTGGCCGCGGTGGCGGTAGCCGGCCAGCCACTTGCTGGCCTCCAGCGCCACCAGGTGGGCCGCCGCCGCGGTGAGCGGCGGCAGCGCGGCGGCGGGGTGGCGCGCGGGGCCGACGTGACCGAGGACCTCCTGGGCGCACGCTTCGGCGTGCCGGTGGGCCCACAGCCGGTTGGTCAGGCACAGCCAGCACGCCGACTCGTGCGGCCGCAGCACCGGCCCGATCCAGACCTGGGCGCCGAACGGGCGCGCCAGCAGCCACGGCCGTCCGGTGCGGCGGTGCTCGGCGTCGACCTCGCCCAGCCGCGGGTCGAGGTAGTCGGTGCACAGCACCACGCTCAGGTCGGGCTCGCCGGTCCCGCCGACGACGTCGAGGGCCGCGCCCGCCAGCGCCTGCTCGACGGGCCGCGTGTCGACGTCCTCGCCGACCGCGATCAGCCGGACGTTGCCGCGGGTGTCGCCGGCCGCGACCTCGCCGGCGTCGATGCCGCACGCGTCCCAGTAGGCGAGCTCCCGTTCGTCGGCCCCGGGCCCGGCCGCCTCGCGCACGGCCACCAGGCCCGCCTCGACGAGCTGGGCCACCAGCGCCGCGACCTCCTCGGGCGCCATCCCGTCCGGCCGCGCACCGAGCACGTCGGCCAGTTCCCACGTCCCGTCCAGCAGCGGCGCGAGCGATTCGATGCGGGCGCCCCGCATCGCGATGACCCCGCGTTCGGAGAACAGGTAGGCGCCGTTGCCGTTGCTGACCTCGGCGCGCAGGTGCCGTTTGAAGCCGAGCACGCGGCCGCGCGCGTGCGACGTCGACGGGTGGAAGGCGGGCTGCACGGCCGATCCGCTCATTTCAACTCCCTGCCGCCGGTGCGCATAATCCGAGAAACCGGATTCTTCTCCGGCGGCCGGACCTGCGGCCAGTGCGCGGCACACCTACCCGGGTATGCGAAACACACGGCATTTCCCGTGAAATCCACAACGAAGGCATGCACACCGCAGTGGCCCGGCGGCCGAGCGGGTCGTCAACCTGGATCCCGAGCGCGTTAGCTAGCCGACGGGCGTGCGCGCGCGTCCGATGCGACCCACAGTGAGGACCGAGTATGACGACCACACGCACCTACGGACAGTTCTGCGGCCTGGCGCGTGCTCTCGAAATCATCGGCGAGCGGTGGTCCATGCTCGTCATCCGCGACCTGATCCTCGGCCCGAAGCGCTTCACGGACCTGCAGCGAGGCCTGCCCCGCATCCCGGCGAGCATCCTGTCGTCCCGGCTCAACGAGCTGGAGCAGGCCGGCGTCGTCCGCCGCCGCGTCCTGCCGCAGCTCGACGCCGGCCTGGTCTACGAGCTCACCGAGTACGGCAGCGAACTGGACCACATCCTGCTGGACCTCGGGCTGTGGGGCGCGCGCTCGCTCGGCTACCCGAAGGGCGACGACGTCTTCACCACCGACGCCGCCATCCTCTCGCTCTACACGACGTTCCAGGAGGAAGCCGCGCGCGGCGTGCACGTGACGTACGTGCTGCGCCACAGCGACTCGCTGATCATCCACGCCATGATCGACGACGGAACGCTGAAGGTGAGCAGCGGCGACCACCCCTCGGCGGACATCGTCATCGAGCCGCAGGGGCCGGAGCTGATCAACCTGTTCAACGGCAACCTGACCGCGGCCGAGGCGATGGCGTCCGGCCGGGTGAAGATCGAAGGCGCGTTCGCGCACCTGGAGCTGTTCACCAAGCTGTTCCGGATCCCCCCGAAGCCGGAGCTCTCCGACGGCCTCACCCTGCACTGAGCCGCCCCGGGGTGCGGCCGGCCGACCCGGCGAAATGGGCAATCCGGAGTAACGGAGCGGGCCGCCGGGAGCGTTATCGTCGGAAAGCCGAGATTCGGTCCTTCGAGAAGGGGCACTTGCATGTCGACCTCCGAGTTCGTTCGGCCGGCCGGCTTCCTGGGGACGCTCAACGGGAAGTACCACAACCGGGCCCTCGCCGTGTTCATGGTGATCGTGCTGGCCCACTGGGCCGAGCACATCGTCCAAGCCGTGCAGATCTACGGGCTCGGGTGGCCCACCTCGCGGGCGCGGGGAGTGCTCGGGGTGCCGTTCCCGTGGCTCATTTCGCAGGAATGGCTGCACTACGGCTACGCGCTCGTGATGCTGGTGTTCCTGTGGATCCTGCGGTACGGCTTCGCCGGCCGGTCACGGCAGTGGTGGAACCTCGCGCTCGCCATCCAGTTCTGGCACCACATCGAGCACCTGCTGCTGTTCATCCAGGCGCAGTCCGGCTGGCGGCTGGGCGGCGGCAAGGTGCCCAGCAGCATCGTCCAGCTGCTGATCCCCCGGGTCGAGCTGCACCTGTTCTACAACACGATCGTCACCATCCCGATGATCGTCGCGGTCGTCCTGCACCGGCGCGCCTCGGCCGCCGAGCGGGAGCTGACCCAGTGCCTCTGCGGCGCGCCGAAGCAGCCCGCGCTCGCCGCGTGAAGCGCGCGCTGGCCCTGCTGGCCTTCCTGATCGGCTGGCTGGTGCTCGGCGCGACTCCGGCTTTCGCGCACGTCGAGATCGTCTCGTCGACCCCCGGGGACGGCGCCCGCCTGAGCGCGGCGCCGTCCCTGGTGTCGGTCACCCTATCGGAGAACGTCGGGATCCAGCCGGGGTCGATCAAGGTCGTCGACCTCGAGGGCAGGCAGGTGGACACCGGCCCGGTGTTCCAGCCCGGCGAGGCCGCGGAGCAGGTCGCGGTGCGGCTGAAGCCGGGGCTGCCGGACGGCACCTACCTGGTCGAATACGCCTTCGTCTCGGCCGACTCCCACCCGGTGCGCGGCACCTTCGCGTTCGTGGTGGGTACCGGGCCGATGGTGACGTCGGCCGGCGCGGTGTCGGCGGCGACCGGCACCGACGCGGCCGTCGACGCCGTGTCGACGGGCGCGCGCTGGCTGGCCTACCTCGGAGTCGTGCTGCTCGGCGGGCTGGCGTTCGTGGTGCTGTGCCGTCCGGCGGCCCGCGCCGACCCCCGTGCCCGGCGGCTGCTGCGCTGGGGCGCCGGCCTCGTCGCGGCGACGACCGTCGCGGCGTTCGTGCTGCAGGGCCCGTACGCGGCCGGGCGGAACCTCGAAGCGGTGTTCGACACCCGGCTGCTGGCGGACACCCTGCGCGTCGCCTACGGGAAGCTGCTGCTGCTCCGGCTGGCCGCGGTGGCCGTGCTGGCGCTGTTGCTCCCCCGGCTGCTGCGGCCGGACCTTCCGGAACGGCTGCGCTCCCGCTACGAGAACCTGGCCGTGGTGACCGGCTTCCTCGTGCTGCTGACGTTCTCGGCCACCGGCCACCCGGTCACCGACCCGATCATATTCGTCTCGGTCTCGGCGGACCTGGTGCACTTCGGCGCGATCGCCGTCTGGGCGGGTGGCCTGGCCCAGCTGGCCCTGTGCCTCCACCGCCCGGCAGCCGACGAGGACCTGGCTCCCGTGGCGACGCGCTTTTCCCGCATCGCGGGCGGAGCGGTGACGGCCATCGCGCTCAGCGGCACCGTGCTGGCGCTGCGCATCATGCCGTCGCTGCCGTCCCTCTGGACGACCCGGTTCGGCCTGCTGGTCCTGCTGAAGATCGCGGGCTTCGCGGTGCTGCTGGCGGTGGCGAGCCGCTCCCGCCGGGCGGTGCGCCGGAGCCTGACCCCGGCGGCACCGCCGGAAGGCGCGACGAAGACGGTGACGGCGGACCTGCGCCGCCTGCGCCAGGCAGTGGTGGTGGAGGTGCTGCTCAGCGTCGTGGTGCTGGCCCTGGCCGCCCTCCTGACGGTCACCCCGCCGTCCGGCTGAGCCCCGCCGCCCGTCAGACGCCCGGCTGGGCGGGCGGCGCGAACGGCCCCCAGCCGAACGCGGGCAGCCACGGCTCGGGCGCCGTGCTCCAGGCCAGGGCCGCGAGCTGGGCAAGGGACCGTCGTCCGGCCAGGGAGCGGTAGAGGTCGTGGGTGGGCGCGGTCACCGTCGCCGCCGGACGGCCATCACCTGCCGTCCACTCCGCACCCGACGTCGTGCACAGCCGCAGCGACGGCAACCGGCGTGCCGTGATCGAGCCTGACAGTCCGCTGACCAGCACTTCGAAGCTCGGCGCCTCGGCCGCGTGGTCCTCCGGCGGCGCGACGCCGAGGGCCGCGCACAGGTCCAGCTCGTGGGTGTAGGCGTCCATCACCATCACCGCGCCACTGCGCCCGCCCGCGTCCTCGAGCCGCCGGTCGAGCTCCTCGCCGACGTCGTCCCAGTGGTCGAGCAGCTCCGGCACCGCCACGGCCCCGGCCGGCGACACCGGGCCGCCGCCGTGGCGCGCCAGGACCCGCCCGGCGATCGCCGTGAGGTGGCCGAGCAGGTCCGTGACAGTCCACTCCGGACACGCCGGGACCCGGTGGAACCACGCGCCGGGCCGTCCCCCGAGCAGGTCGCGGACGCCGCGGCGCACGGCGCGGTAGGCCACGAAGTCCGGAACCGGCAGGCTCGCTGTCACGAGTCCTCCTCGCCTGGCACGATCGGGGGCGTCCGGCCCAGTATGCCCAGGTGACGGCGCCGCGGTTCTCCCCGCTTGCCGGCCACCGGAAACCCTGGAGGTCACGAACTTGCCCACCCTGTGGTCCACGCCGGCGCAGTGGAGCCTGCTGCCGCCGGTCCTGCTCGCACTCCTGCTGAGCGTCGCCATCGGGCTCGAACGCGAGGCCGGCATGAAGGCCGCCGGGCTGCGGACGCACAGCCTGGTCGGCGTCGGCTCGGCCGTGTTCATGCTGGTGTCGAAGTACGGCTTCGCCGATCTGCTCGGCTTCGAGCACGTCTCGCTCGACCCGTCGCGGATCGCCGCCCAGATCGTTTCCGGCATCGGCTTCATCGGCGGCGGGCTGATCTTCGTCCGCCGGGACGCGGTGCGCGGGCTGACCACGGCGGCGACGATCTGGCTGACCGCCGCGGTCGGCACGGCGTGCGGGGCCGGGCTGCCGGTGCTCGCGGCCGGCACGACGATCGGGCATTTCGTGGTGACCCGGGGCTTCCCGCCGCTGCAGCGGTTCGTGGCCCGGCACCGCCGGGAACCACCGGTGGTCCGGCTGAGCTACCTCGACGGCCACGGCGTGCTGCGCGCGGCGCTGGCCGTGTGCACCGGGCGCGGGTGGGCGGTGCACCACGTCGAGGTCGACCACGAATCCGTTTCCGAAGAGGGGCAACGGATCGCGGTCGTGACGCTGCGCCTGGACGGCCGCGGTGATCTCTACGACCTGGCCGCCGAACTGGCCGAGCTGCCCGGCGTCCGGAGCACGTCCACCGGTCTCGGAGAACCGCTCGACGAATGATCGGCCGCCCGGGCAGCGCGCGGAGGCGGGTTTGCGGCACACTGGGGTGCACACGGAAATCCCCGGTGCCGCAAGGAAAACGTGCGGCCCAGGAGAAACCATCCAATTCGGAGGTGAGGCATGGCCCCCGGCGGCGGCGAGGACGTGGCGAACACGCAGCCCGGATTCGACCTGGCGTGGCGCGGTTTTCACCGCGCCCAGGTCGCGGAGTACGTCGCGTGGGCCGAGGCCGAGATCCGCAGACTCACCGCGGAGCGGGACTCCGCGCGGCGCCGCGGGACCGCGCTCGCCGAGGAGAACCACGAGCTGCGTGTCAAGATCGACCGGATCAGCATGACCCCGATCCCCGCGGACGCCCTGCAGGAGCGCTCCCGCCGGATGATCGAGCTGACCCGCGAGGAAGCGGCCGAAATCACCGCGGCGGCAACGGAAACCGCGGAGCGGATCCGCCGGGAGGCCGAGGCGGAGGCCGTCCGGCTCACGGAGAAGGAACGCCGGCTGGTCGCCGAGGCGGAGGCCGAACGCGAGCGGCAGCGCGCCGAGCACGAGGAACTCCTGCGCGCGGCCGAGCAGCGTCGCAAGGAACTCGACGAGGCCGCGGCACACCGCCGTGCCCAGCTGGAAGAGGACCACACCCGCGCGATGACGGTGCGCCGCGCCGACGCGATGCGCGAGCTGGGCGAGCAGTCTGCGGCCGCCCGAGCGAAGGCCGACCAGGTGGTCGCCGAAGCGCGGCAACACGGCGAAACCCTGGTCACGACCGCGGAAACCGAGCTGGCCGCGGCCCGGGAGAAGGCCGAGAAGCTGGTCACCGACGCGACCAAGCACGGCGAATCCCTGGTCGAGGCGGCGCAACGCGAGGTCACGGCCCTCGCGGAGGTCCGCGACAAGCTCAAGGCGAGCCTGACGGGCTGCCGGGCGTTGCTGGCCGACGCGGCCGTCGCCCTCGACGACCGTCCCGCGTCGTTCGACCCGGAAGCCACCCTGCCGATGTCGAAAAGAGTGCCGATCCAGCGCCGGTCACCGGCGGACGACCTCACCGACGCGGTAGGTTGACCTGCGCCGCGGCATCGGCGCAGGTCAGGACGTCGTGACGGTCGGCAGTCCCCACGGTGGCTTCACCGGGACCGCGGGAGCCGGTCCTTGACCGAAGCCGCGCCGTTCCCCCCGCGGCGGGTGTTCGCGCTGGTCGCCGCGGTCATGACGCTCGCCGCGTCGACCACGCTGGCCAACCGCGTGCTGCCCGGCTGGGCGTACCCGGTGTGCGGGCTGGTGGCGGCGCTCGTGCTGGTCGCGCTGGGCCGGGCGGCCGGCTGCTCGTGGACGGACCTGGGCTGAGCCGGCTCCGGCGTCCCGCGCTCGTCGGCCTGGCCGGCGCGGCTTCGGTGGCGGTCGTCTTCGGGATCGCGCTGGCCGTGCCGTCGCTGCGCACGGTCTACCAGGACGGCCGCGTCGGCGACCCCGATTTCGCGCAGCTGCTGTGGCTGACCTGCGGCCGGATCCTGTTCGGCACGGTACTGATCGAGGAGGTCGCGTTCCGCGGTGTGCTGCCCGGTCTGTTCGGCGCGGACGACGACCGGTGGCGCTGGCCGCCGATCCTGTGCTCGGCCGCGCTGTTCGGGCTCTGGCACGCGCTGCCGGCCCTCGCCATCGGCCGCAACGCCGCCGTGCACGCCGTGTTCGGCTCGACGCCGGTGGTGGTGCTGCAGGTGCTGGCGATGGCCGCGGCGGGCGTCGCCGGGATCTTCCTGCACTGGTGGCGCCACCTCGGCCGGGGCGTGCTCGCGTCGGTGATCGTGCACTTCACGACGAACGCGGGCGGCCTCACCCTGGCCGTGCTGGTCCGCTAGGACCGCACCAGCCGCGCGATGGCGTCCGAAGCTTCCCGGACCTTCAGATCGGCTTCCTCGCCGCCCGCCGCGGCCGCCTGGACGACGCAGGTGGCCAGGTGCTCGTCGAGCAGTTCGAGCGAGAACGACTGCAGCGCCTTCGTCGCCGCGGAGACCTGGGTCAGGATGTCGATGCAGTACTTGTCCTGCTCGACCATGCGCTGCAGCCCGCGGATCTGACCCTCGATCCGGCGCAGGCGCTTCAGATAGGCTTCCCGCTCGGTGCTGTAACCCGTCATCGCCCACCTGTCCCCGTCGTCGGCATTCCTCACCCCGACTATACCCTCCCGGGGTGTCAGCGGAACCGGCGCAACCGCAGGCTGTTGCTCACCACGAAGGCCGACGAGCAGGCCATCGCCGCCCCCGCGATCATCGGGTCGAGCAGGCCGAGCGCCGCGAGCGGCAGCGCCGCCACGTTGTAGGCGAACGCCCAGAACAGGTTCCCCTTGATCGTGGCGAGGGTGCGGCGGGCCAGCCGGATCGCGTCGGCCGCGGCCCGCAGGTCTCCTCGCACCAGCGTCAGGTCGCCGGCTTCGATGGCCGCGTCGGCGCCCGTGCCCATCGCCAGGCCCAGGTCGGCCTGCGCGAGCGCGGCCGCGTCGTTGACGCCGTCACCGACCATCGCCACCACGCGGCCCTCCGCCTGCAGCCGCTTGACGACGTCGACCTTGCCCTCGGGCAGCACCTCGGCGACGATCTCGCCGATCCCGGCTTCGGCGGCGATCGCCCGCGCCACGCCCGCGTTGTCACCGGTCAGCAGGATCGGCTCCAGGCCGAGTTGCCGCAATTCGGCGACGGCCCGCGCGGACGTCGGCTTGATCGTGTCGGCGACGGCCAGCGTCCCGTGCAGCTCGCCGTCCCAGGTCACCCCGACCGTGGTCACGTCGCCACCCGGCGCCCGCCCGACGCTGACGACGCGTCCTTCGACCACCCCTGCCACGCCGACACCCGGCGTGCTGCGGAATTCGGTGACGGCGGGCAATGCGCCGAAGCGCTCGCGGGCGGCGTCGGCGATGGCGCGGCCGATCGGGTGTTCGGAAGCGGCCTCGACGGCGCCCGCGAGCCGGAGCACCTCGCCGTCGCCCTCGACGAGCGTCATCCGGCCGGTGGTGACGGTGCCGGTCTTGTCGAGCACGACGGTGTCGACGCGCCGGGTCGACTCGAGCACCTCGGGCCCCTTGATCAGGATGCCCAGCTGCGCACCGCGGCCGGTGCCGACGAGCAGTGCCGTCGGCGTCGCGAGGCCGAGCGCGCACGGGCAGGCGATGATCAGCACGGCCACGGCCGCGGTGAACGCCGCGTCCGCCGAGCCGCCGGTCGCCAGCCAGCCGACGAGGGTCGCCAGCGCGGCGAAGACGACCGCCGGGACGAACACCGCCGAGACCCGATCGGCCAGGCGCTGGACCTCGGCCTTGCCGTTTTGCGCCGACTCGACGAGCCGCGCCATCTGCGCCAGCCGGGTGTCCGCGCCGACGCGCGTGGCGCGCACGAGCAGCCGCCCGCCGACGTTGACGGTGGCACCGGTGACCGCGTCGCCCGGACCGACCTCGACCGGGACCGACTCGCCGGTCAGCATGCTGGTGTCGACCGCCGACCCGCCTTCTGTGACCACGCCGTCGGTGGCGATCTTCTCGCCGGGCCGGGCCACGAAGACGTCACCGACCTGCAAGTCCTTGATCGGGACGAGGTGCTCTTCGCCGTCGAGGAGCACGGTGACGTCCTTCGCCCCGAGGTCCATGAGGGCGCGGAGGGCGGCGCCGGCCCGGCGCTTCGACCGCGTCTCGAAGTGGCGGCCGGCCAGGATGAACGTGGTGACCGCGGCGGCCACCTCGAAGTACAGGTGGTGGTGGCCGTCGCCGAAAACGAGCGCGTACAGCGACCAGGCCACGGAAGCGACGACGCCGAGTGAGATCAGCGTGTCCATCGTGGCGGTGGCGTGCCGCAGGTTGACCGCGGCGGCGCGATGGAACGGCCACGCGCCCCAGGTCACGACCGGGGCGGCGAGGACGAGCGACACCCACGGCCAGGCCGCGGACTGCCAGGCCGGGACCATCGCGACGACGACCAGCGGGACAGTGAGCGAGGCAGACACCAGCAAACGTTTGCGCAGCTCGCGTGTGTCATCCGGCGCCTCGGGCTCGGGCAGCCGTGCCGAGTAGCCGGCGGCTTCGACGACGGCCTTGAGGTCGTCGACTGACAGCCCGCTCGGGTAGCTGACCTGGGCTTTCTCGGTGGCGTAGTTGACCGTCGCGGTCACGCCGTCGACCTTGTTGAGCTTCCGCTCGACGCGAGCCGCGCAGGACGCGCACGTCATCCCGCCGATGGCGAGCTCGACGCGGGCCGCGGCCGACACCTCGGTGGAGTTCACGCGACCAGGCGGTAGCCGGCCTCGGTGACGGCGGCGGCGACCGCGTCAGTGGTCAGCGGCGCGTCGCTGGTCACGGTCACGCGGCCGCTCTCGACGTCGACGTCCACGCTTTGGACACCGTCGATCTCGGAGACCTCCTCGCGGACCGAGGTGGCGCAGTGCCCGCAGGTCATGCCCTCGACGGTGTAGGTCGCTTCGGCCATCTCCCGCTCCTTTCGCTCTCCTTCCTTTATACCCATCGGGGGTAGGGGTTCACCGATCGCCCCCGGCACACTCCCGGCATGCGGAAGATCTACGCGATCGGGATCGGCGCCGGCGACCCGGAGCACCTGACGGTGCAGGCCATCGACCGGCTCAACCGCGTCGACGTGTTCTTCGTGCTCGACAAGGGGGCGGAGAAGAGCGACCTGGTCCGGTTGCGGCAGGAGACCCTCGACCGGTTCGTGACGCGCCCTGGCTACCGCGTGGTGCTGGCGGAGGACCCGCCCCGCGACCGGACCCCGGCGGACTACCGGGCCGCGGTCGCCGACTGGCACGCGGCCCGCGCGGCCGTGTACGAGGACCTGATCCGCTCGGAACTGGGGCCCGCCGAATCCGGCGCCTTCCTGGTGTGGGGCGACCCGTCGCTGTACGACAGCACGATCGCGCTGATCGAGGCGGTGCTGGCCCGGGGGAACGTGGAGTTCGAGTACGAGGTCGTCCCGGGCATCAGCAGCATCTCGGCGCTGGTGGCCCGGCACCGGACGACGATGAACCAGATCGGCCGCGCGGTCCAGCTGACGACTGGCCGCCGATTGGCGACGGGCTGGCCGGAGGGCGTCGACGACGTGTTCGTGCTGCTGGACGCCCACACGACGTTCGACCGCTTCACGTCGGAGGGCCTGCACATCTTCTGGGGCGCTTACATCGGCACGCCGGACGAGATCCTGCTGTCCGGTCCGCTCACCCCGGCGCTGGCGGCGCACATCCGTGAGGTGCGGGCGGAGGCGCGGGAGCGGCGCGGCTGGATCATGGACACGTACCTGCTCCGGCGGCCGGCCCGGGAATAGCGGAAGGCCCCGGGAGAACCGTGGGGTTCTCGACCGGGGCCTTCCGTTCAAGTAAGTTCGGCGGTGTCCTACTCTCCCACAACCCTTCGGTTGCAGTACCATCGGCGCTGTCAGGCTTAGCTTCCGGGTTCGGAATGGGACCGGGCGTTTCCCTGACGCTATAACCACCGAAACATCTTGAAACAACACACACCATGTGCTGGTGTGGTGTTTCAGAACCGTAGAGTGGATGCGTAACATCTTTGTAGACAAGTCCTCGGCCTATTAGTACCAGTCAACTCGACAACACATTACTGTGCTTCCATT